>CACFTI010000097.1 GCA_902569115.1 uncultured Verrucomicrobiota bacterium | reverse complement strand
TGAGAGGCGTCGATTCCATCAATTTTATTTTGGGAAGGCAGGCTTTTTTGAATGATCGAAGCAAGACTGGGAAGTAAATCAATGGTTCCCATCAATTCTTCACATACGCTACCTGCAGGAATTCGGGAAGGTCCCCACATTACGCACGGTACCCTTTGTCCACCTTCAAAAGTCGTACCTTTACCTTCTCGTAATGGCCCAGCGGAGCCTCCATGATGCTTAAAAGGTAACCAAGGACCGTTATCAGTAGTGTAAATAACAATAGTATTTTTATCAAGTTTGAGGTTTTTGATCGTTTTAATGATTCGCCCTACCTCCGAATCGATATGCTCAATTACGCAAGTGTATGCATTTAATGGATTAGGGTCTCTAATCTCATCCGGAACATAGAGAGGTATATGAGGCATGGAGTGAGGAATATAAACAAAAAATGGCTTATCTTTGTTTTTCTGGATAAACGAAATGGCCTTGTCCGTACATCTCCGGGTAATGGTTCTTTGATCAACCGGTAATTCAACAATCTTTTCATTTTCAATCAGAGGAGTTTTCCATTTGGTCAAGGTTGACTCGGGATCATTCCATAAAATATCCATACCATCCGGGCCACCTTTGGGTTTACCCTTATTATCGGGATGGTTCATGTCATTTGAATAAGGTATCCCAAAATAATGATCGAAACCGTTTTGCCTGGGTAATGTTTCCGGATGGTGCCCCAAATGCCACTTTCCGTAGCAGGCGGTGGCATAGCCTTGTGATTTAAAATGGTCAGCCAGGGTGTATTCTTTCGGATGTAAGCCTTTGTTAGAGCTGGGAAAAAGAACATGTTGATGCAATCCCACTCTCTTTGGGTAACAACCTGTTAAGAGTGCGGCACGGGAAGGTGTGCATACAGGAGAGGCTACCATAAAGTTGGTGAATTTCCTCCCCTCTTTAGCCATTTGGTCAATGTTAGGCGTTTTAATTTTTTTTGAGCCAAAACAGCCTAGATCTCCGTAGCCTTGGTCATCTGCAAAAATAAGAACTACATTAACTTTATTTTCTGCCTTTAGATTAATTAAAGCTGAAAAAAGAAAAAAAGTGGTAAGAGCAAATTTGTTCATATTTCTATGATCAACGAGCGAAGAGAGTGATTCAATCAATAAATGAATAATCCACAGTCTTTTCCTTGCGGGAATAATGCTGAAGAGGCATTATTCTTCGACATATATATTATGAAAAATCTGATGCTGTCCTTATTCTTTTTATTCACTTCTATTTTCGCTTCTGCCGAAAATTTCAGTTCTCAAACGATCGACCTTGGTGTGGTCGTCTCGGATATTGAGAAGTCTTTAACTTTTTACAAGGAGGTTGTTGGTTTCTCTGAAATAGATGGTTTCGAAGTAAAGGGAGATTTCCCAAAACAAGTTGGTTTGACTGACGGTACACCTTTAAAGATTCATGTTCTAGTGCTCGGAGAGGAGGAGAAAGCAACAAAGCTAAAATTGATGGAAGTATCATCCATTAAACCAGCAAGAAAAATAAAACAGCCTTACATCCATACACTGACCGGTTTTTCCTATCTAACTATTTTCGTAAAAGATGTGGATTTGGTTCTTACTAATGCCAAGCGGAAAGGGTATGAGCCTTATGCGAAGAGTCCGAAAACACTCCCTAAGGGTTTACCTCAAGATATTTGTTTGTTGATGCTTAAGGACCCGGACGGAAACTTTGTAGAAATCGTTGGGCCCAATACGAAAAAGTTGGGTGTAAAAAAATAATCTGCAAAACTTAAACATTCCTTTCAGAAATTAAATTGTGGCATAGTTTATGCCATCTCTTTTGCATAAATCTTACAATTATGGTCTCGAAATTTGATTCATTGGATATATAGTAGTATAACAATATAAGTCACTAACTTGGCGGTAACATGGCAAAAAACAAAAAAACTAAATTTTCTCCTCTCTTCCCAAACAAACCTCCCAAAATTGATGATATTACATCAAGCAATGGAGTTTCGGATTCGGGCATCCATAGCCTGATTCCTTCGCTTGATCATCGTTATCAAACTGGTGATGCGAATACGATTCTCTTCCTCAGTAAGAGAGGAATGTCAAGATCTCCACTAGCAAGGGAAATCTTACGCGACAAAATAGACCAATCTCCTT
>CACFTI010000096.1 GCA_902569115.1 uncultured Verrucomicrobiota bacterium | reverse complement strand
GATCCTCCATGATCCCCCTTGATCAGCCAAGGACCGTTATCGGAGGTGAAGATAACCAGGGTGTCATCATCGACGCCTTGTTCCTTAAGTGCGTCAAGAACGCGGCCGGTGTTGTAGTCGATTTCCTCGATCACATCGCCATAGATTCCACCGGCACTCTTTCCTTCGAAGTCCTTGGAAACGAAAAGGGGCGTGTGGGGCATGGGGTTGGCGAGGTAGACGAAAAAGGGTTTCTTTTCTTTTACGCTTTCCTTGATGAACCGGATACTTTCGTCAGCGATTCTCCGGGTAATGGTTCGTTGATCGAGCGGAAATTCAATACACTCCTCATCACGCATCAGGGGAACCTTGTCTTTGAGCTTGGGTTGATGTCCGGGCTTGGCATCGGCAAAGGCTTGTTTGATTGTCTCCTGTGACATGCCTTCGAGGTAGAGGCAGTCCTTGGCATATTTCATATTCTCGGCCGGATACATATCGTTACTGTAGGGAACCCCGTAAAAAGTATCGAAGCCCTGATTGGTGGGGAGAAATTTGGGTTCATCCCCGAGATGCCACTTGCCAGCTGCGAGGGTTTTGTACCCGGCACTTTTGAGAAGTTCGGCAATGGTGAAGTGCCTGGGTTCCAATCCATGGGACCCTCGGTTTGGAAAAAACACTCCCCGTACCCCAACCCTCATTGGATAGCATCCGGTAAGCAGGGCGGCGCGTGACGCAGAGCAGACTGCAGAGGCTACATAGAAACTGGTGAACTTTCGGCCTTCCTTCGCCATTTGATCAACGCGTGGGGTTTTGATCTTATCCGCCCCGAAGCAGCCTAGGTCGGCATAGCCCATATCGTCATTGAAGATGATTACAAAGTTGGGCTTTTTCGCGTGCGAGAGTAGGGCGGTGATTAAGAATAAAAGAAGGCTGTAAAGTTTCATGTGCAGGATTGAAGGTTCTTTACTTGTTTAATTCTGCGAGGGTGAGCTTAGCATCGCGGTTGCCATCGCGTCGACTGAATTGCTTTTTCAGTGCGGGCACATTCCGGCCTTCCGGATTGCCGATGTATTCTTTGAGGGTGATGAAAGTGTCCTGGTTTTTATCCATCTTTTTGAATTGGGCGGTGGAGTAGGTCTTTTTTGATTTAGGAGTGGATGCATGATCCGGATTATAATTGGGATTTGGGGTCGGATAGATGGCCCCGGTTTTTGCGAGAAATTGGTCCAGTTTCTTAGCAAGTTCCGCAACTTTATTCGGATACTTCTTTGAGAGCTCATTTCTTTCACCGATGTCTTTTTTTAGGTGGAATAACCAATGTTCGTGTTCGCCGTTGGGTGCATTGTGCAGCAAACGTATGAGTTTCCATTCATCATCATAAATGGCGGCACTGTTTGGAAAGGTATCGGGCACTTTGGTGGCATGAGGAAAATAGGTGAAGATGTGTCGCTTGTCCATGGGCTTACCTTCCAGGGCGGGACGGATTGAAATGCCGTCAAAGGTCTGGTTTTCTTTTTTTGGGATTCCAAGAAGATCCAGAATGGTTGGGTAGAAATCGGTGGAAGTTACCAGTTCTCTTGATTTGGATTTTTTTTCAATATGGCCCGACCAAACCGCAATGCATGGAACCCGTACGCCCCCATCCCAGTTGTTTCCTTTTCCACCGCGTAATGGTCGGTTTGAGGTCGGGGTGGTGCCGTCCACTTGGCTGTACATATTTCCACCATTGTCGGAATAAAAGAAGATCAGCGTGTTTTTACTGAGTTTAAGTTCGTCTAATTTATCGAGTACACGACCTACATTGTCATCCAGTGATTTGACCATGGCCGCATAGGTTGGTGAATTTTGGGCATCGTTAGGGTCGATTTTGTCTTTGTAAGATTCAATATAATCTTGTTTTGCATTGAATGGACCGTGTACGGAGAATTGCCAGTAATTTAAATAAAAAGGTTTTTTATCTGTTGCCCGTTTTTCGAGGTAGGTATCAATCTCATCTGCCATGCGGTCTTCAATATGTTCGCCTCGGTAAGCCTCCTTGAAATCAGGGAATTTCCACGGTGCCACATAACTGCCCGTTGGTCCGGGTCCAAACCAATTGGGGATATCCACATCAAAGCCATGATCCAGAGCAGTGAAAGGACTCCTGCCCAAGTGCCATTTTCCAAAGTGAGCCGTATGATAGCCTGCTTGCTTGAGAGTTTTTG
>CACFTI010000095.1 GCA_902569115.1 uncultured Verrucomicrobiota bacterium | reverse complement strand
AATTATTGATTTTTCATATCACAAACGATTGCCTTTTTATTCATTTATTTTGCTAGAATTTGCTTATCGTTTAATGTTTGTAAAACTTTAATATTTTTTCTCATGTGGAAAGTGCAACTCTTCAAACTTAATTTTGATTCAAGTGAAACTGATGCTGCACTCAATGTACTTCAAAGTGGCTGGCTTACAATGGGTGATGTAACTAAAAGTTTTGAGTCTCGTTTTTCATCTTTTATCGGTAATAATGTTAAATCATTAGCTGTTTCAAATTGTACTGCCGCATTACACATGTCACTTCTTGCATCTGGTGTAAAAAATGGAGATGAGGTTATTATCCCGGCTTTAACTTTTGTTGCTGATGCAAATGTAGTAAAATTATGTGGGGCAACTCCTGTTCTTGCAGATTGCACTTCACTTGATGATTGGAATGTATCTGCTGAAACTATTAAAAGATGTATTACATCTAGAACTAAAGCAGTAATAATAGTACATTACGCTGGATATCCTTGTGATATGCAGTCCATTGTTGATTTATGCAAGTCCAGGAAATTAATATTGATTGAAGATACTGCGCATGCTCCAGGTGCAAGTGTGAATGGACGTCTCTGCGGATCTTGGGGTGACTTTGGTTGTTTTTCATTCTTCAGTAATAAAAACTTGTCAGTAGGAGAAGGTGGAATGGTTACAACCACCAATGAAAACTTTTACAATCATCTTCAAAAATTAAGATCTCATGGAATGAATGCTTTAACCTTGGAGAGACATAAAGGTCGAGCAATTACTTACGATGTTCTTGAACCAGGTTTAAACTATCGTATGGATGAAATTCGAGCAGCCATTGGCTTAGCTCAACTTGAAAAACTTACAAGTGCAAACATTAAAAGAAGAACGTTAACCGATCGATACATTGCAAACCTTAAAGGGAGCACCATTACTTTACCTTTCACTACTATATCCGAAACAGATAAATCTGTTTATCATATAATGCCTATACTTCTTCCAGAAGGTTTTGATCGTATATCTGTCATTAATCATTTAAAAAAAATTGGCATTCAGACTTCTATACATTATCCACCATTCTGGGAATTTAAGGCTTACAATGAGAGCTTTAAAAAATCCGATTGTCCGATTGTTGCTGAAATTTGTGAGCGTGAGTTAACTTTGCCTCTTTTTCCGACTATGACTTTTGAAGAAGTAGATTTTGTTACTAGTTCGTTACTTTCTATTGTTCAATGAATTATGAAGAGCAGATTCACCAGTTGATTTCGAGGAAGAGTGCTTTATTTGATAACGACCTCCATGCATTTGGTAATGAGCTGACTGAACTTGTATCTCATTCGTCGTTTTTAGTGATTGGAGGAGCTGGGTCAATAGGGCAAGCTGTTACCAAGGAGATTTTTAAGCGAGATCCTAAAGTTCTTCATGTTGTCGATATAAGTGAAAACAATATGGTCGAACTTGTTCGAGACATTCGAAGCACTTTGGGATACAGTACTGGAGATTTTCGGACATTTGCAATTGATTGCGGGAGTATTGAATATGGAGCATTTTTCAGGAATGAAGGTCCATATGACTATGTTTTGAACCTTTCTGCCCTTAAGCATGTGAGGAGCGAAAAAGATCCCTATACACTAATGCGTATGATTGATGTGAACATATTCAACACAATCAAAACTCTTAACTTAGCAAGAGAAGCGGGTGCTCAAAAATACTTCTGTGTTTCAACCGATAAAGCAGCTAATCCAGTAAACATGATGGGAGGTAGTAAGCGTATCATGGAAATGTTCCTAATGCGTGAGAGCTTATCTCAAAACATTTCGATGGCTCGATTTGCCAATGTCGCTTTTTCAGATGGGTCTCTTTTACATGGTTTTAATCAACGCATTGCTAAACAACACCCGATATCAGCACCAAACGATGTTAAGCGCTATTTTGTAACACAACAGGAATCAGGTGAGTTATGCCTAATGTCAGCTCTTCTAGGGGAGAATCGTGACATCTTTTTTCCAAAACTAAATGAAAACTTTCACTTGACGACCTTTTCTTCGATAGCTCAAAAATACCTTACACAACTTGGTTATGAACCCTATGATTGTGAATCTGAAGAAGAGGCCCGTGATCGATCCTATGAACTAATTAAGCAAAAGAAGTGGCCTTGTTATTTTTTCAAGAGTGATACGACAGGAGAGAAAGATTTTGA
>CACFTI010000094.1 GCA_902569115.1 uncultured Verrucomicrobiota bacterium | reverse complement strand
GCACGAGTTGCTTCAATCGCACCTTTCAAAATTTTCTCCAAAGCAAAAGATTGAAGAGGCCAAGAAGTTCCATGCTCTATCGTTAAATGAAAAAAGAAAATTTTTCGAGGATTTGAATCGAACTTCTGAAAAACGAAAAAAGTTCTGATTTAAATTAAAATATTCATGCTTAAATCGAAAAGTTTCCTCTTAACCCAAATTAAACTTGCCTGAGGACTTGATTGTAGAATGTAATAAAATTTTGCTAATTTATGAAATCCCAAAGTTTTAAACAGACCTATTCTTATTCACGTCGCTCCTTCATTGGTGCAGCTGCATCCTCTGCCTTTGCATTTACTTTTGTTCCCAGCAAAGTTTTTGGAGCCAATAGCCGATTGCAAGTTGCTGGAGTTGGCGTTGGGGGAAAAGGAAAAGGAGATTTCGATGGTTTGGCGATGCATGGTGATGTAATTGCCGCGTGTGATGTGGATGCCAGAAGACTGGATGTAGCCACCCGAAAACATCCCGATGCCGTGAAATTTTCAGATTTTCGTGAAATGATCAGCCAGTTGGGGGACAAGATCGATGTAATGAATGTGAGCACGGCAGATCATACGCATGGCCCTGCCGCAATGATGGGAATGAGATGGGGGATTCATGTATATGTGCAAAAGCCTCTCACTCATACTGTCTGGGAAGCACGTCAACTTGCAGAGATGGCTCGCAAAAATAACATTTGTACTCAAATGGGGAATCAGGGAACCGCAGCGGATGGTCTGCGAGAAGGAGCTGAATACATCCGTGCGGGTGGGCTAGGGGATGTAAAGGAAATTCATGCCTGGACGAACCGTCCGGTATGGCCACAAGCTCCCACAATCACGGCAAGACCAACTGAAGCCATGACCGTTCCTGATCATCTGGACTGGAATTCATTTATCGGACCGGCTCCGATGCGCCCTTACCATTCATCCTACACCCCGTTTAAATGGAGAGGCTGGTGGGACTACGGAACCGGTGCTCTGGGTGACATGGCCTGCCATACCACCAACTTGGCCTTCATGGGTTGTGAATTAACGCAACCTACTACTATCGAGTCGGTAAATACCGGGCCAATCAATGAAGAGACTTTTCCATCCTGGGCCAGTATCAACCTCGATTTTCCCAAGACTGATAAAAGAGGTCCTATTAAATTTCACTGGTATGAAGGAAAAGTTGGCAATAACGGAAAAGATAATAAGGGTGAGAAAAACCTTCCACCGTTGGATCTTCTTCATGGGGCAACTCCCAAAAATAGCGGACTTCTGATCGTTGGAACAGATGGTGTTATGCATTCTCCCAACGATTATGGTGCAGATTGGTCCGTCTATAAGGGAGGTAAGTGGCATCAACGAAGTGAGGTTGATATGCCTGAGCAAACTTTGCCAAGGAATGGTCGAGGAGATAACGGGATGAAAGAAGAACTGGTGAAAGCGATTCGAGAAGGGAAGCCTGAGATCGCGATGTCTAATTTCAATTATTCTGGCAATCACACTGAAGCCATCCTGTTGGGTAATGTGGCTATGCGTGCGGGCGGAAAATTCACCTGGGACGCCAAGAACATGAAAACCAATCGTAAAGATACAGATAAGCTTATAAGCAAAGTATATCGTGCAGGTTGGGAAGTAGACCCAGCCTGAAGTTATTCAAAATATTTACCTGTAAAAAAGCCCTCTGTTAGACCAGAGGGCTTTTTTGTGTACGATTTCTTACACAGTAAAAGTTTGAGCGCCCATAAATTTGATCTATGCTAACGGCTCGTGAAATCATACCCGTTTTTTATTGTTAACGCCTTTGGGGCTGGTCCTTTGTCAGGAAATCCTGCGGGTGTGTGCATTTTAGACGAATGGTTGGCAACTGATGAACTTCAGTGTGTGGCTCAACAAGCTAATTTGCCAGAAACGGCTTTTTTGATTCCAACCCATGATCAAACATGGGCAATTCGGTGGTTTAGTGTGAAGCAAGAGATTGACCTTTGTGGGCATGCCACATTGGCAGCAGCTCACTGTGTATTCAACCATGAGGGATATAGAGGCAAAAAGATTGTCCGGTTTTCATCGAACAGTGGATCCTTGGAAGCCAGAATTCATGTAGATAAAATGATTTCTATTTCCCTACCCATTGTCAAGTACAGGCCCTCTTCTCTCTCATCGTCATTGGTTGAAGGCTTGGGCGCCTATCCGGAATCGGTATGGTTGGGGTCGAATTACCTTTGCTTGTTTGATTCTC
>CACFTI010000093.1 GCA_902569115.1 uncultured Verrucomicrobiota bacterium | reverse complement strand
TCGCATCTACCAACTTCTGATGGAAGCATTAAGCGAGCAGGCGAGGGTAATTTACTCGATCGAGGTCGACGGAAAGACGCCAGCAGGTGGCGAGTTGCCCGAAACTTTTGAAAAGATCGTGGTTACCAGTATGTCCCATGATGAATTAACCATGAAACTTTCCATTCAATCCCTCAATCAAATGAGTGATACCGGAAAAATTATGGAGGCGTACATGAAGAACATCCTGACTTTACCCTGGTCCGAGGTTTTTAAACGAATGAATGAATTCATTGAGAAAATTGAGCCATTTGCTGAACTGCTAGACAGTATTAGCCCATATGCGACGGCATATTCACCTCCATGGGGTGATTCACTTCAGGAGATTGCCCAAGAACAGTCTGATACGCTGGAGAATATACTTAAGTCATTTGAACAAGGAAATCCGGCTAAGCTCTCAGATGAAATAGACTATGGTTTAATACCGGTATTCAAAAGATCACAAAAACTCTTCAAGGATGACATCATTCCCTATCTTAAGAAGAGGGTAGAGGAGGTAAAAGCATGACACCTTCTAAGATATTGCCCGCAAATGAAGCCGTCCTCAAAAAAAAATTCCCGGATGTTCTTTCGAAAATCATGTCAACTGGAACCGAAATGCCGGTTAATTTCTTCTACGATGACTCGGGAGACAAGCCCAAGTTGATGATGGTGCATGGAGAATACTCCTTTTGCCTCTACGGAGACAAAAATTCGGCCCGATTAATTGAAAGATGGGCCTCCAACTTGAATCTCGCTGCGGAATCGCTTTATTCGCTTTCCGGCATGGGAGATGGCTCACATGTGAAGTACCTACTGGAAAATTCAGGCACAGGCATCAATTTAATGGTAGTGGAGAAAGATCCGGCTTTACTCAGAGAAACTTTTGCCAGGTTTGATCTTTCAGAACTGCTCGCCAATGACAGATTCCTTCTTGGGACAGGTGAACCGAACGAACATTTTTTTACACCTATTCAGGGAGCAGCACTGACGGGGGTAGCTGAAGTTAACAGTATAGTCTTCTCCCCGTTACACATGTGTGACGAAGTTTATTACGACAAGGTGCGGAATGAGTTGGCCCGACAATATCTCGTTATTCGTCCACTTATGGAGGTAAATGTGAGAACTGCAACCAACCTTCAGGAAAACACTTTAAAAAACTTGCCTCACATGTTCGCTTCGCCAGACATTGGAGAACTGGCCGGGAAATTCAAAGATATCCCTTTTATTTTAATTGGGGCAGGCCCTTCGCTTGATGAATCAATCGACTTCCTCAGGGAAATGCAGGACAAAGCGATTATCGTATCGAGCAACTCCCCGTTTCGAAAATTAATAAATAACGGAATCAGACCCCATCTAGTCGTAACTGCAGACCCGCTGAAGACAACATTGGCCGGTTTTCAAGATGTAAAACTGGACCATGTCCCGCTCGCATGCCCATTTAGTGCCTACCCTGAGATTGTGGAGCGATTCTCTGGTCGAATCATTTCTTGGTGTACCTTCAATCCGATCATCAAAGCCTAAAGTTTAATGCTGATGGCGAACAGGTTGCATACTTAGAAGGAGATATTGTTAAAATTCCAGCTCATTTTGATTCCCCAGGCAGTTATATTTTCCTTGAGGCAAAAGCTGACATATCAAGAGGTGTTGAATTAGGAGTATTGTTTGATAACGGACAAGTTGGTCCTAATGGGTTCTTTGATTATGTAGGAGCTGAGCGAAGTAATGGTGCTATTGTCGATGGTAAGCCATTAACTGAATTCCTTTCAGCAAATGCTGAATTACCTATGCCATCTGTTTTTAATGGCACCACTGCATCTGGTGCGCAACTTTCTGCAATAATGAACGCAGGAACTGGGTTAACCCCAAATCCTGTGCTCTCTGGCGGAGCAATTTATCAGCCTGCTGGTGATTGGGGTGTTAATCAATACACTCCTCTTGCATCCCGCAATGCAGGAGATCTTGTATTAACTGCCTCAGGCGAAATTGAGGAGTACTCATATCTTGTTCAAGGTCAATATGTTGATGATGATTACGCTGTAAGCTCTTTTGTTTATTCCCAGAACGCATGGTTTCAAGCTGAATCAGTGGCATCTTCCTCACAGAAGGCCCAAGATCCAGGTGTAAGCATTATGACAACTGGAAACTACAGTGCCGGCAATGCAGTTGAAGTTACGACAGGAGGTAATCCGGGGATTTACACTGCGAGTGCCATTATGAAGGGAAGCTTCGGCCAAGCACACAAAAGCTACAACAGTGGAGATGTGGTATACCAAGGA
>CACFTI010000092.1 GCA_902569115.1 uncultured Verrucomicrobiota bacterium | reverse complement strand
TTCCCAGTCTTCTTCATCAGATAATTTGGGGATTGCAGGGAAGTGCAGAGGGAGAATGTAATCATACTTGGAGGAAAGTGCCAAGTCGGGTCTTCTCCATTCGTCGCCGGTTAAGACAAATACAGAATCCTTGAGGTTAAATTCTTTGGCAATCTCAATAGCTTTGGGGATCATCAGTGTACTGCCAGGCTCAAACCACATCTGAACTTTGTTTGCCGGATGTATGACCGAGAGAAGACTGCGAATTCCTCGGTGTGCCACAAATGGTTGTCCGGCAGAAGGATTACTTTTTTCAAAATCTAGCATCCTTCTGGCATGGTCAGTCTTCAGGAAAGTCTGGCGAATCACTGAAATAACTCCCATCAGAGAATTTGGATAAACGGAAGGGGAAGACTTTCTGCCAACTGGATCAAAGGCTAAGATTTGAGGTGTCTGTTCTTTTAAGATTCTATTGTTTTCAGACTTAGATGATATGAGCATACATATGCCCATACCCCGAAAGATTCCCTCGGGTGGCACTTGATGAACTGCGGTGTAGCCAAGTTTACGGGTATCTATCCATTGGTCTGGTTGCGGTTTGTAGGATTCAATGAGTCTTTTTTCGGGATGAACCCCTGGGATGCCAAAAGTGGAAATTTGCTTATCTGATGAGTTTTCAGGCAATCCAAAGAAAGACAGATTGGATTGAGCATCCATTGTTTTCTGGTGACCAAGGGATAAAAGCCCATCTTTCTTTCCAGGCAAATTGTAGGGGTCAATGAGTCCAGGGTAAATGGTTTTACCAGAGCAATTCCATTCACGATAGAAGGATGGGACAGGAATGTTTGTACCTATTTTTTCAATAACTCCATTGCGAATGAGCATCGTGCTCTTTTTTAGCCTAGTTTGTGGGTCGACTTGAATATCACCTCCAACGAATGCATGGAAATTTGTCGACGTAGGTTTTTCTCCGGGGGCATGAAAGTTCTCTGATTTAAGAACGGGTGGCGAAAAAAAAGTAACTGCTAGAAAGTATTTAAAGAGGATTTTTAGGAAACTCTTGGGCATGGAGATGAAGATGTTTTCAAAACAGAGGAGTGCAATTGAATATTATAGAATTTAAGCAAATTTTAGATTCCTCAATACCTGTAGAGTGTAAAATCCCTAAAATTGGAATACCAACTCGCCATGTTTTTCTTGGACTGCATAATTATTATAGATGATTAAAATTTCAGAACTTACCGAAGCAACACCGTCAGTCCTTGAGTCAATAAATCAATTACTGCCTCAATTATCTTCAAAAGCCAGTTCGTTAAGCATGGAACAACTTTTGGAATTAATCAGTTCAGATAGCACTCTGGTTTTCGTATGTTCCAATGCAGCAGATGAAATTATAGGTATGTTGAGCCTGGTGATTATGAAAATTCCGACTGGAAGAAAGGCGTGGATTGAAGATGTGGTTGTTGATTCGAAGGCTAGGGGGCAAGGTCTCGGCAAGGTATTGATGGATCATGCCCTACAAGAGGCCAGAGAAAGAGGAGTGAAAGCAATTGATCTTACATCCAGACCCAGCCGAGAAGGAGCAAACAGGCTTTACCAATCCTTGGGCTATCAAATCAGGGAAACAAACGTTTACAGGTATAAACTTTCCTGATTTCTTCAAGTTTCCTCTTTTTTAAATTATATTACCATGACTGCAGAACTGCTTTTTTCCTTTTTATTGTTTTTTCAAGTTCAGATTGAATCCATCAAAGAGAGCGGATTTTATAAAATGCTGTCTGAAAAATATCCTGAAATTGCTAAAGACATTTCTGACCCCAAGCAAATGGACAAAGAGGTCCAAGAAATTATAAATGTGACCGGGCTCAATTTTGATGACCTTGCCCAATTTACTTTAACTGTCGAGGGCTTGGATGGAATAAGCAAGGCCTCCCAAGAAGGCAGGTCGCCCAAAATTGGTTCAGAGCTGGATTTCTTTTTCTCTGCAAAAGTGAAAGGTGATCTTGATGCGATGAAGATGTTCGCATTTCTCTTGAATAAAATTAGTGAAGAGAAGGGAGAGGATTTCCGAAAGAAAGTAGAGGGATCGATTACCAAGAAAGAAAAATCTTCTTCTATCACTCTTCCTTCCGAGCTTTCGGATCAGGTTTTTTCTGATACGGATTTAAGAATCTCAATTTCCAAAGATGGAAATTATTCCCAGGTCCAACTTGGCCTGCCAGACAATATGGAGACTGCGCAGGCTGCCATAGATTCAAATGCATCTCTGGCTTGCGTCAATGCAATGGCTAAGGATCGTCAAATTACTTTAGGGATAAAAGTGGATCCAGCAGTATGG
>CACFTI010000091.1 GCA_902569115.1 uncultured Verrucomicrobiota bacterium | reverse complement strand
CGAAAGCCTTGCAGACACGGAGACCGCTGGTCAGACCGTCCTCATGAAAGCCATATCCCCAGTAAGCACCACATAGAGAAATTCCTTTTCGGCGAATAAAATTTTGATGGTGTGCCTGTGCTTTTCGTCTGCCCGGGTGGTAGGTGGGATGGGAATATTGAAATTGTGCGTGTTCCTTACGGTTATCAATCTGGTCTTCTTGATTTAGGGATACACAGAAAGGCTCCCGGGTGGGGAGGCTCTGCAAAATATTCATATCATAACTGACTAGGGCATTTTTACTATTCTTACTGGGTAGATAGGCATTCCAACTGGCCCGTGCCGATTTTCTTTTGGGCAAAACTGAATCATCCGAATGTAAAGTCACCTCATTTTTTTCGTAGGGAAAGGCACGCAACAGGCCTGTCTCCTCCGCATCAGGATTATCGAGTAATCGAAGTGACTGGTCTGCATGACAGGCGAGAATTACTTCATCAAAAGTCTGGCTGGATCCATCGGTGAAATTCAGTTCCACACCGGTTTTCAATCGATTGACTTTCTGGATTGGTGAATCGAGTTTGAGCCTATTGCCCAGTTGTTTAACGATTACATCAACATAAGTCCTTGAGCCGCCTTGGATGACTCTCCAAATCGGGCGGTTATTAGCTTGGAGCATTTGATGATTTGATAGGAAGTCGGTGACAAATTCCATGGGGAATTTGCCGAAGCGATCGACCGAGCAAGACCAAAGGGCTGACCCCAAGGGCAAGAGGAAGGCATCTCTGAATCTTTTACCTAAACGGTTACGCTGTACGAAATGATCGACCGTTTCTTCTGGATCCGAAAGATTCTCAGCGAGTTTGTGAAATTTGAGAATGTCTATGACCATGCTCCAGTGGCCGGGACTGGTTAAGTTGCGTAAATGTCCAAACAACCCAACGAGCGATTCACCACTGTATTCAAGACCGGAATTTTCCGATCTCACTGAAAACCCCATTCGTGTTTCCTGAGACGTTACATTCAGTTTTTCCAGTAGACGCACAAAATTTGGGTAATTTTCGCGATTAAAGACAATAAAACCGGTGTCGACCTGAAAGGTTCCGGTTTTTCCTTCCGTTTTGACGGTGTTAACATGGCCGCCGGGACGGGAATTAGATTCAAAAACCGTGATGTCATGTTCCTTGCCTAACAGGTAAGCACAGATTAAACCGGAAATGCCAGAGCCAACAATTGCAATTCTCATTCCGAGAATTGTGAAACTACAAGTCTTTCGCTTTGTCTTTAACCCAAGCAGGAACAGGCCGTAGCTCACGGACCAGTCCAAATAAAGATAAAAAACGAAGTCCAAGATAAGTCATATCCAGTTCCCCTTTGAAAAAACCCTGTCTGGCAGAACCTGGGAAAAAATGGTGGTTGTTATGCCACCCTTCACCGAAAGTAAAAAGAGCAACAAATGCATTATTTCGGCTTTCATCCCCTGTCTCAAAACGCTTTTTTCCCCACAGATGAGTTAGCGAATTAACTGCGAAAGTTCCGTGGTATAATAAAATTGTTGGCACCACAAATCCCCAGATAAAGCTCATCATTCCATTCATTCCGGTTAGAGTACTAAACCACGACCATTCACCTAGCAAGTATGCACAACCTGCCCAAAAAACAACTGGGATCCAATCATAGCGATTAATGAAGCGAAGTTCGGGGAATTTAAGCCAATCTGGGATTTCTTTAAGAAAAGTGGGAACAGCGTAATCAGTCATAAACCATAGCGTATGACTCCAAAAAAGGCTGTTCGAATGAGGGGAATGCATGTCTTTATCGGTGTCGGAATGACGGTGATGACGACGATGGTGAGCAGCCCACCATAGAGGACCACGTTGGGCAGAACAACAGGCAATAAAGGCACCTATGAATTGTACTACCCTGTTTGTTTTGAAAGCCCGGTGTGAGAAATAGCGATGATAGAAGGCGGTGATAGCAAACATTCTAATTGAGTAGGAAGCAATACACACAATCAAACAGGGCCAAACGAAGGGGTGAAAAAAAGCTAGAATCACCAATCCGTGTATAATTAAATAAGGTACACAACGAAACCATTCTACTTTCGCACCCGAAGTAGGAGGTTCTGAGAAAGTCTCAGGAGGTGGGAGTACCCACTTTGATATGGAGAATGACATTTACGCGGCTGAATCCAAAATGAGTGATAGTTCAAGAGGACTCATTTTGGTTTTACCACATAAATCTTTTCCAACAAGCTTATCTAGCTGACGAAAGTCAAGTTTTCCGCTTTGCATGAGCACGGCACGAAGTTTTCTCAAGCCCAGAGCTTCCAATTGCCTGACCCTTTCCCCAGATACATTCAGCACATCGGCAATTTCGTCTAATTTCATCGAGTCATCCTGCCCAATGCCAAACCTCATGGCTAAAACATTTCTTTCACGCTTATC
>CACFTI010000090.1 GCA_902569115.1 uncultured Verrucomicrobiota bacterium | reverse complement strand
CTTGAGTAACCCGTGGGGTGCCCCAGGGATTTCGGTTAACCCGGTAGGGACTCCCAGTTGTGATGCTTTCTTTCGAAAAGCGTTCGCACGGGTCGATGGCTTATCGTATTCTCCACAGATAATTGCAATTGGAGGATCGTCGATTGTCAGATGAGCAATCGGCGATTGTTTTAAGTAATTCTGAGGAACTTCATGGTAAAACCCTCCCATGAATCTTGACCAGTTAAGAACTGTTGAATTTTGGATATGGGGAGACAGTAGATCCGTTTGGGCACCCATACCAACGGCCACATTCGGGCGGGTTCTTTTGTCTCCTGAATCAAATACTGCTGACATGACCGCCAGGTATCCACCGGCTGAGGAACCCGTCACTCCAACCTTTTGGGGATTAATACCAAAATCGGAGGCATTTTCACGAAGGAAGCGGATTGCGGAAAATACATCATGCAACTGAGCAGGAGCCGGAGCCACATCCGTGAGGCGATAATTGGAACACACCGCAATATATCCCTTTTCCACTAAATCTAGAGCAAGCGGATGCATAAATTTCTTGGAACCCTTTGCCCAAAATCCCCCGTGAAGACAAAGAATTGTGGGTCTTATCTGCTTGTCGTCACTACGGAATACATCGAGTAGCAGATCACCAGTTGAGTGAGAAATGAATTTGATATCTTCCCATTTCTTAAGATCTAGGTCAGAATTTCCATCTACATGGAAGCAGAAAAGAAGGAACCAACTCGTATGTAAGATTTGTTTCATAAAAATCTATTTCCGAAATACTTCACAATTTTCATATCTTAGGATTTATATTTATTGAGAGTTGAACGGGGGATATGGCATTGATCCTTAGGGTAACGAGTTAAGCGATCTTGATGCTCATTATCACTGCGGAGATAGTTCATTAGGGGCAAGACTTCTACTGAGATGAGATTGCTGTCTTCTCGGGATTCAATCCATGTCTTTGCTTCTTGAAGATGTTTTTCTGAATGACTATAAATACCGGTACGATATTTCTCTCCAATATCAGGGCCCTGTTGATTGATACTGTAAGGGTCGATAATTTCAAAGAAGTATTCGAGCAGTCGGCAAATGGTTAGCTGATTAGGGTCAAACATGGTACGGACACATTCGGCATATCCATCGTATTCCTCATGGATAGTCTGAGATGTGCCATTTGCCCTACCCGCTTCTGTTTCGATAACTCCTGGTAGATGACGGACAAATTCCTGTACTCCCCAGAGACATCCACCGGCCAGATAGATTTCTTCGGGTCGTACTGGATCGATTGTCATGTCCGTATAGAAACCAAATTATTTCTTTTTTACAAGAATAGGCAGTATTGATTGTTAAATACAAAATTGTGAATTGTTAACCATTGAACGAAATCTTCGGATATGATTTAAGAAATTAATGTTAACTCGTTTTGTTTTTTCAGCTTACTTTATAACAAGTTCATTCTCTTTTGCTCAAGAGGATGGAGGCACCAATGAATTGCCTACCCTTACTGTATTGGGACAGGAAACTGCCAACCAGCGCCCGGTGACCACTTATGAAACACCTATTTCCAACCTGGACTTTGACCCGCGTGTTGACATGCAATCGCGAAATATGGCAGAAGCTCAAGGGGATCTGAGTATCAGGGGAGGAACTTTTGAGAATACTGGAATTCAAGTAGGCAGTGCTACTCTCATGGATCCACAAACTGGGCACTACACCACCGAACTCCCCATTGCTCCGGAAATGTTGGGGGAACCCAAAGTGTTAACCGGTGCGGATAACGCACTTCGTGGGTTCAACAGTAGTGTGGGTACAGTGTCCTATTCATGGAGTGAAATAACCAAGGGAGGAAGTCTGACGGTCGGTGGTGGAGACCATGACCTAAATTTTCAGCGTATTCATAATGCAATTACTGGTTCTTACGGAGACTCGAAAGATTGGATATGGGGAGCGGAGATTGAAAGTTCGCGATCTGAAAGTGATGGAACCATTTCATTTAGTGATCATGCCTTTGATAGAACTTCGGGGCGGATTCAACTTCAGGGACCTGACTCACAGACGGATTTGTTTACTGGATACCAACACAAGCAATTTGGGCAATATGGTATGTATACAGGTGATCTTTACACCGCTTTTAATCCATTTGAGTTTGAAAATATAAAGACCCGACTTTTTCTAGTTAATCATCGTTTTGATTACGGTAATGATAGTCAATGGGAAGCATCTGCTGTCCATCGAAGAAATAGTGATCATTATTATTTTAACCGTTTTTCGCCGGATGATAGATTTGTTCATGAGGGAAAAATAAATGCTTTGAGTATGAGCGGGCTACACGAATTTGATGGTCCTTTTGCCCTTCATTATGCGATGCAATCGACATCAGATGAGATTGAGTCGAGTGCTCTCATGAATGGTCCTTTCACGAGTCGCAACTATTACAAGGTCAGTTTACTACCAGAATATCGACACAAGGTAGCAAATGATGAAGATATTATCTTTAAGG
>CACFTI010000089.1 GCA_902569115.1 uncultured Verrucomicrobiota bacterium | reverse complement strand
CGAAATTAGTGGAATGGATAGCCTTAACGCCAATTTTACCGGTTCGCAATACCTTACTTTTCGAGTGGAAGATAAATCCGGAAATTTCGGTACTTCTGAGCTTGAAATTTTATTTGAAGAACCCGGGTTTACTATAAGTGGTTTTGCCATTGATGGTTATCTTCAGGGTTCACAGGTTAGTTTTATTCCCAAATCCCAAGATCTTCAGCATCTAACTCGTACTGTTACAAGTAATAGCAGTGGTGGGTTTGACTTGAATTTTCTCTCCTCTGAATTTCAAGCATTAGATGTAAACAATAATGGCATAATTGATTTTAACGAAGGTTCTTTACAAGCAATTGGCGGTATTGACTCTACAACCCAACGGGAATTTTCAGGGATTCTCGCTGCTGATCCCCAATCTTCAATAGTTTCACCGCTGACCACTGTTGTAAATGCAATGATGGAGGCAGGGCAGTCGAAAGACGAGGCCTTGATTTCTACGGCAACTGCTTTTGGATATCCAGCTGAAATCGATGTTACCAATTATGACCCTATACAAGCCGCAGCTTCTGGGGATCAGGATTCTAAGAAAATTTTACAATCGGTTGCACTGATTGCAAACATGATGAAGCAGGCCGAGGTTTTTGCTGAAATTACAAACTTACCCGCTGCGCCAGGAGAAACCTCTATATCGATTGTTAAGGAATTAGCCGAACGAGCAGTATCCGGTCAGTCTCTGTCCACTTCTCTTATCATGGAAGGCGAGCTTCAAGATATTCTTAACCAGTCGTTCCAAAGAGTTGCTTCGAATACCTCTTTTAGCTCCAATGAACTAGATCAGTTCGCCGCCATTACATCCTCTTCTAACTTAGCCATCTCTGATAGTACACTGTTGCAATTAGATCCTGCAAAATTAGCCGGAGAGATTTCCAAAAGACAAATCGTTGTTGAAGAAGAAGTGATTATTGAATTAGAAGGGGTCGCCTCAGGAGAGCGCAGTCTTCAAGGACTTGTACAAGAGGTGAATCTAGTCGAATTAGTAGAAATTGCCCGATTTTAATCAATATTCACCAGTTGCTTCTAATTTTTCGGTCTTTTTGACAGAAGATTCATTCCAATCAGGTGCCACATTAACCAAATTGAACGCAAGTGATCCAGATGGAGATGTCGTCGTCGTTGAGATTATTCAGGGAAATACAGATGTAGATGGGGACGGTTCACTACCTTTACAAGTGAGTTCTGATTTGGACCTTATTGTTGGAGATGCATTTGATCTATCCCAGCTTTCTGCGAGTGATTTTAATGTTACATTTAAAGTTTCGGATGTAGGCGGGAAGAGCATTAATATAATTGGAACTTTCAAACAAGCTGATGAAAATTCCACACTGACATCTGTGTCGTTTTTTAATGCATATAGTACTGGGGTAACAGATTGGTACAGCTCTCCTGTCATAGGAAATTTTTATGCAAAAGATCATCAATGGTTTTATCATGTAAAACTTGGTTGGCTATATTTACAGTCAGCTGCGAGCGGTGGCTTTTGGTGTTGGGACTCCGAATATCAAGGTTGGTGGTGGTCAAGTACTGATATTTTTCCATATGCCTATTTAAACGACGATTCGGAGAATGAGGGATGGCTGTTTTTTGATTTTGAAGCTGATAGTTTTCGTACCTTTAAATTTTCACTCAAAGAATGGAGTACTCGATGAAACTACTTAATAAAGTAAATCGCCCTGCTTATTTCCGGGGCAAGATCTTCTTGGTTATGTTGCAGGTGACATTGCTATTACAAGTAATAAGCACCGATCTGAAAGCCCAGGACCTGAATTTACAAATTACCTCAGTACCAACAACAGCAAAGGTTGGTTCCACGATTGCCGTGCAAGCCCTTGTATCAGAAATTAGTGGAACTGCTATTCCTTCTGGCGAGCCCATAATTCTTACGATTTCTCTTATCGACCCATTTGGTGCCGTGGCTACAAAATCAGACGGAACACCAGTTCGTCATGTTGAAACCTTTTCTGGGTTTCCTGCTAACAATTCGGTTTTTGGTAATAATGATGCTCCTCCATCCGGTCAGGTTCTTTTGCAAATACCGTGGAATGAGGCAAGCAAATGGGACGCCGGAAACGACAACATTCCTAATACCCCTGACGATACGCAGTGGACGATTGAAGCAACTATTTCTGGAAGCACGCTTGAAACAAATCTTTTGAATAATACGACATCCTCTCCTTTGCGTTTGCAAATACCCAATTTAACCATTTCCGATGTTCAACGAGATGGCAGTTTACAGCCAGGTACTGACCTAAGTATTTCGGCAACTATCAGAAACATTTCTGATGTTCGCACACAGGAGGGGATATTTTTTGGTGTGACAGCTGGCTTAGTATACGCGGACCCAAGCCAAACGATAAATCTTAGTCTAGAAAATGCACCTGAAGTGATAGACTTTGAAATGGTCATTTTGCCCAAAATTAAGAACCCGAACGACCTGCTTGATAGTAATAATGAAGCTGGTTTTGCGTATATAGACGCCAACGATGAAGTGACAGTAATTTTTCCACCGCTACGAATTCCCAGTGATGCAGATGGTTCGATGGCTTTACTGCTTTCTGTGGATGGAAGCAGACCCGATGTTATTCATGAAACAATTGATCGTTACGATGATATAAATCTTGATGATAATTTTCAC
>CACFTI010000088.1 GCA_902569115.1 uncultured Verrucomicrobiota bacterium | reverse complement strand
AAGCGGTCAACCCAGTAAATCTCTATGGAGCTACGAAGTTATGTTCCGACAAGGTATTCATCGCAGGAAACAGTTATGCAGGGGATAGTGGGACAACTTTTTCGGTCGTGCGGTATGGCAATGTTGTCGGTAGTAGAGGGAGTGTAGTTCCTCTTTTTGCGAAGCAAAGAATTCAAGGCAAAATTACAATCACTAAGCCGGAAATGACCAGGTTTCTCATTACTCTACAAGAAGGAGTCAATTTTGTTCTTAAATCCTTAGACACTATGGTAGGTGGTGAGCTTTTTGTACCCAAAATACCCGCCTGTTCAGTCGCTGATATTGCCAATGTAGTTGCTCCCGGTGCTGAATGGCAAATCATGGGAATGAGACCAGGAGAAAAGATGCATGAAATTCTGATTCCAGAGGACGAAGCTCGTAATGTATTGGAGTTTGATGATCATTTTGTGGTGCAGCCAATTCAATCTTTCTGGGGTAATAAAATTGGTATTTTAGGGGGAAGAAGTTGTCCTGAAAACTTTCGTTACGCGAGTAATGTGAATTGTGAGTCTCTTGATGAAAAACAATTGAGCGATTTACTTACCGATTTCCTCCCGTAAAGGTTTTTGTAATGGGTTTTTTAAAAAATTTTAATCAGCCCAATATCATTGCAGAAATTTCAGGGAACCATGGCGGTTCTTTTGAGAAAGCAAAGGCTTTAATTTTAGAAAGTGCTAAGGCGGGTGCTGATTATGTAAAGCTTCAAACCTACAAGCCTGAAACAATTACAGTAGAAGGAAGAGATATTCGTTTTCAAATAAAGTCAGGACTTTGGGAGGGATACCGTTTGCATGAATTATATGCCAAGGCAATGACTCCATGGGAATGGCATCGGCCTTTGTTTGAATATGCTCAAGAGGTAGGTATTGTTTTATTCAGTTCTCCTTTTGACGAGTCGGCGGTCAAGTTCCTTGAGAAAGAAATTAACCCTCCATTGTACAAAGTAGCGTCCTTTGAATTGAATCATTTTCCTATGCTTAAAGAAATTGGAATCACTGGAAAGCCAGTTATTGCCAGTAGAGGTGTTTCAACTGAAGATGAAGTCTTTAAGGCTATTGATTGTTTGATGTCTTCTGGTTGTCCTGAAATTACTCTTCTTCATTGCGTAAGTGAATATCCTGCGAAACAAGAAGATTTCTTCCTTTCTGAAATGCCAAGAATAAAGGAGAAATTTCAAACTCGTTTCGGTTTGTCAGATCATTCTCATGGGCACTTGGTTGCGGTCACTGCCGCCGCACTTGGTGCAAGTGTCATTGAGAAACATATAACACTTGATCGTGAAGAACAATCGATTGATGGCGGGTTTTCTATGCTTCCTGACGAATTCGCTGAGATGGTGAATGCAGTGAGATCCACAAGCAAAATCCTGGGGTGTGAAGGCAAATCCAAAGAAATTTCAACAGAATCGGCTTTCTATAAACGATCTATTCTTGTCAGTAAGAGCATAGGGGCAGGAGATTTATTGACTCCAGAGAATATTAGAATTGCTAGACCTGGAGATGGTTTGTGCCCGAGTCATTGGGATCAAATTTTAGGAAAAAGGGTATGCAGAAATTTATGCGTTGGGCATCCTTTAAGTTTGGACGATATTAATACTTTAAGCTGATTTTGGAAGAAAATGTTTTTTTGTGTTATGTTTTATAAGTGTCCAAGCTTTCCCAAATTAAAAAAATAAAAATTCCCACCTTCTTCGGTTCATGTGAGGTAAGGCTTAGAAACGCTTGTGAGTGGATTTCAAAAAATGATCCTGGGAGATGTTTAACCTTGGAAGAAATTGCATCAATTATGGGGGTCACTAGGGAAAGAGTAAGGCAACTCGAAGCCCAAGCATTGCGAAAATTAAGACATCCTTCTAGATTACAATATTTGGAGTAATTTTTCCTTAATGCAAACTTGCTAGTTTCCACATTTTTTGTCGGTTTGGTTGTGTGAGTTTATCATATAAAGATCTGTCACAAAAAGACGCATGTCTTATCTTAAATGGATTAGGGAAGTTGGGCCCCGTGAGCATTCGTAGATTGCTCAATGGACACCAAAATGATCCTCGTAAAATTCTTTGTGCGACTAGGTCTAGTTTATTGTCAGTTGAAGGGATTGGTCCGGCAATGGCAGATAGCATACTTGATGGCAAAAAAGACAACTGGCTCCAAAAGGAGAAAGCAGAGATGGAACGTAGAGGTATGGAATTTTTAACGGAAGAAGATTATCCTGAACTTTTGAGGCAGATTTACGACCCACCGGTTGGGTTATATCTCAAAGGAGAAGTACCGAAGAATCCCTGCATTGGGATTGTTGGTACTAGACAACCGAGTTTATATGGCCAGCGTCTATGTCATGAAATTGCATCCGCTCTAGCAGAAGCGGGTTTTTGTATTGTTAGCGGGATGGCAAGAGGAATCGATTCAATCGCTCATAAGGCTGCACTCTCAGTGGGGGGAGAAACCATCGCTTTTCTTGGTTGCGGGCTTGATATTATTTATCCTCCTGAAAACCTGAGCCTATATCGTGAAATTTCCGAAAGAGGAGGTGTTCTATCAGAATTTCCTCTTGGGCGTAAAGCGGACAGAAGAACTTTTCCAATGAGAAATCGGCTGGTGTCCGGAATTTCTTCGGCCACAATTGTAATTGAGTCTGCGGCATCGGGGGGGAGTCTGATTTCCGCTCAGTTTGCTGCGGAACAAGGGCGCCTTGTTTTTGCTTTGCCG
>CACFTI010000087.1 GCA_902569115.1 uncultured Verrucomicrobiota bacterium | reverse complement strand
TGAATTGTCATTAACCAACACAATTCAGAATAGTGTTGAAAATGCTAAATCATTTACTGATTTACAAGATGGAGCGTTGAAATCTGCTGGAGACATCCTTATGGAGATGTCATCCCTGAAAAGTAAGTATACCAGTGCGAGTGATACGGATAAGCTGATCTATGCTGGGCAATTCAGAGAACTTCAAGTCCAGCTTAAAGGGCTTGGTTCCGAGCAGTTAAATGGAGTGAGCTTATTCAGTTCTGACGCAAACCATCAATCGGCCTCGACTATATACACATCCGCTCAGGGTGCTTCTGGCTCATCCATAACATTGACTAACCTTGATTATTCAAGCGCAGTATCCATACAATCTGGAACTGCTCAGCGTAATCTTGGAGCTACCAGTGCAGGAACTGTTTTAAATGATGGTTCTACTCAGGGCTTTGGGACAGGAGTTGCAATGAGTATATCACAGGTCACGGCTGACGAGTTAAATACAGGAATGGAGCAGATAGCGAGTTTACGTGCACAAGCTGGAGGTAAAGCTTCAACACTTGGGTTTGCATCCGATTATTTAGCCACTAAGTCTGTTGGCTTGGAGGCAGCAAACAGTCGAATCATGGATGCGGATATTGCCGAGGAAAGCACCAATTACTCGAAGTATAGCATGCAGTATCAGGCGGCCGCGGCTGCCCTGGCACAGTCCAACCTGACAACCGAGGTCGTGATGGATCTCCTTCTATCAATCAATAAAAGATAAGAATGGAGCCCATCTCACTTCATCTTGCCCCTTCCCGGAAAAATATATTTTGGGAGGGGGGGAGATGGTGAGCTTTCGAATAAAGTACAGAAATAGTAAACATGGCTAGTGAAAGGGAAAAACTAAACAGGATCATATCCGAATTATTGCCCGGAGGAGGCACTCGTGCAGTACTTATTACCGGTTCGGCAAAGGATACCGGTCGTGCCAGAGATGAGCTGTCGAAAGCTTTGACAGACTCACCTTCCTTATACCTTTGGATCGAAATTGATGGCGTAATTAATCACTCACCCGAAACATGGATTGCCAACTTTGCACGCACGATTAAGGGGGGCAAGAAAGTGGAACCCCGGATACTGGGTGAATTTGCCAGAAGGACAGGCAAAATGCTCGCAGTTTCTAAAAATCAGCCATCAAGGGATTCCAACCAAAAGGATAATTCCTCTCCCGACACACTGGAAGATGAATTTGTCCGTAATTTTGAGGAATTGGTTGCAGTCATTAGCGAGACGAATGAAGGAAGCAAAGTTATACCTACACTATGCTTTTCCAATTTAAGCTCATTCTCCCCAAATATGCTGAACTGGATGAGCCTTGCCCTTAATGCAGCCCTCCGGAAATCCAAATCATTCAGGCACTCTAGGTTTGTGTTTACGGATACAAAGGAAAGTCCAGCTTGCACCCGTTTTTTTAGTAGCTTCGGGTTCGAGATGGTAAAAAGACTTAAGGTACTCCCCCATCAATCACAAAAAAGCCAAGCACAAGTTGCTGAGAATCAAACGAAAGAGTTGAAAAAAATAATGAATTCACCTAACTTATCAACATCTATGCAGGATCAAAAACAGAAGAACCTTAATCCAAACGAAGAATTGGATTTTAGTTCCTTCTCTGAAAAGCATCAGGGATACATTCTCTTGGCCTGCCTGCCTCATTTTATAAATCGGGATACGCTTGAATATTTTTGCTCACCTACCGATGCTGCCTATTGCTACAATTGGTTATTGCGCACCAAGAACATTGCACAACCAGCACACGAGAACTTTTTTGTGCTTAATCCGTCTATCAAGAAATCAGCGAGAGAGGTACTCCGCACAAAAGACCCCAAAGCTGAACATAAGGAAATTCTTGCATCAGTTTTGGATAAATTCATGGAATATTTCCCGAGCCCTGAGCTTCATTGGGTCCCGGTTAATCTTCAGCTATTCTCATCCTTTTCCAGAGACCTTCTCAAGAAATTATTTGATGATGACAGATTTGAGATTATAAATGATTTTCTTGCTGATTATGAAGAGGTTTTTTCTCAAGACCAAAAACTTCTTTCCCTCCAGGAGGAGCCAAAGCTTATCACCAAGCGATTACTTGAGCTTACAGAGCTAGAGCCTTTAGAAGGACTTCCCGATAAAATTTCAGCTCAATGGGAAGAAGATCAGTTGCTCTATGACTCTCAAAAGAAAAGTCTCGAAAGCGAGCGCCTGGCGATGGAACAGGAAATTGAGGAAATTAAGGGTCAAATCAGTCACTTTAGTCAGATGCGTGACCAACTAATTGAGAATTCGACTAACCCGAATGCATTCAGACCCAAGAAAAATTTTACATTTTCACTTTCACTTCCTTTGGTTGTCATTGGTTTAACCACAATAGGTGCAAGTTTATTTAGCGATTCGATAGGCTCTTATCACGCAGCCTGTGGACTTTTCCTGACCTTTATCGGTTTCTTTTGGCCAAGTGTTGAATTACAAAAACCCGAGTTCCAGACGGCTGGAGGGAAACCAAAACTTGCTGTTGAAACCCAGCAAAGATCCTTTAATCACAGGATATCAGGATTGGTTAATCGAGCTAGTTCGCTTAAAGAATCATTAACTGCGGTTGATGATAGCTTGGATTCCTTAAATACAGGTGCACAGACTCCGTATTTAAGTAGTTAGTCCAACCTACTACTTCTTTTAATATGGAGGAATCCTCATGAGTAGCTTTTTTGGCAATATTGACTATTTAAACAGAAATATT
>CACFTI010000086.1 GCA_902569115.1 uncultured Verrucomicrobiota bacterium | reverse complement strand
CATTGACCGGCAAATGGCATGAGAACGAGAAACCGGCCAGGTAGAGAGAGATTCGTAGTAGTACGTGGACCCTTACTTCCAATTTGTGCCTTGGTTATTTGAACAATAATTTCGGAACCAATAGGAAAGGCTTTTGGAATATCCTTTACTGACTTTACTTCATTTTTTTGGGAGGCCTTTTTCTTATTTTCCCTAACAATCTCAATATTCGGATCATTATTTGCTCCAGGAAGCATATCCCAATAGTGCAAAAAGGCATTTTTTTCTTGGCCGATGTCAACGAAAGCGGCTTTTAGGCCTGGTTCAAGATTTTGAACTTTTCCTTTAAAAATGGCTCCCACCATTCTATCTTCGCCGAGACGCTCCACCTCAAAACCCTGCAAAATTCCATTTTCAATCCGAGCAACCCTTCTTTCCAAAGCCTCGGTGTTAATGATTAGCTCCTTGTAGTCTTTATTTTTCTCTCCCCTAAAGAAAGCAAAAATTCTTTCGCGAATTGGGCGAGCTTTCGCTCGTTGCAAAGAGGCTTCCCTAAGCTTGGCCTTATCAATATGAATTGGCTTGGGTTCTTTGGGCACGGAACTCAAATCGTTTTCTTCTTCGGATGTACCGGAAGATTGATCTTGCTTGTTTTTTTGATTTAAAAATTGATTACGCGGTCTAGGTTTTCGAGCCATGTCGGTTTGGGTGTTTTAAACCTGCAAATCAAATCACGAAACCAAAAAGAATTCGTCATAACATTCATCAGATGAATTCTTTTCTGTGCCGGTGAATACTCTGAACCACTCCCATCATCAGGAAACAAGTAATGATAAATGATCCGCCATAACTCATAAATGGCAATGGAAGACCGGTAATGGGCGTAATGCCTAAGGTCATGCCAACATTTATGAACAGATGCACCATCAGTAAGATAGCTACACTAGATGCGAGTAACCGACCGAACATATCCGCAGACTTGGATGCCACTTTTAGGCATCCGAAGATGACGACGGCATAAGCTAAGAGTGCAAATATACTCCCTATAAGTCCCCATTCCTCAGCCAAAACAGCAAAAATGAAGTCGTTGTGAGCAACAGCTGGTGGCAGATATCCGAGTTTAGCCTGCATCCCTTCACCCCATCCTTTTCCTGAAATTCCACCTGTGGAAACAGCAATTAGAGCCTGGATTCTATTCCAATTAGGTCCAATGCCATGAGGGTCCACAACTTCAGGTGCGATGAAAGTGAGAATGCGTTTACGTTGATAGTCTTTGAGTGGTAAGAGTGCGTTTTCTTCGTAAGCCACCACCGGCTCAGAAGTACGCAGATTTTCAGATTTATGTTTATAATAGCGATAGATGTCTAGTCCCAGCAGACCAAGCAACAGCATGAATAATATTGCTGTTGCTACAAAAAATTTGGCAGGTATGCGTGCGACGTACAAAAGAGTGAAGGCAATTGGTGGAAGTACCATGGTCGAGCCTAAATCAGGTTGCAAAAAAATCAAGAACATAGGGAGAATGAAACACAAAGTAAGGCGCAAAATTCCGTTTAACGAATCACGCAGATCCCCAATTTTTGAACGAGATAATATGCTTGCACCCATAACTAAAGTGGCAAACTTAGCCATCTCAGAGGGTTGGATCTTAAAAAAGCCGAGATCGACCCATCGACTTGCTCCATAAATTTTGGGTCCACCAAATACTAACAAAAGAGATAAAATTGATATTCCATAAACAATGTGGGCATACTTCAAAAAAATTCTGTAATCAAGTATTGCCACAGTAAAATACAATATGAATCCCAATAAACTCCAAACAATCTGCTTTTTCCATTCATTACCCCCATCATAAGCTTGAGCAGACTGGATGAACATGACGCTCATACCACAGAGCAAAGCTAGGCAAAAAGGAGTAACCCAATCCCATCTTTCTTCCTTGGGTAATCCATCTACAGGCTTATCAACGGAATTTTTGTCCACAAGTATCTAAAAGATTTACCTTAACTCCGGGAAATTATTTTTCTTCCAGAAGTTCCTCGCAAATTTCAGTCCACTCCATGTCCAGGCTCTCTCTGGTTTTGACGGGTTTACCTGCACGACGATACCAATATTCGGCATTCCCCAAGTCTCCTTCCACTCGATGTAAGTATGCATGAATCCAGGAGCCATCATTCGTTGCTATATCCTGAGCAATATTATGGGCTTTCTCCCAGTTTCCCTTTTTGACCCACCACAAAGATTTTATTAGACCTGACCAATCTTCTCCAGGATTATCTTCTTCTGCAATGTGTTTAATAAATTTTTCCAAGTCATTCATTTTTATTTTGGTAAATTTATAATCTTCTCCAACGAGTACCCCAAGAAATTGAATACTGGTACTTTCTGCGGTGTTCTCTTATTATAAATGGTAAATCCTCTTCATGCTCGAGTTGAAACCAAGGGCTAAGTTTTTCTTGAAGCTTCTCTTTCGAGTCACCGGAACCAATCCAGTTATCTCTGGGAGTGTATTCCTCCAACCAGGTAAATGGAGTAGCAAGCAACAATTGCCCGCCTTGCCTTACAAGATGGGGAATTCTATCAAAGAATTTCTGAGGAGATGAAAGACGGCAAATTAGATTGGCCGCATGGACCAGATCATAATTTGCCAATGAACTGTCTAAATTCATCGCATCACCAACGGCAAAAGAAACATTGCCTTGAGTGCTTTCGGGAACAGCATCAGCTTCCATGTAACTATCACCCTCCACGAGATATGAATATGAAAGACTATTCTTCTCTTTCAGAGTATTGGCTGCATCA
>CACFTI010000085.1 GCA_902569115.1 uncultured Verrucomicrobiota bacterium | reverse complement strand
AGGATGAGATCACTCTCTTTGGCATACCTGCTTCTCCTGGGGTGGCTCATGGGCAGGTCTTTCGCTTCTTGCATGAAGAACTTGAGGTTTTAAATTATGAGGTAAAGGAGGAAGATCAACCCAAGGAAATCTCCCGCTTCAAAGAGGCTCTTCGCATAACCTATGATCAGATCAAGGAAGTCCGCGAGGGAGTGGCTAAAAATCTAGGTGAAAAAGAGGCGGGTATTTTCGATGCTCATCTTATGGTTCTGGAAGATAAAGCCCTGATTGACGATGTGGAAAAAGAAATTCGTTCAACTGGAGACAATGTGGAACAGTGTCTCTATCGGGTTACTCAAAAATATTACGATTATTTCAATCAACTCGAGGATATTTATC
Source organism: uncultured Verrucomicrobiota bacterium (assembly GCA_902569115.1). GTDB lineage: Bacteria > Verrucomicrobiota > Verrucomicrobiia > Opitutales > Seribacteraceae > Seribacter. Next base: position 2,623 of record CACFTI010000085.1, on the reverse strand, counting down.
TTAGGGAAAAAGCAGCCGATTTGAAAGATATCTCCCGTCGTCTCATCCGTAATCTTATGGGAGCAACTGCTGCCGGTACTGCCTTTTTGGAAGATCCAAGGGTTTTAGTCTCTGAAGATTTGACGCCTTCTGACACCGCCTCGCTGGACCGCTCGAAAATTCTGGCAATAGCTACGGAAACGGGCGGGCAAACCAGTCATGCGGTGATTATGGCCCGGGCAAGCGGAGTTCCTGCTGTGGTCGGTGTTCGTAGTTTAACGGAGGGTTTGTCCGGAGGAGATACTTTATTAGTCGATGGTTTTGAGGGCTTGGTGATCATAAACCCTTCGGAAACAACTCTTTTTCGATATGGAAAAGTTGGGGTGCGGAGAAAAAAGCTGAAGGATCTCGTCGAAGAAGATGCGAAGGAGCCTGCATTAACCCAAGACGGTCAACCCTTTCAGTTGTTTGCCAATGCAGATACCCCGGAGGAGGTGAACGCTGCGATCGAGTCGGCTTGTGAAGGCGTGGGTTTATTTCGAACGGAAGCATTATTTCTTCGTAAAAATGAAATGCCTACCGAAGAGGTGCAATTTGCACACTATCGGGAATTAGTGGAGGTTGCCAAGCCCTTGTCTGTAACCATTAGAACCTTGGACCTGGGCGGAGATAAAGTTCTTAACCAAGGAGACCGGGAGCAAGAAAATAACCCATTTATGGGGTTTCGGGCAATCCGCTACTGCTTGCAAAACCCGGATACTTTTCTTTTGCAATTACGGGCCATTTGGTAATGTAAAATTGATGTTTCCGATGATTAGTGGAGTAGGGGAAGTCATCCGGGCGAAAGTTCTTTTGGAACGGGCAAAGAACGAATTGAGAGAAAGGGCAGTAAAGTTTGATGAATCGATCGAGGTCGGTTGCATGATTGAAACTCCATCCGCGGTGACCATCTGCGATCTGCTTGCCAAGGAGGTTGATTTTTTCAGCGTGGGAACCAACGATCTAGTTCAGTACTTGTTAGCGGTTGACCGGGTGAATAACCAAATTGCCTATCTTTATGAACCACACCACCCTGCGGTAATTCGATCTCTCGAGCATGTCAGTCGCGTGGCAAAACAGACGGGTAAGCCAATTACAGTTTGTGGAGAGATTGCCGGTGACCCTCATTTTCTGCCTATTCTTTTAGGTCTAGGCTTTGATTATCTTAGTTGTGCTCCTCCCCTATTGCAGGAGCTTAAATTCTTCGGGCGCAGATTTACCCAAGAGGAATGCAAAGAATTGGTGAATGAAATTCTCGGTATGGGGCGTCCTGTTCGCATCAAAGAGAGACTGAAGGAGTTTTACGATCTTCGGGTGGCGGATTTACTCGCCTGAGGAGATTTTATTCGTCCTGAAACCTTGCAGCGAAAAGCTCCGTCATTTCTTTTTCAAAATCCGCGGAGTTCGCACAGTTGGTTTCAAATTTTAATTTCGTACCTTTGGCTGCTGCCAACATCATGATACCCATAATGCTCTTTGCATTTATTTGCTCATCATCTTTGGTAACCCAGACATCTCCTTCGTACCGAGAGGTAATCCGTACAATCATAGCGGCAGGGCGAGCATGCACACCCATTTTATTGGAGACTTCCAAGGTAAAGGTGTGCAAACCTGAATCATTCTCACTTTCTGACGCTTCACTCATAATCTTTTAAGATAAGAGAGGGAACTTAGAAAAAAGACAAAGAAAAAGTGAAAGTTAGGTGGAGCATTCCTGCTGCGTAAATAGCTGCAAGCACATCATCAATCATTACGCCCAAACCTTTTCCAATATGCTGTATCTTCTTGATCCCCAGAGGTTTGATAATATCAAAAATGCGAAAATAAATAAAACCGACAATCATCCAGATAAGCATTTCCCTAGGGTTTACTAGCGAAATTGAGGCAGGTAATCCTATATAAACAAGGGGGATGGAAGTGAATTCATCCCAAATGACTTCGCCAGGATCTGATCTCCCTATACTTTTCTCTGCCTTGGTACATATTGGAATCCCTATTAAAATAAGCGGGATAAAAAGCAATCCAATGGATAGTAAATCTAGTTGGGTCGACCATGACAAAAGAAGCACCGCCAAAACACCCGCGAAGCTTCCAAATGTACCCGGGGCTGGGCATTTTTTCCCAATTGGACCGAGTGTGGCCAGAAATTCAATACTCTTTACGAGCATTTTTTATTCGTCGAGAAAGTACTTCCAATATTTCACCAGATAGATAACTCCGGAAAAAACAGTCAGTACGGTAGCAAAAATTAGACTGATTTGGCCCGACCAGCGAAGGACTTCGATCACCTGTATGTTTGTTTCAGGATCAAGAAAACGGGCTCCGTCCACCTCTAATGATAACTGACCAAGAAAAAGAGAAATGCATAAAAGCTGGATCACCGTCTTAATTTTTCCCACCTTTTCTGCCGCCAAAGTTTTTCCCTTTGCGGCTGCAACCAATCGTAATCCGGTAATGAGAAATTCCCTGGAAAGAATCAGCAGGATGAGAAAGAGAGTCCATTTTTCGAGAGCACCCAAAGCTAAGAGACTGACAAAAATACCCATCGTCAGTACCTTGTCGGCCAGGGCGTCCATAAATTTTCCAAATTCGGATACCTGCCCAA
>CACFTI010000084.1 GCA_902569115.1 uncultured Verrucomicrobiota bacterium | reverse complement strand
GCAAAGATTCCGGATGCCAGCCCGTATCAGAAAGTCTGGTACAAATCCGCGTTCAGCGAAGTCGATAAAGGTGTCAGTTAAGCTCATGGTTTAAGAATCTGGATTCCGTGGAGATCGGGGAAAAAAAGAAGATGTGGTTTTGACATAATTTTTGTACTCATCCCCGCTGGCTTCCAGTTTGCGGGCTTCCACAAATGGAATCCCGGTGACTTTTGCGAGAAAAAGATAGAGGACGGGTGGAATCAGGAAGAGCCAGGGACCGCCAGTCGCAAGGATGCCCAAAGGAATGTAACCAAGCCAGAGAACCCATTCAAAAAAGTAATTTGGATGCCTGGAATATTTCCACAGCCCGGTGTTGCATACTTCCTTACGGCTATCCTGATGTTTTTGTTTAAAAATTCGTAATTGTTTATCGGCCAGGCTTACTCCAATAAAGCCGGTGATCCAAATAATTAGACCCAGGTGATCCCAAATTCCGAGATCGTTCGGGTTTTGAACAAGGATTAGAAAAGGGGAGGCAAAAAGAACAATCCAGAATGCCTGTACCTGAAAAAAGATGAAAAATCCAAGGTTCGCCTTCTTACCAAGATACTTCCGTAGATAAGCATAACGGGCATCCTCCGGTTTCCCCCAGCATCTTCGCAATAGATGGGTGCCCAGACGCAAAGACCAAACCGCAAGAATTCCCTCGAACACTGCAAGTCGAGCCGGATGACACTGTTCCGACTGAATAACCAAAAAGCATATCCCCAGTACACCGACTCCGTAAGCCCAGAGTACATCGACATAGGAAGTGTTTTTGATGAGCAGGGCAATCACCCAGCCTACAATCATCACCGCAGAGGCCGCCAATTGTCCATATAGTAGAAGATCAAGTGTGTTCATGTGCAGTTGAGGAAGGAAACTTTAGGTGGAGGAAACGAAAGATCATTCCGGCAATTGCCCATTCGGTGGCAATGCCTAATGCAGTGATCCATGAATTGGTGAATTCCAGCACTCCCAATTGCTGACCAGACCAGTAGGCAATGACTCCACCGAGGGAAAAACCGATAATTGAACGCATACAATGATCAAGAAACCATTCGAAGACGGGCCGAAGCATGATTCCAAAACACACCCACAAACTAACCATCCATAGAGGTGTTCCCCCAAGGTTGGGGTAGGGGGGGAATTCCAAAAGATTCAATTGAACCAGTAAAGCATCTCCGGTGATCCCCATAAGTAAGGCACTCAGGGCGAGGGGGAGGGAGAGCTTCAAGCGACCTGCCATCCACGCACGCCCAGTAACCAGAAAAATTCCACAATACGGAGCCAATTCAGGAATCGGGGTTTTCGTGGCAAGAACGCATAGGACCCAGGCTACCTTAAAAATTATAATATCTATGAGGAATGAAAATTTTGAATTCATAAGGGAAACCCCTTGGCTAGGTTGCAGGCAGGCTTGGTCAGAAGAAGGTGAACATCCCCGGTGTAGCCCTCTTCAAACCCGGCCTCACAATAGCAAAGGTAATAGATCCATGCCCGACGGAAATGTTCATCGTATCCGAGCTTGGCAATCTTATCCTCATTCTCGAGAAAACGGATCCGCCATTCACGAAGGGTACGGGCGTAGTGATAACCAAAATCAAAAATATTGGTGGGGCGTAAATCCGATTTCTGAGCAACTGCTTCGACCATTGCGGAGATCGATGGGACATTACTACCTGGGAAGACCCGGGTCCGAATATAATCAACTTCCCTGAGGTACTGGGAATATCGATGGTCCGGCATGGTGATTGCCTGGATCATCGCCGCACCTTCGGTGGTTAGAAGATCGGCGATCTTGGAAAAATAGGTGGGCAGGTATTCGTGCCCGACCGCTTCGATCATTTCAATGGATACCACTCGATCGAACTGGCCGGTGAGATTACGGTAGTCCTGTTTTACGATGGAAATGCGATCGGCCACGCCTAAAGATTCGATCCGTTCACGGGCGTACTTGTATTGTTCTTCCGAAATTGTTGTGGCGGTGAGCCTGGCTCCGGTCCTTTCGGCAAGACGGGCGGCAAATCCACCCCATCCGCATCCAATTTCGAGAATGTGGTGGTGTGATTCAATTTTGAGCTGATCAATGATGCGGTCGTACTTTGCAAGGGATGCTTCTTCCAAAGTTGTATTTTCAGATTCAAAAATTCCGCAGGAATATGTCATGGTTGGATCGAGCATCAACTGATAGAAATCGTTACCCAAATCGTAGTGCAAAGAGATGTTTTTACGGCTGCCCTGAATGGTATTCTTTTGGCTGAATAGGTAAGCCCATCTTGCCAACTTATTCAGGAGTGCGGCCCAACCACCTTCCATGCCGTCCATGACCTCTTGGTTTTGAAGAAAAAAACGAAAAAAAGTAACCAGATCGGAAGAGTCCCAATCTCCATCAGCATAACTATCGGCGACGCCCAAGGATCCTCCGAGGCAGGCCTTGCGAAAAAATTCATTTTTGTGAATTTCTAAATCTGCTTGTAATGCCTGGTTGTCTCCTTCGCCAAATATACTTTTGCCGGATGGAGATTTGATTTTGAGACATCCAGTGTCGGATGTGCTAAGTTGCCTCTGAAGCACTTTTTCAAAGAATCCCATATTCGCCGCATTAGCATGTGGAGAATCACCAATATCATCTTTTGCCTGTTCAGTCATGGGTAGTTTTCAAATGCTTGGGATGAGAATAAAAAGGGCAACCTTTAAGCCAGAGAAGCAGAGCATTCCAATAAATAGCTGTGGTCACTTTTATAGTCATAAAAGGAAAACGAAAAAGGGCGTAAGATAGATTTCTGGGAGAGATCTTTTTTCGTTTCAGAAATAAATGAGCCGAAAAGAAGTCCTGATTATTTTGACGAAGATACATGTCCACCTTGTTGGTTTCGCCTGGGTTAAGGAATCTCCAGTCATATTCCACATCCATTCCAATAAATGGGGAGACATGAAATTCTTTGCGGAATTCATGAACACTCTTTCCCGTGGTATGTGAGTCTTCCCAACGGAAACATTTGGCGTATTTTTCACCCCAGGGCGT
>CACFTI010000083.1 GCA_902569115.1 uncultured Verrucomicrobiota bacterium | reverse complement strand
TCAAAACATCGGCCTCCACTTTTTTCCTTCGTTCCTCATCAGTGATGGATTGTGCCCAGGTAAGAGCGGTATCAGGATCTTTACGGGCAACTTCCCGAACAAAGCGCTGAATCGGTTCGTCCATCAGTTCACCGGATGGGAACTGATTCAGCCACTCGGCGGTGGCGATGGGGTCTTTTCGGGCCCACTGCGTGACCACTTCCTCCATACTCTCAGACCTTGCCTCACCTTCCGGCATTTTGGATACCCATTCCGCCGCCTCCGCAGGGCTATCCTTGGCCCATCGCTCGGCCACATCTTCGCTCACTCTTACTTTTACCTCTGATTCATCCATCTTCTCAACCCACTGGACAGCCCGGCCCAAATCATCCTTGGCAATCTTTTTGGCGATCTCCCCAAATGCAAAATTCTGAATCGAGCCCTCCGGAAGGTTATCCGCAAAATGAATCGCAACATCCTCACCCATCTGCCAGGTCCTTTCCACAAGAATGGACGCGGCACGGCCACGGTTACGCCCGTAAGGCAGGGTGGTCATTAGTTCCGAAGCACCAATAAGATCATTTTCGGACATACCACTGATTATAGCCGAGTAATAGGGATTGTCCTCGCCTTCGAAATTTTCCCTGGCCCATGCAATTGCCGATTCGGAATCATATCGTGCCCAGGAATCAAGGACAGAGCCGGTCCCTATTCTTTTATCAAACCCATCAAGTTTGTTGGACCATTCCAAGGCGGATTCAGGATCAGACTGCCCCCAACTAAAAGCGAGTAAGCGAAGTTCGCTGAAACGCTGAGGCCCTTCCGGCAACTTCTCATAAATTTCTTTGGCCTGTTCGATGCTTTGAGGGGATCCATCCTCCAAAAGTTCTGAGAAGGCACGCAAACGAACAACCGGGTTGGAAGATTTGATTCGGTCCTGCAGATCAGAAGTCTGTGGTTCATAAATCATTTCCTCTTCCCTATTTGGATCGGCTGCAATGATGGTATCCGGGTCTGACAATTCTGAGGAAGCTAGAACAGGAGGAGCCTTGACAGTGACTTGTGACATTCCCGCATTCTTTTTGGCGATCACCGCATTATCATCAGGTGATGCCTGGTTTACAGCTTGGGGATAAGCCGAGCCAGAACCTTGCTCCAAACCCAGCCAGTAAGTCAGCAAGGCCGAGGCTATCCACAAAAGTGCAATAAAAGCTTTATTCATTATTTCATGAATCGTTGGTTAAGTTTCTGCTCCTAAGAGTGAGGAATTGGTGAATCGCAAGCAAGACCCAAGCGAAGATAAATGAAAATCCGCCAAGAGGGGTTATCTTAATCAATCCCTCCGGTCCCCCAATTACCCACGCATAAATACTGAAGCAAAAAAGAATGACTCCCAGGGACATAAGAATCCCGGAAACGATCCATAATTTTGCTTTTTTCTGATCAATCCTGACAATTCCCAAAACAAACAGGGCCAAGCCATGAAACATCTGATAATCGACCGCATTTCCCCATGACCCTTTCATTCTTGGAGTTTGGGAGAATGCATCATCAAGACCGTGTGCCCCGTATGCACCCAAACTAATTGCCATGGTTACGAATAATGCACCAATAATCCCAAGGCTCGGATATTTCATACTTCTATATTAAAGGAGGATTTATTGGTTTGATCGCATAAATTCATTACTCATAAGTTATTTCCATGAATGATAACGGCAAGAAGAAGTATTTAGTGGCAGACATGGAAAATATATCACCCACTCCCTGCCCCTGTGGTCAGGCTCGGAGGGCTTTTATCGAACCGGGTAATGACACCGCATCCTTTCATATTGTCGATATTTCTGAAAACAACCGCCCCCATTATCATAAGAAGATGACCGAAATCTACCATGTACTGGAAGGAAAAGGAACCCTTGAGCTTGATGATGAAAGACTTGAGCTAAAACCAGGAATCACGGTAATGATTAAACCTGGGTGCATCCACCGTGCGGTGGGAAAACTGAAATTAATCAATGTTCCCATCCCCACTTTTGATCCTGCTGATGAATGGTTCCCCGGAGAGGGAACCGAAACCGCTTAAAGATTCATCCCAAACTTGGCCAACGCCTTGGTCATTAGCAAATAAAGCACCCCGGTTAGGGTAACCCCAGCTGCTAAAGATGCGGGAAATGAGATTCCTTTCTTCATCATCCAGGGCATCACTAAAAACATCGGCAGGGATGGAAGCACATACCAAAAAGTTCCCTCTGCATGGGCGGCAATTTTTTCGGTTTCCACTTTTTCTCCATACATCCAAACCATGCCCAGCACGGAGACCAGAGGCAACGAGGCAATCAGGCTGGCAAGCAATGGAAGTTTTTTCGAGAGCTCCGAAATCAGGACAATAATACCCGCAGAGACCAGTAGTTTGACGATATACCAAATCATATAATTTAAGAGTTTGAGGAACTTTCTTCCTTCGCCAAGTGAATTGTCTGCGTCGGAAAGGCAAATTCAATCCCCGCTTCATTAAACCGTTGCAGAATTTCCATATTTACCCGTTCGCTGAAGTCCATGTAATCCCAGTATGCGGGTGGATGATACCAGTACATACATTTAAAATCGAGCGATGAGGCAGAAAAATCACTAAAGTAAACCCGCGGGAGCAGTTCACCCTTTGGATCCAATCCCTCATGATCCTTGAGAATGTCTTCCAGGATTGCCTTCGCTTCCTTTACTTTTTCAGGAGATGTATCATAGGTAACCCCAATCGTAAAAATTCGTCGAATGAAGGGCCGTTTGGCAATATTGTGAATCGATTTATTGGCTAACTCCCCATTGGGAATAGTTACCTGATGACCATCCAACCGACGCAGTCGGGTCGATCGTAAGCCCACTTCCTCGATTGTGCCATCATGCCCATCATAATTAATACGGTCACCCAACCCAAAAGGCTTGTCTGAAAAAATGACCAAGGAACCAAAAAGATTTTTGATGGTATCCTGAGCCGCCAAGGCGAAAGCCAAACCACCGAGACCCAGACCGGCAATCAGGGCACTTATCGGTTTATCACTCAGTGACTGGGCAATACTCACCACCGCAAACAGAACCACCGTAACCCGTAGACTCTTACGCAC
>CACFTI010000082.1 GCA_902569115.1 uncultured Verrucomicrobiota bacterium | reverse complement strand
TTCCTGAAAAGTATTTTTTACAAAATAAATCGAGATTACAAAGAGCAGAAATTCTTTTTGACCGCGAAATTGAATCGACTCGCAGTTGGGGATTATTTTTGGCGATTGGTTTCTTGCTTGCCTTTTCTTTGTACAACCGTGCTTTGAAACACTTAAGGATCGAGCGAACAAATTTTTTCAACGAATTACAATAATTTCACATTCATGAAGTATTTTCGCAGGCTGGTATCATTGTCGGTAATTGCTTACTTGATGACTTCTTGCGGTACGCAAGATCCAATAGGAGTTTATTCAGGTGAGATTAAAGACTGGGCTTACGAAGTATTCACCGGGCAAATTGTTTCGGGCGGTAAAGAAGGTAAGATCGTACTTACTTTACGCCAAACACCCGATGGGTCCTTAGCCACAATGGTTTTTGATCACCCGGCAATTGGAAGTAGTCAAAGAGATGGAAAGTGGGAAGTGGGCGATGGAGAAAGGGAAATTCGATTTAATGACGGAAGGGAGCCTTCGGTGTATTATCTTATAAAAAAAGGACTTCGTTTTGCTTTCCAGACCAAGGCAGGATTAAGCAATGATGATGGATCCCCTGTGCTCTTAATGCGAAATGAAGGTCTTTCAAGGAAAGCATCCTATCCATTGAAGTTGGAATTCAAGGAGGGAGGCGAGGTCATGGTTGGTGCCCGCGATGGAGAGGCTGAAATCAAAGGTCAGTGGGCATGGAGCGGAACTTTTATTGTTGTTACGGCCAAAATGAAATCCCAACAAAATGTTTCAGGAGGAGGTGATGATGAAGAAACTTATAAGTATTTCCTGGAATGGGATGAGCAGTCTGAGGACTTGATCTTGGGCAAGATGGTGATCCTTCGGCCCTTCGCCACTGGAGATGGCTTTAAGAGGCAGAATTGGATGAGTTCGCTTAAATTTAAGGATAAACCTCGTTTGTCCAATCGCTAGTGCTTCGATTATAGTTTATGCTCAAGGTTTGACCTTTTATAAGGTATCTTCCATGATAAGTTTTTTTTAACCCTTATTTATCTATGATTACTGCCCTGCAGAATTTCATTTCTAAGCAAAGTAAAGTCCTCTTTCCGGTTCTACTTGTCGTTATTATTGTTTCGTTCGTTCTGTACTTGTCACAGGGTTCTTCAGTTTTTGATCTTTTACCAGATCCAAACAGAGAACCGAATGAGCTCTATGGAGTTGATTTGAATGATCCTGATCAAAGACGATTGATCAACATGAGTAATCGAGTTGCCGCAGATTTTGGAGCTATCATTAGTCCCGCAGAAGATATTTTTGAAGAAGCTGATCGTCAGTTCTTGCAAAATATGCAGGCCCAGCTACAGGCTGCATTTCAGGCAAATCAGGAAAATATTGACCGGAACGCATTGCAGCAAATGTTTGGTTTTATGCAACAATGGCCCAACCTGCCAAGATTTGTAAAGGTTCGGGAAATTGCCCGATCGGGAATAAATAATTTCGAGTTTTTTGAATCATCATCTCATTCCAAAATTTCTCTGGATGGACAAGCTGATGGTTGGGGTTTCTTGCCTCTACACCTTAATCATCCAAGAATTAATTTACGCTTCGATGATTTTCTAAAAAGTTTGGATCCAAGCCTCAAGGATGAGTCAAATCGTACCCGTGCCTTGCAGTTTACAGGGCAACGCCGTGGTTTTTCGGCACGGGATACAGAAACTATTCTGTACTCTCACTTCCGTGCCATCCAGGTAGATCGAGTTTTTAACGAAGGTGGTCTTTCTTTGTCTAAAGAAGGGGAACTAGATCTTCATGCGGAGCAGTTTGCCTGGGATGCAGAGGCTTTATCGATCCAGCTGAGTGATTTGAATCTTTCGAATCCTCCGATTGCCAAGGTTGAACTAATAGGCACCTTGGATGCAGAATCTGAGTTGATTATCAACTATGCTGGTAAAAGAACAACTTTTGAGTTTTCCGAAAAAATAAAAGATCAAAATGGAAGTCGGGTATTTGTTAAGCTTGAAGATGATACGCCTTCCTCCTTGCGTGCATTAAAGGAAGCTGTGCAGGAACAGAATTTGGCTTTGGATTCAAATATTGAAGGAAACCATCTCGTGTTGACTCCGAAAATAGAAGAGCTGCCATTGGCAAAGCCCAAAATATCAAGCACCTCTTCCATAAAGGTTCTGCAGGACTTGGAGGAAGAACTAATGGCTTATCATGATGAAAATAAATTGGAATCTGTTTTTGCTGAGCCCTCAAGGACATTTGCAACTTCTTTAACTTTTTCAACAAGTGATTTTCTAAGAATTCCTCCAGAGCCAGATGAAGCGAGAATGCTTGCTTATTTTGAAAGAAATAAGGATCAATTTTCAGCCCCACCAACGGATCTTGAAGATTCTAATTCATCGGAAGACTTAAATGGGGCAAAAGGGCCAACTGGTTTGGAAGAGGTTAATTCAACCGAGGAAAATAAATCGATAAATGGTACGCTTGAGTTGGATCTTTTAAAAGACTTGGGGGGCGATCTAAACAATTCACAGAGTATCGCAGTAACTTTTGAGCAGGTTCGTGATCAAGTGAGACAGCGTATCATAGATGGTGATCGAATCGATGCTGAGAGATACGCATTATCTGATTCCCGTGATGCGGCTCTTGCTTTTCTTGATGAGCTTAATCAACTTCAGGACAAATTGAGAAGTAAATATGCCACTTATCCGGAGCGACGTAATTCGACTGAGATGTCTGCTTTGATTGCAAAGCATAAGGCTGAAACAAAGACCTTTTCTTTTACGGACAAAGACATGGCCGTTCGTGGTGCAATTTTGGGGTTAGAGACCCGTGAAAGTGAGAGGCGATCCAATCGCCAACCTCTAGAAGAGGTGAAATCTTTGAATGAGAGAGGATTTTTTACCCGTTCCGTTCGTAAGGCACGGAAAGGATATGTTGTTTTTCTCTTTGATAAATTTTCAGAATCCGGACCTGGTAGTTACGCATCTGCAAGTTTCAAGGATTTATACACAGGATACACCGATAAGATTAAAAGTGAAGCATTGCAAAACCATGCGGACGATCTTTTTAAGAATATGGATGACTCGCCAAAAAGTATTTTGCAGGAAAATGGCATTCTTGTTGGAGTGGAGAGGAAAAACGCAACCGGAGTCAGGTC
>CACFTI010000081.1 GCA_902569115.1 uncultured Verrucomicrobiota bacterium | reverse complement strand
CAAACAGATAACCCCAAATACGGTTCACATAACTGCGGGCAAAGTATTGGTTGTCCTCCGAAGTCATCCAGGCGGCCAACCGGTCTCGGCGAGAAAAAGATGCGTTATCTTGAAACTTTGCCGGATAAGGAAAATCAGGTGCCGTTACTTGCCCGGTCCTTTCGTGCTTGATGTCTCCAGTCTTCACATCCTTCACGATTTCGTATAGTGGTTTCGCTCTCTCCACAGCGGTCTTGCCAATCGTCTGCTTGCCCGCTACCGGGTCTTTTTCCAACTTAAATTGGGCGAAATGAGCTGCCATTTCGTAATATTGATCTTGGGTCCAACGCTCGAAGGGATGATCGTGGCACTTATTACAGTTAAATCGGGTGGCGAGAAATAAATGGGTGGTATTTTCCATTGTATCTTCAGGAGTCCTCAAGATTTTATAATAAGATGCGGCGGGATTTTCTTTGTTGGAACCGGAAGCAGTAAGCACCTTATGAGCAAATTCATCGTACGGAGTATTCTTCTTTATTTCATTTTCGATCCATTCACGCAAAGCCGTGGCCCCCGCCCTCCCCAGAAACTTTCCATTCACCTGCAGCATATCCGCCCACTTGTTCGACCAGTGCTCGACATATTCGTCATTACCAGTCAACTGATCAATCAATTCATTCCGCTTCTTATTCACGGAACGATTATCCTCCAAAAAGCTCGCTACTTTAGAGTCTGAAGGTGGAAGTCCGGTAAGGTCCAAATAAATACGACGAAGGAAATCCAAATCACTTGCCAGGGCGGAAGGTTGAATTTTCATTCTCTTCCATTTTTGAGAGACCAGTTGGTCTATCCGGTTATTCGAACTCGGTTCCTTCCAAGCAAATCCCGAACGATCGCCCATCACCGTAAGGGTTGTGGCCGCATAACTGCCCTCAAACCGGGCCAAAATCGGTGCTTCTCCTCGGCGTAAGGTGGTCATCAAACTGAGGGGATCATGCTCAGCCACTTCGCCATTGCCACTGGTCACAAATGCTTCCCGAGTTACATCCCTTACCAAACCGTCTTCGTAAAAAGCGACTACACGGAACTGCTGAGTCGCTCCAATTTCTTCTACCACAGGATTTTGCGGATAAAGCTTTATCTCCCTGACTCTTCTAGCTTTCATATCAACCGTGGCACCATCCCCAATCCAGGTTTTGATTATTCGATGATAACGGGAGTCATCTTTTGTCAATTGACCTCCCTCGTGAGGAACCTTTCCCGTTGCTTTTAGGAGCATGAGGCTTCTTTCAGGCACGGCCATGCTCACCCGCCGCGATGCCATATCATCGGTAAATCCGCGAATATCGTACAAGGCATCATACCCCCGTAGTGAAAGCTTGAAGCCATTTTTCCCATCTTTGGCTCCGTGGCAGGTTCCAGCATTGCATCCTAGTTTTGAAATAACCGGATTCACTTCTGAAATAAAATCCGGCTGATATTCCTTATTCAAACCTGTCACTGAAATTTTGATCTTACTGGATTTTCCAGCAAGAGAAGCGGTGAGTGTGCCGTTACCGTTGTTGGTTGGAGTGAAAAGTCCGCGGTTATCCACTTTTCCGATTTTTTCTATTCCTGACCATTGAACCATTCGGGTTACATCTGCAACCCTCCCGCCACCAAGGTCGGCTTCAACCAGGATTTGCGTATACTCGACGGGGGAAGTGATGGATATTTCTTTGGGAAAAGTACTTAAACTTTTTACCTCTAATTTTTCAGGGAGTGACTCCTCAGCAATCAAATCCGTTTGGGAAAAAGCCTTAAATAATTCATCTTTATTTTTCTGCCCTGAGTTGGAGTCGAGTACCGGAACAGAAAATGAACGAACTGTTTCGCCCGATGAAACGGCTAATATCTTAATTTCTCCATCATACCCGCCGACAGCCAATTCTTTTCCATTTTTGGGAACGGACAACGCATATACTGGAGAGTTCGCAAATTCCCTGGACCATAATTGTTTACCTGAATCCACTTCAAAACACCTCACCTCTCCCTTACCATCCAAGCTACTCCCCGAAAAGCAGAGATTCCCTTTAGGATTAAAACAAACGGTAAATATTCTTCCCATTTGCTCTTTATACTCCCGAATTTGATTCGGGTTTCCGCCTCCGGCTGGGGCCGCTTTTGTGGATTGTCTAAAGAGTTTCGCTTTGCCGTCTGCTCCCCCGACCAGCAGTTCAGTCTTTCCTGGACGAACCGCTATGGCATTTTGCCCACCATTGAGAACTCCAGGGGTATGCGTCGTCACATTACCAACAAACCTCTCTGTGGCTACATCCGTCTGTTTAACTGTTTTATCCCGACTCACCGAGAAGACGGCTTTACCATCGGCAGAAAAAATGGTTCCCCGTACCCAGTCATTGTGTCCTGCCATGAAGACTTCAGGCATACCGTTGGAAGCATTTATCACTCGAACGGCATTATCACTTGCACCAAACGCAACCGATTTACCATCTGGAGACCAGGAGACCCCATAAAGAGTATCATAGGTCACGGAATGAGAAAGTAATAGCTTAGATCGAGCCCACTCCCAAATTTGGATTTCTCCCATTGCTCCGGGCTTTCCTCCAGCCACGGCAAGCATCTTGCCGTCCGGTGAAAAAGCAATCGATTCAATACGCTCGGATAAACCGACTAACCTTGCAACCACTTGGCCACTTACACTTTTCGCAATTATTACTTCATGGAAACCATTTTGGGCCATGTGCTCCCCGTCAGGAGTGTGTGCGAGAGTTCGGATCAAAGGTAACTTTTGATACACTGGTTTATTTTCCATGCTGAACAGACTTCCCTCACCTTCGGGTGAATCATCTACCGCACCTTCCCGTATCCATCGCTCAATCTTGGAGATTTCCACATCATGCAAGGGCTTTACATCTCTTCCTTTGGGCATTTCTGCGTTACCCTTTGCATCCAGTTTAATTTGGCTGAACAAGTAGCTCTCTTCTGGTTTACCAGGAACGATCGCAGGCTTGCCAGTCTCTCCTCCTTCGAGCAGAGCAGTAAATTCAGTCATCAAATAATCACCCTTTTGCTTTGCAGGCTGGTGACAACCGTTACAGTTAGACTGAAAGATCGGCTTAATTTCTTTGTGATAGCTAAGTGCCTTTTTTTCTTCAGCGGTTGCGAAAGAAGAAAAGAGAGAGACAAAAAAAGTCAAAAAAGCTAGGAATTGGAAACTAGGAAACATAGATTCA
>CACFTI010000080.1 GCA_902569115.1 uncultured Verrucomicrobiota bacterium | reverse complement strand
CTTCATCCACATCTTCGCGCAATTTTACCCATCTTTTATCCCGAACAAAATTTCCGTTTTCATCAAACACTCTCTTGAGGTTCGCGGCTGACTCCAATGTAGCTGTAGTTATATCAAGGTAGTTACAAAGTGTATCCCACTTCAGTTTGTCTTCCTCAACTAGAACATGAGGATCTAATCCTACATCAACAACAGAGCGAGTGGTTGCTAATAAGTTTCCTTTTGAATCTACAACATCTCCACGCCTTGCCTTGATAACCTGAAATTTCTTGCGAGCATTAGATGCAATTTCAGCATATTTGTCCGCATTCCAAACTTGCAACCAGACTAATCTTCCACCTACGGAACAAAAAGCAAAAACAACTCCAAAAAAAACTAAATAATATCGAAATTTAGAAACGAAAAGGGTTTTCACCTACTTTGTCTCCCAGAATTTGACCTACTAACGACTGCCAGTGTCTCAGATACCTCCATTGATCGGAGCCCTCCTGTTCTTGCGGTAAGTTCCCTTGCTCCCACGACAAAAGTCTGAGACGGGCTAGGCATCGACAAACGACCCTTTACCATCGAAGCCAAAACGGATGGACGCAGAGCCCAGGACCTTTGGCCTCTCAACTCCTGCACCTCTCTCATTACGACTTCACGCTCATCCTCAAGTCGCCCACAAAGTTTTGCCGACTCGGAAATTTGCAATCTCATCCAAACGATAGCTATCGATGTAGATCCAATCGCGAATCCAAGTAGTAAAAGAATTATCGCAACTCCTTTTTTCATAAAAACCGCGGACTTGATTTCTTCCTCAATAACCTAAGTCTTGCTGATCTACTCTTAGGATTAGATAGGACTTCATTTTTCGAAGGAAAGATCGCCTTAGATTTAATCATCTCGGCAACACATACCCTCTCATCCATAAAACTCTTATCCCCCCGATGCTCAGGCCGCCCAGACATCTTCCTCATAAAACGTTTCACAATTCGATCTTCCAGTGAATGAAAAGAGATCACAGCCAGAACGCCCCCCACCTTAAGTGAATGAAAAGCTTTAGGCAAAACAGTAGCCAAAGACTCCAACTCACCATTAATCGCAATCCGTATGCCCTGAAAAGTTTTGGTTGCTGGATGAATCCGTTGCCTTGCCCTAACTCCACCAACGGCCTTAGCCACTAAATTTGCTGCACTTAATGTTCTCTGCAATTCACCAGTGCCTCTTGCATCTAGAATGGCGTTCACGACCTTAAACCATCTTTTCTCCTCACCATAATCACGAACAGCCCTAACTAAGCTTTCCCTAGATGCCGTCTCAAGAAATTCTGCAGCACTCATGCCCTCCCGGGGATCAAGTCTCATATCTATTGGCGCATCTAACCGAAAAGAAAAACCCTTACTCGCCTGAGACAACTGAAACGAAGAAATACCCAAGTCAAGAAGGATACCATCAAATTCCTCGGGTGATGAACTGCGATCCAAGTTCTGAAATGCAGAATCTACAAACCTAAAACGGTCGCCATATTTAAGAGCCATCTCCTCCGCCCGCTTACCTGCATCAGGATCACAATCCATCGCCATCAGGACATTCTCTTCATTTGCATCCAAGATCTTCCTCGAATGCCCCCCTCCACCAAAAGTTAAATCGGCAAAGGCACCCCCCTGCTCGGGCCTCAAGAAGCCCATGCATTCATCCAATAAAACTGGAATGTGACTCACCGCTGACGGAGAGCAAACAAATTCAACCGCTCCACAATACATCCTTTTCCCCCAATTTCCACCATTTCCACTTAACCCGCGCCGAACAATCCGAGAGAGAGGGGGCTCCACAGTCAGGACGAAATCCCCTTTGATGGGCAGCGTCCCTAATCACCACCCTATCCATCCAACACCGCATCATAGCCCCAGCTCCCTCATCGCATCAAAAATATCCCTCTCACTCTTACCCACGCCTTCCTTCTCCCTTCGATCCTCCGCCCATATCGCAAAAGTTGAAAACTTCCCCACTAAGACCGCCTTCCCCTTGATTCCCGCATGAGTCAACAATTTGTCGCTTAGGTTGATCCGACCCTGCTTGTCGCAACCAAAGGAGTCTGCCTTCGAAAATAGTTCCATCAGAAGTGACTGTGCTTCCGTATCGCTCAAATTGGCCTCTGAGACCTTTTCTTCCAACCTCTCGATCATCTTTGGCGGATAAACCGTAATGTAGTCACTCGGATTGGGCAGAGCCAGGTATGTATTGTCGCCTCCAGAAATACGCCATTTCGAAGGAATAGTCACGCGCCCCTTCGAATCCAGAGCGTGAGTAAACTCCCCTACGAAAAAAGTTGTTCCATTCGAAGACATTCGAGCAAATCATTTATCCCTTTAATACCATTACAACCCATTTCTTGCCACTTTAACCCACACTGGTCAAGTTTTTTTTATTTTTTCTCCAAATTAATCCACTTCCTTAATGAAAGGTTGCCGATATTCAGTTCTTTGATTTGAAATAATTTAATGCCTAGTCATTCGAAAAAATTTAGAGCTGACGAATTGCTATTGAGACAAAAGCTTTGTGAAAGTCGAAATCAGGCAAAAACTCTGGTAATGGCTGGCCAAGTCATAATGGGTACTGAAAAAATCGACAAGCCAAGCCGATTACTTCCTGAAGATTCCACCCTATCTCTTTTACAACCCCCGAAATATGTTGGCAGGGGTGGCCTTAAAATGGAAAACTTCCTTGAAGAGTCAGGTATTAGAGTCGATAAAATGCATATACTCGATATTGGTGCCTCGACCGGAGGGTTTACCGACTGCCTCCTGCAAAGAGGAGCAACAAATGCAACTTGTATCGATGTGGGAAGAGGCCAACTACATTATCGCCTTCGAACAGACAAAAGGGTCAAAAATCTTGAAAAAACCAATATTCGTAAAGTTTCATTGCCGGACTTAGGCAGTAACCCCTTCCCTTTTATATCAATGGACCTATCTTTTATCTCTGCACGAAAGGCCTTACCAATCGCATGGAACTTACTTGCCGAACAAGGAATCGTTGCTTGCCTAATCAAGCCACAATTCGAATGTGCAAAACATGAGGCGGATGCGGGCAGAGGTATCATAAGGGATGAAAAAATACATCAACGTGTGCTGAACGAAATTAAAATATTTACCGAACAGGAATTACCCCACTCTAAGTTGATTTTTGAAACTCAGGCTAAGCCTGCTGGCACTGACGGAAATCGCGAGTTTTTCCTCGCATGGAAGAAATTTAATCCTTAACGGCCAAAACCGCGTATAGTTAGATCTTCAACTAATTTACTTCTGACTTTTTCTGCACGAGCGTATTCCA
>CACFTI010000079.1 GCA_902569115.1 uncultured Verrucomicrobiota bacterium | reverse complement strand
ACCAGAACCCAATTCCTGATCCATTCCCACCTTAGCCAAATCACTTTTACTCAAGCGGGGAGATCTCAGTTTAGTGGAATTATTTGTATATCCGGCAAAGTCATTAACCGGAACAGCAATTGAACTAAACACTTTTTGAGAACTAGAGACTGCAAAACTAGTGATTTGATTATTTATCTTATTGGATTTGATGTTGGAAGTATTCGGCGACTTTACAGAAACAACTTTAGATAATAGTTCAGGTTTATGAATTGTGAGATCTTTCTTTGAATTAGCAGAAGAATCATTTCCATTTGCAAACTGCTTTGAACTATTTGATTTTTGTGAAGTGCTTGTGGGAAATGAATTGTTAAAATCCTTGGGATTATTTTTATTTTCACTTAAAACTTGAGACTTTTGCCCTGACTGTGCCTTAAAGCTAGCCTTAGGCGGCAACCAAAAAGAACCTGTCTTTCCAATCTGATGGCGATCGACACTACTGTTCAAAAGTGCATTAGCCGGTGGGGAAGATTGCATTTGCTTTTACTTAGTTTTGAAGATCGACCCCGAATTCATCGGAGCTACTAGGTAACAATCCACGATCTCGCATCGACAACGCATCTGCCAACTCTATAAGGCTATCCTCATCGCTATTGTACATAAATGCGATAATGGGAGCCTTTTCATCAGGTTTGAGCGTTTCGAAAATTGAGAGAGCTTCTTCAAACCTTCTTTTTTGCCTCCAATTTTGGATTTCGATACTTGCAACTTCGGGTCCCATCTCAATCCACCTACTTGAGGTATCTTTATACTCCTTTAGCTTTTCCTCACTCACATCTTGATCCCTGCGACTTTCGAAATCTTCAAGTTTCGATGCTAAGTCTAATCTAATGTTAGAAAGTTCATCTTTCTGTTTTTCCAGGGAATCCAACTCAAGTGCGATAGCCGCTTCCCTAGCATCCAATTCTTTTTCTCTATCCAAAAGCTTTTCCTTTAGGGCGGTAAGTTCCTTGGACAATTGGTTCATGGAATGAGTTTCTGCGGGAGAATAACTAGTATCATCTGCATCGAACTCAATGCTGGTAAATTCAGCCTTTTCGACTGGAGGCGGTTTAAGAATATCCTTATTAAGATAAAACATCACCATTGCACTGATGCCAGAGAGGATAACTGCGATGAATAATATAAGATTAGGCTTCATATTTTTACTTTTTGATTGCGGAAAGGTTTTGGGAAACAAATCGTGAACTAATGATATCATCTAGTTCTCGCTCTTCTTTTTTAAGCTGTGAAGATAGGTGAGCAGTGCTTTGCTTATCTTTTAGACGCAGAATACTCTGAAAGGATCCATCTGCAGCCAAAAAAATCTTCTTTTTCGATAATTCAATTTTCTTTGCATCTTCCAATTTGCCATGAAAATTAAGGATTTGCTGTTTGGTTGAATCCATTGAATTTTGAAATGATTGATCAGTAAATCCCTCAAGTGAAGAGGTTCTTTGCATTGTAATATCCTTGTGCAATTTGGTTAGCACTTCATTGAGGTCATTCAATTCAACCTCAATTTTTTGGCGGGCATTAATACTTTTGGCATAGCCAACAAGAGCCTTTTCGCGAGAAGCTTCGCGAAGTTGTAATAGTGATTCAAGCCTGAATGAAAAAGCTTTCATGAAAGGACTTCAGCTAGTTGTGATATTGCAAGCTCTCGATTACTAGCCTGGTCGTATCTTTGCTTAAGGAACTGTTCAATAAGCGGAAACTTTTCAATTGCTAGATCGATTCTAGGATTACTTCCCTTTACATAAGCACCGACATTAATTAAATCTTCATTTTGCTTATATACTGAGAGAAGGTCCCTTAACCTTGAAATTAGATCTATCTCATTCTCAGTACAAACAGCCCGATCCAATCTACTTACACTGCGCAATACATCAATTGCCGGAAAGTGATTAGCATTAGCTAATTTTCTGCTTAATACAATGTGTCCATCTAAAAAACCCCTGACTGCATCAGCCACAGGTTCGTTCATATCGTCGCCTTCCACTAACACCGTATAAATTGCAGTTATTGCACCAGAATCATTTGTACCGGTTCTTTCAAGAAGTTTTGGAAGCATGCTAAATACAGATGGTACATAACCACGAGAAGCAGGAGGTTCACCTGCTGCCAAACCGATTTCACGCTGAGCCATGGCAAATCTTGTCAGTGAATCCATCATAAAAAGAACATCTTTTCCATCGTCCCTGAAGCCTTCAGCGATGGCAGTAGCAAGAATAGATGCCCGTATTCTCATCGGAGCAGGCTGATCTGATGTTGAAACTACAATTACTGACTTAGCCAGCCCCTCAGGCCCCAAATCATTTTCAATGAATTCGCGAAGCTCCCTACCCCGTTCACCCACTAGAGAAATAACATTGATTTCAGCAGAGGATCCTCTTGCAATCATTCCTAAAAGAATTGATTTACCAACACCACTTCCTGCAAAAACACCAACCCTTTGTCCCAAGCCCAAAGGTATGCAAGAATCAATTGATTTTATACCACTGCTGAAAGAATCCTTAATTAAATTACGTTTTAGTGGATTGGGTGGTGCTGCATGGAAGCCATCCCTAAACCCACAATTAAGAGACCCTTTCCCATCAATGGGTCTACCCATACCGTCAATTACACGACCTAAAAGCGATGATCCAGTTGGAACGATATTAGAGTTTTTTCTCGAGATCACTTTACAACCAGGATGTATTAAATGAATACTATCCAAGGCCATCAAAAGAACATTTTCACCAGAAAAGCCTACTACTTCAGCCTCGATTTCCGTTTTGTGTCTTTCAGATGAAATTGTGCATACTTGACCAATTGTTACTTCCGGACCATCTGACTCTAAAATAAGACCAGTGACCTTGTGGATCGTACCTATTTTATCAACAGTTCGAGTACCACGGACACCATCTTCCATGATCGAGAACCTCTTATGTAATGATTCAATCATTACCTTTCAATTCCTGTTCAATCTTACGCAATTTCGTTGCAATGCGACCATCAAGAAGACCGAAACGGCTCTTCACCTGACAATCTCCTGAACTCAAAGTTTCATCTTCATGAAATTTTACATTTGGATAACCTTCGAGCAAGCTATCATCTCCATCCAAACCATCAAATATTCCTGCTATTGCACTCGCAAAACCCTCTTCAGAATTGCCTTCAACTGAATCTTCAGCATTTGGTTTACTTAATCCCTTGAGTAAATCTAAGTCGGCTTTGCAAAGATACACATCCAGTTTTTCATCGCTTTCCGAAAATTCGCTGATCATTGAAATTACGATTGAACGGACCTGCTCTCCATCAATTTTTGCATCAGGTAAAATTCTTTCCACTATTG
>CACFTI010000078.1 GCA_902569115.1 uncultured Verrucomicrobiota bacterium | reverse complement strand
GAGCAGGAATTTTACTCAAGCGACATGCCAGCCTACTTGCCTCTTTTTTTCGATCAATAAAAACGACCTGTGGCCTGCACCTAAATCTTGAGCGTATACTTGTTTTCCTCTTGGTAAAAGTTGTCATACCTTTCCAAGAGAAGAGATCCCGAAAAATTTTCGGATTTCTCTGAAAAATTTTGAAAAAACTTTTTTTTAGTAAGGAAAAAGAAGCCTTGGATCTTCCCCCTCCTTGCTTCCATCAAGCAATGCCATCCATGCGCTTGGTGCAATTTCTGGATGATCTTTTAAATAGCCCAGCTTCTCCAAAAATTCCAAACACTGCAATGCCTCTGACTTATCGGTCTCTGCATTAGTTAATTTATATTTCTCAATAAACACCGTGGCTCTGAGCATATTTTGGAAACTAGCATTGCTGTAGCTCAGTAAATTACTTGCCCTTATGATATCCTGGATTGCGTCTCTCTCTTGGCCAAGATTTCTTCTGATTGCAGCTCTGTATTTGTAAATCAATGCGGTTAACCATTCATTATCTGGAGAAGATTCAGGTATCGGCCAGGTTTCAATTTCCTCTGGTTTTCTTTCATCAAGCTCGAAGGCCCGCCATGCTCCCAAATATCTTATCCTTGTTAGAAAATGCCAGGATGGGTTTTCTTGAGGAATCTTTAAGCTTTTGAAATCGTTGCCAGCCTCCTGGTACTTTTCCTCGCACCCCTCTGGCTCAAACAAGGCATACCAATTTACGAGCTGGCACCAACAGTGACTCACATCTTGCGTATAATCGTCTTTATCCGTGGCGTACTTTTCATACAATTTGCGAGCCTTGTCCTTGGCTTCAGTCAGTAAGACTTTGCTTTGTAATTTTACATCCTCATCACCCAGCAAGCCAAAGTATTGCATGTATTGAGCTGCCACTGCTCCGTTTTTTCGTAAACTGGCTTTTAGCTTTTCCTCTGAATTAAAGGATTCTATCGAAAACTCAAGAAGTGCCTGCCCAAAGCGTTGGGCATCTTGCAATCTTCCTTGGTCAGTATGGCTAACAACTCGCCCAGCTTTTAAACTTACCAAATCCGTACCACGAAGATTTTCTTCGGCTTTACTAAAATGCTCATCTGCTTTCTCAGGTTGAAGCATGTGATCATAAGCTGCCCCCATTGCCTTGTAGCATCTTCCAATCAGTTCTCTTTCTTCATCATCCTCAGCAGTCTTAGAATTCTCTAAAAAATCTTTTATTCCAAAAAGTCGATTGATCGCATCTTCAAGTTTGATCGACCGTTGCTTAACCTCAATCTCTAGAGACTTGAGTTGAGCATATGCCGTTGCAAAGTTCAGCTCAAGCAAGCCATCCTCACGCAATTTTCTTTCAACTTCTTTCCATGCCTCATCTTTATCCGCTTCGGGAGCCAACTGAAAATGCATTGCCGAAAACTCTTTTTCAGAAGAGAGAAAAAAATGTGAAAGGCCCAGCATCTCTGCCAAATTCGACTTACAGCCGGCAAAATGAGGCCCCTCTTCGTAGCAAGACTCAAGGTGCCCATTTTTAATCGCACCGGATGCCAAAAAACTGTGAGGCACAGGCAGACCAATAGCCTGTGATTTATTAGCTATAAATACGGGCAGACAAAGACTCTCACCGGATAGATAATTTTCAAAAGAACCAACCTCTATCAAAAGTTTGCAAGTTTGATTTGAAAGCAAACCCTCTCTTTCTAAGCTCCTAGACCACTCAATAACGGGAGTACCCTTAATATCGATACATGAGCTAGCTTGAGGCCCTTTATTTTCCAATCGAAACGGAATCGCCAAAGCTTCTTTATCCTCACCACTAGATTGTTTGATCACCGCTATCCAACCATGTCGCTCCAGAATGCCTTTAACTCTGCGACGTAGGGATTGTACAAATTGATCTTCTAAATTTTTGAAATCCAAATTTTTGAGTTTCTCTGGAGTTGAGTATATCTCTAGCTTTGAGAGAAACTTTAAGGTATCTGCAGAGATCTCCCGAACATCCGAATGGTCAATACAATCCCGAATATCTTGTGGACAACTCTCCCCCAACATCCATTGCCGTATTACACACTCCGCTAGTAGTGGCCACTTCTCATCTGATCCCAAGAAGTCATCGATGGGGATCAATGAACTTTTAATTTCTTTACTTGATAATAATGCCGAAGATAACGGCGAATTTCGTATACTTTTAAGGACCGACCTCACTTTAGAAACAACTCATAGAGCTAACTCTTATGCGGTATAATTTCAGCTTTATTTCCAGAAATGTCTTCGATCCAAAATTCAGACCTAAGTGATTCAATGCCGATAAACCCTTGTCCGCCCTTAATTACAAGATTCTCGCCAGAATTAGATTTGATTTTAAAACCGTCCAAGCAATCGGATCTCATATCATCTTTCTCTATCATGACATGAAAATCCTTTCCATTATTTTGCAAACTGAAACAAATCGTGGCACCACTTTCCTTGTGAAAATACTCAATGTCTTCTTCCTGATTTTCGTTTCCTCCAGAAGCGGCTGCAATCTTTAGAGGCATGTAAATCGAATGGCATGTCGGGATGCATACCTCTAGATTGCATGAAAGATATGAGGCATTTGCTTCTAACTCCCGTACTTGTTGTTTTGCTAAAATATCCAAGTCACCTGGCCGATCAGCTGAAGTAAATCTTTCGCTTGGTAATTTAACAGTGGCCACCATTTGAGCTAGCTGACTGTGGCTCATATCGATGCTTAGCCACATATGAGCAACTAATGGGACAAAGCCCTCCGGTTCGATTATCACATCTCCCTTTCCTCTGTTTTCTTCAGGCCAACACGCCTCTGGAGAACAGGGAACTACAACATTAGGTTCTAGAATCAAGACCGTCATTGGGTTAAAATTGAAGAAACTGACTTCACTTCCTTCTGCAAATCCACGGATGGCACAACTCGTAGTCCAAATCTGCCCTTGAAGAGCACGTTTGGCACGATCCAAATCAATTTTCTCCAGCTCATCCACAAGCTCTTGGATCTCCTCTTGGCCAGGAAGATCAAGCCCCGGTTTTTCTTCTTCTAAAATATCTTCCAGCAACAACTCAGCGGATAAATTCTCTAATGCTCTACGACAGTTTATACTCCCTCTTATTTGTTCGGTCAGTACAGATGGCAGGCTCTCTCGATCTTCGAGATATGCCCTAAGATAATTTTTTGGCGGCACGAGAGGAGCATCCTCTGGATCTGGCCAGATTTCCTCTTCGTATTTTAAATCTTTTTCTTTTGGATACATGGTTATTTATTTGGTTCTTAGTATGATTGAATGATCTTCAATCATATTAAGAGTGTGGATCCTCGATAAATTTCGGTTTTCTTTGAATAAATCTT
>CACFTI010000077.1 GCA_902569115.1 uncultured Verrucomicrobiota bacterium | reverse complement strand
GTGGGCTAGCCCTGGCTGACCTGTTGCATGCGGAAAGTGGACATAGTCTTCATCATGCGGCCAAAGCGAAAAGAGTAATTTATCTTTTCCAGTCCGGCGGTCCATCCCAGATTGACCTGTTTGACCACAAGCCCCGCCTGAAGGAAGAAACCGGCAAGGAGCTGCCTGATTCCGTTCGTAAGGGACAAAGACTCACCGGAATGTCAGGCAATCAGGCTAGCCTGCCGTTGGTTGGTTCTCCTTTTAAATTTTCCCAGCACGGTCAGAGTGGACAGTGGATCAGCGAGCTTCTGCCCAACACTGCAAAAGTAGCCGATGATATGTGCATTGTGAATTCGATGTATACCGAGGCGATTAACCACGGCCCGGGTGTGACCTTCATGCAGACGGGTTCCCAATTTCCGGGCCGTCCGAGCATGGGTGCGTGGTTATCCTACGGACTTGGTTCATCGAATGAAAACCTGCCAAGCTTCGTGGTCCTTAAAACCAAGGGAAAAGGCGGACAGCCTCTGGTATCGAGACTTTGGGGCAGCGGCTTTCTTCCCGGCAAGCATGCGGGTACCCGATTTCGGGCGGACAAGGATGCCATTCTATACCTCAATAGCCCAGACGGTGTATCTACGAAGGCCCGTCGTAATATGCTCGATCGCCTGAAGGAACTTCATGAAATCCAATTGGAGAAAACCGGAGACTCCAGACTCGAGACCAAAATTGCCCAATACGAGATGGGCTATCGCATGCAAAGTTCAATTCCTGAGGTGACGGCCCTTGATCAGGAATCCGAATCTACATTTAAACTCTACGGCGAAGAAGCCCGCGAGCCCGGCACTTTCGCCGCCAATTGCCTGCTCGCCCGTAGATTGGCTGAAAAAGGAGTCCGGTTCATCCAGCTCTATCATCCGGGTTGGGATCAGCATGGTGGGTTGCCGGGTGGGATTAAGAACCAGTGCAAGGAAACAGACCAGGCATCCTATGCCCTGGTGAAGGATTTAAAACAAAGAGGGATGCTCAAGGATACCCTGGTGATCTGGGGTGGAGAATTTGGCCGTACAAATTACTGTCAGGGAAAATTTAACGGAACCAATTTTGGACGGGATCATCATCCTCGAAATTTCTCGGTCTGGTTTGCCGGTGGCGGAATCAAGCCTGGTATGACCTATGGCCAGTCGGATGACTATTCCTACAGTGTAGCCGAAGGAGGCGTGCATATTCACGATTTTCATGCAACAATCCTGCACCTGCTTGGTATTGACCATGAACGGCTGACATTCAAATACCAAGGGAGATATTTCAGGCTCACTGATGTTCATGGCCATGCCGTAAAGCCTATCATCTCTTAGCACTTATTGCTAGCAACTCAGTCAAAACATTCGAGAAACGATCAGATTCGATCAGTAAATTTATGCTATTTTGATAGATTTTCATTCATTTAGTCTAAATTTACATTTTCAAGTCGATTATTCATTTGAGAATGCCTCAGAATCCATCAAGATGATTCTTTTGCTCTCATAACCTGCCAAGTATTTCCCATGTTTAAAAGAACCGGTAAATTTCTTTCTATTTTTTTGATCACAGCTTCGTTTCTACCAATTGTGGACGCGAAAATCAGCTTATCCAAAGGCGATGATGTAGTGCTCGTTGGAGCAGGAATGGGTTCACGCATGATTCACTACGGGCACTTCGAAACCGAAGTTTATCTTACCCATGCAGACCTGAACCTTAAAATCAGGAATTTGTGCGACGAAGGCAACACTCCCGGGTTCCGCCCTCATCCAAGTCGCAATCAGGAGGAACAGTATGCTTTTCCAGGTGCAAAGGAATTAATCCATGAAAGCTTGCAGGCGGCTACCAAGCCCAAAGGGCACTTCCCTACCCCTGATCAATGGTTGTCAGACTTACATGCGGAAGTGGTGCTCTGCTTCTTCGGGTTCAATTCTTCGTTTGATGGTCCCAGGCAGGCTGACCGCTTTAAAAAGGAACTCGATGCCTACATCAAGCATTTGAACTCAATGCCTTTTGGCCAGAGTACTCCGCAAATTGCCCTTATTTCTCCAACTGCGGTGGAATCAGTTCCCGGAATCACCGACGGGCGTGCCCAAAATCGCAACCTTAGTATTTACACCCAAACCATGCGAGAGGTGGCGATCGAAAATAAGGTATTGTTCGTGGACTGCTTTGCCCCATCGCGAAAGTGGTACGAAGATGGTAAACGGCATACTGTGGATGGTGCTCTCTACAATGATCACGGTTACCGAAAACTTGCCAAATATCTTACCCAGACAATTTTCAAGACCAATAAGGCAAAGGAAACCCTGCGCCAACAGATCAACCGGGCGGTCATGGACAAGAACTTCTATTGGTTGAACGACTTTAAGGTACCGAACGGAGTACATGTATATGGGCGGAGATACAACCCATTTGGTCCGCAAAACTATCCTTATGAGATCGAAAAGACCCGTGAATATACTGATAACCGGGATAAAGCCATTTGGTCAATTCTGGCGGGTAAAAGCTTTGACCTGGCAGCCGCGGATAAAGCGACATCCCAACTTCCCGATGTCCCAACCAATTATCTACCTCCTGAAAAAAATGGAAAGAATGGCTTTATTGACTACACCCCCGGGCCCGAAGCAGAGACAAAAATTCAGGTAGCGGAAGGTTACAAAATCGAATTGTTTGCCGACGAAAAGACTTTTCCGGATCTTGCCAACCCGGTGCAGGTCGCATTTGACAACCAGGGCAGGCTTTGGGTGGCGACCATGGCCAGTTATCCTCATTACCGGATCGGTGACCCTCTCCCTCAGGACAAGTTAATTATTTTTGAAGACACAAACAACGACGGGAAAGCCGATAAACAAATAAACTTTGCGGACGATCTTCATATCCCGATAGGTTTCGAAATTGCCCATGATGGGGTGTATGTGTCGCAAAGCGGCAGCCTTGTCTTCCTGCAAGACACCGACGGTGATGATAAATATGACAAACGAGAAGTGCTGCTCTCGGGTTTTGATGACCATGACACCCACCATGCGATATCCTCCTTTTGTGCTGATCCTTCAGGAGCTATCATTATGTGCGAGGGGGTTTTCCTGCACAGTCATGTGGAAACGGCCTTCGGTCCACAACGTGGTTCTAATGGTGGATTCTTCCGTTACGACCCAAGAACCCGTCGGTTAATTCGGCATGCTCAGTTCAGTATTCCCAACCCGTGGGGTGTGGCTGTGGACAAATACGGTCAAGAACTCTTCCTGCATACATCCGGAACGAAAATGTCCTGGATGCTTCCCGGTATGGTAAAAGCTCGCTACGGAGCAAACATGCAAGCCCCGGACTTGATCACATCCAACCAAGTGCGTCCGACCTCGGGTATTGAATTTGTATCGAGTCGGCATTTCCCTGATGAAGTACAGGGTGAT
>CACFTI010000076.1 GCA_902569115.1 uncultured Verrucomicrobiota bacterium | reverse complement strand
AAAGCACTGTCAAATTTTGTTGATGTGTTAAAAATTTCCTCTAGCGATAACAACTTTTTCCCACTTATAGAAGCTATTACAGGATATAATCTCCCCGTTATTCTCTCAACGGGACTTCTTGACCTTAAAGGTATTCATAAAACTATAGGAATTTTTGAAAAAGCTTGGTCGAGAGATTTTGTAGAAAAAAACCTAGCCCTTCTCCACTGTGTCTGCAGTTATCCAGTGCCAATAAAAGAAGCAAACCTACTTGCAATAAAAAGTCTACAGGAAGAGTATACTTTCTCGATTGGTTATTCTGATCATGTTATTGGTAATGATGCAGCAATCATTTCAGTAGCATTAGGGTCTAGAATTATAGAAAAGCATTTTACATTGGATCATAATTTATCTGACTTTCATGATCATAAAATCTCGGCAAACATTCCCGAAATGAAAGATTTAGTTTCTCGGATTCGAAATGCTGAAGCACTGCTTGGGGATGGCTTAAAGAAAGCTGAAACCTGTGAAACTAAAATCGTTGATTTAGTTCGAAGATCAATAGTTGTAAACAGAGATATGGCAGCAGGAGAATGTGTTAAACTTGAAGACCTTTCTTGGGTAAGACCTGCTGGTGGAATAGCCCCTGGGAATGAAGAATTAATTGTTGGCAAATTTTTAAAAAAAGATCTTTCAAGTGGTGATCAAATTAATGAACTAGACTTAGAAACCACATCCTAATGCTTAGAACCGTCATACTTAGTACAGAAACAACACACCATCTCTATTATGTGTGGCAACTACTTGAACGATGCACCGTGGAAGCTGTTATTTTGGAAACTAATTATCTATCACCAAAATTTAATACAAACCATAGGTTTGAAAATGAAAGAGAAGAATACGAAAAGTTTCAAGTACTTAGAAATGGTCCGAAAAAATTTGAAGATCTTCTGCCGGTTCATGCCTTCTCATCCATAAATGATCCAGCGTGCATTCAAAAAATAGAAGAATTAAATCCTGATATAATTATAATCTTTGGTACGGGTAAAGTATGTCCATATATTATTTCTATTCCCCACAAAGCTTGCCTAAATCTTCATGGAGGTGCACCCGAATATTACAGAGGTTTAGACTCTCATCTTTGGGCAATTTATCATAACGATTTTGAAAATTTAGTTACAACAATGCATTTTGTTGAGCCTGCATTAGACAGTGGACGGATCATTTTTCAAGAGCAATTGCCACTTAATAAAGAAACAACTTTGATGAAATTGCGTATTATCAATACCGTAGCTTGTTTAAGAATGTCTGCGTTGGCTTTAAATAGTATGGATCAAAATAGTTTTTTACCGTGCAGAAGCCAGTTAAGAAAGGGGCGATACTATTCCTTTATGCCAAGTGATTTAAAAGAGGTTTGTTTGAAAAAGTTCAATCATCACATCAAAAACTTAAAGTGATTGATTACACCCATTTTTTAAGCAATGAAAATTTCGTAATTTTTTTATTTCATGGTGTAATTTCTATAAACAAATCAAAAATAAGAAATTATATCAACAAACACTTGGAAGTAAGTAGGTTTGAAAGAATTATTGAGGAACTTAGGACAAAAGGAAGACCAGTCTCTTTGGATCAAATCATTAGAGCGAAGAATGAAAAACTTGAATTACCTCCAAAATCATATGCAGTCACATTTGATGACGGTTTTGCGAATAATTTACACTTAGCTGCCCCAATACTTAAAAGATATTCAACTCCTGCTACTTTTTATATTACAACTGGATTCATACAAAATAATCATGGTTCGTGGACTGACTTAATAGAATATGCTGTTGAAAAAGTAGATAGTGTTCAACTTAACCACGAACTTCTCAGTAAAAATTCACCAATAAGATCTGTAAAAGAAAAGATAGACTTTTTGGATAAAGTAAGAATGGTCATTAAGTATAACTCAAATATTGATCCATATGAATTTGCTAAATTAATTTGGAAACAAAACGGAGTTAAAAATTTTGATAAAGATCCTGAACTTGATCAGAAATTGACTTCGCAAGAAGTTCGAGAATTATCAGATGAACCATTATTTACCGTTGGTGGGCACAGTCATACCCATCGAATTTTATCCTTTTTACCACCCGATGAGCTTGAAAAGGAAGTATCTACGAGCATCAATCTGTTGAATGATTGGACTAATAGAAAAATTAACCATTATTCCTATCCTGAAGGTCTAAATCATTGTTTTTCGAAGTTCGTAATAGATTGTCTCAAGAAGCATGAAATAAAGTGTTGTCCGACTGCTGAAAATGGGTCGAATAATCAAAAAACGGATCTTTTTCATTTGAAACGCATTTTTGTTAACTGAAAAATCGAATGTGCGGAATAGCAGGTTATTTTTGTAAAGTTCAAGTTGGGGAGTCTAACATCCTTAAGACCTTGAATCTTATGAGAAACAGGGGACCTAACAACCAAGACTTCCGAGTCTTTCGCACCTCCGGAAAAGAAAGGTTTGTTGGACTGCTTCATTCCAGACTTAGCATTATCGATTTGGATCCCAGATCCAATCAACCATTTACGATCGGATCCCATACCATTGTTTTCAATGGTGAAATTTACAACTATTTGGAACTCAGGGATGCTTTACACAAAAGAGGTATCGTTTTGAATACCTCCTCGGATACCGAAGTCTTGCTGCATTACTTCCGAATCTACGGCGAAAAATGCGTGGACTTCTTTGAAGGAATGTGGGCATTCGCCGTTTATGATTCAGAGAATGAAACCCTCTTTCTATCCCGTGATCGATTTGCCGAAAAACCTCTTTATTACTACGAAGACGAAAATGGGGTTTATTTCGGTTCGGAATTAAAGTTTCTCAAATGCCTTTCTGGAAAAAGTTTTAGCGTCAATTATCGCCATCTTAGGCGTCATATAGCACATGGATACAAAGCTCTCTATAAAAGCGAAGAAACTTATTTTGAAAATATAAGGGAGCTCAAGTATGCAGAGAACCTTCTTATCACCTCAAGCGGAAGAAAAGCCCACCAACGATACTGGACACCAAGATCCAAAATTGATGGCAATATGTCTCTGGCGGATGCCATTGAAGGAACTAAGGAGGCGTTGCTCAATAGCGTGAAGATTCGACTCAGAGCCGATGTTCCTCTAGCTTTTTGTTTGAGCGGCGGAGTCGATTCTGCAGCGATTGCCTCAATGGCAGCAAAGGAATACGGGGCAAAGGTTACTACCTTTTCTATCATTGATTCTGATGAGAGATACAATGAGGAAGATAACATTATGGCCACAATAAGGGACATCGGTTGCGAGTACCATCTGATATCAGCTTCTCAGGAAGATCCCCTTTCAAGACTTAAAAAACTAATTGAGTACCATGATGCTCCAATCGCCACAATCAGTTACTTCGTACACTCGATGATCTCCGAGAAAATCAGCGGAAATGGTTTCAAAGTTTCCTTTTC
>CACFTI010000075.1 GCA_902569115.1 uncultured Verrucomicrobiota bacterium | reverse complement strand
AAAAGTACCGGTTTGATCCTGTACACCATCCACATAGGTCTTGATGGTACCTGCAGTTTGATCAACCACAGCGGTCAAATGTTTCCAGGTATTGAGGGGTAGGGCGGCACCAGCTGTCAGAGTGACAGATTCCTCCGTTGAAGTATGAGTAAATTTGGTCTTATTAGTGGAAGCCGTGTACTGGTAGCCAAAATCTCCCTTATCCCAGATACTCAAAGGATTAATTTCACCACCCCATGGAGCGTTGATATCAAGTTCCCACCATCCATCCTGATCTGGGCTTGTTGGATCGATATAAGTCCACCTTCCTCCGGGTGGTAAAATTTGTGGGCGCATACGGGCACCACCTCCACCTTGCATCATACCGGCGGCAAACAAGTGCTTTTGCCCGGCAGTCAGTGAAAATACAGCGGACTCAAAACCACGGCTACTTCCACCATCTGGGGCGTTACTTACGACATCCCATGCATTGGGATTGGTACCGTGCAAATTGTCAGCACTGGATTCAAAAACATTATTTCGATCATCGTCAAAATACATGCTGGCACGGTCATCCTTGTAAACGGAACGGAATTTCCAGTTACCAGTTGTGGGAACCACAAAGGTGGAAGCGGCAAGGAAACCAAAATTATCATTTCTTGCTATACCTACACCGGTTGCCGGAAACTCACTTACCTGCTCAATCCATAGGTCCTGATCATTGAAAATTCTCTGTCCCTGAATACTCGAATCGTTCCAGAAATTATTGAAATTGTTCATTAGATTATTACTTACACCCCGGTAATATCCACGGGCGAGGAAAGCATTCTTGATATTTCCTGGTGCCTGTGTCCTTCGTACCCAGGAAGAAAGAGTGTAACTACCGGTTTGAACTGAATTTAGCGAACCTGCAGGGGTAGTCATACCACCGGTAGAGCTAGGCCCTTGTGAGCGAAATGGACCAGCTACTTCCAAAGTTGAATTGCCGTCCACAAACCCTGAATCCGTGGCGTGATTTGCATTGGGAGCAGAGTCGGTCTGTTTAGCCAGAACCGCTTTATTCATATGATAGACAGCGGCAAAATTATTGGTCCATACGGAACCGTCGTATGTATAGGGCTCGATATCAGTCTCCGCAGAATTTCCCCATGCCAGGGTGATGGCATTGGAGGTATTCAAATCATAAGTCCGTACCCAGATTTCCGATACTCCTTCGGGATCCCAGTTCTCTATTTCATAGGGGAGAATACGTCCATTTGCATCAAAGGCACGCAAATCGTATCCCGTACTCTTACCCTGAAGGTCTTTTGCCAGGAAACTGTTGTAGGAGAATCCATTTACCCCCGCCACCGATAGACGGATCAAGGCAGGGAAGTCTCGCAGCGTTTCGCTTCCAGCATAACCGGAGGGAGTGACCTGTACTTTGTAGGCATAGGCATCCAGATCCACGATCTGTACCTTGAACACCTTGGTGGTGGTGACACCGCGTCCGGTAAGGGTGATTGAAACATCGGAAGATGCACCACCCACGGGTGTGCCGGAAATTTCTCCAGTTGCCACATTGAAACTAAGACCAGCCGGCAGACCGACGGCTGTTCGACTATCAATCGTACCAAACATCGGCGGGGTGAAACGCATGAGTGTACCCTTCTTACCGTACACATCGGCCACCTCTCCGAAATAAGGAGGTCCCTGTAACGGACCAAAATTGAAAACATCCGCATTCGCCTTTTGGTTCTCATAGGAGTAACGTACCCATTCTGCAGGGCGCACCTGTGGAGAGAATCGAATCTCGTCCAATTTTCCGTCCATACCATCCGAATTTAATTCCGCATCGTTTCCGATCATCATTCCCTCGCTTAAATCCCCCGGAGCACTCATGGCGGCATTGGACTTGGCAACGCCCTTGTTATAAACATAGATCCTTTGTTTTCCACCATCCACAACAAAAGTAAGATGTTCCCAGTCGGAGGTTTTCCAGTCTGTAACTGCAGATGTGTTAAAATTGGGGTTATCCTCAGACCCGCGACCATGAACATTTGACTGGCTGTTATCCCGGGTCATGATTTCAAAACCCAACTTTTGATTCCAGTATCTTTTGGCACTAAAGAGTCGATGATATTGGAAATCATTGTTGGCACCTGTCCGGGAAGCCTTCCCCTCAAACTTCATCCACATAGAAGCAGTAAAACTGGATCCAAGATTAAAGTTTGGTGAGGTGGGGATTTTTATACCATCCGTTCTACCTTCCGGGAAATTCTGTGAAGTTCCCAGTACCCCAATCGGGCTGGAAGTAACCTCAGTCTTCTGTCCGTGATTTCGGTTGGGCGAGGAATCGGTGATGGATGGGCCTTCCGGATCATCCATGCTCCATCTGGCGGCATAGGCCGACCAGACTTCTCCATTGGATACATAATCAGGAAATTCTGCCACCGCATTTTCATTCCCCCACCACATAGTGATCGATGTATTTCCGTCTGCGGCAGGTCGGATTTTGGGAATTTTGACCCACAACCGGGAGTCACCACCGGGTGCCCATTCATCGATTTGGTAGGCGAGAAGGGTACCCCCAGTCGAATCGGTAAAGCGTAGATCGCGACCAGCAGATGAGGCAACCTGTGAATATTTGAATCCATCCGCTCGGCTCTCATTCAGAGTCAGGTTAGCAGGAAAGCCGTAAAGTGCTTCCGTAACTCTTAGCTCGATTTCTCCAATACCTAACCAAGTATTCGATCCGTTTGCGGCAGAAAATACAAGCTTATACCAACGATAATTGTTAGGAGAATCGACAGCAAAGGTCCTTACCTGCCACTGGGACCAACCCGTTTGATTCGTAACCGTGTCGATAGTCGTCCAGTTAGAATTATCGTTCGATCCCTGGAGCGTCCAATTCTTGGGGGAGCGAGGAGAATGGGTATTGTTTTGATTCTGAACTGTGTACTCAGTCACTTTTTTCCCAACTCCCATATCGTACTTAATCCAGACATTGGGAAGCTGATCCTGACGGGCCAACCACCTACCGTCACCCACATTGCCACGATCATCAAAAGCCCTGTTAGGAGGATAATTGTCGTGGGAAACAGAACCGGCAACCGAACCCTGATTAGGTTTGGTTGCGTCAATCTTGTAGCCCTGACCTGTGTATTTGAGAGTCAAATTCATCGAGTATTTCCAGTCATCCAAATCAATAATGTTTACGGAAACATCCTTAATCGAGGCGGCATATTGATTGTAGGCAAAGACCTTGAATGTGGATGTGCCGGTGGCAGTGGGGGTACCGGTAATCTCACCAGTCGCGGTGTCCAAACTCATCCAGGAGGGAAGTCCGCTAGCCCCGAAATGAGTCGGGTTACTGGAGGCCTCGATCCGGTAGCTAAAGGGTTTACCCTTCGCGCCGGCAGCATCGGCAGCGGAGGTAACCGAAGGGGTGGCTTCACGGGTGCCGTAGCGAAAGAGGGTAACATCCGTCACATCATTGGATGCGGCGATCCAGTCCTCCCCACCAT
>CACFTI010000074.1 GCA_902569115.1 uncultured Verrucomicrobiota bacterium | reverse complement strand
TCTCTCCGATGGCACCCTTAAACAAAATAGCAATCCTTTCGAATCAGTAAATTCAGAAAATAATCAGTCATCTGTTCCATTGGAAAATATTTTTAATTCTCCTCCGGAATCTGCAACGGAAGATAATTTTAATCCATTCGATCTTCCTGCAGATAACTAAAGCAATGGCCACATTTAAAATTCAAGTTTTAAAGTGGCAGCCCGGCAGGGACTCGAACCCCGACTGAAGGTACCAAAAACCTCTGTGCTACCATTACACCACCAGGCTACAGATCTTAGTATGAAAAAGCGCCCAATAAAGTCAAGTGAGTTGGGTCTACTCAATTCTTAATGAATCAAACTAAATACAAACGAATCATTCTTAAAATAAGTGGTGAAATTCTTGGAAGTCGAGAAGAGGGCGAACCCATTCATGCAAAGTCTTTAGAAAACATCTGTGCGGAAATTAAAGCCGTCGCAGATATGGGAGTTGAAATAGGGTTAGTCGTAGGTGGAGGAAATATCTTTCGGGGATTACAAGGTAGCGATAAGGGTATTGATCGGACTACCGGGGACTCCATGGGCATGCTCGCCACGGTTATTAATGGTTTGGCACTCATGGACCGGCTTGAAAAAATAGGTGCTGTGGTTCGTGTGCAAAGTGCGATCCCCATGGACAAACTGGCCGAGCCATACATTCAAAGGCGGGCTATTCGTCACTTGGAACGAGGCCGAATTGTAATTTTTGTCTCGGGTACCGGAAATCCATATTTTTCAACTGATACAACGGCTGCTTTACGGGCGAGTGAAATATCGGCAGAAGTCATCTTAAAAGCTACTAAAGTCGATGGGATTTACGACAAGGATCCGCACAAATTCGATGACGCAGAAAAGTTTGAGTCATTAACTTACATGGACTGTCTTGAAAGACGATTATCTGTAATGGATTCGACTGCTTTTTCTTTATGCATGGACAATCGCATGCCTATTTTAGTTTTTGATTTACAACAGAAACAGTCCATTCGCCAGGCGGTCTGTGGAGAAACTATTGGAACAATTGTTTCATAACTCACCAGCCTGACCATCATCCCATTTAACCAAACCACTTAATTACAATAATTATCATGGAAACCGAAGAAATCTTCTCCATCATGAAGCAGGACATGAAAAAGTCCGTAGAGCATGTCACCAATGAATTTAATACCTTACATACAGGTAAAGCGAACACTTCAATGGTGGAAAGCGTCACGGTCGATGTTTACGGCTCGAATATGAAACTAAGGGATGTGGCGGCAATCACCACCCCTGATGCGAGAACCATTCAGATTCAACCCTGGGATAAGTCAACCAGTGCTCCGATTGAAAAGGCTTTAATTGAAGCGAAGCTTGGAATTAGCCCGGTTGTTACAGGAGAACTTATCAGACTTCCCATCCCGGAATTGAGTGGAGAGAGGCGCGAAGAATTATGCAAAATGGCACAGGGTTTTGCCGAACAAGGCAAAATCGGAATTAGAGCCTCTCGTAAAGATGCAATGGATGCCCTCAAGGACGCGCAAAAAGACGGTCTTCCCGAGGACGACTTCAAAAGGGCAGAGAAGGATGTGCAAAAAGAAACTGACGATTCAGTTGAGCAGATCAACCAAGCATTATCCGCCAAAGAAAAGGATCTTCGTCAAGTTTAGATCGGTCCTCTTGTTTTTGAGGATTTGTTTTACAAACCGGTTGTGATTGTTGCATGAATTCTCGGATCATTGTTTTAAAACTTGGAACCGGAATTCTTTCTGCGGGATCAGGAAGAATTCATCAAGAAAGATTAAATACGATAGCTGAGGGAATCCAAATCCTCCGCGAAAAAGAGAATACCCAAACCATTATTGTGAGTTCTGGTGCAGTGGGGCTGGGAATGGGAAAACTGGGATTAAGCGAAAGACCCACCGAATTGTCAGAACTCAGGGCATGTGCGGCCATCGGCCAATGCTGCCTGATGAATGCTTGGACAAACGCTTTTGAACGAGTCGGCTTATTACCTGGCCAAGTCCTTCTTACCAGAGAGGATTTTGACGATAATCTACGATCCCAAAAAGTTAAGGAAACTTTAAACAGCCTATCCCGCAATCAAATCATTCCAGTGGTGAATGAAAACGACTCGGTAAGTGATGAGGAGATCAAGTTTGGTGACAACGATGTTTTGTCTGCCCTCCTCTCATCCCTAACAAATGCCCAATTGCTGGTTATTCTTTCAACCGCCAAAGGATTGATGACACACCCTACCAAAGGCGAACTTATACCATTTGTTGCAGAGATCACCCCAGCCATAGAAGAAATGGCTAAAGGCACCACCAGTGTGACAGCAGTGGGTGGAATGAGCACAAAAATAGAAGCAGCTAAAATTGCCACTAAATCAGGTTGTGCGGTTTTTATTGGTAGCGGTGAAAGCAAAACCGATTTGTCATCCATAATCGCAAATGATGCAGAAGGGACTTTTTTCCCCCCGCATGGATTGGACTTGAACCAGCGAAAAAAATGGCTCGCCTTTTTTCCCAAGCCCAAAGGCAACATTCATGTTGATGACGGCGCTTCGGTTGCGATCCTGGATAACGGTGGAAGCCTGCTTGCCAGCGGTATTACTCAAATAGATGGTTCCTTCAACAAGGCAGATGTTGTTTCTTTGATCAACCTACAAGGAGAAACAATTGCCAGAGGCGTGTCTAGGTTTGATTCCGACGAACTTCTTTCAATCAAAGGGATGAATAATCAAGAAATTTTGGAAAAATTTCCCGGGAAGACAAGGGCTGAAGTAATTCACCGCGATCATCTCGCTCCCCATCTTTAGGATGTGAATTGAATACGCTTGAACGGAAGGATTAATTTCGCGAAAGCTAGATCCGTGTACGATTATGAAGATGATGAAGACGACGTTTTTGGGCCTCCCCCATCGGTTTCCCCAAATAGCCAATCGGCAATTGATTTCACCAAAGAACTCAATGCTGATCAATTGGCTGCGGTAACCGCGGAAGATGGTCCCGCCTTGGTACTGGCCGGTGCAGGTTCCGGAAAAACAAGGACGCTCACCTACCGAGTGGCCTATCTTTTACAAAATGGAGTGAGTCCCGAAGCAATTCTCCTTCTTACCTTTACCAACAAAGCATCCAAGCAGATGCTTGAGAGGGTTGAAGAACTTACCGGTATTGGAGCACACCGCTTTCTTGGCGGTACTTTTCACCATGTTGGTGGTCAAGTTTTAAGGTTATTTGGCGACAGCATAGGCTTAGCAAAAAGCTTTACCATTCTCGACGATGGGGATTCTGACTCCCTTCTCAATGAATTAATCCGCGACCTGGATCCTGATTTTTTCAAATCAAAAGAAAACCCCAAGGCAAAACCAATTAAGGGGTTGATTAGCTTTGCAAGGAATATTGATGCCTCGTTTGAAGAGGTAGCCAAAGGACGCTATCCGAGTAACACAGAACTTTGTGCCAAGATTCAATCTTTTGCCAAGGTTTACCAGCAGACCAAACTCGAACGAGGACTCGCTGATTATGATGACCTGCTGGTTTACTGGCTTCAAGTATTGGAAAATAATCAAGATGCCGCTGAATATTACCAAA
>CACFTI010000073.1 GCA_902569115.1 uncultured Verrucomicrobiota bacterium | reverse complement strand
GCGATAGTTGGATGCCTCTAAATCTATCGCTTAAACCGATGGTAATTTCCTTTAGTGCTTCGGCAAGTGGCAAGTTCGATATTTCATGCCAATTTGACCAAGATTGAAGGGATTTAAGAAGTCCCTGATCAAAACCTGTTCGTTCAAGCAAGTACAAACCTTTACCCTCCTCAATGTCTTCTGTAACGAGGTTGGTTTCGGTTTTTTCAGGAAGTTTGTCCTGAGTTGATAAAGATTTAACATCCGAGGATACAGGGGCGGCATCAGAATTCAAAACTTTGTCATCCAATCCCTTGCCTTCAATCTGATCCACTTGTGATTCTTCTTCAGGAACATGAGCTATAACCTCTAATTTTGGAGATGATACAAATCTCTTAAGTCCTGTGCCACCTAACTGTCGAACGGATAAAACCTTAGCATTTTCTCCCAGCTTATCCCTTATGACCCTAACAGCTTCTTCTGCTGAGCGGACAACCAATCGGAATTTTTTACCTGAATCAGCTTTTTCAACTTCCGAACTATTATCTTCCTTTAAATTCATTGTACAGGTTGTGCAAATACAGCGTCTTGAGAATCCTGAGGTACACTAGGACTTAATTGTTGAGTAATTTCGGTTGGAATCGATTGGTTAGGCAGAGCAATATATCCGTATGGTTCCACATGTGTTTCAGCAGGTAGTTCTTGATAAGCCAAAACTAGCAACTGAGGAATTGAGGGTTCAAGGAAGCGCCTAAGAGCAAGTCTCAACTCCCCTGTGGTCAACAGAATCGGAGTAAGTCCTTGTGAACTCATCTCGGATATTTTAGGTTCTAACTCCTGTAAAATATTTTGGGTTAGCTCAGGATCCATTGCGAGCCCGATATCAAATTGGCTCTTTTTCACTCGAGAAATTAAAGTTTGCTCTAAAGTGGATTCTAGAGTCAACGCAATAAGTTTATTTGGTTCAGCCTCAAACTCCTTGACAAAATACATGCCTAGTTTCTTCCTCGCTTGCTCGGATAGATCATCTGGAAGTTTGGTGAGTACCGCCATATCCGCAATTGTCTCTAAAATTAGAGTCAGGTTCTTGATTGAAACTTTTTCTCGCAGTAGGTTTTGCAATGTTCTCTGAATCACGCCAACACTCACAAGATCGGGGAGCAATTCACTGACCAATGTCGGATTCTTGTCTTTAACAAGATCGATAAGCCTTTGAGTACCCTCTCTTTCGAGAATCAAATGGGCATTCTTCTTAAGTACATCAGATAAATGAGTAACTAACACAGAAGAAGGGTCAACGACAGTACAACCTTCGACCTCTGCATTCCTTTTCTTATCTTCTGGAACCCATGAAGCTTGGATTCCAAATACTGGCTCCACACATGGAATTCCACCTAATTTGGACACATCACTATCTCCCATATTCATAGCCATAAATCGATCAGGAATCACGGATGATCGCTCGATTTCTTTCCCTCTGAGAAGAAACCTGTACTCGTTGGGTTCAAGCTCAATACTGTCCCTAACTCCGATAGTTGGGAGTAGCATCCCCATTTCTTTTGCAAAATTCGTTCTCGCACCTGTAATTCGATCAAGAAGGTCACCGCCCTTCTTCTTATCCGCCAAAACAAGTAATCCGTAGCCCATTTCAAGTGCAAACACCTCTTGCTCAATAGCCCTTTCAACAGGTGAGAGAGGATTATTCACATTTTGCTCATCTTGAATATGACCGCCAGTATTAGCAGCCGCTGGTGATGGCATTGCACCTGTTTGTGTTTCCTGAATTTCTGATATTTCAGGATCGTCCAAAGATTTTTTATGTAGAAAATAGGCACAAGTAAAGCATGCAATAGCTAAAGTGAAAAAGGGCCAGAATGTCTCTGATAGGAAGATGGAGAAAAGCAAAAGCAAAACTCCTGATATAGCCAACGCTTTGGGGTAAACAAGGAGTTGCTTGCCTACAAATTCGCCAAGATTCGCCTCTTCCGAAGACCGGGTAACTAAAATACCCGCAGCAATAGAAACAATAATTGAAGGAATTTGAGTCACTAGACCATCACCTATGGAGAGAATAGTGTAGGTTTGCAGGGCATCTGCAATAGGCATATCTCGCTGGAAGAATCCAATCAAGATACCGCCAATAACATTCACAACAGTAATAATAATCCCTGCGACAGCATCACCACGAACAAATTTACTGGCACCGTCCATAGATCCGTAAAAATCTGCTTCTTTCTGTAATTTTTCTCTTTTTCTAATTGCCTGGGCCTCTGTAATGACACCATTTTGCATCTCTGCATCAATAGACATTTGCTTTCCAGGCATAGCATCCAATGTAAATCGTGCTGTAACCTCCGCAATCCGCCCAGCACCCTTTGTAATAACAACAAAGTTAATTACTACTAGAATCAAAAAGATTACCGCACCCACAACATAATTACCACCCACAACGAATGTGCCAAAGGATTTAATGACCGATCCAGCATCGGCATCAAGAAGTATGAGTCGTGTAGATGCCACATTAAGGCCAAGCCTGTATAGGGTTACTGCGAGAAGAAGAGTCGGGAAAACAGAAAATGCAGATGGATCTTCCAAATAAATAACGGTCAATAGTATTAAAATGGAGATCGCTATACTGAAGACCAATAAAATACTTAATAAATCCTTGTGGACAGGAATGACCAAAAGAAAAATGGCCGCAATAACTCCCCCAACGAATGCAAGTTCAGTATTTCCTCCAACACCGGAAAATTTACTTCTTAAGTTTTGGAAGAAATTATTCACTAAAAGGATACTGAATTTGACTTTTTAAGCAGTAGTCTTCGTGCCTTTAAGCGATGAAAATAATAAGAATGTTTTTGGTAAACATCAGCAAGTATTTTGGCAATTACTTGAAACAACTCAAAGGGGATGACCTCCCCTACCCTGCAGAGAGCAAAGAGAGTTCTAGCGACGATTTTGTTCTCCACTACAGGAACATCATATTCAACAGCAATCGTTTTTATTCTTCTTGCAACCATATCTTGACCTTTCGAAACAACAATAGGAGCAGAATCCGTGCCCTTTTCATATCTTAAAGCAACTGCATAGTGAGTTGGGTTTGTGACAACTACATCCGCGGTTGAAACTGCTTCCATTCCTGACTGACTAAGAAGTTCAGCAGCCTTTTGTCTTTGTTTCTTTTTTATCTCAGGATCAATTTCTTTTGAACTCCTTTCATCTTTAACCTCTTGCTTAGTCATTTTTAGCTCATCTTCATGTTCTTTCTTTTTAATTAAAAAATTTATTACAGCAATTATCAGCAAGAATAATACAACAATTGCGAACATGACTAAAAACAACTTGTAAATAAATTGAAGCACATACTGTATGGGAATCGGGGCGTAAAAAATAGGATGGTCTATGAAAATAAGCAAAGTAAACCAAACAACTGTCCCCAGTGCACAAAACTTCAAAAAATCTATTGCAAAAGTTTTTAAACCCTTTATGCCAAAAATCCTCTTTGTTCCAGATATTGGATTTAATTTACTAAATTTAGGCTTCATTGCCCCGGGAGTGTAACTAAATCCTGTCTGCATACCTTCCGAAATAAACGCAGCGAAAAAGCAACAAACTAGTATTGGCCAAACGATATTTGCCAATTGCCAATAC
>CACFTI010000072.1 GCA_902569115.1 uncultured Verrucomicrobiota bacterium | reverse complement strand
ACCCGAACGAACAACACCCTTGAGGATGGACTTCATGTAATGTCCTGTTATGAATCAATTGGAATGACTACGGCCCTATACCCTGGAACCTTTGACCCTGTGACAAAAGGACACCTTGATGTTCTGAGCAGAGCTTGCACACTTTTTGATCAGGTGGTTGTGGCAGTCTCGGAAGGAAATAATTCCAAAAGTACCCTTTTTGATGCGGCCAGTCGGGTCAGATTAGTAGAAGAAAATCTGGGAAGTCATCAAAATGCGACTGTGGAATCTTTTTCCGGACTATTGGTAGATTATGCCCAAGAAAAGAACGCCAGTGTTTTAGTCAGGGGCTTACGGGCGGTTTCCGATTTTGAATATGAATTCCAAATGGCTCAAATGAACCGACACTTGGACTCCAGTCTTGAAACAATCTTTTTGATGCCCAACGAAAAATATTTTTACACCAGTTCTCAACTGATCAAACAGGTTCATCTCTTTGGTAAGAGGGAGACGGATTTAGTGCCCGAAAATGTACTGACCGCCCTGCGGGAGATCAACCGGTCAAACCACGGGGAAGGTCCAATTTAATGACTGAGACCACATCATTGAGCGATAAACAAAAAAGAGCCACCTTTGGAGTCGTATTCCTAACTATATTTATGGATATGGTTGGGTTTTCGGTGATATTCCCTTTATTCCCCTCGATGCTCGATCATTACCTAACTCGCGAGGCATTGATGGGTGGAGGCTTGGTCACTTCATTTGTCGAAACGGTGAAAGGGTATGGCTTTGAAGGTGTAGATGGAGAAGGCTTTCGGTTGGAAACCGTAATCTTTGGCGGAGCTCTGGGATCTCTCTATGCCATACTTCAATTTGTTTTTGCTCCCATTTGGGGACGTTTTTCCGATCGGGTGGGGCGGCGACCCGTCTTATTATTAACCCTTGGGGGCACCTGCCTTGGGTATGGGCTATGGATTTTTGCCGGTAGTTTTTGGATTTTGGTCCTTTCGCGGATTATTGGCGGAATTGCCAGTGGCAATTTGTCTGTCGCTACTGCCTCGATTGCAGATGTTACTTCAAGAAAAGACCGCTCCAAAGGGATGGCTATTGTCGGCATCGCCTTTGGTCTCGGATTTGTGCTGGGACCGGCACTTGGTGGATATGCCAGTTCATGGGATTGGTCGTCCAATTCTAAATCGGCTCTTGCTCTAACCCCATTTTCTTTAGCTGCCCTGATCAGTTTCTGCCTGGCATTGGTAAATTGGACTTGGTTGGCGATGCGTTTTCGTGAAACCTTGCCTGCAGAAAAGAGAGGCGATGGGAATGAGCCACCCAGACCGGCTATCTTTCAGATCAAAAAAGTTGCCAACCCGGCTGTACGTAGGACTTGTTTGTCCTATCTTTGCTACATGATTTCTTTTAGTGGAATGGAGTTTACCCTAACTTTTTTAGCTGTGGAAAGGTATCTTTATGAACCTCGTGACATCACGAGTATGTTCTTGCTCATAGGATTTACCCTCATTTTTGCACAAGGCTTTTTCGTTCGAAGGTTTGTCGGAAAGATTGGAGAGAAAAATATGGCACTTCAGGGTATTTTTCTCGGTTTCTTTGCTTTCATTCTGCTTGCCTTCCCATCATCAGAAACCTGGTTTTTCTTTGCTCTTTTCCTGATGTCCTGCGGAGTGGCGTTTATTAGTCCCACTCTGACTGCCCTGACATCTCTCCACTCAAGTGAAAAGGATCAAGGATTTAATTTAGGGATTTTCCGATCCTCCGGTTCGATTGCCCGGGCATGTGGCCCAATGCTTGCAGGTCTGACTTATTTTTTGTTCGGGTCTACCTTTGCTTACACCATTGGTGCGTTTTTATTATTAAT
Organism: uncultured Verrucomicrobiota bacterium; assembly: GCA_902569115.1. Taxonomy (GTDB): domain Bacteria; phylum Verrucomicrobiota; class Verrucomicrobiia; order Opitutales; family Seribacteraceae; genus Seribacter. Next base: position 1,837 of record CACFTI010000072.1, on the reverse strand, counting down.
TCCTTTTTTGATCCTCTTAAAAGTTCCAAAGCCTGCAAGGAACGAGCCTGCTGAAGAAAGCTGATTTAGCCTACATTTTCACTCGCCATCTGGCTTGTAATCTATATTAATCATAGTTTGCTCTAAATAAATTAGCCTGAAAAATCCTATCTACAAACTTAAGAACTCTTAAATGAATGTCGAAACCGTCGATCGTTTGATCGAAAAAGACCCATCCTTAGAATCTTCACGCTCCGCCCCTCAAATATCTGCTCTTTGGCGCGAACGGATTGGCCCCTTGCCCGGAGTGAAAGAGATGTACTTTGGAGATGTGGCGGCCGGGGGTAGCAGAACCGCTATCGATATTGAAATTGCGGGCCATGATCTTGAAAAAATGAGCATAGCCGCAGATAAATTAAAGGAGAAATTGGCAACCTACGAAGGTCTATTTGATATTTCCGACACTTACTCGGGTGGAAAGCGAGAGATGAAAATCCGGTTAAAGCCGAACGGTCGTTCCCTAGGTCTTACCCAAGCGGATTTGGGCCGTCAGGTAAGACAAGCCTACTACGGTGCGGAAATTCAGAGAATTCAAAGGGAGAGGGATGAAGTGAAGGTGATGCTCCGCTATCCTCTGGCTGATAGAAAAACTTTGACTGCCCTTTCAAACCTACGGGTTCGGGCGCCCAATGGCGTGGAAGCCCCATTGGAAGAAGTGGCCACCATCGAACTCGGTCAGGGCTACCCCACAATTAAACGATCGGACCGGGCACGTATCATCAATGTTCAGACATCCGCGGACAAAGTACTCGCCAATATTCCATTGATCGAGAAAAACCTGGATACCCATTTCATTCCTGCCCTACGCGAGGAATACCCAAATATTCGATTCTCTTTTGTGGGCGAAAAGAAAGAGCAGGATGAGAGTGACTCCGGTTTGGCTCAGGCGGGTGGTATCTGTCTTTTCGTGATCTATGCGTTACTCGCAATTCCCTTCCGTTCCTATCTCCAACCATTCTTAATCATGTCGGTCATTCCATTTGGACTGATTGGGGCGGTCTTTGGTCATTATTTATTTGGGTTGCCGCTCAGTCAGTTATCCCATTTCGGTTTGGTCGCCCTGACAGGGGTGGTGATTAACGATAGCCTGGTACTGGTGCATTATGTGAACCAGCGGGCTAAGGAGACAAACATCTTCGAAGCAGCAAGACTTGCGGGTATGGCAAGATTCCGGGCAATCTTACTAACCTCCCTGACCACATTCGTGGGACTCCTACCGATTCTTTTTGAAAGAAGTCTTCAAGCTCAGTTTCTTAAGCCAATGGCAATTGCCATTGGGTTTGGTGTGCTCTTTGCGACCTTCATCACTTTGCTGATGGTTCCCTGTCTTTACCTTATCCTTGAGGATCTTAAAAGACTTCCATCCAAAATTTTTGGTTGGCTAATCAAAGTATTAAGCCGGTTAGGATTGGTTTCCAAAAGACCAAAATCCTACAAAGAGCTGGAAGAGGTTACTAACTAAGGGCGATCGCCAACTCCAAGTATTGTCTCGAAATAAGGTTCCTTATTCTCCTTGGCCACAATTTCGACCTTGGCACGCTTAAACCCGACTTCGCGAATCATACGATAAAGATCGTTCTCGCCAAATCCGAGCCATTGATCCTTGTAAAGTTCACGGGCTTTTTCAAATTGATGCTTTTTTAAATCGATCACCACGAGTTGCCCTCCTGGTTTGAGAATCCGGAAAGCTTCAGTTAATGCTTTTTCTGGGCGCAGGGCATGATGTAAGGATTGGCTCATCAGAGCCAAATCAACACTTTTTGCCGGCAAGGGTACTTCTTCAATATCTCCCTGCTTA
>CACFTI010000071.1 GCA_902569115.1 uncultured Verrucomicrobiota bacterium | reverse complement strand
CATTCAATTCTCCTGATGGTGCGGTCACAAATGGAAGACCCATCCCAATATATTCATATACTTTTGCCGGCATCGCAATTTTGGTTGATGTCATTTCTTTCATTAGACTTATCCCTAGTGAACCTGACGCCAAAAGTGCAGGGATCTCCTCCCGTTTTTTTTCTCCTGCAAAACGAACATTGCCCCAATTTTTCTTTTGAAATGATTCAGGCACTGGACCAATTATCAAAAATTCAATAGCAGGGTTCAGCCTTTGAATTGTAAGGGAAATTTTGCACAAGGCTTCAATGTCATGCAAACGACTAAACCTTCCATGATATACAATTCGGAAAATTTCATCTTTTTTTGTGTATTTAGAGGGATCAAACAAGCCACCATCAAATCCATTGGGTAAATGGACATGAGGTCTGTTGAATGTGCTTAGTTGTTGATCAATGCCATGAGTCACTGTTGTCAGCAATCTACTCTTTTGATAACAGCAACTTTCTCTCCTGAGTAATTGTCTTCCAATAAAACCATCTTCTGAAATCACCTTTAAGTCGAACAACACCTTCGGGTAACGGTCACGAATATCGAACAAGTAGGGGAGATTTTTCTTTTTGGCGATTTTGGCAATATATGTTGCCATAAAAAAAGGAGGCGAAGTAATGACTAGGGCATCCAGATCATCTGCAACAGATCGAAGCCTAGATCCAAGATCTTTAGCCAGTCTCATTTCCTGAAAAAATCTTTTAAAAATACCCGCTTTATTTGAGGGAACTCGAAGTGGTGAAGCATAATGTTCTGTGCATTCTGTTGCCTGAGAGCCTTTAGAGGAAAAGACCTTCACTTGATTGCCCCTATTGGATAGTTCCTTTACCCACGGTTCTATTCTGGCGGAGGCTGCCGCATTTATTGGCGGAAACTCAGAAGTTATAACACCTATTCTCAACTTGTTCTTTCAATCAATGAATCAGTGATAGTTTCAGAAGAATGGCCATCTCCGTACAAATCAACAGACCAGTCAATATTGGCCTTCATGGCGTCCACACTCTTCTCCTTTATCGAATCAACTATTGGGATAGCTAATCGATTGTGTCCATCCTGTAACAACTCAACCCACTCCGTTTCGGCCCGTAATGTTACGCAAGGTTTTCTTTGAAAAAAGGCTTCCTTTTGCATGCCGCCGGAATCAGTGATAATTAGCGAAGATGAAGATTGTAATACCAAAACATCTAGGAAACCGACGGGTGGAATCAATTTTATTGCAGATGAAATTTTTTCCAACAAACAAAACTCGCTCAACTTAGCTTTAGTTCTTGGGTGCAGTGGTAAAACTATAGGGATCTCCTTGGAATTTTCGTTCAAACCGTTGACAATCCAGTCTAAAATTTTGGGATTATCAACATTCTCTGCACGATGCACCGTACAAAGCGCAAAACTTTGCTCAGTCAGATTCAGATCAGATAGAATTGTTGAATTTGCCAAAGCAATTTTTTGAAAAGTTATTGCCGCATCTAGCATTACATCACCTGTCCTAACGATTTTCTTTCCATCAATCCCTTCTGACAACAGTCTATTAAAAGCTGTTATTGTAGGAGCAAATAAAAGATCCGATGCATGATCGGTAAGAATACGATTAATCTCCTCCGGCATATTTCGATTATCAGATCTTAGTCCGGCCTCGACATGAGCAGATGGCACATTCAGTTTTGAAGCAGCAAGGGAGCCTGCAAGAGTTGAATTGGTATCACCATAAACCAATACCCAATCAGGCTTTTGTTCGATAACTAACTTTTCTACTTCAACAAGCATCTCTCCAGTCATTTTCCCGTGAGTACCACCGGAGATTCCAAGATTAGCTTGAGGTTCGGAAATACCCATTTCATCAAAGAAGACTTTCGACATATTCTCATCGAAATGTTGCCCGGTATGAACTAAAAATTCTTCAATATTTCTCGCCCGCAAGGCATTTGAAACAACCGCAGCTTTAATAAATTGAGGTCTAGCTCCTACTACTGTGAGGACTTTCATGTAGACTTTTTATGCAAGACTTTATCGTAGAGTCTAAGCAATTTTTCTTCTTGAACCTCCCAAGAGTGGTCTTCGGCCATTTTCCGGGCATTCTTACCCAATATTTTAAGATCATGTCGGAGCAATTTTCTTAGACCTTTGACAATTCCCTCTGGAGTAATCGACTCACAAATTATTCCACAATTGTAATCCTCGACCAATTTTTTCATCTCGGGTAGATCACTAACTAAAATTGGTAGTCCAGCCATTGCATATTCAAAAAACTTGTTTGGTAGGGAATATCTGTGATTAAGACAATTATCTATGGTTAAGCAGACACCTACACTTGCCGAAGAGGTGAAGGATAAAAGTTCATGCATCGGTACTGATTGGACATGATAAATATTTTTTTGTTTAATGGATAAATCTAGAATTTGTTTCTCTAAATCTTGACCTGCTTTTGTCATCCCACCATGCCCCATCAGGATGATATTAACATCTTTCATTTCATCATCACAGAAAGCCCGAGTTAATTCTTCAATGCCCCTGTGGGGAATAAATCCCCCTTGGTAAAGGCAGTTAACTGCCCCACGCGGAATAGAAAGTAGTGACTGAAAACGGTTACTCTCAACTTCTTTTTCATAGGGCGGACAATTTAAAATTAAAGTTTGGGGAATCTTGGAGAAAAGATTCCCATACATTTCCATAATTGAACCACTCACTGTTATAAAACCATCAACAAAATAAGAGGAAATTTTTTCAAGGATTCGAATGGACAATTTACTTAATTTCCCAAGACCCAACTTCTGACTTTCGTACTCATGAGCATCGTAAATCACACGAAATTTTGATCGAAAAAATAAATTAGCCAAAAGCATTGCTGGAAGTGGGTGATAATCATGACAATGAACGATATCCGTTTTTTTAATTTTCCATGAAACCTTACAACTGAATTCTAAAAACTTAATTAGCCGGCCAAAAGATCCATTTAAAAAAGAACTAAATATTCTAATCCGCCTTATTTTGAAGCCTTCCTTTGTCTCCGCCTCTAATAGCCCTTTCTTCCATAAAGCAAAAACCGTTAAATCATAGCCTGCCTTAGCCAAACTAGCTGCCTGCTTTTGAACCCTTGAATCACGGGTAAAATCATTTAAAACTATTGAAGATACTTTGTACTTCACTAGGGAAGCCTCAGAATTTAGAGTATAGGGAGATAAGTTTATTCTCTTGTTTTTCCCAATCAAAGTCAGAAGCAACCCTAGATGCTCCATTACAAAGGATACTGTAGTTCATAAGGTTTATTTCATTTATCGCATCTTTAATCGAGCATTTGTTTAAGTCCCTGCATACTGCCCCACATCCGTATTCTTGAACAATTCTACTCATTTCAGGCAAATTACTTACCATGACGGGAATATGAACGCTCAGGTATTCGAAAAATTTATTAGGCAAACTGTATTTATGATTTAAGCAAGTATTCCTAGTTAAACAGAGGCCATAATCTGCTGAAGAGGTATAGCTCAATAAATCCTTAGATTTTACTGCCGGTAGATAATGAATGTTTTTCTTAGACTTAGATAAATCAGTAAGTCTCGCAAATAAAAGCCTTGATGCGCATCCATCACCACTAAAACCCAAAACGACCAAATGGAAATTCTCAATTTCTGAGAAAGCGTCCAATAGATCTTCGATTCCCCGATTAGGTACAATAGAACCTTGAAAAAGGAAAATTTTCTTTTTATCGGAAATATTAAGCTTATTTCGAATAATATCCGATTTCTCCGTACATTGACACCTTGGGCAATTATAGAGAATTGTTGCCTGAGGATATTTGTATTTATGGGAGTAATGATCTGCAATCGATCGATTAACTGTAATAAAATGATTGATAACAAAACGACCAACAAGCTCAGTTAAAAAAAAAATAAGTTTTCGAGAACGACCCAAATTATGAACT
>CACFTI010000070.1 GCA_902569115.1 uncultured Verrucomicrobiota bacterium | reverse complement strand
CATAACTCCCTCCTCCACTCACGGTTCCTCCCGTTCCCGCATTTAATGAAAGAGTATGATTTACACTAGATGGCTGTATCGTTTCAGAGATAATATAGGTAGTGTCCCCTGAGCTTCCGGAATATCCTCCCGTAGCTAGAGCTGAAAGATAAAAAGTTACATCTCCCGCGTTGCTACTTGGGGCTGTCCAAGAAAAATTGATCGCATTGTCGGTTACTCTCCTCGTGTGTTCAAAATAATTGGAATCAATTCGGGTGCCAGAATGAGAGGTATTTAATGTTCCTGAGAATGAAGAGTTATCTTTAACAGCCATTTGAAATCCATATCCACGGGCACTGCTAGCAGTAAGATTTAAAACGAGATTGTAGGTACTCCCAGGGGTGTAGGAAGAAGGTAAACCTGAAATACTGACATGACCGACACCTGATACCGCACTGCCACTGTGACAAGAAGTACACGAAGAAGACTGGCCGTGATAACCACTAGGCGGACCTGAGGAATAAGAGAATAAAAAATTATGTATGAAGATTCCTAATAAAAAAAATATAAATCTCACATGAGTATTACGAAAATACTCTGCTCCCAGATCAAAATTTTAATGATATGTCGTGGATCTCATACTTCGAAGGTAGGCTCTTACAAAGAACGCCTTATATAGTTAATTCAATACTTCGTAGCCCGAATTGTGTGAAAATGTAGAATTTTCTATTGTCAATATTTGGAAAATGGATGCTCAGGATCATCCGCTTTTTCCTGAACCAATGACAAAGCCTCTGCTGTTCTTTTCTTGAGGTACTTGGTTAGGAGAAAGGATGCCCAAATTGAACCAATTAAAATGACCAACATTACAGCAATCAGGATGTACATAGGCCAGAAAACTCCTTTTTTGAGAACCGAATCACTAGGGTTTTCAGGATCATAATAAAAATCAATCGTTTTTCCTTGGGGATAGGATTTTAATTCCTCCTGAGCATCCGACCTCTCATTGTGACTCATGGTTCCAAACCCAACCGTATTTCCCTCATAATTATTTCCTTCCACGATGTAGGAGTATGTAACCCTGACACTGTATGATGTATTTGTTTTGGTAAAACCTTGAGCATCCTTGCTCTTGGTTTCGCTCTTTTCAATATCTGACATAAGAACGGTCGCCGTCCCCTTTTCCCAGTCCTCGCTCTGCATACCCTTATTTATGGCCCATAAGCCAAAACCGAGAAAAATAATACTCCCCAAACCAAAGCTAAGGGGAAAGAGACGGCCCACCACAAAAATAAATGCTTTGGAACAACCGGGTGAAATAGGTAGTCGAGGATTGGTCGGTGCTTCATTCATATTTTTTATTCTGGGAGTACAATTTAACGGTATAAAAATTTTCGTTTAATCAATATTCAGTGAACCTTCTTCTCATGGAAGAATCCCTGTCAATTGGAGTACGCCTTTCGAAAAAGATACTGATAAACCCAATAACGAAGATACATACTCCGAGGGAACCCAATGCGACACCAAACAACGCAGATCCAATGGAATCACTTATGCCTTCTGCCAACTCTCTGGCACTGGGATTCTCAAGATTTTGATAGAAAGTAATGAGACTGAGCACGGCATCAGTTCCAAAAACGATCAGGCTTAGGGAAATAATCACTGCACCCGAGAGTAGAAGTTTCGTAGATATTTTCATATGCTTAACAGCAAAAGGAAGGAGAAGTATTTAACCAAAAGCAAAACCAAACAAAATCCGGCTAAAAGATTCCGGGTTTTCCCAGGGTACGCGATGGCCCGAATCTTCTACCCACTGCGACTCAACCACAGGGCACAACTCGGCCAATTCATCTCCGATCTGCTGATACTTCTTATCTTTCTCTCCGGCTAAAAATAAAACCGGCGGGGTTTTAAGTTCTGACAATGCAGGAACTAGATTTTGCTGAAGCCCCTTGGAAAAGACCTCAAACTGTTGACTAAGTTGAATAGGATTCAACTCATCCAAGTTCCGCGGTGCTGAATTTTCGATTCCGCAGAAAACAGGTTGCTCATCCCACTCTTGTACCAAGTGTTCAAGGGGCTCATTCTTCAATCGATCTGCCCAATTACGATCCCTTGTAAATTGTTGGTTTTTCTCCTCACTTGAACCCAGTCCTGGGTCCGCACCCACCACCACGACTCCCTGCCAAAGGTCAGGTCGATGAATACAGGCATGAAGGGCCAATCGCCCACCCAGTGAATAACCCAATAAGTAAGGTTTGTTCCTGCCTGCCTGAGTATCCACCCTATTGCAAAAATCTTCAGTCCAAGGATCAAATCCACCTTGTGGATGATCTTTTAAGCTCACAGAAATAACCTCTAGGTCGGAGTTCTTAGCTTTAAAACTTCTAGCTAAAGGTGCCCAAACCTTTGAAGTTTGAAAGTTTCCATGGATACAGAACAATATAGTCACCAATCATAGTATTCAAAGATTTGGTTAATTTCGCACTACAAAAATTAAAAACTGACAAGCGAACTGAAGACTTTATTTAGTAAAATTGTCGCAAATCAACAGAAAATAAACGCAATTATTTATGCTAAAACATTGAATTAGCACTATAGGTACCTAGACTTTTAATTAGGCATGTACGAGCGTCCCTCACATTTATTATCCAGGAGAAACTTTCTGCTCAAAACCGCAGGAGGACTCGGGGGACTTGCTCTTTCGACGATGCTCTCCGCATCCAAACAATCTTCCCAGGGAATGCACTTTCCTGCTCAAGCCAAACGGGTAATCCAGATATTCTGCTCGGGCGGACTCAGCCATGTCGACACCTTCGATTACAAACCGGAACTTGAAAGGCGTGCCGGCACCCCCTTTGACCCGGATGGTAAACTGCAATTCTTTGCTTCCAAACCGGGCAACTGCCAGCCCAGTTTTTGGAAATTCAGAAGACATGGCCAGTCAGGTATCTGGATGAGTGATTTGCTCCCCAAGCTTGCTACCTGTGTGGACGACATGGCCTTCATTTATTCGATGCAGAGTAAAACCGCCCTGCACGGCCCCGGTAACTTCATGATGAACACTGGTCAGATCCTGCCCGGGTTTCCCAGCATGGGGTCCTGGGTGACTTACGGACTGGGTTGCGAAACGGATAATTTGCCCTCTTTTGTGGTTCTTCCGGACAAAAGAGGACTGCCCCCGGGTGGCATCATCAACTGGGGAGCCGGATTTCTGCCCGCCCAGCACCAGGCCACCACCGTCAATGTGAATGACCCGGACCAACCCATTGCCGATCTGTTCCCATCCAAATCTTTTACAATGGCAAGTCCTGCGAGGGACCGGGCAGGCTTATCGCTGCTTGAGAAACTCAACAAAATCCACAAAGCTCCCCGGGCCGGTTTTTCTGAGATGGAGGCACGGATTCAGGCCTATGAAATGGCCGCCAGACTCCAGTTAAGTGCACCTGAAGTCACTGATATCAAAGGAGAATCCGAAGCCACAAAAAAACTTTACGAATTGGAACATCCCGACATAGGTCCATTCGGTCGTCAATGCCTGCTCGCCCGTAGACTTGCGGAGCGGGGGGTACGGTTTGTACAGCTTTACTGCGGAGCGGAAAACACCACCGCTGAAAAGATCCGCCCAAACTGGGACAGTCATGAAGATTTACCACGAGATCATGGATACTGGGGACCCATCCTAGATACCGGTGCCTCCGCCCTGCTCAAAGATCTAAAGTCGCGTGGTATGCTTGAGGACACACTGGTTATCTGCACCTCCGAATTCGGGCGCCAACCGGCCGCTCAGGGCAAGGCTGCCAAGGGACGGGACCACAACGGAGGTGGATTCACCACCTGGCTCGCAGGAGGTGGAATCAAACCCGGAACCACTTATGGAGCGACCGATGAGTTAGGCTTTAAAGCCGTCGACAAAATTACACACAGTTACGAACTTCATGCCACCGCCCTTCATCTACTGGGACTGGATCACGAACGACTCACCTGGTACTATAACGGACTCGAACAACGCCTGACAGGATTCGAAGGAAAGGGAATAATCAAGGAACTCCTATCCTGAAAATTTTAGCCATACTCATTTTTTATACTTTAAGTAAACAACCCCAATAATTTAGACTTTTATCATGTTTCGCCACGGAGTTTTGTTTATTTGTATACCTTTCACCATTTTTGCAAATGACCCTTCCTTTGAGAAGTTTCTTACCACCCATTGCGTAAGCTGTCATGGTCCCAAAAAAGAAAAGGGGGACCTACGGATCGATACCCTTTCGCGAGATTTCAAAGCGGGAATGGACAGTCAC
>CACFTI010000069.1 GCA_902569115.1 uncultured Verrucomicrobiota bacterium | reverse complement strand
GGCGTCTTCCACCGCATTGACAAAATCTTTACGACGCGGACTCCCGTGCTCTTCGAAAAGCAAGCCCTGACGGGAGGCCGAGGACACCAGATCCAGCAGGATCACTCCTGCTTTTTTGTAGGCATAGCCGGGACGATACATTTCCCGCAGCATTTTCTTGGCATTTTGGACGATGCGAATGGGATCATCCGTGGGTTCATCGAGACCAAGAACCCGCGAGTTGGAATATTGAGGCTGATCTTCCCGAAAACGATTGGTCATGATAAATACCTGTAAACCGGAAGCAAGCGAGCCTTCCGAACGAACCTTTCGGGTAGCCCGGATCGCATAATTCGCGACCGCTTCCTCGAGTTCATCCAGTTCCATGACCGGTTTACCAAAGGAGCGGGAGCAACAGGTATTTTTTCGGGGTGGTGCCACTTCCTCCATTTCCAGGCAGGATATCCCGGCCAGTTCCCGCTGTGTGCGCTCCAAGGTTACACCACCAATTGCCCGAATGGAAGGCGAGGGAGCCCGAGCAAATTGCCAGGCGTTGAGAAGTCCGATTCTCCGCAAACGAACGCTTAGCCTGCGACCGATTCCCCACACATCCTCAATCGCAATTCCTACCAATGCCTCGCGGTCATCTTTTTCAATAAGCTCACAGCCGATCCCCTGCTTTTTAGCAAGACGATTGGCCGCTTTGGCCAGGGTCTTGGTCAAGCCCAGTCCCACCGAAATAGGAATTCCCGTCCATTGTTTTACTTGATCACGCATTCGCTTACTCAATTCCAGAGGGTCCGATACACCCGTTAAATCAAGAAAAGATTCATCGATCGAATAAACTTCCAGTTCCGGGGCAAAACGGGCAAGCACCGAGACCACCCGGCTGGACATATCCCCATAGAGTTCATAATTCGAGGATAAGACGACCACGCCATTTCTTTCACAGAGTTTCCGAATCTGATGATACGGAGCCCCCATAGGAATACCAATCGCCTTGGCTTCATTGGAACGGGCGACTGCGCATCCGTCATTATTCGAAAGCACAATCACGGGCCTTTTTTCCAGTGAGGGCCGAAAAACCCGCTCACAGGAAACATAAAAATTATTACAATCAGCGAGGGCAATCAAAGGGAGTGGACCACATTTGTGACCACTCCCCATAAATGGGTATCATCCTGTTCCTGAAAATCAATCGGGGGGTAGTCGGGGTTTTCGGGTACGAGCCAGGTTCGGCCTTTGGCCTGACGAAGCCTTTTTACGGTTAACTCTCCGTTAATGGAAACAATCACCACCTTGCCATTGGTGGCTTCCAGGCTACGGTCGACCACCAAAAGATCACCATCGTGAATCCCTGCTCCAATCATGGAATCGCCTCGGGCACGCACGAAAAAAGTGGCAGTGGGCTCACGCACGAGATGCGTATTCAAATCAAGAACCCCTTCGGCATAATCATCAGCCGGTGAGGGAAATCCCGCCGGTACCTCATTCCCATAGAGGGGAACCATATCTTCGCGCTCTCGGACAAATCGGAGAACGCGATCAATCTTACTTACGGGAATGCGTACCGGTTTTGTGGGTTCTCCGTAATGATTGGTGCCCTTGGGGCGACCGGCACCCATTCTTTTTCCTCCACGACTTGTCATAATTTTTGAATCTTGTTACATTATTCAAAAAAGGCAAGGAAAGGATTTAGTAATAACTTGATCTAATCCAGATAATTCTACGATCTATCAATGTGGATTCTACAAGCAAATCAAATACCATCAATCACCTAATCATCGGAGCATCCCGTGGAATAGGTCGGGCATTGGTGGATCTATCGGTCAGTGCAGGCCATCAAGTATACGCTCTTTCGAGAAGCGTCCCCGAAAATAAACCCGATTCGTGTAAATGGATTACCGCCAGTGCCACGGAACCGGACACCTACCTCGACTCCCTGCCCGAGACCATTCACGCTCTCACCTTTTGTCCGGGAAAAGTCATTCTTGGCCCGATCAAGCGTCTCAAGTCCGAACAAATGCTGGAAGCTTACCAAACCAGTGTGCTTGATGCCTTTACCGCGATTCAGGGCTTGTTGCCCCGGTTGGATGGATCGATCGCCCTCCTCTCCTCCGTGGCTGCCCGGACCGGACTGCCCAACCATTGTGCAATATCCGCAGCGAAGTCAGCATTAGAAGGTTTTGCGATTGCCTTGGCGGCAGACTTAGCCCCTAAAGTGAGGGTAAATGTAGTGGCCCCCACCCTCACTCCTACCGAGATGGGCACTGCGATGGTAGGCGGAGAGAAAATGCTCCCCATGATTGAAGGTAGACATCCCCTGAAAAAAATTCCTGCGGTGGAGGAGATCGCATCCACGATCGCCTTCCTGCATTCAGATGCTGCCACATCGATCACAGGACAGATTATCAAAGTGGATGCGGGGCTTTCGCAGTTGCGGTTGAACTCATGATTGCAGAAAATTCGTCCGGTCCTGCAGTCCTCGTTTGGTTTCGAAAAGATCTTCGCCTGCAGGATAACCCGGCTCTCCACGCAGCGGTTTCAGGAGGTTACAAGATTTTACCCGTATTTGTGTGGGATCCGGAGGAAGGTGGTCATTGGAGTCCAGGTGCTGCGTCGCGTTGGTGGTTACACTATGCCCTACAAAGCCTTGGTTCGGATATTAGCAAATTAGGCGGGGAATTGATTCTCGCCAAAGGAAAGGCAGCTGAACTAATTCCACAAATTGCCAAAGATCATGGCACTCAAAAAGTACTCTACGGCAGGACTTATGATCCCCCTGGTTTAGCCACCCAAGAACAAGTCGAAGAAGTACTCGACCGCGAAGGGATTGATACCGAATCCTTTAATGTATCTCTTTTACAGGAACCGTGGGAGACCAAGAACGGTTCAGGTAATCCCTTCCAGGTATTTACTCCTTACTGGAGAAAGTCCCGTGCTATTATTTACCGGGAACCGGTTCAATACAGCCCTTCCAAACTATCTTTCCACCCCTCGCCTACCCCAAAACAATCCCTGGATGAGCTTGCTCTGTTACCCGATCATTCCTGGCATCAAAAGCTTGAAGAACATTGGGTTGTTTCCGAATCTGCGGCACACGAACAACTCGAAAGAACTGTTAATGAGGTAACTCACTCCTATGCCACCAGAAGGAACCAACCCTCCGTCGACGGAACATCCCGACTCTCTCCGTATCTCGCCTGGGGCTTAATCAGCCCCCGGCAGATATGCCAAGGCGTGCTGCAGGCAGACAATGAAGGCAGTCACCGTGGTGAAAATAAATTTCTGGTCGAGATCGGATGGAGAGAGTTTTCCTACCACCTGCTTTACCATTACCCGTCGATTCCTGATCAGCCTCTGCGTCCTAAATATGCAGCCTTCCCCTGGCTCGATGATCAAGCGAACCTCAAGCGTTGGCAGTTTGGTAACACCGGTTATCCCATGGTTGATGCCGGTATGCGGCAACTTTATGAAACCGGGTGGATGCACAACCGCGTACGGATGGTGGTTGCTTCCTTTTTAGTCAAACACCTCTTAATCTCTTGGACGGAAGGGGCCCGCTGGTTCTGGGACACCCTGGTCGATGCCGACCTCGCCAGCAACACACAAGGCTGGCAATGGGCAGCTGGATGCGGAGCGGATGCCGCTCCTTATTTTCGCATTTTCAACCCAATTACTCAGGGCGAGAAATTCGATACCCGTGGAGCGTACGCTAAAAAATGGATTCCCCCCCTCGAAAAGCTACCATCCAAATATGTTTTTAAACCATGGGAAGCCCCTGCCTCCATGCTCGAAGAGAATGGTGTAGATTTGGGAGGAAATTACCCTGAACCCTGCGTCGACCATTCTGAGGGTCGTGCCCGTGCCTTAGCCGCTCTCGCCACTCTTAAAACCTTGTAGGTCTTCTAACCTCCTGCATTCTATCGACATATCTTATCTAATCGAATGAGCACCGCCCTAGTTTGGTTCCGCAAGTGTCTGCGTCTTCATGACAACCCAGCCCTTTCGGAAGTCTGCCATGACAATCAGATCGAATGCATGGTACCAATTTTTATTTTGGACCCGGAAATTATTGGTCCCCAATTCGAAAAATATGGAATCAATCGTCTTCGGTTTCTCTTTGAAAGCTTGGATGATTTAAATACCCAGATTCAGTCAAAGAGTGATAACTCCCTTCTTATTTTCTGGGGTTCTCCTCAAGATGCTGTCCAATCACTTCAGTCCGCACTGGGAAATAAACTTACATTACTTTCTTCCGACTACTGTTCGGAACCGCATGGACGAAAGATTACTGATCTCATCGAACAAGGTTCCGCAATCAAAACCCATTTTCATCCTGCCACCAACACTATTTTGGATCTGGAAGAA
>CACFTI010000068.1 GCA_902569115.1 uncultured Verrucomicrobiota bacterium | reverse complement strand
GCGTCGGCCAATAAAGATCTCTCACTCTGCGTCAATTGCTCTAAATAAATTCTACGACTGGCACCACGAAGTAAGGGCTGGGTCACGGTAAGATTGGCCAGCGAACCGCCCACCTCCACATCTCCTCCACTCAGTTCGATACTCAAACGATTTGCCAGCGAGGTCACCCAGGTTGTTCCTTTCCCAGCAATTCCGCGAAAGCCAGCACTGGCTCTTGTCTGGAAATCTGAAGCATCCTCATCCATTTCCTGACTTACTTGACCCGAGACTCCCGCAAAGGGAACCGGACCAAGTTGGAACCGTTCGTAGGTCACATCAAGAGCCGACAGATAAAGGGCTTCTTTTTGTTGCTGAAATTCCCGGGAATGGAGCAATGCCAATTCCATTGAAGTTTCAAGATCCAGTAGAATCGAGCCGTTTGCATCGGCGGGTAAGGATTTCCTCCATTGCCGCGTATCAAGAATACTCGAAATATTTCCATCCTCATACGCATCCTCCTTTTGAATTCTGAGCGTGATTTCCCTTGAGGCATTATCATCTATCGGCGGAACAGGGAGAGTATAACTGTCCGGGAAAGCCAGCCGTGATTCAGCATCGGGCTCCCAGTCAAAACCTGGGACATCCGCCAAAAGTTTTCGAACTTCTTCATCGGCTTTTTGAGGATCAATGTTTCGAACACATCCCCACAAACAAAGGCTAACTAGCCACGCAACCAGCGTTGCGTATCGGGAAATCATCAAAGTCCTTCTGCTCTAGGAAAAAAGTTCGGTGACCGCCTGAGCTTTAACAAGTTCTCGAGGCTGGTTCAGGTGATTATAAACTATCGTTTCCGGATTAATCCCAAAACCATGGTAAATAGTAGCAAGGAGTTCGCGTGGATGAACTGGGTTCTCTAGTGGAGAAGAACCTGTCTTGTCGGATTCCCCATGAACATAGCCCCTCTTAATTCCGGCTCCGGCAATGACTCCAGTGTAACAGTAAGGCCAGTGATCCCGACCGTCTGCACTATTTCCATTCCCAGAGGTACTAACCCCTTTCTCTGGACTTCTGCCAAACTCGCCAACACAGACAACCATGGTTTCATCCAGCAGACCTCTCTGATCAAGATCCGTCATCAAACCGGACAAGCCCATATCCAGCATCGGAGCTGACTGATCCTTCATACGTTTAGGTAGTCCTTTGTGCACATCCCACGAATGATTATCCGAATTGGCAACCTTGGGCCAGATAACCTCGACTACACGGGTTCCTGCCTCGACCAGTCTGCGGGCAAGCAAGCAGCTTTGCCCAAAAGTATTTCGTCCATAAGTGTCGCGTAAGGCTTCTTTCTCCTGACCAAGATTGAATGCTTCCCTTGCCCGCCCCGAAGAAACCAAGTCCAATGCCCGATCATAGTGGGTGTTTAAATTGTAATGTTCGACCGCCTTATCTATGACCGGCATGGCTTCATTAATCGAATTTCGCAACCTCGCCCGTCTTTTTAACCGCACCCCAAACATATCAGGGCGCATCTCCAAATCATCCACCCGGATTTTGGCCATTTTCTGCATATCCATATCCCCACCTGGTGGGTATAAGGTGTAAGGATCATATGCCTTACCCAGAAAACCAGCCGTCCCCCCCTTGCCCACCACGCCACTCTCTTGTAGCGGACGAGGAAGCATCACAAAAGGAAGCATTGGCTCATTGCTTGGACGAAGCCGCACAATATTGGAACCAAAATTGGGAAAATCTTTAGGGCTGGGCGGTTCCAGTTGCCCTGAAGGGCTCACTTTATCCGTCGTGTAACCAGTCATCATCTGGTAGATGGCCGCCGTATGATTAAACAGACCTTTTGGTGTGTAACTGACGGATCTCATCATGGTAAATTTATCATTTACCTTTGCGAGATTCGGTAATAACTCAGTGAAATTTACACCAGGTATTTTGGTGGGAATAGGTTTAAAAATACTTCTAACATTATCGGGAGCGTCAGGCTTGGGGTCCCAAAGGTCCAAATGGCTGGGTCCACCCTGCAGATAGATCATGATAATACTTTTGGCTTTTCCCCATCCTGGGCCTCCGCCTGCCAATGGTGAAGCTTGTGCTTTCATTTGCAGCATTGCTCCAAGAGAAAGTCCGAGCATGCTGGAACCACCCACTTTTAAGACATCTCTCCTGCTCATGGGCAGATGCCTATCACAAAGGTCTTTTCCTAATTCTCCTGATAGTCCGATCATTATTGTATCCTAGTTTAGATGTTTATTGTTTTGAAAGCAGAAAATAAGCTATGCCTATCGATTAAAAAGGAAGGCTGGTGTATTAATCAGAGCCCACGCCAAGTCCTGTGCACCGATTACCCTTTTGTCAGCCAGTTGTTTCTCGCTCAAAGAAAGGGCCCGACGCAACCGGGTCACTTCGGGTGGTAGACCCAGCGGTTTTTCCGCTGCAGCCAAAGCGGTTTCGAATTCAGTGAGCTTGGGGTCTTTGGGTAAAGGCTTACTTGCTTCAAGCAAAGCGTTGTTAAGAGCAACCCTTTCCGGGTTCCCCGCCTTGAATGCGTCAGATACTTTCTTCTTTTGCTCAGGCGATCGCTTATCCTTGGCAACGGCAAAGATTTTCACAATCTCATCAGGCAGACCATAGGATATTGGTTTGTCAACATCGGTGACGGCCACCCGGAATCTACCCAAAGAATGCTGCCCACTTTGAAATTCCTGCTTCATTAAAATCTCCAATTCAGTGGGCCCATCAAAACCGACAGGATTCTTCACCTGGAAAGAAGCGTAATGAGTTTTGCCCATTTGCGGAGAAATCGCCCACCCATTACTGGAAGCAGCCACTTTTCCATCAACCGCAGTGGCCACCGGGTACCCCCCTTGGCTGAAGGTAGCGAGAGCATTCTCAAAAGACAGTTTTTGAGGAAGCCCATTACGATATAATCGAATAGATTGAATGGCAGTCTTATCAGAAAGTAAAAGTTCTAAGCCGTTGGAATCTTTTTCTAAAAGAAATTCGATTCGATAATCATGCAAGTCATTATCTCCTTTCAATTGAACCGAGTGTTCACTTGCTTTATTTGCTATTTTCACTGATTCAGGCAGAACCACTTTGGCCTGAGACTTGGCTTCATTTCGTCCCTTGAATAAAAGTACATAACTCCCCGGAACCAATTTATCATTGAAGGTAAGGCCTGGTAATGTGGTTTGGCCTATACCTGATTTGAAATAAAACCCGGATGGTCCTGCACCGTTATGGATTTTCAATAGTAAAACATTTTTACCCTTCTTTAATTTCAGGACTAGTTTCTCCTGATCGGGTGCCGCACCTCGCCCAATATTGTTGGATAAGATATTTTGACCGTTCAGAAATACCTTAATTCCATCATCACTACCCAGACTGATAGGTAATTCCATGTCTGCAGAGACCTCAATTTCTTTGGCCAAGTAATTCGATGAATTCTCCGAACTGAAGACAGATCCGTAAAGTTCACCATCTTTCCACTCGGGTTTGCTTATCCATTTCAAAGTTCCCCCAGCATGCTGATAAGTCTTCTGGCGATCGAAATTCGAGGCAAGTTCAGGGCCAGCTTTTTGATCAAAACCAACCCCCGTGAATGGACCAACATGAAAAAACTCACTCATCTGCACAGATCCTTTCTGTTCTTTTTTTCGAAGCACTGCAGATTGATTGCCATCCACAAGAGAAGAACCGGCATTTACTTTCCACGATGCTGGAATGGCTGTGCTCTCCCATTTTGAGTTATGGATTGTTTTCCAGTGTTTCAAATCCTTGGTTGGGCGGGCGGTTACCTCCAGCTCTGTAAGCACGAAGTTTCCATCATTGGGTGCCCGTCCGGGGCCTCCTCTCGGCAAACGTCCGTCCTGCATGGCTTCAATCCGTAATCCAGTAATTTTACTCAATGAGGATGTGGTTGAAATTTTGTAAAACCCTTTTGCACTACGTCCCCCCACAAAAACAGAACCATCCTTTTGATCTTCAAATTTAACTCCGGGCATCTTCGAACTGATATTGGTAAGATTTAAATTCGACCATTCATTTTTTCCTGATGAAAAATCATTTTCCCAGTTAACAAGCCTAGTTGGAAGAGAATCATCAAACTTAGAAAGATCGGCCCGGGCACTGTCAATCCTGGCACGACGCTTATCATTGGCTTCCTTAACCGCAGCGGCGGTCTCTTCTTTGTAAGCATTCAGTTTCTTTTGGGCATTTGCAATTGCAAGTGAGCGAGCCTTCTCCTCTTTTTCCAACCAATCTTTAATCTTACTCTCCGCCTCCTCTAATTTTACGATCAGATCTTCGTGGTCTCCTTCAATCGTTTCAGTAAACAGACCTAGACTCCGTTTAATCTCTTCTTCGGATGCCGGACGATTTAAAATACGAAGAAATAAACGATCGATCAGTTTTCGGTTATCCAACTCTTCCTTGGCTAACTTTGAAATTGCATTCTTCGGATCGGAGATCGCGTTATTTACGGTTGGACCACTGACCAGTGCCATGATCGGCCCCAGTTGCAATTCACCGCTTCTTTCACACTCGCAGGAAGTTTCCCTGGCAGGTCTTCCAAAAGTGCCAAGAAAACCATCAGGAAGAGAAATTCCCACATCAGGCAAAGAGGCAGCTCGGGTACCCGCAGGAACACCCGGAAATCTTGTTTGTGAGCCTGTCACAGTGTAAACTGCGTCCAGGAGAGTTTCAGCCGAAAGTCTTCGAGGAAGTGCGTGCGAAA
>CACFTI010000067.1 GCA_902569115.1 uncultured Verrucomicrobiota bacterium | reverse complement strand
AAAATTGATCGCCGACATGAGATGAAACGCAGGGCTTAATACCCCCTGATCCAATAGCAATAAGTGCCAAACCTGCGAAAAGCCACATTCTAGTATCTCCAGAGTAGCCCATAAATGCCAAAGATGCATGGCCAAGACAGTATACAAGTGAAAGAATGATAATCGTCAGATACTTCCCCAAAAAAGCATCTGCCAAAATGCCGCCAACGATAGGGAAAAAATAAGCAGAAGCAACGAAGAGGTGATTCCATGCTTCTGCCTCTTTTATCGAAAAAGTATCCAACCCCCCATCCGGTTGAACTAAATAGGTCGTCATGAAAACCAATAATATGCTTTTCATTCCGTAAAAAGAAAACCTTTCTGCAGCCTCATTCCCTATTATATAAGGAATACCGGGAGGTAATCCTTTCGTTTGTAAGGGCTTGTTTCTAAATGAGCTCATACAATTAATTTCTTTCAAGTTTTTCCTGTGTCTTTCTTCTAGCTAGCTCAGTATCGAGATCAGACATTATGCGTGGATCTATCTGAATACTCTCTGTTTTTTCCGAGTCATCTAAAATATTACCAGACTTCCATCTCTTTCGCATCTCTCTGAAAAAGAATATCGAATTTAAGAACATAAGCACAAAAGAGAATATCCCCAAAAAATAAGTGGAAGGTATAAAAAGGGAGAAAATAGTAACTAAAAAAGATAAAAAGAAATTTAAACCGCAAAAATAAAGGAAAAGGTTTCCGGAAGAAAAATTCATGTAATTCTAAAGTTAAACTTTGTGCCTAATGGACTTGCCACAATGCATTTTTTTAAAAAGAAATAGTTTATGTATATAAAAACTTTCATCGCTTCATTGCTATTACTATTTTTATGTTCTTGTGAGCAACTGAAAGATGCACAACCACAGGCGAAAGAAAATAATGAATCCTGGCAATCTCTTCCCGAAAAAGTCACTCCCGATGATAATTCAAGTGTATCCATCCTCCCCGTAAAGGACGAAAAAGAACCTGCGAAAATTATCGAAGCCAAGCCAGTTGCGGTTGTTGACGATAATTCGCCCACGCTGGAGCCTGAAGATGTATCCAGTCCTATTCAGCCTGAATTTAGTGAAGAACTGTTAACTGCAGTCTCAAATTGGAATAAAATTCCTCAATCAGTTTTCCCGCTGGCTGCTGTAACCATTAAGCAGGCTGTCGACTTTAGTATAAAAAACAATTCTGGAGAAATTATTGCCAAGTCGACTATCCCTGAGGGATCGGAAGTGGTTGTTGTAGGTGCAAATAGAGATCAGCTCCTGATTGCTCCCAGCAAGAGTGCTAAAATGCGAGGAACTATCAATATGGATAACACAGATTTCAAATTAGGTGTTGCATACCTTTTTGATCTTAGGAAAAGGCAACAGAAGGAATACCAGGAACATCTCAAAAGAGAGAAAATGAAACTAAGTGCCAAAGTAAGCACTGATAAACGTTCTACGGCGCAAACTGAGGATTTGTTTGAGGACATACCAATACCTGGTGATTTTGGTCACGGTAAATTCTGTATATGTAATGACTGCAGGACGCAAAGAGCTAACATGACGAAAGATTAAATTTCATGGACAAAAAAAAAGGAAAAAAGAATATTAGAGATGTACAAATTGGCGATTTTGTAAGGCAATTAAAAGCAACCAATGGGAAAAAGAAATGCGGGGAGGTAGTAAGCATTCTTCAAGATAATGTAGGGGATCCAACCCTGGAATGCATTGAAGTTCACCCAGATGAACTGACACCTCTCGAGAAGGGATCTGATGGAATACGTACTTTTAAAGCAAAGCGATCAAAACTCAAAATATACACCCCTCGGAAAACTTTATTCTCAAAGAAGACCTTCGAGAAAGGTGATGTAATACAATATAAAAGGGGCGGTACAATGAAGTACGGAAGGATTGTTTGCTTCGTGCATCCTGATGGACTTTATTCAACATCACACGAAGAAGGCTATAATGGTAAAGACCTATTGGAGTGTGTAGAGATAGATAAAAAGCCAGGCCTCCTGCAAAAAACTGGTCCTGATGGTGAGCCAAAACGCTTTCAGGCTCAAGGTGATCAGTGCAAAATAATGGAGGTGATCACAGTTAATGCGAAAGGCGAACCTACAACCATGCACCGACTGAATATCCCTGAAGACGAAATGTAAATCAGGAATTTACTCTCCCTTTGAAATAAATATCTAAATCTGTTTTTCTAAGCCTAACATTGCTGGTCTTATCGCATTTGTAAGCGTTAAACTTATGAGTGCCCTTGCAATTGGATATGAGCTGATACGATACACGCACCCCTGACCTTTCCCACTTGGTCATGCACCAAACAGCACCATATACAATTCTTAGGTAGTCGATAGCTTCGGATCTTGTGAGATAATACTCTCCCTTAATCTTCTTTACCACTTTAGGAGTGATAGATCTGTGGATAATGAGTTACGCCAACGAGTCGTAGTCGCCTTTTTTTATTTTCTGGCAAGTTGCAGTTGAAACCCCAGTGATCTCTGCTATTTGGCTAAGGGTATTCCCGGAAGCAAGCAGTTCTTTGGCTTGTGCAACGACTTCCGGTGTAACTTTCGAACGCTTACTTCCGATACCAAATTTTGCGTTGAAAGCAGACTTAGCTACTGGAGGTAAGCCGTTAACATAACA
Source organism: uncultured Verrucomicrobiota bacterium (assembly GCA_902569115.1). Taxonomy (GTDB): domain Bacteria; phylum Verrucomicrobiota; class Verrucomicrobiia; order Opitutales; family Seribacteraceae; genus Seribacter. Next base: position 2,109 of record CACFTI010000067.1, on the reverse strand, counting down.
CTCGAGGTAGTCAACCACACCACGAAAAACTTTCCTGCCGTCATCCCTACGATGCTTCTCGTGGTCTTTTTTTATTAAATCGTAAAGAGCAGATTGGTCTACTTTAGTGGATTTTTTTGCTTCTATTTGTTTTTCTATTTTACGCTTTAAACGCTCAAGATCTTTAAGTGAATGATTTTCGTCAATATTCATAATATATTTTTCTTATAATTTGTATAGTTTCTGTAAAGATATTTCTAAATATTTCTATCTAAACTTCTATATTGTATGGCCTCAAGAAGATGATTTTCCAGTATACTACTAGATGATTCTAAATCTGCAATTGTCCGTGCGACTTTAAGTATCTTACCATAGGCTCTTGCAGATAAAGATAGTTTATTAATAGCGTTTTTAAGTAGTTTTTTTTCACTTAAACCTATTGAGCAAACTTCTTCCATTAATTTTGGAGGAATTATAGAGTTAGTATAAAACTCTACTCCTAGCTTTTGGCATCTTTGTTTTTGAAAATCCCTACAAGTTTCAACTCTTTTCCTGATAGAAGACGAATCCTCCCCTTTTCTTTCGTCCTGCAACTCCTCAATCTTCACAGCTGGTGTCTCTACATGAATGTCTATTCGATCCATGAGCGGGCCACTTATCCTCGATCTATATTTTTGAATTTGGGGCATAGAACAGCGACAGGTATTTTTCGCATCACCCAGATAGCCGCACGGACAAGGGTTCATTGCAGCAACAAGCATAAATTTACAAGGAAGAGTAACTTTACCAGCACTTCTTGAAATCGTCACCTGACCGTCCTCCATAGGTTGACGCAATACCTCAAGTGCCGAACGCTTGAACTCCGGCAATTCATCAAGAAAAAGAATCCCATTATGAGCAAGAGATATTTCTCCGGGTCCGGGAATTGAACCTCCACCGAGCAAACCAACATCGCTAATTGTGTGATGAGGCGTTCTTACAGGTCTAACCATCCCTTTGCTATGCAAAAGTAAGTCGCTGCCCTCAACTGAATATATATTTAAAATTTCCAGAAACTCTTCCAATTCAGGCTTTGGGAGTATTGAAGGAATTCGCTTTGCAACCATAGACTTTCCGGCACCAGGTGGTCCAATTATGAGTAAGTTATGTGCACCTGCAACGGATACTTCCAATGCACGCCTCAATCCATACTGTCCCTTAACATCCGCAAAATCATCGAGTTGAGAATGCATTGCATATTCAAAAAATGGTGATTCCTCAGGACTCAAAGCACTAAGGGAAGTATGATCATTAAGAAAAGCAATTGCTTGGGCTAGGCTCTCCACTGGGTAAACGGCTAACCCATCTATCAAGCATGCCTCCATTGCTGCTGCTCGAGGAAGAATCACTCCTTTCTTCCCTATCTCTTTAGCTAAAATTGCCATAGCTAATCCTCCCCTAACCTTTCTTACTTCACCAGATAGTGCGAGTTCGCCAGCAATTAAAAAGTCATCAAGTTCTGTACATTCGATTTGCCCAGTTGCAGCAAGAAGAGTGAGGGCGATTGGTAAATCAAATGCAGCCCCCTCCTTACGAATATCACCAGGAGCTAAATTTATAGTTACATGTGTCCTTGGCTTGCTAAAACCAGCGTTACCGATGCTTGAAAAGACTCTATCCATCGATTCCTTTACTGTTGCATCAGGCAACCCAACCAACACACACCTTGGGTCTCCTTTCTCGCCACTATTGGCTTCCACAGTTACCATTATGGCAGAGACTCCGCAAAGAGTAGCAGATAATGAAGTCGAGAGCATAAAAGTTATTCTCTATCTCGAATTAATTTAGAAACTTCTCGGAATTTTGAGTGAGTTGAGCTTTTCAAAATTGAGTATACCGCTGTTTCTAAGGGAATAACATTGCAACCAAAAGAACAGAGCTGTGCTAAAGCAACTTCCCTATCAATAGAACGCCTGGCACCGACACAATCAGAAATAATGGTGACCTGCAGATTTTCTCTTAGTGCATCCAAGCAAGTTTGGTAAATGCAAATAGGAACTTCTATTCCAGATAAAAATAAATGATCAATATTTTTTAACTCAATCCATTCAACGAAAGACTTGCACCCAAAAGCAGAAAATGTGTCTTTCG
>CACFTI010000066.1 GCA_902569115.1 uncultured Verrucomicrobiota bacterium | reverse complement strand
AAAAATCATCGATTACTTACACGAGAGAAAAAAAGATAAAGTATTTGATTCCTTCCTTGATGAACTAAAGGCGAAAGCCTCGATCGAGGAAGTAAGCGGGATTTGATTTTACGCCGCAGTTTTTTCGATACCAAGAGATTCTAAAATCTGTAAAGTGCTCTGAGGTTTATTGAGTGCGTAAATGTGGTAACCGGGAGCTCCCCCGTTGAGAAGTTCATTTATTTGAGCAGCGGCCCATTCAGAGCCGATAACGGGATGGTCTTCATCTTCTGCCTGCGTCAGGCTTTGCTCCAGAGCAGCAGGCAGAGAGGCTTCGCACATTTTGCAAAAACGTCGGACCTGTCCCAAGGATAATACCGGGAGAAGTCCCGGAAGGATGGGTTTATCAATACCAGCTTCATTACAGGATTTTACAAAATCAAAGTATACTCGATTATCAAAAAATAATTGAGTGGTGATGAAGTCCGCTCCGGCATCCACCTTCGTTTTGAGGTTAGTCAGGTCAATTGTCTTGTCCAATGCCTCCGGATGTTTTTCCGGGTATCCTCCTACTCCGATTCCAAAATCGGGAAAATGCTTACGGATCAACTCGACCAAATCAGATCCGTAGGACAAACCGCCTGCGGCGGCTTTAAAAACATCTTCTCCTTGTGGAGGGTCTCCCCGTAATGCCATAACATTGCGAAACCCGGCTTTTGCGAAATCCTCCAATATTTCGAGGAGTTCATCCACGGTATGGCCCACGCAGGTGAGGTGGGGCATGACTTCGAAATTATATTCATCCTGCAAAATTCGAGCGTAGCGCATAGTCGTTTTGCGGGTGCCTCCTCCTGCTCCATAGGTAATCGATACGAAATTTGGACTGTATGGCCGGATTGCCTCTGCAGTTTCAAGCATTCTTCGACCGCCCGCGTCGTCCTTGGGCGGGAAAAATTCGACAGAGAACAACGGACTCTCTTGGTTTAGTGCGGAAGTAATGGTGGAGGATTTCTGCATTTTCACATCAATTTATCATGATAGATTGATGCGTTCAAGCAGAATCAAGGACTTTTCCTAGAGCTTTTTCCGTGCACTCAGGGCCAGATTATTGATGGCGTTGAGATATTTTTCGACCCGCTTTTCTTGTTTAATGGTTAAGGCCCTTTCCAAAAGATTTGCCGCTTTTGAGTATTCCCGCAGTGAGACAAGCAGGCGGGCGTGTTCGATTAGGGCAGGGTTCTCAAACTCATCGATCTTGGCGGCTCTTTGAAATTGAATGATTGCATATTCGTGGTCGTTTGATTTCCACGCCAATTGACCCAGTTGGATGAGTGCACGACCTTCCAGGGGGTGTTGATTTACTATTTCTCTGAGTAAGTCTTTCGCTTGCTGGTTTTTGCCAGTTGCCTGAAGAACTTCCGCTTTAAGTAAATTTATCAGTTTTTGCTCTTCTTTGGATCTTCCTTCGCCAAATTCATTTTCAATTTTTTCGAGGTAGGAAAATCCTTCCTGATAGGAAGATCTTTGAATCAGAGTTTGAGCTATCCTGACATATTGGGGAAGCGATAATTTCGATTTGCTGGCAAGGGCTTCCTGATAGGCGTCCAAGGATAAACTGTAAAGATTCTGATTATGGTATAAATCCCCCAGGATCACCAGTTCGGGTGTTTTGAGCTCTCCCATTCTTCGGAGCAAATCGAGGGTAACTGCAGCTTCTTTTTCTTTACCAAGTGAACCCAGGGCAGCAGCTCGGGCCTGGAGGTACCTCCAATTTTCGGGATCATTCTCCAACAACTCATCTAACAGGTTAAGAGCATCTCTATGCCTCCCCCCCTGATTTAGGCAATTGATCAATCCGTTCATGCCATCTTTACTTTCAGGAAATAGGAGAAGACCCATACGATAGGCATTTTCTGCTGAAACCAGACGACCCAATGATAGGTGGCAATATCCGAGTGCGATAAAAGTGGAACCATCGTTTTCCCCAAGGCTGATTGCTTTGGAAAGATGTTTTGATGCGGCTTCCAGGTTTCCCAAACTAACATTTACCAATCCGAGGTTCTTATGGGCTCGTAGAAAAGAAGGAAATTTTTCAATCGCCTTACCATATGCCTGGGCAGACCTGGTCATCCGATTGGACTGATAGTACATTGTGCCAAGGGCGAAGTCCAGGGCAGCACTGGAATCCGCCTCATTTTTTTCTTCGAGGAAGGAAATGGCTTCTGCCAGTTGATTTTCACTTTTAGCAACGACTTCGCGTAGAATGAAGCTTTCGGACTTACTGATTCTGGGTTCAATTTCACTACGAAATCCATAGTCACCCATGAAACTACGAACAAAAGTTGGGTTATTCCAGAAGTCCCTGGTTAATTCGAAGGTTGGAGCTTTTCCAAAAGCAGTGAAACAGGAAATCAGGGAAAAGAGTAAAAGTGTGATTTTCATTTATTTTTCGAGCAATGTGAATCGTATGGGAAGATAAAATTGAGTCATCACCGGTTCCCCGTTTCGCATGGGTGGTTCATAGACGGAACTTTCGGCGGCGATTTTTGAGGATTCGGCAAAATCCGGGTGGGTGGCAGATACTACTTCAATCACGGACACTTTTCCCTGCTCATTAATCTGTACCAGTAATTTTACCTCTCCTTCGAGTCCTCTTCTTTTCAGATGAGCAGGGTAGGCCAAGTTGCCCCGCTTCAGAATCGTAGGATTTCGATCCAGTTCATGAAGAGAAAAAACAAGATTTTGTCCAAGGCCATCCGGGGTCGGGTTATAACTTGCCAGAGAAAAAGCAGCCTTGAAATCCCCAGGAGTCACATCGAGGGAAATGTTCATCGGACTGGTATCGAGGGCAACGGAAGAACGGGTAAGTTCGGGTGCTTTAAGGGTGCTTTGTTTAATTTTCTCTACAATTTTCTCAACTTCGGTTGGGGGAGGAGGCGGTGGTGGAGGCATTGCGGGTACGGAAGCATCTCTGACCAACCATTGTTCGTTCTTGGCAAATTCAGAAAGCGGAAGTAGCCCAAAAAAGGATGGCTGAAATTACACAGGCCAGAAGAAAACTTTTTCTTCGGATTCCTTTTATTTTTTGCGATTCCAATCCTGGAAGCAGGCTGTCTTCCATGGATTGACTCATCGTGAAAGTGCTGTCAATTTAACCGTTGAGGCACCGCCACGCATGGCTTGGTCCATTACCTGGGTGGCTAGGCCTGCCCGTGAACCGGGTTCTACCCGTACGGTTATTTTATCTGACAATTCCCGGTCTGTTCTAACCACGATAGGGGCGATTTCTTCCATGCTTACCGGGTTGCCATTCTGGAGAATCTGGCCGCTGCTTGTGAGATCAAAAGTCAGGGGTTCTAAGTCCGATGAATTCGGGGAAGCTGAATCCTTGTAGGTGGATGAAATTCCGATTTCATTAACGAAGGAAGTGGCCACAATGAAGAAGATGAGGAGTATAAAGACCATATCGATCAGAGGAGATACATTGATCTCCGTTTGTTCGCTAGTGCCTGAAAATCTTCTTTTCATTAGCTTGGTTTGCGGGTGGCGATCGACACCTTACTCCTTGATTTTCTGGCTTGGGCTACCACCTTGGCGAGGATCGAGGCATCGGCCCATTGATCAACCTGTACGATAACCGGTTTGTCCCTTTTCTTGTCAGCCCGTTCGATGACTTCGGTGATTTCTTCCAGTTGGATCCTTTGGCCGCCATGAAAAAGTTGATTTTCATTGGAAAGGGCAAAGAGAATGGCATTTCGCTGAAGCGATTTCGCAGTTTCGACTCTGGGTCGGTTGATTTCCACTCCGGGTAAACTTACAAAGGTGGCCGAAACAATGAAGAAAATTAATAGAATGAAAACCACATCAATCAAAGGAGATACATTGATTTCCTGATCCACCTTGTCAGTCGTTCGGCGATGTGTAACCTTCATCCGAATTTTATGGGGGAAGGGGAAATTTGTCTTATGGAAATACTTTCCATCCGGTTTAGGCATCGTAACCAGTCTTTCTTTTTCCGGTTAAGAAGATGAAGGAACGCAAGGGCTGGGATTGCGATGAGCAAGCCGGCCTGCGTAGTGACGAGAGCCTGGGAAATACCACTGGCCACTACATCCATTTTATATCCCTCCTCCATGCTCAATCCCGCAAAAGTCCTCAGCATACCAGCCACTGTGCCAAGTAGACCAATCAGAGGGGCAGAAGAAGCCAGAACAAATAGAAACCTTAAACGACGATTCAGGTAGGCCGCTTCGCTTTGTCTAATTTGCTGAAACCTCTTTCTGGTTTCATCTCTATTTTGATGGTCAACCAGACAATGCCTCATCACTTGATCCACACGCCCGCCTCCCTGGAAACCAGCCCATTTTTCTCTTGGAATGGATTGTAAATCCCGCGGAATCACTGATTTCATCCTCAACCAAAGCTCAAATCCTAAGAAATACAAGTAAAGAGAAAGTAAGAGCAGGGCGAACATCAGTCCGCCACCCTTCTCCCAAACGAAAAGGGCTTGCTGATAAAATTCAGTCAGCAGGTTCATCTTTCTTTTTGGTGGAAAGATCGGTGGGGCTTTCCTTTTTTAAATGAACTAACCTGGCTGAGAATCCTTCCATTTTAGAAATCATTCCCTGAAGCCTGCGGTTTAGCAAAGCGTGGATGACTAAGGCTGGGATCGCGGTGACCAAACCGAACTTTGTGGTAACCAGTGCCTCAGAAATACCACGGGCCAATTCACTATTTTCCGGGTTGGCAAAGTTGGTGATTTGACGGAAGACATCAATCATTCCGGTAACTGTTCCGAGAAGTCCCAGCAACGGGGCGATCGCCGCGGTGATCGCCACAAGAGGTAGTCCTTTTTCAAGTCGTTCCTGACAGTCGATGATGATTTCGTAAAGAATTTCCTCAAGGATTTCAGGTTTGTTTCCTCGATAGCCTTGTGCAGTTTTGCGTAATCTCTCAAATGGCCCGGAGAAATTTCCGGCTAAAGTTACCGGTGCTCGGGGAGAAGGAATACGCAAAATTTGCATCGCCTTGAAAATTGCAATTATGGTCGAAAGCAAGGCGAAGAATAAAATTGGGTAAATCCAAATTCCTCCTTTTTGAAGCTCTTCAAGTAGGGTGGGTTCCCCCACTTCCAGTACGGAGGCCTTGCCC
>CACFTI010000065.1 GCA_902569115.1 uncultured Verrucomicrobiota bacterium | reverse complement strand
TCTGGGTTATCAGTTTCCCAATAAATATCATCCATCAGTTCTTCAGGGTCGGGATAAGGGCTTGCTGCCGCAAATTCCGCAGAAGCGTTTGACTCTTCTTTGGCAAGTTTATCAATTTCCATAGCTTTTTCTTCAGTCAATACACCTTCATCTAGAAGTTTATTTTTGAATAGAATAATGGGATCTTTATTTTTTTTATACTCCTCTATTTCCTCTTTGCTTCGATAGGTCTGGTCGGGATCTGCAACGGAATGACCCCTGTAGCGGTAAGTGATAATTTCTAGTACAGATGGCCTGTTTGTTTTATGAGCTATTTCTAAAGCCTCATTGACTACATTTCTAACCTCATACAAATCGTGTCCGTGGGCCACTTTCCAGTTGATGTCAAACGCCTCAGCTCTTCTTGCAAGAGGTTCTCCAGCTGAATGGCGACCCTCCGCTGTTCCCATGGAATAACCGTTATTTTCGATGATGTAAATTACTGGAAGCTCCCAAAGTGCAGCCAAATTTAAAGATTCATAAAAAGGACCCTGATTGGTGGCACCATCTCCCATAAAACAAAGGCATGATCCTTTTTTCTTAAAATGCTTTTGTGCGTAGGCAATTCCAAGACCAAGGGGGGTCTGCCCGCCAACAATCCCGTGTCCCCCCCAGAAGTTTTTATCAGGTGCAAAAAAATGCATGGAACCACCCTTACCTTTAGAACAGCCGGTTTTTTTCCCATATAATTCGGCCATGCATTCATCCATGTTCATTCCTACGGCAATAGCATGTCCGTGGTCTCGGTATGCAGTAATCACATGATCATCCTCACCAAGAACAGATACAGAACCAACGGCAACAGCCTCTTGGCCAATGTAAAGATGCAGGAAACCTCCAATATTCCCTTGTTGATATGCCCTCAGTGATCTTTCCTCAAAACGACGAATTCGAACCATCTGGTCATACAGACCAATCTTTTCCTGGGAGGAAAGGCTTTGATTAATTGCCGAATCCAAAAAATTTGATTTAGATTTGGGCGAGGGGACAACTTCTTCAGCTTCTTTTTCCTGTTTTATCTCGGAAGCATTGAAACCGCCATTTGGGGTCTTGGCAGTTGAATCTAAATCTGTGTCGTGATGAAGTCCTTCCATGGTGTGGTATTATTCTCTTAAAAAGGCTTTGCTTCAATCTTAATTTTAGGAACTTCTTGGCTAAAGTTAGCACTAATTCCCCAAAACCCTTGATGACTTTTATCAAAATAAGGCCATACGAGTTGATGGTCTGTTCTTGGAATTTTTAGATTGTTAATTTGCTCGCGAGTAAAAAAATTAAAATGTCCCTCTCCAATTTCTAGAGGTAAATCGTCTAGAACTGGTAGAATATTAAACATAAACATAAGCCAGTGATTCCTACCTTCATAATTTTTTTCAGAAACATAGCCAAATAACCGCAATTGCTCTAATTGTAGTTCAATAGCCAATTCCTCTTGTGCTTCTCGGATGGCACATTCAAAAGGTGATTCTCCAATATCCATTTCAAGCTTCCCTCCTGGAGGACTCCAATATCCACGATTAGGCTTTTTCTTTCTTTGGATTAAGAGGATTTCCCCTACATTATTCTTAGCGAAAAGAAGGCAGGATATTTTATAGGACATAGAGAATTTGCTTGTTATTCACTTGTAAGATGGGACAGGATAGATGAAATAGAAAGATTCTAAAAATGAAAAATATAATTAAGATTACGACAACATTATCCTTTTTACTACTAGTTACATTTGAAGCTACCGCTCAAGTGGACAAATTCGCAAAAATAGGGAGTAGGGTTTCTTTTGCCAGTGAAAATGAATCGTGGATTAAGATTTCAGTACCATTTAATCTTTTGTCTAATCCAAGGCTTGAGGCGGCTAATGGAAGAAGGCCAACTACAATAGAGTCAGCATTCAATCCAGAATATATAAACGATGTTAAGGTTAAATTATATGTCTGCTTTACAAATGAATTTAAGAAAAAGATTTTACGCGGAAGTTCATTCTTAGATTCGCAATACTATCAGTATTACAGTGCGGAGCAAACATTTGAGACTGTTAAGCTAGATAGAAACACAAAATACGCCAACTTTCTGTTTCCAGCAGCTATTGCAGAAAGAGACGGGTTTGGTGGTAGTTATGTAAATCCAACTGGTTATGTGATCGAAATTTCAATAGAAGGTCAGCAACTAGAAATTTCCAATTCAATAATGTTTGAAAAGTACAGGGACGAATCTACTTTGTTAAAATTTAAACAGCAGGCTGTAACAAACAGTGCATCAAACCAAAATATTATGGTACCTGCCCATCAGGTCTACCCGTCTTATTTCCTCAAAGATGCATATTTGAAAACAGATTATTGATATAGATTTATTGTTTAAAAAGATATGGCTAAAAGACTAGAAACAATTCTCAATTGCGGTAATTCGCACATTTCGGCGAATGTTTTCTCCGTTAATGGGGAAGAGTTGGTTCTAGAGCAGTCACTGCTGGAAACACTCCATCGTGATCTTACAAAAGATCAAATTTGGATGGATACCGTGATAAAGGCAGTAGAAAAAATAAGTCACAAGATTAAAGGGAATGTTCGTGTAATTTTGCCAGGAAGTATGCTTATCAGCAAAACCATTCGCGTTCCCCATGTTGAGCCTGAGAAGCAGAGGAAAATTGTTTCGTTTGAGTTGTCACAAAAAATGCCATTACCCCTAAGCGAACTAGTTTGGGATTATATTGTCATCGATGATGATGGCGTAGAGGAGGAGATTCTAGCATTTGCAGTTAAACCTGACATTGTGGAGAAGTTTTGTGATAAACTTGTCAAACTTGGCATAAATCCAGTTCAAATAACACCTGCTCCAGTTTTGGATTATTTGGCCATTCGCCATGTTATGGGAGATATGGAGGCTGGAAACGAGGCTCTCGTAATAAATATTGGTGCAAAAACAACCAACCTGTTGTTCATTAATCAAACTGGTTATTTAATTCGCACAATAGCAATAGGGGGAAATACGATGTCACAATCGATTTCTGATTCACTGGGAATTACTTTTGAAAAAGCAGAAAGCTTAAAAAAAGCATACTTTTCCGGAGAAATAAAATTGGCCGAGGAAGATGCATCGAAGACAGCAATATCAAATGCAAATAACCAATTTCTTGCCCGAGCAAGCCAAGAAATAACTCGATCTATAGTAACCATTAAGAGATTGAAAAAAGGCCAGTCACCTAAAACAATCTATCTTACCGGAAGAGGGGCATTTTTACCCGGATTAAATGAGTACTTACAAGAAACCCAGCAAATTAATGTACAATATTTTAATCCATTAATAGGATTAAAAATTTCCAATAATGTTCCTGAAGAAATGCACGGTTTATTCCCATTCATTTTGGGTGAACCCATTGGTATGGCTAGATACTTATTTTTCGAATCTTCGAATGAAAAAATTAAGGATCTCAATTTGTTACCTAAAGATAAGATTGCATCTATTGGAATTAAAAAGAAAACGCCAATTCTAATTGTATCATTTCTTTTATTTTCGGTTTTGCCGGTACCCTCAGCAATAAAGTCTTTGAGCGAAATTGATCAACTTGACATCAAAGCAAACAAACAAGAATCTGAGTTAAAAACATTAGAAAACAGGCTTACCGAACAAGAGCAAAAGTATAGCGACTTAAATTTCATGTCTACGTTGCGTGCAAAGATTTTATCTTGGCATCAGCCCTTTTTTAATTCCTTGAAAACAACTTCTCTTTCAATTGAATTAATTAATTTTACGCAGGGTGTATTAGAAAATGAAGAAATAGGAGATATTTGGATTGATAATTTCTCGCTTGATGCAGAAACAGAAATTTCAACGAGGGGAAGTAAAGGGAAGTCTACTGAACGTAATTTTCGACTTTTCATATCTGGAAGATACCTCGTAAGGCCAAGCGCTGATGATTCGTCAGAAAAAAATGTTCGTGATATATTAATTGACTTAGATCGTGTTAAAAAAGAGGCTTTAACAGATTATTTAAGTAATATTCCTCATATTCATAAAATCGAAAGAAAATCTTTTTCTATAGAAGGGAAAGGAGATTTATTCAATCGTTATTTTTCTCATTTTGAATATGAAATTTTGTTAAAAGTAAAATGAAGATTTTCTTAAAAAACAATTTATCACTTGTGGTAATATTCCTTTTGTCATTGATAATTTTTATTACACTTCTTACTTACTCATTTCATCTATCAGAGCGACATCAATCTTTGACTACGGAATTGAAAGCTAGGTATGAAACCGCTTCTGAAAAAAGTTCAATTACGGAACAGTTGTCCTTTGTAGATAAAGATTTTGTTTTCGCATCCAAGGAATTGGTGGACTTGGCTACCAATGAAAAATTGTTAAATAACTTACTAAGTAGCCTATTGAATAATTCTGAAAATGTTTTTAGTAATTGGAAAAATAAATCAACAGAATCCGTTAATGCATCACTTACAAGAAAATTTTCACGATGGAGGAGGAGTTGTTCTAATGCAAATATTATTCTTCCCGAAAGTGATTTACCATCGCAAGGTATAGATTCAAATTTTCTACAACAGGAAAATAAAACTGCATCTAGTGATTTTGGATTTTCCTTCACTTCATACGATGGATCCTGGCCTAACTTCAGTAATACAGAAGCCAAGCTTCTAGATATTCAGTCCGAAATTATAACTCAAATTATCGACTCAGTGTGTAACTCGGCTGATGATAATCATACAATATCAATCGTTTCACTAAAAAGGGAAAGTGTTGGCAAAACTGATGATCTCAGCATTGGTACTGATGAACTAGAAGCTGACAATTATAACGAATTTCTTCTGAATAAAGTGTCGGGTGTTGAAAGCTTTGTTTTTGAAATTGTCTTACGTTGCCAAACCCACTCGTTGCGAAAGCTAGTGAATAATTTTCGGTCACCATTCCTTTTACGGAAAATTGAAATTTCACCTTTTGATGAATTGACTAACTTTGATAGTGAAACCTTTTCTCCACAACTTGACCCATTTGGTTCAACTTCGACTGTTAAGCAAACAGATAAGTTTTTACCGATAGTTAGTAAAGTCGATTCTAAAGTTGTTTTGGTTTACGAATATATTACTGAAATTAACAAAAGTGCACTCGATTTATATTCTTCTAATGAAAGTTTAAATGAGAATACAAAAAAAATATTTATAAAATGGTTAGAAGATTCTGGAAATACAAAAATTGTTTCTGATATCAAAAATTTATAAATGAAAAACTTTTTAAATAGTT
>CACFTI010000064.1 GCA_902569115.1 uncultured Verrucomicrobiota bacterium | reverse complement strand
GCCGGGCAATTGCCATTGGATGGAGAAGTGCATGGCTTTGCCAAAGTGGGCACTGCCCTGGATGTATCTCATGTTCAGGTCGACGCCTATCTCGATGTGGCGGAATTTGCTCTTAGACGAGCCCTTGATTTTCCTGAAAAGAAGCCTAGCTCGACTACCGATCGTGTGTATGCCCGGGAGCAGAGAAGAATGTGGGCTCCAGGAGGTAATCCGGCGTGGACCCGGTTTTCGCTAGCCCTTGATGGTCTGGAAATCAACGACAAGTATTCCTTTCGCAAACTGGGACTGGACCGTAACATTAACAGCGTTGTGGTTGATGACACCGATGCGGAGCGCATCGGACCATGGAAAAAGTCCACTCGTCGAGCCAACCATTTGGGTAAGCATTACCTGGCCACTGCAAAGAACAAGGGCCCCCACGAAATAAACTGGAAGACCGTATTACCTAAACCCGGTACATACGAAGTGCGTGTAAGTTTCTGCGGAGGAGAAAGTCTGAGCAAGGCTGCCCCTTACACCGTTCATCATGCCAAAGGAAATACCCGTCTCCTCATTGATCAATCCGTCAAACCGACCATAGACAACTTGTGGTTTCCGCTTGGTCGATTTAGTTTCGATAAAAAAGAATCCGGACCCGTACGCGCATCGGTTTCTCTTTCTGACAAGGGTACGGAAGGCTACCTGATTGCCGATGCCGTACAGTTCGTGCATCTGGATGAACTTGAAAATAAAAGAGATCTATCGACTTACCTTGAAGAAAGCTCCACTGCGATTTTCCGGGGTGCGTACACACCTTTTTATTACGGGTTTGATGACTATAAAGCACCCGTTCGAGGAAACTACCGCATTCGTATCAAAGCAAAATCCGTAATTCGGCAGACGGACTATGTTGACTGGGAGGGAAACAAGAAACCACGCTTCTATCCCAATCTCGTCCTCGATGCATCGAGGCGCTATCCAACCCCTGTCAACGACCGGATTTTTCCCGGCAAACGTAGTGAACCTGTCAAAGTCTACTCTTCGACCTTGTATGAACCCAATAGCCAGAGCATGTTGCCCATCGGTACATTCGAAGCACCAGCGGGCGAACCTAAAATATCTGAACTGGATGCCTTTATGGAAAAGGGTGGCATGGTAAAACTCGATTGTATGCGTCTGCCTTCACCCATGGTTCCAGCAATGCCGCATACCATTCAAAAAACGGACGATGGGTATCCCGGTGTCGCCTTTCATTGGATGGAAGTGGAAGGCCCGCTTATTGAAAAATGGCCTCCACCGTCCTACCGTGCGTTGTTTGGAGATCTGCCTTTCGAAAAGGGCCCCAAGCATATCGTCGCCCTATCTGAAAACCCTTCTGAGGATGCGGCTAGGGTGCTAACCGGCTTCTTGGAACGGGCTTATCGACGTCCCGTCACAAAGAAGGAATTCGATCGGTTTTATCAATATGCCCAGGTTCTTCTTAAAGAAACTTCTTTCACTGAGGCGATGATTGCTACCTTCTCGGCAGTACTGGCTTCTCCAGAGTTTCTTTTCCAATGCAGTCAACCCGGCAAACTCGATGACTTTGCCTTGGCGGAGCGTCTCTCCTTCTTCCTCGGAGAATCGATGCCGGATGAAACCCTTAGCAAACTGGCCCGCTCCGGAAAGTTGCAGGACCCCGCAAACTTGAAGGAGCAGGTTGACCGATTGATCGATAAGCCTGAGTTCAACCGTTTCGTGCGGGAATTTCTTAACTCCTGGCTCAAGCTGGATGAGATCAACGATACAGATCCCGACCGTGAACTCTACCCGGAGTACGCCGGCGATTGGTGGTTGGTGAGTTCCATGATAAAGGAAAGCCAGTTATTTTTCGCAGATCTGATCGTCAACAATCGACCCGCTTCAGGGTTGATCGATTCGGACTACACATTCCTGGATGAACGCCTCGCCCGGCATTATGGAGTGGACGGACTCCAAGGACCTGTCTTTCAACGTACCAAGCTTCCTCCGCAAAGTCCCTATGGAGGAATTCTGACACAGGCCTCCGTGCTCAAAGTTACTGCTAACGGCACCGTTACTTCTCCCGTCTTGAGAGGTGTCTACGTACTGGAGCGTCTGCTTGGTTATCATCCGTCTCCACCCCCACCTTCCGTGCCTGCCGTGGAGCCGGACATCCGGGGTGCGAAAACCATTCGGGAGTTACTCGCCAAACATCGTCAGGATCCGAGTTGTGCGAGTTGTCACGCAAAGATTGATCCGCCTGGTTTTGCTCTCGAAAGCTTTGATGTGATGGGGCGTTGGCGTGACAACTACCGATCGCTTGGCGAAGGATCGAAACGCATCGCGGGCCTTGGCCGGAGCGGTAATGAGTTTGTCCATTACATTGGTTCAGAGGTCGATTCATCAGGCCGGATGTATAAAGGAGAAGCATTTGACGGAATCAATGAATTCAAAAAACTGCTACTGCAGGACAAGGAAGTCATCGCCCGTAATCTGGTCCACCAGTTGATTGTTTATGCTACGGGTGCTCCTGTGGCATTTTCGGATCGTGATGAGGTGACGGCCATTTTGAATCAGACGAAGTCATCTGATTATGGAGTTCGCAGTATTATATATGCCATCGTGGAGAGCCCGCTTTTTTTAAGAAAATGATGATGAAAACAAATCGTAGAAATTTCCTTCGTGCCGCAGGTATAAGCCTTGGTCTCCCGATGCTTGAATCATTTGGAGCTTCTCCAGGCCAAACATCGCCGCGTCGCATGATTGCCATTAATCAGGATTTGGGCTTCATTCCAAAATTGTTTTTTCCCAAAGGGGCAGGTCGCAATTATGAACTTTCCAGTTACCTGGAGAAGATCGCGGATCACCGAGACAAGTTCACGGTGTTCAGTGGCTTATCCCATCCGGGGGTTGATGGTGGACATCGGGCGGATAAGTCATTTCTCACCGCTGCTCCTCATCCTGGCCGAGCCAGTTTTCGAAATACCATTTCCCTCGATCAACTCATTGCCAACGAGATCGGGCACGAAACCCGGTTTCGCTCCTTTTCTCTTTCTATTAATGACTCAAGAAGTCTGTCGTACACGCAGGCAGGCGTAGAGATTCCTACCATCAAGAGTGCTTCTGAACTTTACAAAAAAATGTTTTTGCAAGGGGATGAGAAGGCCATGCGAGCACAAGTGGAACGTCTGAAGCGTAGGGGAAGTATTCTTGATGTGGTGATGGGCCAAAGTAAGGACCTCAACAAACGGATTACGGCCACCGATCGGGAGCGAATCGATCAATATGAAACAGCGGTTCGCAGTTTGGAGATACGATTGAGCGAAGCTCAGGCCTGGGAAACATTACCAAAGCCAAAGGTTGATGTGGAGATGCCTGACTACCCCTCTGATAAGCAGCAGTTTTTTGAGATGATCCGTATGATGAACGATATGTCCCGTCTCGCTCTACAGACAGACTCCACCCGGGTGATAACCCTGTTTCTGGGTAGTGTTCGCACGCCAGGTGTCGATTTTGGTGATGGACGCACCATAGGCGGATATCACAATATTTCTCACCATGGTAAAGATGAAGCCAAACTGAAACAGCTGGAAGAGATTGAGATTGGCCAAATGGAATTGCTCAACGAATTGTTGCAAGGTCTCAACGAGGTGGAGGAGACCAACGGTACTCTGCTGGATAACACCATGGTGCTCTATGGTTGCCACATGGGGGACGCAAATATTCACAACAATAAAAACCTTCCCGTTATTTTAGCTGGAGGAGGTTTTAAGCACGGGCAGCACCTTGCCTTCAATTCAGACAATAATGCTCCACTGGCCAACCTCTATGTAAGTATGCTGGAAAATATGGGTATTGATAAATCAAAGTTTGCCAGCAGTACGGGTACGCTTACCGGTCTGAGTTAAAAATAGGATGTAAGAAATTTTCACTCTGTGACATGAATTGTTTTGTATGAACAATTACATGTCTCGTTTAGAAAAGAAGGCCCAAGAAAAAGAGAATCAAGAATTTGCATCTAAATTAAATGGTTTTCTCCTTTTTTTGCCCTGCTGGATTCCGATCATTTTAGCATTTTTCCTCCTGGCCACGGGTATGGCTTCGGAAGCAAGTCCCTATATTGTGATGGGTAGTTTGCTTGCTCTGGTCTGCGGTTCTCTTGGTCAAATGCGGGAAAAAATCATCCAACAGAATCATGCTATTCAAATTCTGCAGGAGAAGATTGAGGAAGTTCGTGTTACGACCGATTAAATTGTGATCAAGTTTTACATTTTTAACACCGATCACGAACAAGAACCTGCTAGTTTAGGATCAGGTTTGTTTAGCAAAAAATTGGAAGCCACCTATCTTGGTGAGCAGTTTGTTGTGATCAATAATTGGTTTTCGGGCTTAAAAATTTATCACAACGGAAATCTTGTCGGCCAAAGCAATCAGTTAGTTGTTCGTAACAAGTATGAACCATTCACCTCGGTCACAGTTGTAGCGAAAAAAGACAAACTACTGGTTGAAATATACGGCTATTCGTCCTTATTTAGTTTCAAATTCCATATCAAAATAAACGGGGATTTTGTGGCTGGAGATAAATTTTAAATACATGAAAGATCGAATAACCCCTAGTTCATTTCTTAAGAAATCTGGCGGCGTCGGCAGGTCTCATCCGGGACTGGATCAATTCACTCAATACCGGAGAATGAATAAGCAGAAAGAATTATCATGAGAAAATATTTTAAAGTCGCAGCCTTATCCGCCTTTTTTTGCGCATCTTTGTGCTTGGCACAGACCGCATCAAAATCCTTGGAACCGTTGGATTCGAATTTGAACAAGATACGGTTCAAAACGGAGAATGTAGCCAATCCAAATATTCTGTTTATTATTTCAGATGACCATGGTTGGGGGGATTTGCCTTCGAACTGGGATAAGACAGAGGTCCAAATGCCACGACTCGACGCGTTGGCAAATAGCGGTACTCGTTTCACTAATTATCACACCGTGCCACTGTGTGCACCCTCACGTGCTTGTTTGTTTACGGGACAGTTCACCAGTGAAAACGGCATGTGGCGTGGTCCTGGTGGCGTTCCTGGTGAGCCCGGATACAAAGGAATCAAACGCGACGTCAAAATGCTCTCGGAGTATCTGTCCGATGCCGGTTACGCCACTGGTTGTTTTGGCAAATGGCATATGGGAGCACAACCGGGAGAATTCCCCAATGATCGTGGCTTTGATGAGTTTCGCGGGTTCCTTAGTGGATCGAGTGCCTATTGGATAAAGAAGGAGAGGTCAAAAATCCTGCATAACGGCAAGCCTGATAAAACCG
>CACFTI010000063.1 GCA_902569115.1 uncultured Verrucomicrobiota bacterium | reverse complement strand
GGCGTCGCGGATACCCACTTTTTCCATCATTTCAAGTGCCTGTCTTTCGGCTTCATGTTGGGATAAACTTTCATGAATTATCAATGGTTCCGCCACTTGATCAAGAATAGTCATAAACGGATTCAGGCAACTCATAGGATCCTGAAAAACCATTGAAATCTTTTTGCCACGGAGCGACCGTAAGGCATGTTTCGGAAGACTTAAAAGTTCCTGCTTCTCGAGCTTTATGGTTCCGCCTTCGATCTTAGCCGGAGGTTGTGGCAGGAGACCAAGAATGGAATGACATGTTACGGATTTACCGGAACCTGATTCACCGACCACGCCAACTATTTCACCTTTTTCAATGGAGAATGAGACATCGTCCACGGCCCGAACGGTTCCTGATCGCGTATGGAAATAGGTCTTGAGCTTATTGATTTCCAGGAATTCCATCAGTCTTTCGCGGCTTTGGGATCAAGGGCATCACGCAGTCCGTCTCCCAGGAAATTCAGGGCAAGTAAGGTTAAGCTAAAAAAAAGGCCTGGAAAAAAGATCAGCCACGGAGCAATTTCCATTTTTTCGGAACCTTCCTTGATTAGGCTTCCCCATGAGCTCATCGGTGCCTGTACTCCCAGCCCTAAAAAGCTGAGAACAGCTTCAAGGAGCATCACCGCTGGCACCGTGAGCGTGGCGTAGACGATGACGGGACCAAGCAAATTAGGCAGGATGTGCCGGAATAGAACCCGTGAATGAGAATAACCGAGGGCACGGGCCGCTTCAATGAATTCGGCCTGTTTGAGGCTGAGGGTTTGCCCCCTTGTAATGCGTGCCATGGTTAGCCATTCGACTGCTCCAATGGCAATAAAAAGAAGAATGAAATTTCTACCAAAAAGAACCATCAGCAGGATTACAAAAATGGTGAAAGGTAAGGAGTAGAGAATATCCACCACCCTCATCATCAGGGCATCTATTTTCCCCCCTAGGTAACCGGATGTCATCCCGTAAGCCACACCGATAAGGAGGGAGACCACGGTTGCAAGGAATCCGACCGCCAATGAAATCCTCCCCCCATGTAGCACACGGGCAAAAAGATCCCGCCCCAGGTTGTCTGTTCCGAAAAGAGATTCTTTACCAGGTGGAGCAAAGGTATTGTTAAGATCCTGGTCTTCGTAACTAGAGATTAAGATTTCGGGTCCCAGGATAGTGAGCAATGAGACAAAGATAAAAAAGTAAAGACTGATGGTGGCAAGCCGGTTGGCACGAAGTCGTATCCACGCGTCCCTCCACAGAGAAGAACCACCCGGGTCTTCGGATATAAAATCCTTTGATTTGGCGCTTTCGATACTCATGGTTCCCTTGACTTTGGATCAAGACTTGCTTGGATCAGATCGACCACAAGGTTGAGAATGATAATCAAGCACGCGTAAAAAAGGACAGTACCCAAGACCATGGTATAATCACGGTTAAATGCTGCAGTTACGAAAAACCGGCCTAATCCGGGAATAAAGAATATACTCTCAATGATGAATGAGCCACTGATAAGTCCGGCAAAAGCCGGACCTAAAAAGGTTACTACTGGGAGGAGTCCCCCTTTTATCGCATGCCGCAAGACTACCCGAAGAGGGGAAGCACCTTTTGCCCGGGCTGTGCGGATGTAGTCTTGGTTGAGAGTTTCCAGCATGCCAGCTCTTGTAAGTCTCGCAATGTAGGCACCATAAAAAAGACCAAGGGTGAGGGAGGGCAGAATCATATCCGCAAAGGAATACCAACCCAGTGGCGGTAGCCAGCCAAGCCATGAGGAAAAGAGTAAAATGAGGAGAGGGCCCATCACAAAAG
Organism: uncultured Verrucomicrobiota bacterium; assembly: GCA_902569115.1. GTDB lineage: Bacteria > Verrucomicrobiota > Verrucomicrobiia > Opitutales > Seribacteraceae > Seribacter. Next base: position 3,481 of record CACFTI010000063.1, on the reverse strand, counting down.
TAGGCAGGCAGATCCCCAGCATGGCAGTAGTCATCAAACAATAATCATAGGCCGAATTTTTTCGCAGAGCAGCCAGGACGCCTGCGGGTAATCCTAAAACTAGGGCAATGAGAAGGGAGAAAAGTCCCAGCTGTGCAGATACTGGAAATGCTTTTGCAATTAATTCAGAGACCTCCCATCCCATGTATTTAAAGGAGGGGCCCAGGTCACCCTGCAAAAGATTACTAAGATACAAAAAGTATTGTTCGTACAGGGGCTTTTCCAAACCGAAATGAGATTCCAGCTTTTCCTTGATTTCAGCGGGAATATTCTTTTCTGAATCGAACGGCCCCCCGGGAGCCAATCTCGTCATAAAGAAGGTAAGGGTGGCAATAACGAACAAGGTCGGGATTGCCTGCAATATTCTAACAACGATAAACTTTACCATGTGTTAGCGTCCTCATTTTGAAGGCGGACATATTTATAAGGATGGTGGTCAAGCAGGGTGGGGTGCCACCCCTTTACGGTGGGACTTCGTAGTGTTACATGTACATAGAAATAAATGGGAAGGATAGGGGCATGCTCGGATAACAATTTTTCGCATTCCTCAAAGTATGAAAATCTTTTTTCTGAATCGGATTCCTTGGCCGCGAGTTCAAGTAGTTCATCATATCGTGCATTCGACCATCCAGTATTATTATGGCCGTCCCCTGTTCTCCACATATGGAGAAAGGTGTTCGCATCGACATAGTCCCCAATCCAACCGGCCCGGGCGAGAGAGAAATCTCGCTTTTCGATCGTTGACAGAAAGACCTTCCATTCCATGTTCAGGAGCTGAATTTCAGCGCCCAGGTGATTTTTCCACATGCCCTGTAATGCTTCCGCAACCTTTTTATGGCCTTCGGATGTATTATATTTGAGTTCAATCTTGGGAAGGGATTTTAGTCCTTTTTCATCAAGATAGTCCTGGATTAATGCTTTTGCTTTTTGGGGGTCAAAGCGAAATCTTGATTCTGGTGAGAAGCCCCCGGTTCCCGGTGGGGTAAAGCAACGGGCTGGCACTTGCCCACCTTTGGTTACCTTTTCAACAATGGCTTGGCGATCGGTTGCCAGGTTGAAGGCAAGTCTTATCCGCACATCATCAAAAGGGGGCTCTTCAAGATTAAAGCGGTAAAAGTAGGTTCCCAAGTATGGTTCGAAGTGAATGACTTCGGGATGATTTTGTTTTAGAAAATCAATCCTGTCCGGAGAAACGGTTTGAGTGAGATGCAGGAAGCCCGATCGGAAGGCGCGTTCTTCGGTATCGGCACTTTCAATTGGATAAAAGCGAATGGCTTCCAGTGAGACAGTCTCAGCATCCCAGTAATTAGGATTCTTTTTGACCTCAATAACTGAGTTAACCTTATGCTCAGAAAGAATGAAAGGGCCATTTCCCACATAATTCCCGGGCCTAGTCCACGGTGTACCCTGTTTTTCAAAAGCATCAAATTTCTTGATGGTTGGGGGGTGGGCAGGAAACCAACTATAATGATTGAGAAGTTCGAGAAAATAAGGGGTTGGGTTCTCAAGGGTTAATTGAAGAGTATGATTATTAATCGCAACCGCTCCCACCTTTGCTTCTTCCCACTTTAGTCCTTCTTCATGATATTTCCGTGCATTTTTAAGCCCATGCAACATGCTTGCATATTGCGATGCGAGATTGGGATTAAGAATCCGTCTGTATGAATAAACGAAATCGTGAGCCGTGACTGGATCACCGTTGCTCCATTTGGCGTTTTTTCGAAGATTAAAGGTGTAGAGCAATCCATCTTCTGAGATATCCCAACTTTCGGCTACCCCTGGGAGCGGTTTGAGGGTTTTCGGGTCTTCGCTTACCAGTCCTTCAATCAGCGCAATGATTACATTGTGGGCCGAAACACTGCTTGCTAAATGGGGATCAAGGTATTGAGGTTCGGACCCCAAGCCAAAATGAAGAATTTTATCTTCGATCGCATTTTCAACATTACTGGGAGCCGAGCACCCTCCTAGCAGGAAAAGCACGGGAACGAGCCAAAAATAGTGGCCGATTACCCTTTTCGGGAAAGTCCATGGAAAAGAATGATTGATAACATGAAAAGTGCGGAGGCTCATGCACTTGGCAAGCAAAAGCATGGTAGAATCATTCAGTTTTTAATGGTTTGTCTTTGAATTGTTGTGCCAGTGTGCATAGGAATGAAGCGAGTTAATGCGTGATTATTTCATAAGAAGAATGTTGCTGATTCCACCCACCCTCTTTGGAATCAGTATTTTGGTCTTTGCCATAACCCGGTTGGCACCAGGCGGCCCACTGGAGCAAGCCATGATGCAAATGCAACAGGTTTCCCAGGATGGAGGTGGCGGTCAGGGTATGGGCTCCGATCAGGCACTTTCGCAGGAACAACTGGAACAGATGAAACGTCTCTACGGTTTCGATAAGCCACATTGGCAAGCTTATCTAATTTGGCTGGGTGTTATGCCCCGGGAAACCGAATTTAGGCAGATCAGGTTTTCAAATTTTGAAAATCTGCTTTCTGAGAGAGTCCGTATTCCGACCTTTCATCTTTCTGAGTTGGACTGGGATGCCGATGGGTATGTGGAACGCCAAGAAATTCCGGCTCACATTTCATCTTATGTTGGATTTGATTCGATCGATGATAATAATGATGGAGAAATAGACGGAATTGAGGCTGAGGGCGTACGGGGATGGATTGAGGGTGCCAGGGAAAAAGTGGTCATTCGCCGTGATGATGATGGCCAGGTTTTTCTGGTAAACTACCATGAATTGCTCGGTAATTGGAATATCCGGATGAGGGAGCAGAAAGAGTCCACTCAAAATGCCCCACCGATTGCAGAGCTTTTCATGACCCGATATGAGGGAGTACTTCAGGGTAACTTCGGGCAATCAACCAGGTATGGTGAATCCGTCCTTCAGGTTATAGCTGAGCGTTTGCCTGTTTCCACTTACTTCGGTCTGCTTACTTTTTTTATAACTTATTTAATTTGTATTCCCCTCGGTGTCTTTAAGGCAGTCCGACACAATCAATTATCGGATGATCTTACCTCGATCCTCATTTTCGTGGGTTACGCGGTGCCTGGCTATGCCCTTGGCTCTTTGTTGCTGCTCTTTCTCTCCGTGAATATGGATTTCCTGCCTATGGGTGGTTTGGTCAGTGACGGTTTCGAAGAACTCGGCACATGGGACAGGCTGGTGGATTTGCTTGCTCACACCGTACAGCCTTTGTGTTGTTATTTAATTGGCGGTTTTGCTTTTGTTACCATGCTAATGAAAAATCATTTGATGGATAATCTTTCGGCTGATTATGTCCGCACTGCAATGGCCAAAGGTGTCTCCTTTAAAAATGCAGTGCGTAAACATGCCTTAAGAAATTCCCTGGTGCCCTTGGCTACCAATGTCGGTCACCAGGTTACCCTTTTTGTCACAGGTTCTTTTTTGATCGAAACCATATTTGATATCGATGGATTC
>CACFTI010000062.1 GCA_902569115.1 uncultured Verrucomicrobiota bacterium | reverse complement strand
AAAGTTTCTTTGGTGATACATTACTCCCTCGAATTTCTCATTTCTGCAAAAACGGAAAAGAGGTTGTTCGGTTTTCGGTGGATTTGCCTGATGGAAATCCTCTAGGTATTCGTTTACAAAAGAAAGACCAATCTTATTCACTATGTCTCATTTCACCTCAAAATAGTTCTAGCGAAATTTTAATGAATATGACCTCCGGTCTTAAATCTATCTTCTCATCAAATAATCATAGCCTTAAACTTTTTCATTTTAATTCGTTCGCTCAAATGGACGAATATTTTTCATCCTAAATATTATGATAGAAGCCATTACATCACCCAACATCCTTGAACAGCGTTCCAAAGAGATTCAGACTCAGAGCGAAAGGGGAGGATCCTCTATGCAGATGGACGATTTTCTGCAATTATTAACTGCTCAAATCGGTAACCAAGATCCTTTGGAGCCCATGAAGGATACGGAATTCATTTCTCAAATGGCTAACATTGCTTCTCTTGAACAAATGCAGGAGTTTAGCAAAGGTTTTGAATCCTTTGCTGCTTCTCATGATAAAATGGTTTCCCAAAACTATCTTGGTAAAGATGTAGTGATTGAAGATGAGGCCAATACAGTCAGTGGTATTGTTACATCGGTAGAGAAAAACGCTAATGGAGAATTGAAAGTCGTAGTGAACGGAAACTCTTACGATACTTCACTAATTTCAAAAGTCAGTTTGCCTGACGCCATAAAATGATTTCTTCACTGCACAGCGGAGTATCTACTCTTAAGAGTCTTTCGCAAGGCTTAGAGGTTTTAGGTAACAACATTGCGAATGTTAATTCTCTGGGTTTCAAATCTTCAAGGGCAAATTATTCAGATAATTTTTATCTCCACATCAATGACGCTGAATCAGGTGCAGATGGGGTTTCTAACAACAATTTGCAACAGCATGGCACCGGTGTTCATGTGGGTTCGGTTTCGTCAAACTTCAGCCAAGGCACACTTGAAACAACCGGTCTTGATCTAGATTTAGCAATACAAGGCGAAGCCCTTCCCAATGGAGGTGGTTTTTTTCAAGTAGTTGACCCTGCAACTGATGAAGTTTTTTACACGCGTGCCGGTGCTTTTGAAGAGAACGCTCTCGGTGTTGTTGTCACAAGGGATCAATACAGATATCAACTGCAAGGAGTCGACGGTTCAATTGATCTTTCCCTCAACGACAACGAAACATTACTTTCAAGGCGTATCGAGGAAAATGGAAGCGTCAATCTCGTCGTGAATACGCCTTCTGCGAATGGGGATTCTGAAGATGTTATCAGGAACGCGGGTCAAGTACGAATTGTTAATTTTCAATCTCCACAATATTTAAGAAGGGTAGGGAATGGTTTCTTCACAAATGGTTCGCCAGGGCAAGACTTGGCTGGTCTTGTCGATAACTTTATCCCAGCAAATGGATCAAATGGTAAAATTAAGCAATATTCCCTTGAGCTTTCAAATGTTGATCTCACCAATGAGTTTGCAAGTATGATTACACATCAAAGATCATTCCAGGCAGGTTCTAGGGTTGTGACTACATCAGATGCTATTTTGCAAGAAGCAATTAACCTTAAACGCTGATATTTCTATATATACAAAATGAGTGCTGCAGAACTTGACGAACTTCCTCCCGAAAATAACAAAAATGATAACCAGCAATCAGGTAGTCTTTTGCCTGCTTTATTGGCCATTGTCCTAGCACCGGTTATCACCGTTGCTGCGATGTATTTTTTGATCAAAGCAAACAAACCTGATTCAGCTCAGTTAGCCTCGGTCACTCAGGGAGGAGTGCCCTTAAACATGGAATCAACAGGGGAGGAGAGGTTTTATGAATTGGGTTCCCTTATCACAAATTTAGGTGGTCCAATAAAATCTCGCTACATAAATTTAGAACTGAGGCTAGAAGGTGTTGCCGGAGATTTTGAAAAGCTTTTGGAAATGAACGAACATAAAATTAGAGATCGTTCTCTTGCAATCATGGGTCAATACACCTACGAGGATGCTCAGCAGGATGGTTTTCAAGATCGTGTAAGGATTGATTTACAGAAAGAATACTCCTTGGTTCTAAAAAAATACAGAGATGGGGAAAGTGATTTAATACGAAATATTTATTTCACCCAATTCGTAGTTCAATAATACCACGGTCATGTCTTCAGATTCAGATAGTCCAAATTTCGAGGATGAAAGCTTTGATATAAGTGAATTAGAGGAATCATCCGGGGAATTTGTAGTTTTTCTCCATAATGGGGAAAAGGTTCAAGATCCCTCCTTAGTTTCTGTCAAAAAATACGATTTCACTAATCCTATCGTTTTATCTGATAAAGATCTCGGGCAACTTAAAACTAAATCACAAGAATTTGCTCATCATTTATCGGGCCACTTATCAATGTTTTTGAGGACTGAATTTAATTTGGAGTTGGAGGAGTTAAATGCTGATTTATATTCTAATTTTACTCAGTCTATCAATTCCCCTTCCTGCGTCACTCTTTTTAAACTACAAGAATTAAATGGTATAGGGTTATTGGAGGTCAACTCACATCTTAGTGCTACAGTTGTGGATCGAATCTTAGGAGGAAAAGGTTCAACTAATCCTGAAGATAGGGGTCTTACTGATATAGAAAAAGCATTGGTTGAGGATTTTAACCAAATTATTCTTGAAGAGTGGTGCAACCAATGGAAGAACGCGATGAAACTGAATGCATCGATTGTTGGGAATGAGAATTCTGGTAAGTTTTTGCAAACTTCTCCCCCTGACGCAATGATGTTGATTCTTACGATGGAGGCATCTTTCGGTGATGTTTCTGGACCAATGAGAGTTGCGGTTCCTTATTACACTATGGAACCTGTTCTCTCAAGAATGCTAGACGCCGTTGCAGCAAACCAAAAGGCTAATTCACCGAAACTTCCTAAATGGCATGACACCTATAATGACATCCCTGTTAACATTTCTATAGAGTGGGATGCATTTCAATTATCATTGAGAGACATTGCAAACCTCGAAGTCGATGATATTTTAGAGTTGGATTCCGAACTACTTAACAAAACTAACCTTCGGATTGCAGGCAGAACTTGTTTTATCGGTGAAATTGGTTTGGACGGAGATCGAGTGGCATATCAGGTAAACCAAAGTACTGTTGAAGGAAAAAAACTTATTGGAAAAAATAATGGATAGCAAAAAATTAGATATTGTAATGGATGTAAAGGTCGATATGACCGTGCAACTTGGAACCGCAGAATTGCCTATGAAAGATGTTGTTGAATTAAGCCCAGGTGCCCAAATTCAACTCAAGCAAAGTGCAAAAGACCCAGTCAGCCTTATGGTTAACGGAAAACTCATTGCTTATGGAGAAGTCGTTGTCATTGACGACAAGTTTGGTTTAAAAGTAACTGAGATCGTAAATTCAATCTAATATCTCGCCGTCTTTTATTTTAATGGAGATATCATCTCCAACATTTACCCTCTTTCTTGCGATTCAAGATGGAAACTTCCAATCCTCAAGTGATAATTTGTGGATCAAGGTAGTATTATTTTTATTGGTTTTAGTTTTTATTGCGTTTCTTGTTCGGCGTTTTAGTAATTCTGGGTCAAGGATTTATGGGAAACCAAGAGATGGTAGAATTCGAGTTTCTGAAACCTGTTCACTGGGCAATAAAAATTACTTAATCGTTGCCCAATGTGACCAAGATAGGCATCTATTGGGAGTTGGTCCAAACTTTTGTCAGTATTTGACCAAATTGAAATCAGTTACTTCCGATAAAACTGAACAAAAAAATCCTTCTTCCGAGAATAGCGAAAACTCAAATGAGTAATTCCAATAAGCTTTTTTTTACTTTTTTACTTTTTGTATTTTTCCTTCCAGTAATAAGTGCTGATTTGCTTGGCCAAACTACCGGGACGGGTTCACCCGGGCTAAGAATAGACATTTCGGGTTCAAACGAGGAGGGCGACTTTGGTGTGGCTATTCAACTAGTTGTTGCCATGACCATTCTCACTCTTGGACCTTCGGTTCTTATGATGATGACTTGTTTCACAAGGATTGTTATTGTACTTGGGTTTGTTAGAAATGCGGTAGGGGTTAATGCCGCCCCGTCTAGTCAAATTATCGTTGGCTTGGCTCTATTCCTCACTTTTTTCGTAATGGGTCCAGTTTGGAACAAAATATATGATAATGCTGTAATCCCATACATGGATACGTCGATGAAATCTGGAGATGCTTTGCTCACAGCAACTGCTTACATGAAAGATTTTATGCTTAATCAAACGAGGCAAGAGGATGCCCAGTTTTTTTTAGAAATTTCGAGGCAGGGTGCGATGACAAGAGATGAGCTTCCCCTCAGTATTGTTGTTCCGTCCTTTGTTCTCAGTGAACTGAGAACTGCGTTCCAAATGGGTTTTCTAATTTTCATTCCTTTTATTATTGTCGACTTCATTGTGGCATCAACATTGATGTCAATGGGAATGATGATGATGCCCCCAGTTGTTATCTCTATGCCGTTCAAGTTGTTGCTGTTTGTTTTGGTTGATGGTTGGTATCTTGTCGTTCAATCTGTGGTAAATAGTTTTAACATTTCATAAATAAAAGGAGGGAAAGCTATGACAATGGAATTGGCAGTCGATATAATGAGAAACCTTCTGCAAACTGCATTACTTCTTTCCATTCCAATATTAGGAACTGCATTAGTTGTAGGACTTACGGTCAGCTTTGTTCAGTCTATAACTAGTCTGCAAGAGCAAACGCTTACTTTTGTTCCTAAACTAGTTTGCGTATCCTTAGCAATTGTTCTGTCTGCTAATTTTATATTAAAAACTCTTAGTGATTTTTGTATTTCCATGTTTAATTTGATTCCTACAATGGCTCAATGACCATTGAAGCGGGGCAAATTATAGTCTGGGTTCTCGTTTTTGTCAGGACTGGTGCCTTTTTTATGGGTATACCTTTGTTTGCGGGTAAAATGTTACCTACCAAAGTTAAAATTGCCTTTGGGCTATTATTGTCCCTTATGATTAATCCATTGGTTCCTGCAGAATTAAGCTTAGCGACTAATTTTGCAGGAGCAATTTTACTTGCATTAAATGAGGTTTGTATAGGTCTCTTACTGGCAATGTCAGTTAGGATGATTTTTTTTGCTGTGGAATTAGCTGGATATTTAATTTCGTATGAAATTGGACTCATGGCAAGTAACAGCGTAAATCCACTTCTTGGATCCTCTGATGCAACGATAACGACATTACTTTTCTATTTTAGTATGCTTGTTTTTTTTGTGTCTGGCATTCACTACGATGTGCTCAAAGCTTTTATCATGAGCTTCGAAATCTTACCTATTGGTTCTTTCCTTTTATCAATTAATCCTATGAGTCAATTTGTTGGAGAAGTATCTCGAGTCTTTTTGATTGGCACCTTGATGGCAGCCCCATTTAT
>CACFTI010000061.1 GCA_902569115.1 uncultured Verrucomicrobiota bacterium | reverse complement strand
AGAGTAGTTTGTGTTGATGTTGAAAAGGGAAAATTGATTTGGGAATATGTTTACCAGGTAGATTACGCAAATCTTGACTACGGGAAGGGGCCGAGGGCTTCGGTAACGATTGAGAATGGGAAAGCATACGGCCTGGGGGCTATGGGGCATGCCTTTTGCCTGGATGCTAAAAATGGGGAAGAAATTTGGTTCAGAAATCTTGCTTTGGAAGAGAATTGTCCTCCCCCCATCTGGGGCTATTCATCCGCACCTGAGCCTTTGGGCGAATTGATGCTTTATCATGTGGGAGGGAAGAAAGGCAACCTGCTTGCGTTATCCGCATCTAATGGAAAAACCAAATGGCGAGTGGGGGGAGACAAAAAAGCGGGGTATGCTCCTCCTTTGGTTGTGCAGGCAGGTGAGCAACCCCAATTAATCTGCTGGGGGCCAAACAGGATAATGGGATTACCCATTGGGGGAGGAAATGAATTATGGAGTATTCCCTATGAAGTGAAGTACGGAGTTTCCATTGCCAAACCTATCTTTGTGGATGGAACAGTGCTGGTCTGCGGATACTGGAATGGATCGCGTGCAATTTCCGTTGGAAAAAAAGGGGGGCAGGCTTCTCTGCTATGGTCAGAAGAGGAGCGATTACGAGGTTTAATGGCGCAGCCACTTCACCGGGAAGGAATAATTTACCTACTGGATCGTAGTCATGGGTTGACTGCCTTTGAGCTGAAATCAGGAAACATTCTTTGGCGGGATAATCATGAATTGACCGCAGCTGGACGCAATCCACATGCAAGCCTGGTATGGTTGGGAGAGAAAGGGGGAGATGCTTTATCGCTTAATGCGGAGGGCGAACTCGTTTATCTTTCCCTCACTGCCTCTGGCTTTAAGGAATACTGGCGAGAACAGGTGGTTGGAGAAACATGGGCCCATCCTGCTTATTCAGGAGATAAGGTGTTGGCAAGGGATGATCGCTCTCTTTACTGCTGGGAGCTACCCCTTTTGAAACCTTAAGGTAATCGGTACATTCTGGGTGGAATCTTCTGAAAAAGCTTTTCTTTATCTGAAAAATCTCTTACCTCAGGAAGTCGCTTGACCCATGCATCAGCAATGATTCTACTGTAATCATCTGCCACTTCCACGAGGGTGGCATTGAAGTCTGATTGGCGTGCAGATGTAAATGACCAGTTCCCTTCAGCATAATTATGCAGAATAGAAATATGCGAGGCCACTTGGATGACACAATCATACCCCTGTGCAAAATCTGATTCTTCCTGGTATTGAAATTCCGTCCAATTAAAAGGGAATTGGGTTTGTGCAGATGAGTTTCCATCGGTCTGGTTATTTTCCGAAAAGACGATATCAATATCGGCTAAATTAATTTTGAAACGTTGGTTTTGTTTCTGCCATTCCTGGAAAAAAAGATGGAGATGTTGATCGAGTTTTTCGGTGAGCGTCTTTCCAGTGGGATGAGGAGCCTCTGGCGTGCAGGAAAAGGTCAGGAGTAGGGTGATAACTAGTAAAGTATTAGAAGCGAAATAGGGCATAAGAAAAGGGGTTTTAACGATTAGTTTTAATTAGTTTAATCAAAAAGGGATCTTAATCCTGAGAATTCATGTCAAATTCGTCAAAGCAAGGCGAAAAGGTTTCAAATTTAATTCATTTTTAATTCAATTTTAAGACATTGACTTTTTGTTGGTATGAAAAGAAAGTTCGATAATGAGATCATTACCCTTAATTTTCGCACTAGTCCCATTTATCGCTTTTTCCAAAACACGCTTGGAAGATTATTATGTAGGTTTCGAAATAGCTACGATAGCCGATCATGAAACAGCCGATGGTGAATCCTTTGATTTGTCTACAAATATACCTCTCGAGAATTCAAGTTTACTTATCAATTTTACATTAGCTGATATTGATAACAACGGATCTCAATCTTGGAGTGATTTTGGTGTAGATTATTTTTATCATTTTGAGAATGTTGATGGATTCGTACCTTTCGTTGGAATTGGCTTAAATTACGCTGATCTTGATGCCAATGATGATGTATTCTGGAACTTGTATTTGGGACTAGAGTTTTCTGTTAGCGACCAACTTACTTTACTCCCTAAACTTCGTTTGTACCAAGGGTTTGATGATTTTGATGACACCGAATTAGAAGCAAGTATCGCTCTCACTTATTGGCTGAGTGATAATCATGGGCTGAGCTTGGGTTACACTCACAATTCGCTGGGTGAGACCGATTACATTGGTATACAATATCTCTACTCCTGGGAGTAGCTGAAGCCTTCTTCATTTCTTCAATTGAACTGTGGATCAAGTTTCCTGACCTACAATCATTGGGAGAAAAGCATTAACCATTTTCTCCATGAAAATTTACAGGATAAATGGAGGTTTTGTAGTCGAGAAGGGCTCATCATTCTATCAATTTACCAATCCAAGTACCTGGGATGAAATTATCAATCGAGATGATCTATATGATTATCTTGACCAATTGATTTCAACAGAACCCAAAGGGGTTAATGATTTTCTTCCACTCGCCCCCATTGGAAATCAGGAAGTTTGGGCAGCGGGCGTTACTTATTTCTCAAGCCGGCTTGCCCGAATGGAAGAATCCAAAGATGCAGGAGGGGGAGATTTTTACAGTCGGGTCTATGGAGCAGATCGACCTGAGATCTTTTTCAAGGCAACAGCCCCAAGAACCGTAGGTCCCGGGCAGGATTTTCGAATAAGAGAAGATTCCACTTGGGATGTGCCCGAACCTGAGCTTACCCTCTGTGTGACTTCAAACGGAAAAATAGTGGGTTACACAATTGGAAATGATGTTTCTTCCCGCAGCATTGAAGGTGAGAATCCACTCTATCTCCCCCAGGCCAAAACTTTTGACGGTTGTGCCTGCCTCGGCCCCTGTATTTATGTGACTGAGAAGCCTCTTCCTGAGGATACCTCTATTGCGATGAAAATTTCGCGAGGATCCGAGGTCGTTTTTGAGGGTGAAACGACTCTCCGGGAAATGAAAAGGAAGCCACAGGAACTAGTGGACTACCTGTTTCGAGAAACCTCTTTTCCCCATGGTGTGTTTCTCATGACCGGTACGGGAATTGTTCCAGGCACGGATTTCACTTTGCGAGTTGGAGATATTGTAGACATTTCTATTGATTCAATTGGTACGCTCACGAATGCCGTTGGGGCTTGAACTGTTTTTATTTCACTTATAATCCTTGAGCCATGGAAAGCTCATTTATTGGATATACAAGGGGAGATTACAGTTCTAAATCCTTTCAGGCTGTTAATCCAGCTAATGGAGAGAAATTGCCTAGTCATTACGCCTTTGCATCCGATGAAGATGTAAACTTGGCCTGTAAACTTGCAGATCAGGCAAGCCTGAAGTTGGCTGTCCTGAGCGGACAAGAAAAAGCTAAATTTCTAAGAACCCTTGCAGACGGCATCGAAGGAATTGTCGAGGACTTGGTGGGCGTGATGACTCAGGAAACGGGGCTCCCTGAGCTGAGGGTCCGGGGGGAAACAGGAAGAACATGTGGACAACTTCGCATGTTTGCCCAGCTTGTTGAAGATGGGAATTGGGTGGATGCCCGTATTGACCGTGCACAGCCTGATCGAAAACCATTACCCAAGCCTGATCTTCGATCTATGTTGCGCCCTGTTGGACCTGTTGCCGTATTTTGCGCAAGTAATTTCCCCTTGGCTTTCTCTGTTGCAGGTGGAGATTCTGCTTCTGCCTGGGCTGCAGGATGTCCAGTGATTGTTAAAGCTCATCATGCGCACCCCGGGACGGCACTATTGATTGCAGAAAAAGTGGTGGAGTGCATGCAGCAATGCAATTGGCCGGAAGGTGCCTTTTCTTTGCTTTTTGGCGAAGGCAGAACGATCGGGCAGGCTTTGGTCTCTCATCCTGTTATAAAAGCAGTAGGCTTTACTGGATCCCGGTCTGGGGGTAGGGCTTTGTTTGATTTGGCTTCGAAAAGGCCTGATCCCATTCCCGTTTTTGCTGAGATGAGCAGTGTGAATCCTGTATTTGTACTTTCCGCAATGAAAGGAGAGGAAATGGATCAGTTTGCCGAGGGCCTAGCCGGGTCTGCGAATTTGGGTGTGGGCCAGTTTTGTACAAACCCGGGCATAGTTTTTCATCCAGCTGGTGAGTGGGGAGAAAACTTTACAGAGGTTTATGCCGAGAAAATGAAGGTTACGAAACCTTGTCCTATGCTGCATCAGGGAATCAAGGATGCATACGAAACGGGTTTAAACGGTCTGTCTAGTTGTAATGGAATTGATGTGGTTTATCGAAGCACCATAAATGAGAACGACTTGGGCAGTGCCGCGGGTCCAGCGGTCTTAAGAACCACTGCCACAAGTTTTCTTGCTGACAAATCAATGATGGAAGAAGTTTTTGGGCCTTCCACCCTTCTGGTTGGATATGATTCCATTGAAGAGCTTTTTGAAGTATCCCGTATTCTGGAAGGGCAGTTAACCATTTCCATATTTGGAGATTCTTCGGTTCTGCATGAGCAGGAGTCGCTTTTGTCAGAACTCGAGATTAAAGCAGGCAGGTTACTCTTTAACCAGTTCCCCACTGGCGTGGAAGTTTGTCCATCCATTGTTCATGGGGGACCTTACCCTGCGACTACGGATGCCCGTTCGACATCTGTCGGTACTGGTGCGATTCTGCGTTTTGCCCGCCCGGTTTGTTATCAAGGATTCCCCAACGATTTTCTTCCTGATGAGCTAAAAGAAGGCAACCCGCTTGGTTTGCAAAGATGTGAGGCGTAATTTTTTCATATCTTTCCTTTCTTTTGCTTCCGTATTTACGGTTTTACTGGGTGATATTCCCGTATTAAAAAATGGTCTGCTGAATGGTATTCTCACAGCAAAAGGGGAGGCATGGATTGAAGTAAAAGACGACAAAGCGTACACGCATCGCTATTTGGCATCATGGACAGGTAAAGGCCCGTCCAGAGGCGGGAGCTTTGATGTTGGTATGCTTGAAGTGATTGATCAATTAGTGGTGGGCAACCGGGTTTCCCTCAAATGGTTTTGGGATGATCATCTGAGAATTGAAGAAATTGAAATAATCATGCCTGAGTGGGAAGGTGAATTATTTGAAGGCTATGTCTTGGAAATCGGCGATAAATGGGTGGATGTACAGAATAAAGATGAAGGAGTTCCATGGAGATTTTATCTACCATGGGTAGGTGGGTACCCAAGCTCTGGTGGGGGCTACGATCAGTCTATATTAGAACCTTTGCGGGAGCATCAACCAACCTCTCCCGTGATTTTTGAATGGAATTATTTATTAAGACCCAGGATTATGAAATTGTTTACTCGCGAGGAAATTACCAAGAAAGCGTTTTACGATGTGGAGGAAATTCCACCGTGGTTAGGACCAAGCAGGAAATCGAATGAGTTATCCCCTTTTGATTTATTGGACAAAAAAGAACCAAATGGAAACTTACAAGATCCAATCAATCCATTTGATGGATTATCTA
>CACFTI010000060.1 GCA_902569115.1 uncultured Verrucomicrobiota bacterium | reverse complement strand
TTCGCCCCTTTAGTTTTTCCGGATGGATCAAACTCGATGATAATGGAAGCGGCTATGTTCTGGCCAAGCGTTCTTCAAGTACAGGGTACTGGCGCTTCTCCGTGAATAACAATATGACTTGGCTTGTCCGCAAGGGCACGCTGTCCACACCTTCGGTTACCTACAATTATCGCCCACCCGATTTTTCATGGCAGCATATCGCCCTTTCCTGGAGCGGACGTTTTGGGCATTCCAATCTGCGTATTTATCACAACGGACAGCTCGTTTCCGATGCCACGAAAGTGGGGGGAGGGGGAGACCGGGTATCCGATGCCAATAACCTGTTCACCCTCGGCAATCGTCCGCAGGGTAATTCTTCCTATTTTAAGGGATGGATGGATGATTTTCGTATCTGGGAGCGTGTGATCACTCCCGGTGAAGTGGACGGTATGTATACCGCCTCACCGGAGAGTAATGCCACGGTTTCGGGCATGGTTACCCACCAGGGGACGGTGCCTGGACCCGTCATCGTCTGGGCATTTGATGAAAATGGAACCAAGGTACGGGAACAAATTCTCTCCAATGGCCCGGGCCCCTATACCATGTCCCTGCCCGCGGGCCATGCCTATGATTTGAAAGCCTTTCGCGATGGTAATGGCAATGGCAGTCTCGATCCATCCATTGGTGAGCCCTATGCCCACTGGGGTAGCTGGAATGGGGACGGGTTTGATCTTTTCCCTGTTTTGGGAGACAGCAATGATACGGATATAGCCATCACCTGGGAAGTGGATGCCGATAGCGACGGCTATACCCAATGGGAGGAACATGTGGGCGGTAGTGATGATAATAATGCAAGTTCCCTACCGCAGGCACCACCTGAAGGGCTCCAGGCAGTTTCATCCCTTACCATTTTGGAAAACCAACCGGTGGGTACCATCATTGGCGAATTCAATGCCACCGATCCGGATGCGAATCCAATCCTCACTTACACACTGGTGGGCGGTGCCAATGATAACCACCTGTTTACCCTCGATACGAATGGTACATTACGATCCGCATTCGTGTATGATTATGAAAATAACCAATCATTCTCTATTCGGGTCAAGGTGAGGGATCAGTATAACCTCTGGACCAAGGAAGATTTTATCGTACTAATCGGGAATGTAGTGGAGGATCTGGATCAGGATGGGGTGGAGGATCATTATGACCCCGATGATGATGGGGATGGCTTTTCGGATGCTGAGGAGATCGCATACGGTTCGGACCCGATGGATGCCAATTCAATCGCCAATACAGCCCCGCAAATTACCCTGGCATCGACCTATCCTGACAATCTCGATGATGATGGCGTTTTTCATATCGGACACCCGGAGAACCTGACAGAAATTATTCAGATAACCGCCACCGATGCGGATGGGGATGATTTGAACTATTCAATCTATGGGTGGCAGGATCTTCATCATTTTGAGATTAATGCCACCACGGGGAAGCTAAGCTTTAAGAATGCACCTGATTATGAAGTACCCGGTGGGCACAATGAAAATGGAGTCTACGGAGTGGTCATCCGGGTGAGTGATGGGTACAGTCAGCATGATCAACCCCTTTGGGTATGGATAAACGATGTAAATGAAGCACCATACAACCTGCACACCCCTGCACCCCTGCAAGTTTTCGAAAATCAACAGGTCGGTACATGGGTAGGGGACTTTCATGCCACGGATCCCGATGCGAATAGTACCCTGCTTTTCTCTCTTTCGGATGAGAATAGTAGCGGGCAAGTACAGCCCTTCATTCTCGATGCCAATGGATCCCTCTACACCGGCAGGGTTTTTGACTACGAAACGGATGATCAAAATTACAGTCTTACCGTACGGGTCATGGACGGACATCAATTATATTTGGATAAAATATTCGAGATCTCCCTCGTCGATGAGGTCGAGTACATTGACGATAATCATAGCGGAATTGATGATGATAAGAATGCATCCACCGACAATCCTTCGGGTGAGGATAATAGCACGATCACAATTCCGCCAAGTGAAGAGAATTCCACAAAGATTGTTCCAATTGTTCCTCCCGATTTTGACCTGAACGGATCAACTATCGCGGAGAACCAACCCGCGGGTACAATTGTGGGTCAATTGCAAGTTCTGCCGGGTAGTGGAACCGGTGAATATCATTTGGATGTAACTAGTTCAGAAAGCTCAGGAGATGATCCTTTGTATAAGCCCAATGAAATGGATAGGGGAGCATCACCCGTTAATGGTATACTCAACCTGACATTTAATCGGCAGAATTGGTCTACGCTATCAAATGTGAGCCTGAAAATGGAGGATGTGTCCGGAGGTGCCCAAGCATTTGAATGGCCCAAACAGGCATTTTCTTTTGATCAACGCTACGCGATCGATATTGCCCGGGATGACAAAACCAAGGCAAAAGTGAATGATAATAAAGCAGGCGATCCGACAAACTTATTTGAAGACTGGGGAGTGATCAATG
This sequence comes from uncultured Verrucomicrobiota bacterium, assembly GCA_902569115.1. Classification (GTDB taxonomy): domain Bacteria; phylum Verrucomicrobiota; class Verrucomicrobiia; order Opitutales; family Seribacteraceae; genus Seribacter. The sequence goes on along the minus strand of CACFTI010000060.1, from coordinate 3,061 downwards.
GGGATAAACTGGAGTTGAACGAAAATTGGACTCTATCCGATCTTGTTGTTGATGGAAACCGGGTCGAAGCCTTTACCCTGAATTTTATTCCAAAGAAAGAAAATGTTTCTCGCCCCAGTATGGAACCCCTCTTTCGGGTGGATCAGGCGGGATTTGTCCGGACCACCCGGGTTCTTGATTTTGAAATGGATGGTCCCTCTCATTCAATCTCTGTGAGAATGAACGGGGAGGGGAATACCTCCGTTGAAAAGGATTTCCAGATACAGTTACTCGATCAGTTTAAACCGATTGTGCGCACGGGTGGGGTGGAGGAAGTGACAGAAACATCTGCCCGGTTACTGGCTGAGATTCTTGAATCTGCAGGGACAGCGGAAATTAAGGAGTGGGGTATACTGGTTTCCTCCCATCCGGATCCATTTCTGGAGGATAATCGCTCCCTGATCTATTTATCTGAATCTAACCGTTCGACTTCTTTTGAGCTGAGCGTGCAAGGGCTTGCTCCGGAAACTGATTATTTCTTCTCAAGTTTTGCCGTGAATGCGGAGGGTGTGGCTTACGGGGCCGTTCGTAAGTTTACCTCTCTATCTCCTGTACTCTCTCCCGTGTGGAGTGACGCGACGCCTGTCATCGATGCTCCGGGTTGGTGGCAGAGTCCTTGGTTTGGTACTTTCTTTTTGAATGATGAGAATGGTTGGGTCCTTCATCAGGGTTTTGGCTGGGTCTTTATTTTGCCTCAGGTGGATGGTATTTGGATCTGGCACGAGGAATTGGGGTGGATGTGGACGAGCGTTGATGTATATCCATTCCTTTACAGAAATTCCACGCAGGACTGGGTATTTTTCCACAAAGGCTCGGGCAACCGGTCATTGGTGTACGATTTTGGATCGATGGCTTGGCTTGTACTGGAATAGACTATTTTGTAACAATTTTGTATTTTTTTATTATTAAGTAATTTATACTCGACTCGTGCTAACCCTTAGCATCAGATAAGTTTTTTTGAACAAAAGATTTAATTTAAATCCCTATTATCAACCTAATTAAACCTATAATAAAATAATGAAAACAAGACTCCTCCTTTTGTCTATGTTGGTTTCTTTTGTTGTGACATCCCATGCGGCGCCCCCTGTGGTAACCGGTGTGACGGCTCAACAACGTACGGGAACCAAAATAGTAGATATACAGTACAATCTCGTCCTTGATGGCAATCAAACCGCCTTTGTTGAACTTTGGTTCAGTTACGATGGTGGTGCGAACTACAATATCCGTTGTATGGATGTGTTCGGTGATGTGGATGCAAATGTGTCTTCCGGATGGAAGAATGCTGAGTGGAATGCTGAATCCGACTGGAATCATAACTTTGCAAGCGATGCTAAGATCCGGGTAATTGCCACCTATGGAGATTCACCCTCCGGTTTTAACGGAGGAGGAGGTGGAGGTGGTCCTGATAGTACCACTATTTACAATTATGCTCCATCCGCACCGACAACTTTTCCCCCACCCGCAACTGTGGTTAATGTGCAAAACGATATCATTGCTGATACCACTTGGACAAGGGATAATCAATATATTCTCAAGGATTATATCTTCGTCGCTTCCGGAGCTACATTATCAATCGAAGCCGGAACAATCATTAAAGCAGACCAAGGATCGGGTGATGCTGCCCCTGCATTAATCATTACCCAGGGTTCGAAAATTCATGCGGACGGTAATTACTCCGACCCGATCATCTTCACGTCCGTCCTAGATACCGGTAACAATTTGTCAAAGGATGACAAGGGCCTCTGGGGTGGTTTGATCATACTTGGAAATGCACCGATCAATTCGAATGGTGGCAGTAATGCAGATAACACTCCATTGACCAACACAATTGAAGGTATACCCTCAACCTCTGGAATTTCCGGCAGGTCATTCCCTGCCGCATGGGCTCAATATGGGGGAACGAATGATTTGGATGATTCGGGTTTTCTCCGGTTTGTTTCAATCCGTCATGGAGGTGCAGAAATTGGGGCCGGTAATGAGATTAATGGCCTTACACTTGCGGGTGTTGGCGAAATGACCCAAATTGAACATGTTGAAATTTTTGCTAACAGAGACGACGGTATTGAATTCTTTGGAGGTTCAGTGGATGCCAAATATCTGTCCGTCGCCTATGCTGGAGACGATTCTTTCGACATTGATGAAGGATATAATGGTAGGCTTCAATACCTTCTTTCTATTCAGGATGAAAATTCAAACAGAGCAATCGAATGGGATGGCTCTACCGAGTCCGATGACAAAGCTGCTGATACCTCCACACTTCCCGATTGGTCGGAGCCAAGAATTTCCAACATGACTGCGATTGGAATTGGAAAATATGGTACTGCTGTGCATGAAGATAACAACATTGGTCTTGAAATTCGTGATAATGCAGCCGGGCGGGTAATGAATTCCGTTTTTACCGAGTTTGCCAAATCAATCATGGATGTGGAAGCAACCTTTTCTTCAAAGGGTACAGTGAGTGATCATAATGGATCCCTGTACGGATCCCAGGCACTCATGCAAAATGGAAAATTAGTTTTTGAAAATAATCTGTTCTATAACGGAGGTCATTCAGATGGAAACACGGCTCTCGGTACCGCCGAGGGAGACTCAGTTACGGCTTACGAACTCGCTGATCCGGTAAGATTTAATTCATTCGATGTAAATCCAATGCTGCAGATGGATGCGACAATTTTGACTCCTTTTCCCGCAGTTGGCAGCCCAGTATTTGATAATGTAATGTCTGATTCAGATTTTGAAAATACTGATTTTCGTGGTGCGTTTGATGGATACGGTAGTTGGATTCAGGGGTGGACAAGGCTTGATCAAATTGGATTCCATTCGGGAGCTTGGGGAGGATAAGGTTTTTCATTTAATTCTTCGCAAGCTTTCTTGAATCTTTCCATGTCCGGTCGACTGGCTTTGCCCTCTTGGAGGAGCGGCGCTTTGTTTTTGCGTCTACGGCTTTGCCTGTTTGCTTGCATGGGTATTGGCACGCTTGCCTTTGGGCAGTCCGGGCCAGATGATTCCAACCAGAGTGGTC
>CACFTI010000059.1 GCA_902569115.1 uncultured Verrucomicrobiota bacterium | reverse complement strand
CTAGAAACTTGGGGCTATCGTAGTCGTTCTCATAAATTTGATCCCCTGTAAAGATAACCAGATCAGGATCATGAGAGATCACCTCTGATATCGCTTCCTTCCAGGGCCATCCGATATCTTTATGGCAAGAGAGTCCGACAGCTTTCAGGATTGAACCATTCATAGGTTCTGCACGAAAAAGACCATCCCACTCAAATTCACCGGAATCTACTTTAAAAGGAATTGATTTATAGCGAGGCCATTCATCCAATTCGAAAAGAACGGTAGCGGTCAGGTAATCGATTGGTTGTTCATCGACGATTTTCCAATTTCCATTTAAACTCGCATCTGTCCAAAGTTTGACCGATTCCGGTTTGGCAGGAACCGGCGAAGTTGGATCGGTATCCACATGAACCAAGAGCTTCATAGTTCCTTGATGTTGGCAATACTGCGTCCAAAGAATTTTGGCGGCATATGCACCAGCATTCGAGTAAAAGAGAAGTACAAAGAATGTGAGTTTATTGAGGATAGACCTTCTCACTTTATGCCTAAATTTAATAAGCAAACTATTCATTTCTCTTTAATTGAATTTTCTATTTCAACGAGGCGTTTTACCTTAAACTTGGTTTGATCAATCACACATGACTTAGAAACCAACAACCCTTTTTCCATCCGCAAGGGTAGCTGAAGAATCCCGTCCTCCTTTAACCATTTATCCTGATAAGGCGATGTAACCCAGAGTACTTCTTTCCGTCCGGAAAGTGACCTTGCGACTGTCAGTAAGGAAAGCGGACCTCCCTGCACCACAGGAACCATTTTCAACTTTGCTTCCTTTGCTAGATCCGCCGTCTGGGTAAGCATCTCTACTCCACCTATTATACCGGCATCTGGTACCAAAATCGTACCAACTTGGTGTTTGATACCTTGAGCGAAATCCTCCGTTGTATGGTAGTCTCCGCCAAAACCGAGGGGCTGACTAAACTCCTTACTAGCCGCACCCTGCTCCGGGAGATGGCGAAGGGCCATTGGGTTTTCAAGCAATGAAACCCCATTCCTTTCGCACCGTAGAGCCAGGTAGGTCATCCCATCGGTGCTCAAATTCATATTGGCAGCAAGAACCACATCCATTTCCTTACCGGCTGCCTTTTTCGCCGCGTGCATCAGACTTGTAATGTGGCTCAGAATCTCCTGCGGATACCGGTAAGGAGCACATTCTCCGCGTGCCTTCATTTCATCATCCAGAGCTACAGCCAGTTCCAGTCGGACTGCAGTAAAGCCCGCTTTCTTGAGCGATGTCACCGCTTGCTGAATCTCATCGGGCGTACACAAGCGACGCTCGGTTTCAGATTCCCGATAAATCCGGATCGATGGGCAAAGCCGTAACTGACTTGGACTTTTTTCTGTTGTAAGGTCGAGCAAGGCAGCCTGCAGGGCAATGACCAGTCCTGACTTTCCGGGGCCCTGCCAAATCCGGCCAAAGCCTTCTCGATGGTACAATGCACGCCCGGGCCAGTAACGTGTCTTCGCATGAAGTATGTCATTTGCAGTCTGACCGAGGACCTTATGTCCCTCGCCAACAGCCCGCATGGACGGGTCGGTCAGAAAAATGTTGAGTTTGTATCCCTGCACACCGTAACGATCAACCAAGCGTTTCAGCGTCTCTTCCTCTTCCTTCGCAGAAAGACCAAATTCAAGGTAGTCTCCATACCCCATGGAACCGTCTCGTGTCGTCAATCGAATGACCCGCAATCGTGACTCCGCTTCCGAACTGGGTTCCGCAACAGTGAGAAGATCCGCCGCTACAATTTGGTGGGGATCTGACTCTGCCCACACTGAAGCCGGAGTCAGAATAAAAAACACGGACAGGACCAAAATGGGGAACTGAAAAATTCTGCATACTCTTGTTTTCTTCATAGTAGTGTTAGGGTAAAGCGGTAAAAACTATCGGGGTTTCCCTCAACCAGTCATCAATTACCCCGGACAGCTTCTTGACTTTATCGGGATTTTGTGCCGCGAGGTCGGTGCGGTCGTCGGGATCATTCTTCAGGTCATAAAGCTCCTGACGGTCCGGTCGGACGATCAACTTATCCCAGCCATCGATGACGACCCGTGCAATGAGGTCGCTATCCAAGTCCTCTAAAGCATCGACCCGGATATTGTCCCAGTAGACATCCACGAAGATGCGGTCTCGCTCGTCAAGAGCCTGAGGCTTTCTTAGATCCAGTCCCGACATCGCCGTGTCCGGCTCGATCCCGCAGGCTTTCAAGATGGTGGGCGCAATATCGATATTGCTGGCCAGGGTCTTTTTGTCGCGACCAGGTGATATCTTATTTTTGTGGGTTAGGAAGATCGGTGTACGCACCCCAGCCTCGACCGGTTCTTTTTTGGAACGTACATACCAACTGACCTGTTTCGGGTCGGGCCGCCAGCCATTATCTGCGGTGAATACGAAAAGCGTATTATCATAAAGATTCTTCTCCTTCAAAAAGTCCACCAACTGCCCGCAGGTCTCATCGAGCCAAGCAATGTTGGCCCAGTAACGAGCGGTCGATTCATTGGGAGCCTGATCTTTATATTTCAGATAATGCCGATCCGGAGCATTATGGGGAGTGTGTGGCAGGAAGACAGCGTACCAAATAAAAAAAGGCTGAGCATTTTTTTGTGCCTTTTCTACAAAGTTGTAAATCGGCTCCATGGTCTTGCGGCCAATCTGATGCCCGCATCCTTCGTCAAATCCATGGTCTAGAGGATCTCCTTCCCACCATTTTCCGGTCTGCAGTGTTGCATACCCGTTATCCTGCAACTGCCTTACCATGGAAGGGGCATTTGCAAGCGTTGCCGTCATGGCTTTTGATTGCTCTTGTGCCAGAGGCCAGAGTTTTTTGTTTCTTCTCAATTGTCTATGATCAATGCCTTCACCCATGAACGGCCGATTGCCACGCACGCCCGTTTGGTGTGGATAGAGCCCGGTCACGATACTGGCCAATGAGGGACGACAAATTGCAGCAGTTGTGTAGCCCCGTTCATAGAGAAAACCCTCCTCTGCCAACTGATCGAGGTTGGGCGTTTCCAGATGCGGGTGTCCCATAAAGCCGTAGTCGTTCCAGCTCTGGTCATCGCTAAGGATAAAAACTACATTGGGCTTCCCGATTTCAGACTTCTCCGTGGCTTCCACGACTAATACCCAAAAAATTAAAGGTATGGAGAAAAGACTGAGGAAACGCTTCTTTTTTTTCATATTATTCAGAAACTTTCTTGGCTTGAGTTGTAACTAGACTAAGTAAGCCATCGGTATTGAGTTTTTGATGTGTTCGTTTGGCACCCAGCCACATGTCTGACACATCTTCGCCGTCAATATCTGCGGGATACTCAACACCGGCCAGTGAACAGAAAGACAAAGTTCGGGCGCTGCTCTGCAGCGGCAAGGCTTAAACACAGCAGTACAGATGATAGAATACAGTGCGCTAACTGATAGCTCTTCTTCATAATACTCGTTTTTCGTTACGGCTCTTATTGCCTAGTACTGATGTTTATAGTTGCCCGTTTTTATTATTTTCTTGGGCAATTCCTCATAAAACTCCATAAGCTTCGCCTTGAGCTTTGATGCAATTTCAGGGTAACTTTCAACAAGATTACTTTTTTCGCCAGGATCATTCATCACATCATATAGTGCCTCTCCGTAGTACTGATTTCGTTCATCGAAAAGAAGATAATATTTCCATTGATCCTCACGAATCGTCAGCCCGGGCTCTCGCGGGCCCCAGAGCAGCGGTTTGGTCCGCTTACGTTTGCCCCCAAGCCAGATATCGGAGACATCCTCACCATCAAGATCATTTGGAATATTTTTTACACCCGCCAAACTACAGATAGTCGGCAGCCAGTCGATCAAGCCGATAACATTTTGGGTATCCACAAAATTGGATTTCACCTTACCCGGCCATCGAACAATAAATGGAACCCGCAGGCCACCTTCCTGCGAGGAGCCTTTGTAGCCCCTAAACGGACCGGTATTGCCAAGCATATTCTGAAAGTGTTTCTTTTTTCTTTTCTCAAACGCTGTCCCTGACCTATCTTTTAAACTTAGCTTCTCCATGTGCTTCCACACTTTTGGAGCGAACAGGTCAGGATCATATACATCCAAACATTTTCCTAATGGACGAGCCGGCCCCTGATCACTTGAAAACACGAGCACAGTGTTATCGGCAAGCTCGAGCTCGTCGAGCGCATCCATGACCATTTTAACATTGAGATCGAGCGCATATACGTTCCCGAGATAGTGGCGCATATTCAAATCCAAATCGTCCCAAATAGTAGTGCTATCGTCGAACACCGGCTGCATATACTCGGAAAAATCGGCGCGGTTCACTTTCACATCTTTGAACACTTCCAGAAAATTCGGTGCCGATGCCACGGGCGCATGCGTCGTGAAGCCCCAGATGTTCACATAAAATGGCTCGTCTTTATGGCGGCGGATAAAATCGATGGCCTTTTCATAAATCGGCGTATCGCGCCCGTTGGGCGAAAACTTATCCGGTCTTCCACCCGAATGATTTTCATCAATCCCATAAACTCCATTACTACGATCAATACCAATATGCCATTTGCCGAAGTGTCCGGTGGCATAGCCGTTTTTTTTAAGAATGGAGGTTACAGTCTCCCGTCCTTGAAAATCGAAATCGTCGGTGCGCTTCGGGAAGCGTGCGTTCGACCAACTCGTCATCAATCCTGTCCGACTCGGATTACAGGCTCGCCCTGCGGCGTACGCCTGTTCGAAGCGGATTCCCTGCGATGCCATCCGATCAATATTTGGTGACTTCACATACGGGTGTCCGTAACAGGCCAAATCGCCATAGCCGAAATCATCGGCAAACATAAACACAAAATTAGGACGCTGTACTTCGGCAGATACAGTCAGCTGAAGCAATGCAATCAAAACCATCCACAAGACGGGAAGAGGTTTTCTATTCATAATTTCTAATTTTCTATTCATAATTTCTGATTTTCTATTCATAATTTCTGATTTTCTATTCATAATTTCTGATGCTCGAGATCACTCTGAAATCGAAACGCACATTCTTCATTTCGTCCATTCTTCCAATGTCAATTCGTCGTCTTTGTTGGCATCCTGTTTCACCAAGGCAGCTCTAGCCTGCTCCGCCTTGTAGGTAAATTTGTCCGGATTCTTTTCGGCCCGATTTTTAAACCAGCCATCGAGCTCTTCGAGAGAAACCTTGCCGTTCCCATTGCTATCCATGGCAACGAAAGCGTTTTTTCTGCCTTTTTTTACCGAAGTTGGTCCAGGTTTCGTAACTGTAGACTTCGGTGCAGTCTTCTTGTGGGACTTTTTGGCCGGAAGTTCAGGCACATTCTTGTAAGCCGCAAAAAGCTCCGGGTGCGTCTTAGCCGAAGGATACTCTGCATTAACATTAATAAAGTGGTCGACCAGCTCCTTTTTGAGTGAGACATACACTTCTGGAAACTGCATCCGCAGGTCATTCTGTTCGCCAATGTCCTTACTGAGATCAAACAGGGTAAGATCGCTTTTCTTCAGCTTGGCGACCAGTGCCGGCCAATCCGGCGAGAAATCCCGTCCGACATCTCCCCAGAGTTTGTAATTCCCCTTGCGTATGGCGACGTTGCCCCAGAGCTCAAAGATCATGGTGCGCTCGGGGATCGCCGCCTGACCACCTGACTTCATATGCGAGATCAAAGACATACCCCGCATCGGATTCTTACCGTTCATCTTCGGTAAGGGAATACCGGCGACATCAAGCAATGTGGCAAAGACATCAGCGTGCATGACTTGGCTGTCCGAGATCGTACCTTCCGGGAACTGGTTCTGCCAATTCATGAGAAACGGCACACT
>CACFTI010000058.1 GCA_902569115.1 uncultured Verrucomicrobiota bacterium | reverse complement strand
TTGAGCCAGACCTTCGGAGGTTCTTCACACTTCTTGATTGCCTCTCCTAATATTTGGGTCGAATCCACCCGGGTGTTTAAAATCAATGCCTTATTTTTTTCGGTGTAACGGCAGTCAATCGAACGGCCAGTAAGGTTAAATAGAGCAAGGGCACCCTCCAATTGTTGACTCCATGAACCCATGGTTTTGGCATCCCACTTTACGAATTCTCCTTTTAATCCGCTTTTGTCACTTCGGCCGAGAATAACCACCTCATATCCATCCTCCAGTAAGGAAGCGGACAGAGCTTGTCCCAAAAAACCGGAACCTCCTGCGATTACGACTTTATCGGCAGACTTACTCACTTTCGGGATAAATCTGCAAAAACTTTACCTGCCCTCTCGACCTGTTCTTCATCAATATGTAAATGGGTCAAGAGTCTAAGCGTATTCTCGCCAAGGGCAAAGCAGAGCACCCCGTGCTCCTCGAGTTGTTTTTTCCATTTATCCGCAGATTCTTCGGTTTGCACATACACCATATTGCTTTCCACTGTATCCATGGAGATGTGCAGGCCATTGAGCCCCTGAATACTCTCCGCTAATTTACGAGCCCGATTATGATCATCTTTTAGCCGATCGAGATTGTGATTCAAGGCATACAAGCCGGCTGCTGCCAGAATCCCGGACTGCCTCATCCCGCCACCAAACATTTTACGCCAACGATGGGCTTCCTCGATAAATGGCTTGGAACCAACCAATACACTTCCCACAGGTGCACCTAGGCCTTTTGATAAACAAACCGACACCGAATCAAACATAGCCACAAGCTCACTAGCACTGTTTCCGCTAGCGACCACCGCATTAAATAAACGGGCCCCATCCAAATGCATTCGACAATCACTCTCCCGTGCAATATCTCCGATTTCATTAAGAGTTTCCAAACGGTAACAAGTCCCCCCTCCGCGGTTGGATGTATTCTCCAGGCAAATTAAGGAAGCATTGGGGAAGTGACTTTGACTACCCTCTGATTTCCGGATCCGTTTTTTTACTTCCGCAGGATCAACCAGTCCATATTTCCCTTGCACCAAAGCAATCGAGCATCCGGATAAAGCGGCGTAGCCTCCGCCTTCATACACATAAAGATGGCTATGCTCCTCCGCTATTATCTCATCTCCCGGCTGAGTATGAGTGCGAACAGCCACCGCATTGGACATCGTACCACTGGGAACAAACAGACCAGCTTCCATCCCCAGTAAACTAGCCACCTCATCCTGGAGACGAATAACCGTGGGATCGTCCCCATTAACATCATCCCCTACCTCCGCCCGAGCCATCGCCTCCCTCATCCCCCGACAGGGTTGAGTTACGGTATCACTCCGCAAATCAATCTGGCTGGATGGGATAGCTGCCATCCGAAAAAAGAGAGGGTTACTTCAGTACAATGTTCTTGAAATAAACCTTCATCGGCGGTCCCTGGTGGACTTGGAATGCAAGCAAACCATCAGCCCTGCGGGTCTTTTCATCATTATCGATCAACTCGGTGGTTTTTACCCCGTTGATGTATTGAGTAAAATGAAATCCCTTGGCAACAATTCTGTATTTATTCCACTCTCCCTTTTTCACGGATTTACCTATCTCATTGGTATCTCCAAACTTTTCGATTTTCTTCTGTAATTTTCCTTTATCATTCAAACTGAGAGTCGTCTTATCCCCACGCATAGAGAGAATTCCGCGAAACGCCTCACCATAGCAGATTCCGCTAAACTTATCGCCTGCTTCAAAATCTGCCTGGTACCCACCGATCCTCCATCCGTCGTGCTTTCCGGCTTTCACAAAGCTTCGGTACTGAATACCACTGTTTCCAGCATCAATTTTACAATCCAATGTCAGGTCAAAATCCTTAAGCACCCCACCCTTCCAAATCAGAAATGTATTTCCCTTGGTCGGATTCTCCTTGGTATTTTCCCCAACGATAGCCCCGTCTTCCACACTCCAATGAATGGGATTACCGTCCCAGCCCTCAAGGGTTTTACCATCGAAAAGAGATTTTCCTCCAAACAGAGAAAAAGAAGTGAAAAGGAAGAGGAGAGTCAGAGATAATTTGTTATGCATATCATCCATATGTCTGACTCCGAGTAAGAGTGGCAAGGAAAAGTTGACCCTATCTTATTTTTAATCTCCAATCATCCCTTCCCTCCGATGATTCAAGTTGAAGACCTAAAAATCCACTACGGAGAATTTGTTGCCGTAGACAATCTTTCTTTTTCAGTAAAGAAAGGTTCGGTCTTCGGGCTAATCGGACCCAATGGGGCCGGAAAAACCACCACAATCAAAGCAATTGCCACCTTGATCGAACCCACTTACGGAGAGATCAAACTGGGAGATACATCTGTTTTACATGAACCAGAGGAAGCGAGGAGCATGCTAGGCTACATGCCTGACTTCCCTCCCGTTTATGATGACCTGCGGGTCGATGAATTTTGCGATCTTTTCGCGCACGCCTACGGTCAATCCGCAACCGAGAGAAAAGAGAAAGTCGACCTTGCTCTCGCCCAGACTGATCTAACGGATAAGCGAAGAGATCTTTGTAAATCTTTATCCCGTGGGATGAAACAACGGGCATTACTGGCCAAAAGCCTTGTGCATGATCCTTCGGTCATGCTTCTTGATGAACCGGGAGCCAACCTCGACCCCAAGGCCCGGATCGACATGCGTAACCTTCTCAGGAAACTGGCAGATCAGGGAAAAACCATTCTGGTATCCTCCCATGTACTCACGGAACTCGAGGATTTATGTGACGAAATTGGCATTATGCGAAATGGAAAAATGGTCGTATGTGGTTCTTTGGATGAAATCACCCAAAGTAAACACACCCAAAGAACCCTTGAGATCGAACTCCTTAAATCATTTCCCGAACTCCCGCAATGGGTTGAACAGCACGCGACTCTTTCAGGTCTGAAAGAAACCAATGAATCGAAAACCCATTTTCAAATCATTCATTCTGGAAGTCGTGAAGAAGTTCCCGAAATTCTCTCACAAATGATTGGACTCGGGGTCGAAGTCACCTCCTTCACCACTCGTAAATCAAAAGTGGAAGATCTATTTTTGGAGATCGAGTCAGGATCCTCTTCATTTGATCAAGATTCATGAATCCACTTATACTCAAAGGAATCCGGGAGAACCTGCGCCTCAAACACTTGGTAGCCGCCGGTCTGTTTTCCCTGATCGTATGCTCCACCCTTTACCTGACTGCTTACCTTAATGGATCTGAGGGGAAATGGGACCGGGACCCCATAACCAACGATTGGGTAAAGAGTGAAAGCTCACCCGTAAATGGAGCCCGCAACGCCTTTACTTTCCTTCTCGCCCTCCAGGGATTTTATTTAATGTTTTTGGGAACCGGTCGGGTGGCTTCCATCACTGCCGAAGAAAGAGAATCCGGTCTGCTCGACTACCAGCACATGACTCCCATGAATCCACTTTCTAAAATTGCTGGCTATATTTTTGGAATTCCCGCCCGCGAATACTACATGTTTTTCTTCACTCTCCCCTTCCTAGGGCACGCCATCCTCGTGGGAAAACTGCCACTGGCAAACATCATTCAATTGTATTCCGTTTTCTTTTGTTCCGTCATCCTCTACCACCTCACTGCCCATGCAGTGGGTTTGGTCGTGCCCAAACCTCGGGCGGCCTCCTGGGTTTCCCGGATAGTCGTCCTGGGACTGTATGTGGTACTGCCTGGACTTGGGCAGGCGGGAATCTCCTTTCTTTCTTTTCTCACCATTCTACCGACCTACTTTGGGAAAATACTCCCAATTTTACAGAGAGATGGAATCGAGAAATCATCCCGTTCTGTTTATGAGACCAAAATCACTGACTTTTGGCAGGATGTACCCTTCTTTAATCTGACAATTTCTCCTACAACTTTTACTTTCCTGATGCAGGGACTGCTCATTTTAACCCTCTTGGTCACGGGTTACCGAAAGTGGAAAAATCAGTCTCTTCCTGCACTATCAAAAGCATCTGCGTTCGTTATATTCTTCATTTTTCAATTTCTTCTTCTTGGGTGTTTATGGACATTTTTTGATAAGGGAGAGGCAAGCGGGTTGATCGGTCAGGAATTTTCAGCCAATTCTTTCAAAGGAAGAGAGGATAACATGATCGGGGGTCTCATTTTAGTGATTTCCATTTTCTTCTCTCTTTCCCTGTTGTTTATTCTTTGCCTAGTCAATATTTGCTGCCCGAACCGTCATCTATATCTCAAAGGAATCCAAAGGGTCGCGAAGTTTAATCTGCCTCGAATTCCCCGAACGGCGGATGAGAGCAGCGGATTGGGATTCTCACTGATCCTTGGCTTGATCAATCTGTTTACTTATTCCGCATTGATCAACCTGACTTTGAATTCTGATTTCTGGGTGCTCGGTTCTTCTTTTCTCTCTCTTTGCATCATTCCCGCGGCCATCCTGTTCCTTACCATTTGCTATTTGCAGGCGAGTCGCGAACAATGGTTCAATCTTGGTTTCTGGGGGTTCATTGGGTTGTTATGGATCACTCCGCTATTGGCGAGCCTCGTACTTGGAGTCGGTTGGGGTGAGGAAAATATAGGCGTGATTTTGAAGCTTTTGGCGATCAATCCACTTTCGATCATTCCTATACATTGGATATCTGAAAATTCAGAAATGATTGGGCTCCCCCAAAACTTATCTCAGGATTTCAACTCGGCTATTTTGTTTGGATTGTTGATCGCCGGTCTGTTTGCGATTATCCTGCAGGCACGACTTTTTTATCTCAGAAAAAAATAGCTCACGCTGGCATGATCAAAATTTTACGAATACTTGGAAATATCGAAGGGGTTTCCTACCTCCTCCTTCTCTTCATCGCTATGCCTCTAAAATATGCCTATGACATGCCTTCGGCAGTCAAGATCACAGGAATGGCCCATGGCGTTCTCTTTGTTGCCTACTGTTTACTTTTGGCAGTTTGTATGAAGAAATTCGCCTGGACTCTAAAATTTGGAGTTTACCTATTTATCGCCACCCTCATTCCATTCGGCACTTTCGTGACCGATCGAAAAATTAAACTCCTTCCGGAAGCTAATTCTTAAGCCAGCAGGCTGGAAATTGTGCTGGTACTATCAGCAAAGCGGTCAAGTTTTAGCCCCATCGCCTTCGCCTGAGTAAGCCAAAGGTTTGCAAGCGGCACCCCACCCTCCGGTGTTTTGTAAGTACCATTCACCTTTTTTACCAGTCCGGACTTAGCCGAAACATTCAAGTGCTTGCCGGTAATAAATTTTCCGCCTCCAGATCCGGCAATGATTATGGGTAAGGCACTGTATTGGTGAGTGGAACCATCGCCCAACCCGGAACCATAAGTAAACATGATATTATCCAGCAAAGTCTTGCCATTGGCTTCCTCGACCCGGTTCATCCTTTCGCAAAGATAGGCAAATTGCTCCATGTAGAAATAGTCCACTTTGATGAGATCATCAACATATCTGCCTTGATTATGGGACATCATGTGATGGCTCTTGGGCTTATCGAATAAGCTTTCAAATAGATACGGCGTATCCCATCTCTCGGGTCCCACCATGAAAGTAGAGACATTGGTCAGCCCGGTCTGCAAGGAAGCAACCATCAGGTCTCCCATCAAACGGATGTATTCGCCCCTCGGCATTTTCCCATCCAGGGGAATGTCCAGATCCACCTTGCTCAATTCGGCCTTCATGCCATCGAGTCTGGAGATCTGGGTCTCAATCGCACGGATCGATTCAAAATATTCCCCAAATTTTTGCTGATCGGCATAGCCTAGCTCTTTTTTCAAAGACCGGGCATCGTCCAAAACAAGATCGGTGATATTTTTATAAGCACTCCGCTCATCCGATTTAAACAGCCTGCGATAAGTGAGTAACGGATCACGCATGGAGGGAGCCACATGTTCGGTCCCGTACCAGGAAATATTATCAAACTG
>CACFTI010000057.1 GCA_902569115.1 uncultured Verrucomicrobiota bacterium | reverse complement strand
AGGAAAAGCAAGAACTGGCTGCGAAAAAAACGGAACTGAAGGAAGTCGAAAAAAACCTCAAGGCTCTGCCTGTAGGGAAATTGGTCTACGCGGCGACCACTCATTTTAAGCCCCGCTCAAATTTCAAACCCACGGAAGGAAAGCCACGAATGATTTATGTTCTTCACCGGGGAGAGGTTAATCAACCGAGGGAACCTGTCCGCCCCGGAACCATTCCACTTTTGAGCAAAGAAAAGTGGGAGTTCAAGCTGCCGGAGGTACATGATGAAGCGGAGAGGCGTGCAGCCTTGGCGGAATGGATTGTACGAAAAGATCATCCGCTCACTTGGCGTACGATCGTTAATCGCTCCTGGCAATGGCATTTTGGGAAACCGCTTGTAGGCACTCCGAATGACTTTGGTCCCCTTGGACAGCTCCCCACGCACCCCGAGCTTCTGGACTGGTTGGCGGTTTATTTTCGTGATTCGGGAGGGTCGTTCAAGAAGCTACACAAGCTACTTGTGATGAGTGAAACCTACAGGCAATCCTCGATCGAGGACGAAGCGAAGGAAAAAGTAGATTCGAGTAATCAATGGCTTTGGCGGATGAACCGCCGTAAGCTCTCTGCGGAGGAAATGAGAGACTCGGTACTCTTAGTCAGTGGGAAATTGAACTTGGAAATGGGTGGTCCTGGTTTTTACCTTTTTAATTTAGAGCAGACTGCTCACTCCCCTCATTACTACTATCATAAATTCGATCCGGAAGATGAAAAGAGTCATCGTCGATCGATCTACCGTTTTGTGGTGAGGTCGCAGCCAAATCCATTTATGACAACGCTCGATTGTGCTGATTCTTCCCAAAGCACCCCGAGACGTAACGAGACTCTGACTGCCCTGCAGGCATTGAGTCTTTTGAACAACAAATTCACGCTGGTAATGGCGAGGCATTTTGCGGAACGGCTGTCAAAAGAAGTATCCGGGATGGAAAATCAGGTTCGTGCCGGTTTTGAACTCGTGACCGGTCGCTCGCCAAATGCCGAGGAACATCGACTCCTCTTGGAGTATGCGGATAAGCACGGAACGCCCAATCTTTGCCGATCCCTGTTCAGCCTCAGCGAATTTGCCTTTATTGATTAACCATCATGAATCCATCTCCGATATCACGCCGTTCCTTTGTCTCCCAATCCACGATGGGTGGGTTGGCCCTTGCCTCGATGCTGTCGCGAGAGCCATTGCAGGGGGCGGGTACGGGCTTGCCTGCGGGTTTGCATCATCCACCGCGGGCTAAGCGGGTGATTCAGTTGTTTATGGCAGGGGCGGCCAGCCATATCGATATGTTCGATCATAAACCGGAATTGATTAAGAGGCATGGAGAGAAATCCGATTTCGGCGAGCATGTGGAAGCCTTTCAGAATGGCCTGGGTCCATGGATGAAATCACCCTTCGCATTTAAAAGGCATGGTAAATGTGGAAAACTGCTCAGTGAAATTGTCGAGCCTCTTGGGGAAGTGGTGGATGATATTTCATTCGTCCACAATATGGTGGGGAAGACAGGCGTTCACAGTCAGGCAACCTATTTGCAGGCTACCGGTTTCCAGTTGCCCGGGTTTCCAGGAGCAGGTTCGTGGGTTAGCTATGCGTTGGGCTCTGAAAATGAGGATCTGCCCGCTTTTGTGGTTTTACCGGACCATCGCGGGTTTGCTTCGAATGGCCCCAAAAATTGGGGGAGTGCCTTTTTACCAACCCACACACAGGGAACCACGATTTTTCCGCAGCGGGCCAATCCGATCGAGGATCTTCATCCACAGGCAGACTTTGTGACCAAGGACAGTCACGGTGAAGGGATTGATCTGATCAATCGAATCAACAGGATGCACCAGCGAAATCGTCCTCTTGATCCACGATTGGATTCCCGAATCCGCAGTTATGAATTAGCGGCACGATTGCAATTATCGGCCACGGATGCACTCGATCTTTCCAAAGAACCAAAACACATCATGAAAATGTATGGTTTGGAAAATCAGAAAAAGGAATATCCCAAGGAGATCAATCCGGAAGAGGAGACCGAATACTTTGGCAGGAAATGCCTGATTGCGAGAAGACTGATTGAGCGGGGTGTTCGTTTTGTTCAGGTATGGAGTGGTAATGATAACGGGTTTCCCCGGAGGAACTGGGACAGTCACGAAGATATGACCCGTGATCATCCATCCCTGGCCATGGGTATGGCTCGGGGTACGGCTGCCCTGATCAAGGATTTGAAACAACGCGGCTTGTTGGAAGATACCATTATACACTGGACCACGGAGTTTGGCAGAATGCCGAGCAGTCAGGGAAGTAAAGGGCGGGATCATAATCCTTTCGTCTTTACTAACTGGTTTGCCGGAGGGGGATTTAACGGGGGCGTGACCCATGGGCAAAGCGATCAATGGGGATACAAACCGCTTGATCGGAAGAATCCAACTACTGTTTATGATTCCTACGCCACAATGCTCCATCAATTGGGCTTCGATCATGAGAGATTGACCGTTCGGCACAACTCGATCGACCGGCGGCTCACCGATGTTCATGGCCATGTGTTGAAGGAAATCCTTGCCTAGAATTCAAGTTTTGAAATGTTTGTAAGCATGAAAAATTACCTACTATTCCTTTTTCCTTTTTTTCTTTCCTGTTTAGCTTTTGGAGCCAAGCCAGTATCCTTGTTTAACGGTAAAGATCTCACGGGCTGGAGAAAAGCAAACTATGTGGTGGAAGACGGAGCGATTGTTTGTAAGGGAGGCAATCTGGTCACGGAAAAGGAATATTCAAATTATGTGTTCGAGTTCGAATTTCTTTTACCACCCGGTGGAAACAATGGCCTGGGCATTCATTACCCAGGGAAGGGAGATGCTGCCTACACGGGCATGGAATTACAAATCTTGGATAACTCCCATAAGCGATATGCCAAACTCAAGGACTATCAATACCATGGATCACTCTACACCTTAGCGGCAGCGAAGCGTGGTCATCTCAAGCCCGTTGGTGAGTGGAATCGTCAGAAGGTAACTGTGGACGGCCCGGTTATAAAAGTGGAACTAAACGGCACTGAGATTCTCAATGCAAATTTGGACGACATCAATAAAGCCAAGCCCAAGCATAAGGGGGCACAGCGTCGGAGCGGGCACCTTTGCTTTTGTGGACACGGAGCACCCGTTAAATTCAAGAACATTACGATTCTGGAGTTACCCGAGAGTAAGTAAACTTTACCTAGCGGCGAAGTTTCCGGTCGTAGAATTGTTCGTTTTTCGGGCGCCGGATCGGGATGGACAGACCACCCGTTTCATCCAGTTCATTGAATAATTGTTCCCGTAGTTCGAGGATGCGTTCCTGATAAGCGGGGACACGAATCAAGTTGTGACGTTCGTGAGGATCGGAATTTAGATCATAAAATCCGTTCCGGTCCCAGACTCCATGGTAATAAACATATTTTTCTCTATCGGTACGAATGGCGAATGTCGTGGGGGTAGCAGGAAAGTTCCATTCCCAGTGATATTCATAAACAAAATGTTCCCGCCATTTCTTTTTTGATTTTTTCCCCTGTAGCAAAGAAAGAAAGGAATGACCGTCCATCTTCGGTTTGTCTGGAAGATCAACTCCCGCGTACTCGAGAATGGTGGGGGCGAGGTCAACATTGAGAGCCATGTTTTCAATACGGGTACCCGGTTTGATCAACTTGGGATGGCAGGCGAGCATGGGAATGCGGATGGATTCCTCAAAGGCATCACGCTTGTCGTAGAATCCGTGTTCACCCAATGCAAAGCCATTATCTCCGAGGTAGATGACCAAAGTGTCTTCTGTCAGATCGAGCTTATCCAACTGGTTAAGGACTCGACCAATGTTCTCATCCAGAGCGTGAACGGTTTCGCAAAAGTTGTGATAAAGCTCATCGAAGTCTGGAACAGGATCTTTGTCGAGGGCACCCGTTTCCATGTGGTCGATCCCGTGAATTCCATACCTGCGTTCGCGAATCCAATTGGATTGCGTTTGATAATTTTCCTCGGTGTTTGCCATGGTTTCCGGGTAGTCGATCTTTTTATCGGAGTATCTTTCCGCATGCCGGGGAGGTGGTTGAAAAGGGTAGTGCACCGCCTTGTATCCGATTTGGAGAAAGAAAGGTTTTTTCTTTTTATTTGGTTTTGCAAGTTGATTGAGCCAACTGATTGCCTGATCAGTAAGCAGATCCGCGTTGTATCCCTTAAATGATTTTCGTTTGCCATTGATATTGAAGGTAGGGTCGAAATAAGTCCCTTGTCCGGCAAAGCTCACCCAGTGATCAAAACCCTTTCGGGGAGTGTCATCCTCGTGTCCCATGTGCCATTTGCCCACATATCCTGTAGTGTAGCCTGCGTCCTGTAGGTATTCAGGGAAGAACATAGTCCCTTCGGGTACGGGGCGTTGGTTATCCACCACCTGGTGGTGTCGCATATACTGCCCAGTCAGGATGGAAGCCCGACTGGGGGAACATAGTGATGTGGTAACGAATGCATTTGCCAAGTGGGCGCCTTCCCTGGCGATACGATCGAGATTCGGTGTTTCAAGGAATTCAGGCGATTCCTCCATGAAACTCATGAAGTCATACCGGTGGTCGTCGCTGAGGATGACAATAATGTTTTGGCCATTTACCTTTTCGGGGAGAAGGAATTGAAATGAAAGAAAAACAAAGGCTGAGATTTGAAGGATTTTCATAAAAGTGGTTTTATGTGATCATAAAAAGTAATGGTTTGTCGACCATCTATAATTTAGATTTTCGTAGGTGCTCTGTATCTTCCTGCTGCCATAGTTTGGCGAGTTGCTCGACTTTGTCTGGGTTATTTTCGGCTAAATCATTCAGTTCATTTGGATCTTTATTCATATCATACAATTCCCATTTGGCTTCTTTTTTATTATCCTTATTGAATACCAGTTTCCAGTTTCCCACGCGTATTGCTTTTCCCCGTGCATGGCTAAAAAAGAGTAAGGATGGATCTGTTTGTTTTTTTCCTTCGATGGAAGGTAAGATCGATCTTCCATCCCAAGGGAGTCTTTCTTGTCCTCGGATTTTGGAAGTGGGGGTAAAATTGCTGGCTTCTAGAATCGTGGGCATGAGATCGACTAAATGGGAAAGGGTATGGCTGATGGATCCCTTTTCCTTAATTTTCTCCGGCCAGTGGGCGATCATAGGGGTATGGATTCCGCCCTCATGATCATATTGTTTGAAGAGCCGGTAAGGGGTATTCGACAGATTGGCCCACCCATAGCCGTAGCTCTGGTAAGTAATTTCCGGCCCGGGCATGATATGAGAAAGGTTACCCGGTTTCATCGGTTCGCCATTACGGGTTTTTTCGGGCAGGTAATCTCCCTTGCGTTGAGGTGGGTATTCCACATGACATCCACCATTATCTATGGTGAAGAAGATAAGGGTGTCATTTAGCTTACCAATTTTCTCCAAATACTGGATTACATTTCCGATTACCTGATCCATGATGGTAACCTGTGCAGCATAAACTTCCATGCGTCTCTCCTGCCAATCTTTATGCTTTTCATCTTTCCATGAAGGAACCTTGGGATGCCTCGGAGAAAGTTTTACAGATTTGTCGATTACTCCAAGTTTCTTCATCCGCTCTAACCGCTTAATTCTCAATTGATCCCATCCCTCCGAAAATACTCCCTTATACTTTTCGATATCTTTAACAGGAGCATGAAGAGGCCAGTGAGCGGCAGTGAAGGGCAGATACAGAAAGAAAGGCGTTTGATCGGGAGTTTGTTTTAGAAAAGAAATCGCTTCATCACCAATCGCATTTGTGAAGTAGTAATTCTCGTCATTCATAAATTCATGTTCAATGGAATCCCGGTTTCTCTTGAGACCGAAGGGTGCATAAAAGCTACTTGCTCCGCCGAGAATTCCGTAAAAGTGATCGAAGCCCCGTTGGTCGGGATAAACCGCATCCCGACCATTATTTTTGTTGTATTTTCCGGCGAGGTGCCACTTGCCCATCATTCCTGTCCGGTAACCATTATGTTTTAGAGCCTCGGGTAGAGTTAGGCAGCGGGGGTGTAGGGCACTATCTTTAAGCGAAGTTCGGTGGTAGATACCGGTCATCATCGATGCCCTTGATACCCAGCACATATTTTCGCTGTAAAAATTTGAGAAGCGGATTCCATTTTCGGCCAATGAATCGAGGCTTGGCGTGCGGATTTCCCCGCCGAAGCAACCGAGGTCAGAATATCCCATATCATCAGCCATGATCAGTAGAATATTGGGCTTTCCGGAAATCTGGAGGAATCCCGTTATCAAGAAAACGAAAAGTAAAATGGATCTCATCAAATAGGATGGAAGACAACAAGGCTTTCGGGTCAATTATTAACCGTTTGCTCGAAAGAGATTCTTTTTAGAATATAGATTTCA
>CACFTI010000056.1 GCA_902569115.1 uncultured Verrucomicrobiota bacterium | reverse complement strand
ACCTCAGCAACCCAAAGATCGATGATCGTCGAACCGCCGCCTATGCATTGTCGATTCGAAAAATTGCTGATATTTACGACAGTATGTATTTATAGAGCATGGGAAAGCCTACATTTCCGGATGCGACGTTGGAGTGCATCGACCAAACCCTTGAATCTGCTTACTCCTGCTTCATCGAGTATAGCAAAAAGAAAGCTAATCAAAGAGCCGATTTCCTACGTCGAATCGCGGATAATTTAGAAAAACATTGTAACTCGATCATCGAAACTGCAGAGCAGGAAACAAGCCTTGGGCTTGTGAGACTCGAAGGAGAATGCTCCCGAACGATTGATCAAATCAGACTTTTTGCGACTCTTGCGGAAAAGGAGAAATGGAAAGAAATTAGTACTGAAGCTGCAGAACCAAACCGTACACCCATTCCGAAACCGGAGATGTATAAAGCGAATCATCCAATCGGACCAGTCGTGGTAATAGGAGCATGCAATTTCCCGCTTGCTATCTCAGTTGTTGGTACCGACACAACCAGTGCACTTGCAGTAGGCTGTCCGGTGGTGGTCAAATCCCATCCGAGACACGCCCAAACCTGCGAACTCCTCGCCGACCTTGTAAATCAGGCCAAGAGAGAATCGAATATGCCCGACGGATGTTTCCATTTAGTTCACGGCGAAAGTCATGGTGTTTCCACTGCACTTGTTTCTCACCCGAGAACGGCCTGCGTTGCGTTCACCGGTTCTCTTCAGGGTGGGAAAGCTCTTTATAAAGTAGCGAATGCGAGGCCTTCTCCAATTCCATTTCATGCGGAAATGGGGAGCTTAAACCCCGTATTTGGTCTACCCTTTGCCCTAAAGGAAAAGGGTGACAAACTTATCAGTGCCTATATCGATGCAGTAAACCTGTTTGCCGGTCAAATGTGTACAAAACCGGGGGCTTTAATTATTTTGGAAGAATCATTTGACGAAATATTCGAGCAATCCTTGCTTGATTCGGTATTAAAAAATGAATCTCTTCCCATGCTTAATTCCGATGTTTTGCAAAACTATGAAAAGACATCATTGGATTTAGCCCAAAGCTTGGAAATCATTGCCCAGTCAGAGATTCAGTCAAATAACACAAAAGGAAAGATTCGAATCTTTAAAACCATGGCCAAGGATTTCCTAACCCGACCTGAATTAAAAGCCGAAGCATTTGGCCCAGCCTCTATTGTGATCATTGCTCGTGAATTTACTGAAATGCTCGCAGTTGCCAAGTCGATGGAAGGCAGTCTGACCGCATCAATGCTTGTTTCTGAAAATGACAAACCAGAGGCCTCCGTGCTTTTCCCTCTTCTTGAATCTAAGGTGGGAAGAATTCTTTGGAATGGTTTCCCACCCGGGGTTATGCCTGGTATAGCCACCCATCACGGTGGCCCTTGGCCCGCGACTACGGACTCGCGTTATACTTCAATTGGCATTCAAGGATACAAAAGGTTTATTAGACCAATTTGTAAGCAGGGTTTTTCCGACCTAAGCGGCGTGTCGTAGTGCTTCGACCGGATCCATTTGGGCAGCTTTTCGAGCGGGATAGAGCCCGAAGATTATCCCAGTAAGGACTGATACGCAGAAAACCAAAGGGAGAGCCCAGGGAACTATAACCGGTGTCATATCCTGCATCGAAGGAGGTAAGGATTCATAAAGAGTCGGTGTAAGCTTTTCCATAAATTCAAGTATTGTTTTGTATGCAGGCTCGCAAAGTAGGCCTACAACTATCCCGGCCAAACCTCCCATTCCTGTCAATGTGACGGTTTCAACGAGAAATTGAAAAACAACATCCTGTTTCCTCGCCCCTATGGCTCGTCGGATTCCGATCTCACGAGTACGCTCCGTGACAGTTGCCAGCATGATGTTCATAATCCCTACACCGCCCACAAAAAGGGAAATACCGGCAACTAAGCCCATCAAGGCAACAAAAGTCATTTTCGCTCTTTCCGCCTGTTCCATTAATTCGAGCGGTACGGTTACCTGATAATCCTCCATTCCGTGATCTTTTTGCAGAATATCTCTGATCATTTGAGCAACTGTAATCAACTTGCTTTGTTCATCTATCGTCAAGATGAGCTTTGAAATCAAATGACTTCCGTCGTAACCGCGATAGTAATAGTCAAATATTTTTGCCCAGTGAGTGGAAAGAGGCAGATAGACATTGTCCTCAAATAATTCCTTAAAGCCTAGATCTCCCGTATCGTTTAAATTTGTCCGGGGCGCAACTTCTCCAATAACAATGTATAAATTACCGCCAATATTTACGGGTTTACCAAGTGAGTCCCCAAAAGGGAAAAGGGTACGGGCAAGACTGGTGGCCAGTACACAAACTTCAGTCTCATCCTTGATATCCTGATCATTGATAAAGCGACCCTTGGTCAGGACGAGATCATGAAGGCTACGATAATTCGGCAAACATCCCAATAGTTCAGACCGGGCTGACCCATCTTTTGTAAAAACCCTTCTTCGGTCCAGTTCTCTTGTGGGATATGCCGCGGATATATGGGGAACAGTTTTAGAAATCTTGTAATAATCATTCTCAGTCAAACCATAAGAATAGAAATAGGCTCCCTTACTTGATCTTTCCTCTTCAGGAGGTCTTTTACTTGAGACAATCAGGTTATTGGCTCCGAGTTCCATAATCTCACCCTCTGCCTGCGCAGCGATTCCTTCTCCGATCGCTAAAAGCCAAAGAACACTAACAACCCCAATAAATACTCCCAGTCCAGTCAGTAAAGAACGCAGGGGGTGAGTCACAATGCTCTGAAAAGCACTTTTCCAAAGATTTCGTAATGATCGTTGCAGGTAGTTGCTGGGAAAGATTACTTGATCATCTTGAGAGTCGACTTCTTTTCGTCGAATTGAGTGAGGATCTTTCGTTCGCTCATCACTTTCAATCTTGCCATCAAGCATCCTAATGACTCGATTGGCACGGGAAGCCACTTCTTCCTCGTGGGTGACCAAAACAATTGTTTTACCGTTTCTGTTAAACTCATCCAACAAGGAAAGAATCTCCTCGGTTGTTTTGGAATCAAGATTGCCAGTGGGCTCATCCGCAAGAATAAAGGTAGGATCATTGGCAAGAGAACGGGCAATGCCCACTCGTTGCTGTTGTCCACCGGACAGTTGCAGGGGACGGTGGTCGTAACGATCCTCCAGTCCCACCCGGTTGGCTAATAACTTGGTTTGTTCAAGGGATAACTGAGAATCTTTTTCGTAGCTAGCCGGTAACGCAATGTTTTCAAGAACAGATAGATAAGGAATCAAGTTATAAGACTGAAAGATGAAACCAATTGATTTCGCGCGCAAGGAGGACAATTCCTGATCGCTTAACTCTTCAACGGGAGTTCCTGATAGTTGATATTGCCCCGAGGATGGTTGGTCTAAGCACCCCAATACATTAAGTAATGTACTTTTCCCAGACCCTGACGGTCCCATGATTGCAACATAGTCGCCCTCCGGGACATCTAGGTTAATACCATCAAGAGCAATAACTTGCTCCTCTCCCATCTCATAAATTTTAGAGAGTGAGTGAACGCTGAATGCAAGCTTCATGAAAAAAGTTCAGAGCCCATGCAAATTTTTGAAGTTAGGTGAAAATCTTATTTTTGGGCCAGCGATTGGGATTGAGCAAGCTCAAGGTCTGACCGAAAATGATCGGGATTCACCACCACTGTTTCTCCCTCAGACAATCCACCTGTAACAACTGCCATGCTCATATTATGGGAACCCAATTGAATCTCACGAATTTCCATAGTTTCATCCTGACTCTTAACCAGACAGAAGGACTTATTATCATTTCGGAAAACAGCTGTTAGAGGAACCTGCAAGGTATTTTGAATAAATTCTGATTTGATGGTAACCTTAGCAGTCATTCCGGTTCTTACTCCGGATGGTGGGTTGTTAATCACGATCTCAGTAGAGTATTCTTTGATATGTGCTGTGTAACGGCTAGCCGAAGGAATAGGATATTCACTGACTGACTCAACGGTACCATCCAGTTCAAGGTCGCGCATGGCATCAATAAGAATACTGCACTTCATTCCCGGACGGACCTGCTCGATTCTATTTTCGTTAACCTTGGCCCGAACACGCAAAAGGGAGGCATTCGGTAATCGGATTATAGTTTGATTTTCACGAACTTGCTTCCCTTCCTCAATCAATACAGAATCCGAAGAACCAGATTTCGTATTGTTTGCATAGGTCACCTCACCAGCAGACGGAGATAAAATCATGCATTTTTCGATTTGTTCTTCAATTTCACTCTCCTGGGTTTTCTCTAACTGATAGGAATTCTGAGCCGATTGTAGTCGAGCTTCTGCGGTGAGAATTGACGCGTTTAAATCATTAACCTTAGCTTTCCTGGAGTGCGTCCGTAGTACTTCTAATTTGGTTTGGGCTAAATCCAATTCCTTCCTCGCCTTTTCAACAGCAAATTGATCCGCCTCCAACTGAGCTTCAGATACATACCCTTTTGCGGCGAGTTTCTTACTGTAAACCAAATATTCCTGGGCTCTCCTTAGGTTTTCTTTGGCAACAAACTCTGCACTCTCAAGCTGTTCTTCATTCTCACGAAAAGAACCGGAAAGATATTCCTGCAAAGCAAGTTTTGCTGCTTCCACATCGGCCGTGGCTTTAACGAGTGTGGCTTTTGACTGATGTACGGATATTCTCTGGCGAAGGAGATCCTTTTGTAAGGAAGCATCATCAAGTCTCACCAGAAAATCTCCTTTTTCCACTACCTTTCCCTCGGGAACAATCTCAAGGATGGCCGTGCCTGAAGTGGTTCGACTCCTCACTTCACTTTTGATCTCAACATTTTCTGCACTTTCAATCTCCCCAGGCTCAACAAACTCCAATACGAAATCACTTACTTTTACTTCTTCAAAAAGAGGCTGAATATCAGCAACCAAAGAGTCTTCGTCCCCACTCATCCACCAAAGCAAGGATAAGGCACCTGCACCAGCAAGTCCCATAAGTGTCTTCGTTGACACGAAACCTCGATTTTTGGGGTGTAAAAACATCAAATTAATAATATTTAATAGCTTAAGAAGAGCAAGTTAGGACTTAGTTATTAGGAACCGTTTATTGAGCGGTACCAACCCAGATTCCTTGCTCTGATAATTGCATGGTACCCAAGTCATAAGCATACCTCATTCTCATCGCTTCATACCCAATCCACACTTCGACAAAACTGTTACTTGCATCCAGAAGGTCGTTTAGTGCATTAACCAAGTCTCTGGCTGTGGTGGCACCAAACTGGGCATTACGACCTGGTTGTGGTGGTTCATCTAAGCGCATACGGGCCAGATCCACCTGAGCGATCGCACCCCGAACCGCAGCCCGGCTGAGTTCAAAATTTAGCTGAAATAATTTTGATAACCGTTGGTGTTCACGAAAGGCTCTTAAGATACTGTCTTCAAAAGCAAGGTACGATCTGCGAGCCTGTTGGTAACGAAGAAGCGATGCTTTATAGCGATTCCTTTCCTTGACTTTGGATAAAGGCGTATCCAATTCTATCCCTAAGCGAACTCGACTTTCATCGGATTCGAATTGACCGGCACCCATCGAATCAGATCCCAGGTTTCCCGATAAAACCAAATCGAGATCAGTCTTCAGATCCTCCTTTGCCAAATCAGCTTTTCTCCAAACATCGACTAACTGAGCCCGATTATTTTTCCAGTCCATACGGAAAGACGATGCGATTGCGGAAGAATCCTTCGGAGAGATCACCATTTCTTCCATGATAATGGATTCCAACCGTGCAGAAGCTTTTACCAAAGAAAGCTCCAGCAATGTGCCCGAGAATCCATTCAGCAAAAGGGAAAAACGACCCCGGGAAGCCTCCAAGGGTAAGGCCTCGGATTCCTCTTCCCACTCTTCAATATTTTCATAAAATAGCTGAAGGGAATCATCGACCCCTATAATAGTGGAGTTCAGTTCTTCCAATAGGCGGTCTAGGTCCTTATCCCGAAAAGCTTCTTCTCCCATTCCTAGTTCTTTTAAATCAGACCGTTTTCGCAAGCTGGCAAAACCAATTTTTCGTTGAGGTAACACTTCCTGAAACTTCGAGAAATCTTTTCTCAAGTTTTCCATGCTGAGCTGTGTCTTTGTCTTCATCTGCACTACTTGCTCAAAATAAGACCGCAAGGACTCAAGTGTACTCACTTCCTCAGGGTTTCTAACCGCTGATAAAATGCGGTTAACGCCTTCCTGCAATTCAACAAGTTCAAGATCCGTAAGCCTAAAGCTTTCGATATAATCATCCATTACCCGCATCGAAACATCGGGAGGCAGACCAAGAAACATCTTGTAACCGTCCAATCGATTGGCAAAGGAAGATTTCGCTGCCAATAGTCTACTTTGCCCGTTAAAAAGAGCCTGCCGGGCTTGATCTACCTGCAAGCGACTGC
>CACFTI010000055.1 GCA_902569115.1 uncultured Verrucomicrobiota bacterium | reverse complement strand
GCCCAATTCAAAGGGTCATATAAAGTTTCCGAAGGTCTTTTGGAAAAATTTGGTTCTTCACGAATCATCGACACACCCATAAGTGAAGCAGCTTTTTCAGGATTAGCAGTGGGTGCTTCTATGATGGGTATGCGACCTGTTGTAGAATTTATGTTTTGGAGTTTTTGCTATGTTGCATTCGACCAAATTTTTAATAACGCAGCCAATATTCGTTATATGTCAGGAGGTCTCATCAATGTTCCTGTTGTTTTTAGAGGACCAGCAAATGGCGGTACAAATGTTGGCGCCACACACTCGCATACACCTGAAAATTTTGCCGCCAATACTCCCGGAATGAAAGTGGTTTGCCCCGCAACCCCTGCAGACGCTAAAGGACTTATTAAATCTTCCATTCGCGATAATGATCCCGTCTGCTTCATGGAAAATACGATCCTTTACAATCTTAAAGATGAAGTTCCTGAAGATAATGAATTTCTTGTTCCACTTGGCAAAGCAAATGTAATTGTTGAGGGTAACGACATTTCCATCATAGCACATGGTAAAGCTGTCCACACCGCACTAGAAGTAGCTGAGGAACTTTCTGATAAACATAATATTTCTGCTGAAGTGTTGGATCTAAGATCTATTCGCCCACTTGACGAAGAGGCAATTATTCAGTCCGTTAAAAAAACGAACCGAGTAGTTCTGGTTGAAGAAAATAAACCATTTTGTGGGGTAGATGCTCAAATTTGTTTTTTAATTCAGGACAAAGCCTTTGATTACTTGGATGCACCGATAGCTCGAGTATCGGCTGTTGATGCTCCCCAAGCCTACAGTAAAGCACTCGAATCTATTCAGTTGCCCGGTAAAGAAAAAGTTTTGCGGGCTGCACTCAACATACTCTAATTTGCCATGTCTATAGTTATTGAAATGCCTAAGTTAAGTGACACCATGTCGGTTGGCACCGTTGTTAAATGGCATAAAAGTGTAGGAGACCAGGTTGCAAATGGTGACACACTGGCAGAAATTGAAACTGACAAGGCTACTATGGAATTGGAGAATTTCGATGATGGTATTCTTCTTAAAATTCTTGTTTCTGAAGGGGAAGAAGCTCCCATAGGAAGTCCTTTGGCAGTTGTAGGTGAAGAGGGTGAAAGTGTAGAAGTTGATACTGCTAAACCGGAAAGCGATTCAGAAAAAAGATCCACACAGGGCTCAGACCCTATAGAGGATGATCCTAAAGATGTTGAGGAAAGCGATGAAAAAGTTTTTCAAAAAGAAAATCAAACAGCAGCACCAACTACAGAAGGGAATCGCATTTTAATTTCTCCGCTAGCTAAGAAATTAGCAAAGGAAAATAATCTGGATATTTCTAAAATTCATGGCACTGGCCCATCTGGCAGAGTTGTAAAACGTGATATACTGGAAGTAACAGGCTCTTTAGATAATGAAAATGACAACTTCGATGCTATTGAAACAAAAGTGGTTGAAAATCATTCGAGCAGAATAGACTCTTCCACTGGTTTGCTTAGCAGTAAATCGATTAAAGTTTCAAGCATGAGATCGACCATCGCCAGAAGGTTGACTGAATCCAAACAAAACATACCTCATTTTTATCTTCAAAAAGAAATCGATGCTATCCCTCTTAAAAATTCTCGTGAAGCTATTAATCAAAGCATAGCAGAAAAAACATCTTTGCTAACCCAAGGAAGTAATATAGGTTTCAGCATTAACGATTTTATTCTAAAAGCATGTGCCGAAACAATTAAATGGCATCCGGAAATCAACTCCAGTTGGAATGAAACTGAAATCATATATCACCCTGAAGTTAACCTTTCTTTTGGTGTAGCCATCGAAGGTGGTTTACTTACTCCTGTAATAAACGGGGCTTGCAAGATGACCCTTTCTGAAATCTCAGTCAGAGCGAAACAATTAATCACAAAAGCTAGAGAGAAAAAACTGCAACCAAACGAGATGGCTGGTTCAACATTTACAGTTACAAACCTTGGTATGTTTGGAATTGATTCTTTTAGTGGAATTATAAATCCCCCTAACGCTGCAATACTATCTGTAGGTTCGTCTAAAGTGAAGGCTGTGGTAGATAAAAATGGTCAGATTACAACAGGTGAAACCATTATTCTGGGATTAAGTTGCGACCATCGTCTTGTAGATGGTGCAGTCGCTGCAAAGTTTTTTCAAACTCTCGCAAATCACCTTGAAAACCCTTCTACTTTCTTGATTTAGGTGATCGGATAGCCCATTTTATTTTATTCTTTGGTCTACCTCATTTTTGAGTTCCGAAGACACTTCTTGGTAAAGTTGGTGCACTATATTTTTTTCATCTTCCAAAACTTTTGCATCCGGTGAACCTTCACCAAATATGTAAAATTTTAACTTAGGCTCAGTACCACTCGGTCTGATTGCTATCCTAAATCCTTCGTCTAAATGTAGTATAAGAAAATTTTCAAGGGCAATTTGTTCTTTATCTTCGTCATAGAGTCCAGGAATATTAAAATCCACAATCTTTTGAATTGAAAGTGATCCTATTTTTGTTGGAGGGGCCTCCCTAAATGAATCCATGATTTTTTTTATTTTTTCACTACCCGTCGCACCCTCCAGGTAAATATTTTTTGTTTCCTCCAGATGATATCCATATTTGGTATACAATTGATCAAGAAATTCCATAGGTGACATTTCTTGGGACTTTAAATAAGATAAAGCTTCGCATATTGCTAGAGAGGAAGCATTGCCGTCTTTATCTCTTACCGTGTCCAAGGGAAGATATCCATAACTTTCCTCTGCACATAAAACAGCGTACTTGGAATATCTTGACAAAATTTCTATCCTAGAAAAGAGATCTGTTTTGTTATAGTTCAACCCAATTCCTTCTTTTTCGTAGATTGCTCCTACAGCTTGCTCCTCATATGACTTAAGCTTCTTGGCCATCCACTTAAAGCCTGTGGGTGTATTGATGCAGGTTACATCATAATTTTCTGCAACTTTCGAAAGTAGATCACTCGTTACAAAAGTTTTTAGTATACAAAACCCTTTTGAATTTTCTGGTTTTAAAACCTGTTTTTTTTGCAATTCCTGAAGTCTGTATTCAGCTAGAATAGCCCCCACTTGGTTTCCGGTAAGACATTCAAATTTCTTGTGATTTTTAACAGCAATACCAACTCTATCACAATCTGGATCTGTTCCTAAAACAACATCGCTATTTGTTTTTTTTGCAAAGTTTATGGCTTTAGAAAGTGCCTCTGGGTTTTCCGGGTTGGGAGACTGTACGCTACTGAAATTTGGGTCGAAGTCATTTTGTTCATCAAATACTTTGATATTCGCACCCAGTTCCCATAATCCGGGAACTGACGATATCGCTCCCGTCCCATGAATGGGAGTGAAAACAACTTTCGGGCAATGCTCCTGAAGTAGTTCTATGTTAAGAACTGAATCCTCTAAAGCCGATAAATAATTAAAGTCATCTATCTTGGGTAAAATCTTTGTTTCCTCATTTTCCACCTTTTTATCAATAGTAAAAAAGGAAAAAACCTTTTCCCAGGGAGTATTATTATATTTCTCAACAATATTTTGAGCCTTTGCACCCGATATTTGGCTACCATCTTCTGAGTATGCTTTAAACCCATTATCATGAAACGGATTGTGACTTGCAGTAACAACTACACCTGCATGAAATCCTCTTGATCTGATTGTGTAACTTAACTGAGGGGTTGATCTGGGTCCATCAAATTGAAACGAATTTCCACCAAGATGTGTCCATGTGTCAGATATAATTTGAGAAAATTTCTTCGAGAAATGCCTGACATCGTAAGCAACCACAATAGATGGTTGCTGTAGAGAGCCTTTTTGCATCAGGTTTTCTATGGTGTATTCAAAAAGGGCCATTGTTGCTCTTACTATCACTAATTCATTAAGTGAATTTGTTCCAACGGTGGCATAACTGGGTGTTTGGCCTTTTTTATGGTTACCTGCTTCAATGTTTGTGATCGTTTCAGAGATTGTTCTTCCTCGAATACCTCCTGTCCCAAATGAAATATTTTTAAAAAACCGATTGTTTATTTCATCCCAATTTTCTTCATCAACAAGTTGGTTGATTGAATCAGTCACCCATTGCGGAATGTTTTCTTGTTTGATCCAACTAATTAAATTTTCGGATGTTGTTGTTTTTATCAGACCCTCTTCTGCAAGACTTTGAATATTCTCTAACATAATTTAGTTTTTTTCTTATTTTGTGAATCTGAAAACTTTTTCGTCTTTCTTTCCGTAGCCCAATTCTTTTCGAGCAACATCATCCTGAAAGTCAGGGTCATTTCTTAACATTTCTAAAAATTTTCTATTTTTTTGAGCCTCCATGCGAAGTTCTTGTAATTCTTGTTCTAAAACTTCTTTTTTAGATTCCCATAGGGCTAACTCTTTGTATGCGTGGTTTACTTTCATTACGAGAAGAAAGAGTCCGAAGAAGCCAACAGAAACTAACAATATGATTGTTATTTTATATTTTCTTTTGGATGTTGGGTTTTTCACATTTAATTACGAATACCCCACGATAAGTTTTATTCATTATGTTTCAAGTAACCTTTTCAGAGCAAAGTCTCTCTATACTCGAAAAACTCACGAGATCTGAACAATTAAAAGTCATTGAAAATATGAGTTTGCGTGGACAGGATATCATTTCGGGAAATTCTTCAAACATTGGTAAATTTAATCGATCTGGTAAAGAGATTTATCGATTACGCTATGAAGACCTTCGCTTTTACTTCGAGCATACAGGCTCTTCAATTCATTGTATATACATACTTCCAAAAAATTCTGTGCAAGATTTTTTAGTTAGATGCAAACTTCCATCTTCTGATGAGGCAGTTTTGGAAGAACATCAAAGTTTCTGGGATTACTTGGAAAGTCTCACCCGTAAATAACCATGTCGATAACTCAATAATAATAATAAAGTTATTTTTCTTTTTCACCATAAAATTTTCCGTGATCAATTTATGATAGCTTTTTTAACTAGTTTTAATCTTACAAGTATTTCCAATTCATGGCTTTACGGACTTGTTTGAGTTATTAGGCTTCTATAATAGAGATTAAACTTTAAGAGATTATATCTAAATAGTATTTATGCATTGTGAAGAGTGCAGGTTTTCAATTAAAACAAATAAATGAAATTTAAA
This sequence comes from uncultured Verrucomicrobiota bacterium, assembly GCA_902569115.1. Taxonomy (GTDB): domain Bacteria; phylum Verrucomicrobiota; class Verrucomicrobiia; order Opitutales; family Seribacteraceae; genus Seribacter. Next base: position 1,550 of record CACFTI010000055.1, on the reverse strand, counting down.
ATTAACAGAGATTATTTCGGTGCAGGATTACAGCTTGTTACGAATGTTGTTGGTAGTCGCAAAACAATGCCCATTCTTCAAAATGTTTTGATTGAAGCACGCTCAAATAAAATTCTTCTCACAACAACAAATTTAGATTTAGGAGTAAGATGCTCAATTCAGGCAGAGGTTACAGAGGAAGGCTCAACAACTTTGCCCGTTAAGGAACTTTCGAGAATAGTTAAAGAACTGGCGGATATTGAAGTATCTGTTGAATCTTCAGATAAATTAAAATCAACCGTTTCTACTCGAGGCTCCGTTTTTAATTTAATTGGAATCGACAGTAAGGAATTTCCGCCTCTTCCCGAACTTGAAAAGAGTGAAGTAATAAATCTCAAAAAAGAAGATTTGGCTCAGATGCTAAAAAGTGTTTCTTACGCACAGTCAATAAATGAAGAAAGATATATGCTCAAAGGCGTATTTTTCTTACTAGAGAAAGGAAAGCTGTCTTTGGTAGCTACAGATGGACGTAGGTTAGCTGTATCTAGTAAACAAGTCCCGGAAGAGGATCTACAAGGGGAATTTATTTTACCTTCTTTAACTGTTTCCGAAATAGAAAAGCTACCTAAGACTGGAGAAGATATAAGGTTATCATTCACAGATAGACAAGTTTCGTTTGAGTTACCTGTTTCTGAGGAAAAAACAAAAGAAACTGGTTTTGTGGATTCGATCTATTTTATTTCAAAAGTAGTCGAGGGAAAATATCCAAACTACAAACAAGTCATCCCAAAAGATGACTTTAAGGTTGCTAAAATAGAGAGAGAATTGATGCAAGAATGCGTTACGCGGGCATCACTTGTTTCAGATGAACGCATCACTTTAAGGGTTAAAAATGGAGAAATGGAGATTTCGGGACAAAGCATGCTTGGTGATGCATGTGAATCATTATCCATTAATTACGATGGCGATGAATCAACCGTTTCCTTTAACCCCAAATTCCTGATGGATCCATTAAGAGCAATTCAAGTAGATCAAATAAGTTTTGAATTTCGAGATGATATGAGTCCTGGGGTGTTTAAAGTATCTTCTAATAATGAAAACCCAACGGATACCTTATGTGTAGTAATGCCCATACGTACCGATTAATTTACTCTGTTTATTGCCAAAAGGTTGATAGCTAGACTTTCAGCTATGTAATTTTCGTGATTATACTTCAAAAGTAAATAGATGTTTGGTCTAAGATCAGATCTTTAGGTATTTAAATGTTAGAGAACATTAAATCAATTGTTGATAGCGGGCCCGAGCTAACAATTAAACCTAATGAAAAAACATTCTATGAATTTGATAATTCTGAGTATTGGAGAAAAATACCACTATGGAGAAAAATAGATGCTGAAACTTTTGGTGATCACCAGTGGCAACTAAAAAACTCTATCACAACAATAAGAAAACTTAAAGAAGCAACCGAAGGGTTTGTTCCGGAAATAATTCTTAAAGATATTGATGAGGGATTATTAAAAACTCACATGAATATGAGAGTTACCCCATATATATTCTCAAGAATAAATTGG
>CACFTI010000054.1 GCA_902569115.1 uncultured Verrucomicrobiota bacterium | reverse complement strand
AGAGTGGTAAAGTGACCTGGGTAGGTCTGCTGGGTGAAGAAAAAGCCCGCGAATTGGCCACCAGGCATACGGAGGATGCCCTTGGCAAAATAGAGCAAGTGGGTGGAGATAATGCTTTTCTTTTGGAATTAGTCAGGCGGATGCTTGAACGTACGCATTGATGGGCGAAGAAGGTGAATTCACAGTCTCCCGTGACTGGAAGGAAAGATTATCGGTCTCGCGCGAATTAGGAACCGGGTTTGCGGCACCGGGTGGCGAATTTACCCGGGCCTTGTATGAATGGTCGCTGACCCCGGGCGGAATTTTTTTGCAAAGTTTGCTCACCGGGCGACGGGTGGTGGAATTGGGAGCCGGGATGATGCCCTATGGGTATGCCTTGGCGGCGAGTTGCGAGGCCCGAAACTTTGTGGCCGTGGAACCATTTTATGCGGATAAGCAAAAAGCATCGGTCAAGGCATTGATTGAGGATGCCGGTCAGACCATACCGCGGATTCCTTACAAAGTGGAGGGGCGGGATATGCTTGAATATTTAAAAGACGAGGCGGATGATTTATTATGCGTAGTGGCGTGCGGGATCGAGGACTGTATTTTACCCGGTGCAGAATATCGGAAAAAAGTGGAAGGTGAAATCTACCGGGTACTGGAACAGGATACATTCTTTCTCAGTTCTCACAGTGATTTACAACCGCAAGGTTTACGGACCGTAGAGATGACATTTCGGCGACCCAGTAACCCTAAAGTGGAGGATCGCTTACGATTGCATGGAAGAAAGGAAGCTTTTGAAAAATATGGAAAATTGCTCTCCTTGGGGACTCAGCCTCTTGGGTTGTGAGTACCTGAAAAAAGAGAAGACTATTCCAGTTCTTCAGTTTCGTAGTTGTAGAAAGTTTTATCTCCCAGTTTTGTAGGAAGCAGATACAACCAGTTGCCAGTGTTATTTGAATAGAAAAAGGGGAATACTTCTTCGGTTGTCCAGATCCATTCCTGTTTTTCGGACCATACCCATAGGTTTTTGGGGGTGAAGTCGCTTATGAAAAGCCATTCCATTCGGAAGTGATAAATCCAATTCTCCGTAACCGGTGTAAACATGCCAAACCAGGCTGATTGCATCCAGTCCGCATCCATGGGGATGGCGTGAGCCTGCCAAAACTTTTTGGATGAGAAGGGGTTATATCTAATTGTTTGTCCGAAAAATTCACCCATCGAAGTGATCGCAAAGCTTTTAATGAAGACGGTTTCCTTGGGTATGGAAATAGCCGACTTCAGGGATCCATTTTTATCCGCCACTGAATAAATTTTGTTTGGATTGGAAAAGGTGGGTGATGTATCCAGCCAGAATCCTGTATCCAGGAGGGTCGATCCACCCGTGGAAATCACTTCTCCCTGCAAAATAATCGACTCTTCTGCGGAAAGAATTGGGGTGATGGTTTTGAGAAGTGGATGGTTGATCTGCGCGTTTAAGTTTATGGTCTGAAAAGTTTTATTTCCATCGATGTCGGTAACAGATATTTCAAAAATATCATCCCCGAAATCCTGATGGGTTGGAAAGTATGTCCAGTTCCCATCGATCGGATCTATTTCGGCAATTCCTTTTTTGGGTAGTCTTGAAATTTCAAAAATTATGTCTTTGGCCAGACCATCAATATCCTTGGCTATTATTTGACCACGACTGGAGATATCCAAGTAAGTCGTGGCCTGTAGGTTCCCTGAAATAATTGCTGGATCATCAACGGGATTAACCACGATTTGGATGTTTTCGAGGTAGGAATGATTCTGGTCGTCCATAATGGAGATGGTAAAATTGTCATCGCCAAAGAAATGGGGGTGGGGGAGATATGTCCAGTTCCCGTCGGTAGGATCAATGGAAGCACTGCCATGAGATGGTGAATTGGTGATGGCGTAATAAGAACCGTCGGTGAGGCCATCGATATCCATGGCAATCAGATTGCCGAAAGCAATACCGTCTTCGTCGATCGATTGGTTAAAATCTCCACTGATCAAGATTGGGTCATCGACGGGATGAACCAGGATATTAATTTTTATTGAGTCATTCTTGTCACCATCAGAGACCGAAATCGAAAAGGAGTCAGGTCCAAAATAATTTGTGCTTGGTTGATATGTAAATGTTTGAGGGAAAGATCCATTACCTTCAATGAATACATCACCATTTGAAGCAGGAGTGAGAAGAAACCAAGAAAGTTTTGATGAATTAGTATCTGGATCTGTTGCATTAAGTTCGTTGGAGGACCATTTTAATAAAGTGTCTTCGGGCATCGATCTATGGATACTGATGTCGCTTTGAGAAATTACAGGAGCTTCATTTGTATCCCAATCATAAGGCCAATTATCATTCGATGAAAAAGCTAGCTGTATTTCTTTTTTTGTAAGTTTGGATAATTGGTTATCGCTGAACATATTATCAAAATTATTTACATTTTTTATGTCCCATCCATCTATCGAACCATTAAACGAGTCTGCTTCTGCAAACATGTAAGACATATTAGTGACCGAGCTCGTATTCCAATCCCCAAGAAATTGACTAAAAGAATCTGCATTTTGAAACATTGCCCAAGTCTTATTGGCTGATGAAACATTCCAAATACCAATCGGTTGATTAAAAGAAGTTGCACCTTTAAACATTGAATGCATCTCACTTACATTTGACACATTCCATGAACTTATATCCTGATCAAAAGATGTCGCGTTCTTGAACATTGCCGCCATATGAGTTGACGATGATGTGTTCCAGTTTCCGATTGGCTGATTAAAGTTTGAAGAACCATCAAACATCCAAGAAAAATTATTAACGCCACTAACATCCCAGCTTCCAATTGGGTGGTTGAATTGTGTGGCACCTGCAAACATACCATCCATTTTATTAACATTACTTGTTATCCAGTTACTTAAGTCTTGGTTAAACGAAGTTGCATCTTTGAAAACCCAACCCATATCAATAACGCTATTAACATCCCAACTTCCAATGGCTTGATTAAAACTAGAAGCCCCGTAGAACATACCCCACATTCTTTCAAGAGATGATAAGTCCCATGTTCCAATCGGTTGATTAAAAGAAGCTGCATTAGCGAACATGTTATTCATGTTTATAACATTAGAAACATCCCACCCGCTGATGTCCTCATTGAAGTTAGTTCTATTTTCAAAGGCCTTCACCATTTGAGTAACTGCTGATGTATTCCAGTCACTAATGTGACCATAAGTCGAGTTGGCTTCCTGTTGGTCTGTAAACCAAAGGTCAATCGCACTATTGAAATTTTGGTTCGTTATGGGAATATAGCTTATATTTAATGATACGGTTTGGAAATAGGATTGATTGAGGTCGTCTGTTATCTTTACTGTGAAAAAGACATTTCCGAGTGAATTCATGTCTGGGGTATAGCTCCAGTTTCCGTCTTCTGCATCAATATAAGCCGTCCCGTTTGCGGGAGTAACAGAGATGGAGAAATAGGAACCATCAGAAAGACCATCAATATCAGTGACATTTATATCCCCTTGAATAATTTCTCCAATATTACTTGATTTGTTGAGATCTCCGATAATAACCGCAGGATCATCGACGGGGTTTATGATCAGATTGATTGTGATCGAATCGTTGGTAAAACCATCTGAAACCTGAACGGTAAGAGTGTCAGAACCAAAATAATTCGCATTCGGCTGGTAGGTAAATGTGGTGGGTGATGAACCGGTTCCCTCAATCGTTGCGGTACCATTTGCCGGAGATTCTGTAACTGACCATGATAATGTGGACACATCTGTATCCGGGTCGGTTGCGTTTAATTCAACTGCACTCCAGGAAGTAAGAGTATCTTCGTTAATAATCTTGGTAATAGGAGCATTTCCCTGAGAAATAACCGGAGCCTGGTTGTTGCTGGCCTTAATTGAAGCTGCAAAGGCTTCGAGGCTGCCCAGGCTGGTCAAGTCGGTAGATCCGAAGCTGGCAGTCCCATTGAAGATACCCGCAACCACCACTAGGTTGTTATTGTTGGAGGCAATCTTTTTGGGATAATCGGCTTGAGTACCCCCCGCTTTCGTGGCCCATAGAAAACTTCCATTAGAATCAAGTTTAGCAACAAATACATCACTTGATCCTTCACTGGTCAGGGTAGTGTTCCCAAAATCTACGCTACTCTGGAATTGTCCGGTGACCAGTGAACTGCCATCGCTAAGCATGGCAATACTTTGCCCAATATCATTACTTGAACCACCAGCACGGGTAACCCACAGGTAATTTCCTGAAGAATCTAGCTTAGCCACAAATGCATCTGAGGAGCCGGCACTTGTAAGATCAATGTTTCCAAATGTGGAGGTTCCTTGGAAACTTCCCGTTGTAATAATTGTGCTTCCATTATGTGAGGCATCGACCCCATATGCATAGACATTGATGGAACTACAGCACTGGTCTTCACCGGCATTTTTGGCCCATACAAAATTACCATTTGAATCCAATTTTGCGATGTATGCACTGCTTCCACCGAATTCATTAAGTGTGACGTTTCCAAAAGTCGCCGTTGAGGCATAGTCACCAGCAATGACTATGCCACCGTCTGAAAGGGTGGTCACCGAACGACCATGGTCGTGACCGGCTCCTCCTGCTTTTGTCGCCCAAACGAAAGTTCCGTTGGGATCCAATTTTGCGACAAAAATCTCTCGTAAATGATTAGTGGAGGTTAGGGTAGTGCTACCAAAAGTGGCAGTACCACTAAATTGACCGGTTACAACTGAACTGCCGTCACTGAACGTAGAAATGCCGGCAGATTCATCACTGCTCGAACCACCCCCTTGTGTAACCCATAAAAAATTACCATTCGTATCAAGCTTGGCCACAAAAAAGTCATTGTAATTAGCGGGACTAGGGGTAAGAGAGGTGCTGCCAAATGTTGCAGTGCCGTTCCATAGGCCCGTAATGATGGAACTCCCGTCTGGTAATGCAGCCACATCTGTAACTCGAGCCGAGCTGGTAGAGCCCACTTTTGTTGCCCAGGTAAAGTTACCGTCCGCATTGAGTTTGGCGATAAACCCGTCGGCATCGTTTGTTCGGGTGAGGCTGATAGTGTTACCGAAGTTGGCAGTCCCAAAAAACATTCCTCCAATAAGTGAACTACCATCTTCAAAAACATCCACAGAGTAGCCCTCTGCACGATCAGTACCTCCAGCATGGGATGCCCATTCAAACTCTCCCTGAGGGATTGAAGGAGGTAAATTCGAACCCGAAGAAGGCAAGAGTGTTACAATGATCTTACCATGGCCTTGATTGGCTCCAGATTCATTTACCTGATTACTCCCTGCGTTGAAAGATCCACCCCCACCGCCGGTGTATGTCGGGACATGATAGTTTCCACCTCCAGCACCACCTGAATAGCCACCGCCACCACCACCACCAGTATGATTGTAATGAAATCCACCGCCACCACCAAAACCGCCATCACCTTGGTTTGAAAGACCATCTCCTCCAAGTCCTCCATTTTGAAAAGATTTTCCATGATAACTCGAGGAATAAGCCGCACCAGATCCGTCCCCAAAGAAACCACCACCACCTCCTGAGCCTTGAGATGTGCCGCCCTGTCCGCCCTGTCCGTTGGTTCCTCCAAGTGAATTAGGTCCATTGTTGGTTTTGGCATCCAAACCAGACTCTGATGTGGTCGCATCTTGGTTGTAGTGAATGCCGCCGCCACCTCCCCCACCAGCGACCAGCAAAGGAGATGTCTGAGCTAGTTGAGTTCCCTTAGCCACGAAGGATCCACCTCCACCACTTCCATTGTAATTATAATGACTTAATCCTTGCTGGCCGACCAAGAGATAAAGTTTTTCACCAGCTGTAAGCGAAAAATCTCCACTCATTTTTGCTCCAAGGCCTCCGCTGTAATCTCCATCGTTTCCACCGTTTGCTAAATCTCCTCCGTCTCCTCCAGAAGCACCCAAGGCTTGAATTCTATAGATTCCTGACGCCGGAACTATCCACTCTTGGACACCCATTGTATTGATGGTGACAATACCAGCCAAGTTTGTCCCAGTATAAGAAGAGTCGATATTTGCCTGAGTGGGACCTTGGCGGCCTGTTGCTCCGGCATTGGTGAAGGTGTAGGTAATGGAGTTCGTTGGGGCGACAAAAATATTTATCAATTGGGTGATTGATTGATTGAGATCGTCGGTGATCGTAACAGTGAAATTATCATCGCCAAAGAAGTTTGATTGAGGAATGTAAGTCCAATTCCCATCGGAAGGATGAATTATGGCGTTTCCGTGTGATGGATCATGAGAAACAGAAAAATAGGAACCATCGGCAAGACCATCAGGATCTGACGCATTCAGATCACCCAAAGCAACTGTTCCTGCATCAATCGTCGAGTTAAAGTCGCCAACAAGGACTGTGGCATCATTAACCTGATTGATGGTAAGGTTAATTGTAAGGGAATCGTTTTTGTCGCCATCTGAAACCATAACCGAAAAAGAATCAGACCCGTGGTAATTGGCATCGGGTAGATAAGAAAATGTTTGAGGGGATGAGCCATTCCCATCGATGTTGACAGTGCCATGAAATGGCGGTGTCAAAATAGACCAGGAAAGTTGTGCCGAATTGGTGTCCGAGTCAGTTGCATTAAGTTCAGATGTAGTCCAGGTCGTCAGAGTGTCTTCTAAAGTAACTTTCGAAATAGGACCAGTTCCCTGAGAAATCACTGGAGCTTCGTTAGCAGAAGCGAGAAATGTGATAATTACTTTTCCGTGTCCGATATTTACACCG
>CACFTI010000053.1 GCA_902569115.1 uncultured Verrucomicrobiota bacterium | reverse complement strand
GAGAAAGTCTAGACTCTTGTACTGATGCAAATACTTTCGTATTAATAAACATAAAAGGTGCTATTTTTAGAAACCTAGCTATTGAAAATTCCATCTTGTTAAATATTGAGTTGATTGTAAGTTAGAATTCATAAGCTATTCCCTGCAAGCTTGTACTAATCATTCATAAGATATAATAAATGCAGAATTGTCCATGGATTCTACTAAAGCACTGGGGGCAATTTTGGGCTACTCAATTTTTCTTTAGCTTTTTTTTTCTCTTTTCTCTACTCCTAGTGTTTCTTCTTGCTCAAGAATACGAAAGGAGTGCAGAGCTACTTTGGGAAGACCCTAAGCTTTTGTTTTATGTTTATTTAGCACCTTCCATTCCTTGGCTAAGTTCTATTTGTTGTTTTGCGGCAACAATTCTTACGTTTTCAATGCTTGAAAGGCACAAAGAGTGGACGACCTTACAAGCATGTGCAGTCAGCCCCCTATGGATTGGTGCAGTTTTTCTTGTTCTTTCAACCGTAATTGCAGCGTGTAACTTGTGGCTCTTGTACACTCAGCCTACAAAAGAAAATTATTCCAGTGAGAAAATTTGGGAACCCAGAAGCTTACAGATGAAAGACACATCTGTAGGCATGTGGTATTTTCAGGAATTCAATCCTCGAACATTAGAGGGAAAAAATCTTCAGCTCTACCTCAATGATGATGCCGGCAAAAATTATGGAAGATTGAGATGCAAGATGGCAAGTTGGGATGCCAAAATAAAGAAATGGCAGTTTCGTGAAGGGATTTTTTGGGGTTACCCTACGGCAAGGGGAGTTCCTGTTCCCGATATAAAAACTAATCGTTTAAAGTGGAACGAATTGCGGAAAGATATTTTTCTCGAAGATGCAATTGACTCAAATACACCGATTCAAAAGTTTACTTTTCAAAAACTTTGGCTGGAAGAGTTAACCTCAGACCCTTTGCCATATTTTTGGATTAAGGAAAATCCATCTAAAATGATTTTTAAAGAAATAAATTCTATTATAGATAATTTTCCTAATCGAGATTCTTATAAACTGGACGCTTATTATTATCAGAGAACTCTTGTATTAGTAAATACTTTGAGTTGTATATTTGTAACATTGCTTGGGCTTATCCTTATGAGTGGTAAGAAAAGTCCGAAGGTCAGTTTTATAGTTGTAGTGATTGTGATCGGTATAGTGTCGTTTTATGTCTTAAGGATTGCATTTGATAAGATTGGAGAAAGGGGGATTTTAAATCCTTGGATTTGTTCGATTATACCATTTTTTGGGACTGGTTTGTTATTTCTCCTTTTGAAATTTAAAAAGGAAAAGGCACTTTTCGAGTAGCTTCATTTTTCAATTTCACGTAACTGAATACTTTCAATCACCCGATTATGGGCAAAAGCATTCGTTACAATTACTAGTTGATCGCCTTCCTCTATCCATTTCTTGGTTTTGAGGTAATTAATTGCGTTTTGGATTGTTATTTCGGGATCAACTGAAAATTCCATTAAGAAAGGCTCTATACCCCAAATAAGACGAAGTCTTCGATGGAGACCTTCAACATCAGTAAATGCAAATAAGGGGGAGCCATTCGGTCTGAGTGCACCTAATTTTGAGGCTAAATCACCGCTCCGTGTGAAAACCAAAACCGCTGAGTTTTCCATGCGCATGGAAAGCATTGCTGCAGATCGCAACATTTTAGCTTTAGGGCGAAACAGTTTTAGCTCTTCTGTCAATCCTGGTTGAATTTCCTCTTCCATCCTAGAGGCAATCCTTGTCAGCATTCTCACGCATTCAAATGGATATTTCCCTGTAGTTGTCTCGCCACTTAACATAATACAGTCTGCACCTTCATTGACCGCATTGGCTACATCGCTAATTTCTGCTCTTGTTGGAACGGGCGAATCAATCATCGATTCTAACATATGCGTGGCGACGATCACTGGTTTTCCGGCAGATAAACTCGCCCCGACAGCTTTTCTTTGAATAATTGGTAGTTCTTCAAAAGGACATTCAATACCCAGGTCTCCTCGAGCTACCATGAGAGCATCAGCAGATTGGATGATTTCTTCAATGTTAGCCACCCCTTTTTGATCTTCGAGTTTAGCTATGATTTGAGCATCCGAACCGTTATCGCGAAGGAAACTTCTAAATAAATCAACTGCGTCGGCATCCCTCGTAAAAGATAGGGCAAAATAATCGTGCTTACATTCGATACCCACTAAGGAGTCTCTACGATCTTTTTCAGTTAAAGAGGGGAGACCTGTTTCAATTCCGGGCAAGTTGACATGCCTTCTGCTTTTAAGAACTGCATCACTTTTTACAGAGCAACGGATCTTTTCTTTAGATGAATGTAAGACTTTTAGTTGAATTAATCCGTTGTCTAACAAAACAGTATCACCTTCCTTAATGTGATCGGGTAATTTGTCGTAATTTACTTCAATTTGCCAAACCCCATCTTCCATGGGTGGATTTGGTTGTGCTGTAAACACAAGGTCCAGCGTGTCATTTTTTTTAATATTTAGTTCCTGATGTAGATAACCGGTTCGGATTTCAGGTCCTTTCACATCCATCATAATAGCCGGTTCTCTGTCGAGTTGCTTACCGATGTTTCGAATGCGGTCGGTAATTATTCGAATCCAGTCATGAGCCGCGTGCGCCATGTTCAATCTAATAACATCCACACCCTCTTGGATTAGTTGAATGATTTGATCTTCGCTTTCCGTTGCTGGACCAATGGTTGCAATGATTTTAGTTTGTCTAGCGATTTTTCTCATACTTGATGGGGCTCAGCATTGTTGGGGTCTATAACAAAGGTCTTGAACCGATGTCCTTGTCCATTGAGTTGTTTGAATTGTTTTTTTACTAAATTAATATCATTACAGTCTTTGCTTAAATGCATGATGAAAATTTCTTGCCAGCATGGGCACTTATAGGAGTTTAAAAGCTCGAAAGTTGAATCGTTGGAAAGATGACCATGCCTACTGCGTATTCTTTGTTTTAGGCTCCAGGGTCTTTTGTTATCGGACTCTAAAAGTTTAGGGCAATAGTTGGATTCGACTACAAGAATTTTTGCCTGACGAATACGTTCGCGTACAAGATTTGGGACAAACCCGAGGTCAGTAACCCAGGCTAAGCTACCTGGAGGATCAAACAAATCACCATTTCCCCATTGAAAATAAAAGCCTACGGGATCATACGCATCATGAGGAACACTAAATGGGTGAATTTTAAATAATTTAAATTCAAAAGATTTTCCCGTTTCAAAAATCTTCCAATTAGCCCGTCTTTGAAGCTTAGCCTGTACAGCTTGAACTGTATCTCGATTCGCGAAAATAGGGAGTTGCTGCAATTTTGATAATCCTCTTATTCCTGCACTGTGATCATTATGTTCATGAGTGAGAAATACAGCATCCAGTTCCCCAATTTTGATGTTTTGTTCTTCGAGGAGGCTTTCTAATTTTCTAGCTGAAAGTCCTGCATCAATGAGAATTCTAGTGTCTCCTACCTGAAGAAGGCTTGAATTGCCTGAACTACTCGAACCTAAAATCTTAAAGTTTACATCCACAAGTCATTTGACCTACGGTAGTATGGTATAAAATGCCAACACGAAATTCTAAAATCTTGCACTAATAACTATTGTAATGACTGAGTACTTTGATGAGGTTGATCAAAACGATCAAATATTGGGGCAGATAACTCGTACGGAGGCTCATAAGCACAATATCATGCATCGAGCTGTTCATATTTTCATTCAGAATCAGAATGATCTATGGCTGTTGCAGAGAAGGTCATCCAATAAAGATTTGGACCCGTTGAAGTGGACAACCAGTTGTTCGGGTCATGTTGATGCTGGAGAATCATATATCGAGGCTGCTGTGAGAGAGTGTCGTGAGGAACTTGGGATAAAAATTACAGAAAGTGATTTGAAGGAAATATTTAGATGCAATCCATGCATACAAACTGGTATGGAGTTTGTGCGTGTTTACATTTCCGAAAAAAAATTTAAAGTATTTTCGCCAGAGATAAGCGAAGTTTCAGAAATAGAATTTTTTACCGTACCTGCTTTGATCGAGAAATGTAAAAACGAAAAGGAAATCTTTTCAGGATCTTTCTTACATCTCTTTGAGCTTACATCATCTAGATTAGAGGCTTACAGTAATGATAGCTGAGATGGATCTTTATCCTCTTTGCCATCGATTCCGGTAACTTCCCACCCTGTGGCGGTTAGAACTCGCCCTTGAGCTGTTCTTTGGATGTAACCCTCTTGAATTAAAAATGGCTCATGAACCTCTTCCAGGGTGTGCTCTTCTTCGCCGACTCCAACTGCAATTGTACCTAATCCTACAGGTCCACCCTTGTAGTTCTGGGCCATCAATATGAGAATTCTTTTATCCATTTCGTCTAATCCACGATGATCGATTTCTAAAAGCTCCAATGCATCAGCAGCAATCTTACGGTCGATCTGTCCGTTTGCTCGTTGCTGAGCGAAATCACGGGCGAAATGAATTAGATTATTGGCAATTCTAGGGGTTCCTCGTGCCCGTGAAGCTATTTCTTCTGCTCCTTCCTGATTAATCGGGCAGTCGATTAAAGCACAACTTCGGTTGACAATTTTTGTAAGATCATCCTGGCCATAATAATCGAGTCTTGTTTGCAGAGTAAATCGACTTCTCATAGGAGAGGACAATAAACCGACTCGAGTGGTTGCTCCAATAAGTGTAAATCTTGGAATATCTAGTCGGACACTTCGTGCATTTGGCCCTTGATCGATCATAATATCAATCCTGTAATCTTCCATCGCCGAATATAAGTATTCCTCCACGGTTTTGGGGATTCGATGAATCTCATCAATGAAGAGGATATCTCCTTCCTGAAGATTAGTTAGTAATCCAGCTAAGTCTCCCGGTTTATCTATTACCGGTCCAGAAGTAACTCTCACCTCTCTTTTCAATTCATTACCAACAATATGGGCTAGAGTGGTTTTACCCAATCCGGGGGGACCACACAAAAGGATATGCTTTAAAGGCTCTTGTCTTACTGCAGCAGCACCAACCATTATCTTCAAGCGATCTAGAGTTTTTCTTTGACCGGTGAAATCGTCAAAGGATGGTGGGCGAAGTGCCGCGTCAATAGCTCCTTGAGTTTCTAGTGCTTTTTCAAGGAATTCCGATCTTTTTGGTTCATCTTGTTGCATAAATATTGACTAATTATTTGCTGAGGAAATGGATTTGGGCAATTCAGATTCAGGTAGTCTTTCTACTTTTGCTCCAAGTTTTTGGAGTTTGTGCTCAAATTTTTCGTACCCTCGATCCAAATGGTAGATTCTTTGAACCCAAGTTTCTCCTTCTGCCGCGAGTCCTGCTAGAATCAGAGCTGCACTTGCTCTTAAATCTGATGCCATGACAGGAGCACCCGTTAACCTTTTTGCTCCACGAATGATTGCACTTGATCCTTCAATCGATATGTGTGCTCCCATCCTTAATAATTCTGGAACATGCATAAAACGACTTGGGTAAACCCGTTCTGTAATTACGCTAAGCCCTTCAGTAATTGAGGCTAAGGCACACATTTGGGCTTGCAAATCTGTAGGGAAACCAGGGAAGGGGAGTGTGACAACTTCTAAGGGTTTTAAGGATGTAGGTACAGAAGAAATTATAGATTGATTTTGTGGAACTAAACTCACACCCGAGGTTTTTAATAAATCAAGGAATGATCCCATATGTCCGAAATCTATTCCTTCAATAGTAAGCTCTCCTCCAGTGATTGCTCCAGCTAAAATATAAGTACCGGCTTCAATGCGGTCAGGAATAACTCTGTGTTTGCAGCCGCTTAGCTTATCTACCCCTTCAATTTTTAAAAGATGGGAGCCTATTCCCTGAATATTAGCACCCATTGATTCTAGCATGTGGCAAAGATCAGTTATTTCTGGTTCGCAGGCACATCCTTCTAGGACAGTGCTACCAGGAGTGAGTACGGCAAGCATCAGTGCATTAGCTGTACCAGTAACAGTGCTTCCGTGTCTTCCACCAATGAAAACTGAATTTCCGGAAATATTTTTACCATCCACTTTCACGACACCCCCAGACAGTTGAACCTTTGCACCTAATGCTTCCAAGGCTCTCACATGAAGATCAATGGGACGATTCCCGATAACACATCCACCTGGCATAGGAATTTCTGCTCTTTTTAGTCGAGCGACCAAAGGACCAAGTAAACAGATGGATGCCCTCATCTTTCGGACCAACTCATAAGGTGCATAATGCACTATAGATGAAGGTATTATGCTCCACGAATTAGAGCTAATTCGGATAACCTTTGCACCTAACTCTGTGAGAATTTCAGCCATGAAATTAACATCACTCAGGTCAGGAACATTTTCCAAAATAGTTTCTTCCTCCGTAAGCAGGGACGCTGCAAAGAGTGGTAGTGCTGAATTTTTGGAACCGCTTACTTTTACTTTACCATGTAATGGATTTCCACCGCATATGCGAAAAATATCCATTTAAGAAAAACTCTTTTTGTTTAGATTAGTTTCCAAAAATTTTTGAAATGAAAGAACCTAGTTTTGATTTATTAACTTTTTTGGATTTTGGCTCAGTCGTTTTAGAACTGTGGCGACTTTTTGACTGAGTTTTATGTTTGTTCCTGTCCCTATTTTGAGGGTCTTTGCTATCACGCTCTGTAGATCTTCTTTTGTGATTAGATTTTGGTCTAGATCGATGTCTTTTATTTCTATCTTTGTTTTCAGATTCGTTATCTCTTGGACGAGATTTCCCATTCTGACTACGGTTATGATTATTTTTGTTATGATTATTGTTGGAACCCCTAGATGGTATTTCTTCTTTCTTCCTTGGCGGAGGAGCTTTAATTGAACTGAGATCATCCGTAAGTTTCTCATTTCCATTGATCGACAA
>CACFTI010000052.1 GCA_902569115.1 uncultured Verrucomicrobiota bacterium | reverse complement strand
CCTTGACTGAATGATAAGTAATCCCTGTAAATAAAAAAACTAATACACCTCATGATCGAATATTGGCTAAATATGGAACCTGCGATGAAAACATTCGTCGCCATTGGAGCAATATCAAGTTTAATCCTTACTATTCAAATGGTACTAAGCTTGATCGGGGGAGCCGCGGAAGGTGTAGAAGCTGACTTTGATATCGGAGATGGCGGAGAAGGTGGGGCGACCGGCATTTTATCGATACGTTCAATCGGTGCTTTTTTCACAGGGTTTGGCTGGGCTGGCGCAGCATCCCTGCAGAATGGACTAGAAACTGGAGGAGCCACATTTATCGGAACAATTGTGGGCAGTATTTTCCTTGGTCTAATTGTCTACCTAATGAGCTATCTCCACAGCCTAAGAGAAGAAGGTACCTTGAACTATAAAAACTGCATTGGTGAAGTCGGTTCAGTTTATCTCCCCATTCCTCCGGGAAGAAAAGGAATGGGGCAGATTGAAGTGATGGTGCAGGGACGCCTGCGGATCGTTAAAGTAGTGACAGACCATGAAAAGAAAATCGCCAACCAGACTGCAGTGAGGGTAACAGAACTCGTTGATCCGCAAACACTTTTAGTTTCACCACTGGAAAAAGAATCCACTCAAGCCGAGATATCTTAAATATTTTTTTTCTCCTAATAATCCTCAAATAATAAAATAGCATGGACTTCGTACTCATCGGAATCGTATCTCTCATTGTTGTCGTTCTAGGAACGCTCGTTTTCTTTTTCAGCCGTTACAAAAGGTGTCCATCGGACAAAGTACTGGTAATTTATGGTAAAACCGGAAGCGGTCGTTCTTCCAAGTGCGTACACGGCGGAGCATCCTTCGTATGGCCCCTGATTCAGGACTATCAGTGGCTCGACCTTACACCCCTCCCCATCGACATTGCCCTACAGGGCGCTCTTTCTAAACAGAATATCCGGGTCAATACGCCTTCCACATTTACAGTGGGTGTATCCACCGAAGCAGGAGTAATGGAAAACGCCGCGGAAAGACTGCTTGGATTGAATATGCAGGCAGTTCGTGAGCAGGCAAGTGACATCATTTTTGGACAAATGCGGGTTGTTATCGCAACCATGGATATCGAATCCATCAATGCAGACCGTGATCTGCTTATCGAAAAAATCACCAACGGGGTTGAAGTAGAACTCAAGAAAGTTGGTCTCCGCTTAATCAATGTTAACATTAAAGATATTACGGACGAATCCGGTTACATTGACGCTCTTGGTAAGGAAGCATCATCCCGTGCGATCAATGAGGCCAAAGTCAGTGTGGCTCAAAGAGAAAGAGACGGAGAAATCGGAGCCGCCGAAGCTGAACGGGAGAGGAGAATTAGCGTGGCTAGTGCCCAAGCAGCAGCCACAGAGGGAGAAAATTTATCAAAAATCAAAGTTGCGCAATCGGACGCAGCCAGACGAGAGCAGGAGGCAGAAGCTGAAAGATTAGCGGTGGCCGCAGAAAAAGTAAAATCAGCCCAGGCATCGGAAGAGGCTTATGCGGCTGAGACCAAAGCTGAAGCAGCCCGTTCTGAACGAGAGAAAGCTAGTCAACACGCTGATATTGTAATCCCTGCTCAGATCGAAAAGTCTAAAATTGAGACTTTAGCGGAAGCCGATGCGGAAAAAACAAGACGCCTGAAAAAAGGTGAAGCAGATGGTATCCAATCCCTTATGGAAGCGGAGGCGAAAGGTACACTTGCGGCCCTACAAAGCAAGGCGGAAGGTTTTTCCAAAATTGTTAGTGCCGCAGGCGGGGCCGAATTTGCAAGTACATTGCTGGTGACCGAGCAATTGCCGCAACTCGTCGCGGAGCAAGTAAAAGCTATTTCGAACCTGAAAATCGATCAGGTTACCGTGTGGGATTCAGGAGGAGGAAAAGATGGAAAAAACGACACCGCCAACTTTGTATCTGGTCTGGTAGGAGCCCTCCCTCCCCTTCATCAAATAACTAAAAATGTCGGAATCGAATTACCTGAGTTCTTAGGGAAATTAACCGAGGATCCAGCTGCTGCAGCCAAACTTCTAGAAAAAGGGAAAACTCAGGAGGAAAAACAAACGGGTGACAGCTAGTTAAGCCTTTTCAGGGTTAATGGAAGTCGAAAACATCAAAGGCAGGGACTTATAATCTTGCTATAATTGAAGCTAATTTAGTTAGCTTAATTCATGGAAGTTCTCATTTTCCCTGACGCCCAATCTCTTGCCCGTAAAAGTGCCGATCTTGTAGAGTCTCAAATCAAGACTTTTCCTGATTCTGTAATTGGTTTAGCCACGGGTTCAACTCCTCTGGGTTTGTACGAGGAATTAATCCGTCGGTACAACGAGCATGATTTGAGTTTCGCCGGAGTTAAAACTTTTAATCTCGATGAATATGTAGGGATTCCAGCAAATCATCCGCAAAGCTACCGCACTTTTATGGATGATAATCTATTTAGTAAAATAAATATCGAGTCATCCAATACTCAAGTGCCTGACGGTATGGCGGGTAACCCTCTCGATGTGGGTCCTGCCTATGAAAAAATGATCGAAAAAGCAGGAGGCATCGATCTGCAGGTTTTAGGAGTGGGTACGGATGGGCATATCGGCTTCAATGAACCCACCTCAAGTCTAGGCTCGATCACGCGGGTCAAAACTCTAACCAAGCAGACGATTGAGGATAACTCCCGATTCTTCAAACCGGATGAATTCCAGCCGAAACTCGCCATCACTATGGGTATAAAAACCATTCTTGATGCCAGGCGTATTCTACTCCTTGCCCATGGAGAAAATAAAGCGGAAGCCGTTAAGGATATGGTCGAGGGTCCTCTTTCCGCAATGTGTCCGGCCTCTGCCCTGCAACTTCATCAGCGTACCACGATCCTAATCGATGAGCCGGCAGCATCCAAATTAAGCCTGAAAGGTTATTATAAATTCGTGGGTGAAATGCAGGACGATTTGGTACGAAAACATCGCCCCTCCGATTGGATTTCAAGATAACTAAAGTTTTATAAGCCATGACTGATCAAAAAATTCGTGTCCTTGTTGTTGGTGCAGGAAATATGGGTAGATCTCATGCCCTCGCCTACGCTTCCATTCCAGAGTTTGACATTGCCGCGGTTTGCACGCGTAGTCCGGATTCCCGAGCAAAACTGATGACTGAACTCCCAGACGGCACTGCAGAAGCGAACGACTACCAGGATGCATTACGAGAACTTCAACCGGATGCCGTTTGTATTTCCACATACCCAGACACCCATTATCCATTTGCCAAGCTTGCCCTGGAAGCTGGCTGTCATGTTTTTACGGAAAAACCACTAGCAGAGAATGCAGACCAGTGTAAGGAATTGGTCGAGCTTGCCAGATCCAAAAACAAAGCCTTGGTTGTTGGTTATATTTTACGCCAGCACCCAAGTTGGATCAAATTTGTGGAGGTTGCCAAAACCCTGGGTACTCCTCTCGTCATGAGGATGAATTTGAACCAGCAATCCTATGGCAAGAATTGGGAGACGCATAAAAGTCTGCTTTCCTCGATCTCACCGATTGTCGACTGCGGTGTTCATTACGTCGATGTAATGTGCCAAATGACCGAATCCAAACCGATTCGGGTGTCAGGTGTTGGTGCACAGCTGACAGATGAATTGCCTCAGGATAAGATCAATTACGGGCACCTACAGGTCACCTTTGAAAACGGGAGCGTCGGATGGTATGAGGCAGGATGGGGCCCGATGATGAGTGAAACCGCTTTTTTCGTTAAAGATGTGGTTGGGCCGCTTGGCTCCGCCAGCATTGTTGCGGCAGAAGCTGGCTCCAGGGGTAAATCCTCGGATGTGGATGCTCATTGCCAAACCGAACGGATTCTTCTGCACCGAAGTCAAAAAAATGAAGCGGGAGAACTCGAGGCTAAGGACGAATTTATTGATTTAGAGGATGAGCCGGACCACGATGAACTATGCCGCAGAGAACAACTATTCTTTCTTGATGGAATTACTGGAAAAGCGGATCTAACCGAACATCAAAACAGTGCAATCCGGGCAAGCGAGATCGTCTTAGCCGCCGACGAATCTTTTCGCAGTGGTAAAACGCTTCAGCTTTGAACAAAAGTCCCTGCATGATGTGCTTGAAATAATCGATAAATTCTAGCGTCATAAAGTTTACTCTTTCGGTATAAGGTATTCGAATGCCCACCCCCGATACTGAAAGTTTATTTGTCGCTGAGCTTACAAAAGCTCAGGTAAAAATGAGGATTTATTTGGCCAAGTTACTTGCCAACTCTCCTTCGACAGACGATGTATTGCAGGAGTGCAATAAAGTTCTCTGGGTAAAAAGAGATGATTGGGACCCGGAAACAATCTTTCTTAAATGGGCTTATCGCGTCTGTTTCTTTCAGGTTAAAGCTTATTTTCGTAACCAAAGTCGGGAAAAATTAGTCTTCAATGATGAACTTCTTGATATCCTGGGAAAGGAAGATCCAGATCAGAACAATCCCAAGGATCGGGAAATCGCGATGAACCAGTGTTTAGGAAAACTGGATAACCAAGACCGTTCGTTGCTCCTTGAAAGATACCAGGGAGAACTAAGCGTAGATCAACTAGCCCAGAGGGAAGGCATTAGCCCAAACACTCTTTCGCAAAAGCTTTTAAGGCTAAGACACCAGCTATTGATCTGCATCCAGGTAAACCTAAAAACGATTTAATCCATTTATGAAAAACTACGAAAAACTTGTTTGGAAACTAATAGACCGAGAGATCTCTGACATTGAGTTTGCCGATCTGCAAGCCAAACTTCTCTCCTGCAAGGAGCTCCGTGAATACTACCAAGAGTGCTTGGAGACAGACTCGACTTTGGTCAGCAGGCATCACAGTCCATTCCTCGGGTTTCAAGAGAAGAAAACTGAGAAAAAGATCGTCCCTTTTTTCACCTATGGCGGATGGGCAGCTGCAGTAATAGTCCTGTTTTCAGTCTTCTTCTTCTCACATCCAGAACCATCCGCACTTCTTGTATCTTCAGAGGGTGCAGACTGGAGAGGAATCGCTGTAAGTGATGGAGACAGCATGCCGACTGATATGTTGCATTTACACAGAGGTGCCATTGAAGTTGATTTTCCATCTAAAACAAAGGTCGTGATCGAAGCCCCAGCCTATTTTCAGATTAGTAGCGCAAACTCATTAATTCTTGGACAGGGAATGCTTACCGCCACACACGAAGGAAAACCGGGAAGCTTTTCCGTCCAAACTCCGGTAGGCTCATTTTTTGATTTAGGTACCCAATTCGGGGTTTTCGTGGATCACACGATTGAGGAAGCTACGGTGATCACGGAAGTATTTGAAGGAAATATTAAATTCGAAGGATTCAATAAAAATGACTCTCGATTTATAAATGAAGGAGAAAACGCGATTATTAAAGGCCACAATCGCAATGAATCTTTAAAAATTATCGCCAATCATCCCTACGCACAACTCTTTCCCCGACCTAATCTTAAAGCCAAATCCCCCACATCAGCAGAGCAAAAAGGATTATCAGAAATACCATTCGCAGATGCCCGTAAATCGGAATCTCCGGATATTGATGCAATTGACATAATGCTTGATGGTAATTTGCGGGCACAAATAAATTATTCAATGGTTAAAGGGATCGCCAGTGCTCTTGATCAGAAAGTTAAGATTCTGGAGAATGCCAAAAATAATTACACTCCATCTGACAACATAACTTTTGCGGAGGCTGCGATGAGACAAATTGAAGCTATGGGACAGTCTATTGTAGAAAGCTATGTAAAATTCCCCGAAATCCGATACTGGGAAGCATGCCAGACTGCAGAAGTAATTTGGGATGAACAAAGGAATGAAGAGGGTCAGATAACTCATCGTATACCCCATGCCCAAAGACTAAAACAACCCAGAGAAGGAAACCGTCTGTTAAAGAATCTTGAGACAATCAGAGAATGGATCACTGATGTGCACATCATACACGAAAATAAAGGAATGGGATGGGCTTCTAAATTTGGTTGCCCGGAAGATGGAAAAGCGATTTTTGATAAGAGAAACAAAAACTTGCTGGCGATCACCTATGCCATTGATTCGATTAAATCGAATCTTGATTGATCCCCATAATTTCCATGACCCTTTGAGGTCTTGAAAAGTCATTAGCCTGGAAGCTTGTAAAATCAACATCCCAGTTGTTTAATTACTTTCCACAAAACATTGCAGGCAGCGAAGTTTGAGGAGTCTTTTATCGATCCTTTCTTGAACGACCTAACCAAGGGGCTAATTTTAAGAAAACAAATAACTTCAATTTGAAATATTCTATTTCTCCTACTTCTAGCATTGTTTTAAATTATGACAGTGCTAAAAATTTAGATATGAAGTTCAATTGCCTAATAAAAATTTTGCCCCTTCCATTTTTGTTCAGCATCGCTTCGAACATTGTTTATTCGAAAGTAGATTTCACCAATGAGGTTCGTCCCATCCTCTCTGAGTATTGCTTCCACTGCCACGGTCCTGACAAAAGCACCCGAGAAGCAAATCTACGACTTGATTTATCTGAAGGTGCAATTAAAGACCTTGGTGGATACTCCGCCGTGGTTCCGAGGAAACCAGAGGATAGTGAGTTGGTATTTCGCTTGCACAGCGATGATAAAGATGAACTCATGCCACCACCGGAAACTGGCAAACGGCTATCCGCAAAACAAAAGAAAATCCTTGAAAACTGGATAAAGCAGGGAGCCGAATATGAGGAGCATTGGTCTTTTCTTCCGATTAGCAAGCCATCCGTCCCAACAGAGACTCGCAAGACCAAATCCGCACATCCAGTTGATCGTTTCATTGCCAAGAAATTAGAAAATAAAAATTTTTCCTTCGCAGAGCCATCGGATAGGAAGACCCTTTTACGTCGCCTCTACTTCGACTTACTGGGCATGCCCCCCACCCCAGATGAAGCAATGCAATTTTTGAATGATAATACGGAGAGTGCTTATGATCAATTAGTCGACCGTTTATTGGCTGATCAAAGGTTCGGGGAACGCATGGCTTTGCATTGGCTGGATTTAGTCCGGTATTCAGATACGATCGGATATCACAGCGATGTATTTATGGAAGTGTCAGCCTACCGCGACTATGTAATCGATGCTTTCAATCAAAACATGAGCTATGATCAATTTGTGATCGAAAACCTCGCCGGTGATTTACTTCCTGAAGCGAGCAAGCAGCAAAAAATTGCGTCCGGCTACAACCGCTTGCTTCAAACAACTGAAGAAGGCGGAGCCCAGGCAGCCGAATATCAAGCCATATACCAGGCGGACCGTGTTCGTAATTTCGGGGTAGTCTGGCTGGGTGCAACCACCGGATGTGCACAATGTCATGATCACAAATATGATCCTTTTACGATCAAGGATTTTTATTCCCTCACTGCCTTTTTTGCGGATATTCAGGAAAAACCTGTGGGTAGAAGAAACCCAAATCTTTATCTGCCCACTCTTGATCAGGAAAAGAAATTAGAAGAACTTGAGTTAGCCAAAAAAGAGACTGAAAAAATCAGAGATGAAAAGAAATCAGGTCTTGAGAAAGAACGAAATAAATTGCGAACACAACTTACTCAAAAGTCATCCAGTTTTATTTACGATGAACCTTCAGATAGTGGAATTGAAAATAAGGAAAGAATATTAGTCGAAGACGACGCCCCAACGGATGCCGAACTTCACGGCGAATGGAAACTTGCGGATGCCCCGGTCTTTTCAGGTTCAAAATCATTTGTTCGAACCGGTGTAGGAAATAATCAGCATTTTTTCTACAAGTCAAAAAATCCACACCAAGTGAAGAATGATCAGGATGAATTTTTTGCATACGCATTTCTTGACCCCAAAAATCCACCCAAGCAGGTTATGGTGCAATTCAATGACGGAACTTGGGAACATCGTGCCTACTGGGGGGAATCTCTAATTCCTTATGGTCGAGAAAATACCGTATCAAAAGTAAAAATGGGACCACTACCCGAATTGGGGAAATGGGTTAGACTATCTGTAACTGCGAAGAAAATTGGTCTTAAACCCAAGGCAAAAGTAAATGGAATGGCATTTACACAATGGGATGGAACCATTTATTGGGATAAAGTTGGCGTTCTTAGCAAAATGGACCCTCGGCAGGATCCCGAGCTGTCACTCAACAAATGGATCGCACTCGCCAAAAATGATAAATCCTTACCCGGGAATATCCAAAACCTTGCCAAGAAAGCAGAGAAGGACCGGAAGGATAGTGAAAAAGATACTCTAAGGTCTCACTTCATCCAATATATCTACTCAAAAGCACCTGCTGGCACTTTAAGTCTAAGAAAACAAGTTAATGAATTGAATGGTGAGATTCAAAAACTGGACTCCGAAGTTAAATCAGCAACCGATGCCATAACCAATTACAAAAAAACCTTCCGCTCCATGCTTGTTTCTCAATCAGGAAATAAGAGAATGGTACGAATTCTTCCTCGCGGGAACTGGTTGGATAAAACCGGCGAAGTGGTCGAACCGGCTATTCCTGAATTCATGGGAAAGTTGGATATCGAAAATCG
>CACFTI010000051.1 GCA_902569115.1 uncultured Verrucomicrobiota bacterium | reverse complement strand
CATATTGCTACCCTTAGCAATGGAGCAACTTGGAGCATAGCTGAAGATAAAAAATTCGGGTCGGCAGCCGCCCATTTTCCTACCGGTACAACAGCTCGCGTATTGGTTTCCCCGCAAATTGATTTGGGAGGAACCAATGATGCGGCAAACTTTACGATTTCCACCTGGTTCAAGGATTTACACCCCACCTCAGAGGGATGGCGGACACTGATGAGGGGGGCACAAGGGAATCACCATGTGATTATTGAAAATACTAACCGCGTAGGTGTATTTCATAATTGGCAAGGTTCTTTCAGACCGACTGCTTCCTTTGATTTAACCCCAGCAATGACCACAAATTGGCGCCATTTAATGGCTGTCAGTGGTGGGGGTGTTACAACATTTTATCTGGATGCGGTAAAAATGGGAACTTCTGACCGCCAGACCGGTAACAATATTTATTCTGTAGGCTGCCATACGAATGGCACACAGAAATTTGCTCAATACTTGGACGATTTTAGGGTATATTCAGCTGTCTTGGGGCAGGCAGACGCACAGATATTATATAATGAAGGAAATGGAGATCTCGGTCCTTCGGCAAGTTTTGTGGTACCCGTTCAGGCAACGGCTGCCAACAGCGAGACACTCAAGCTGGATTTTACTCAGGATGCATGGACTGCCTGGAATTTAACCGGCGATGCCAATTCTGGAATTTCTTCTGGGGATACTTACACCGCAGCCGTAAACATGGGCGGTGCCACGGAGGTGGTAAATGGAGTCACCTTCACCGGGTCAAGTGCAACTTCCGGCACCAACTGGGCCATCACTCAGGGATTTACTGCTGGTCCCGGGCCCACACAAAATTCTACTGTTACAGGTAAGATTGGTGATGTGTTAGATGATTCATTTAAATACGGCGGGGATCCCGCAAAGCTGAAAATGACCGGACTTACCGATGGTAAAAAATATGTTTTCACCATTTACAGTCAGGCATGGGGACAGGTTCGGGAAGTTATGTTTTCCTGCTCCGATTCTCCTGGAGTCTTTCAGGTCAACCAGGATCGATATTTTAGTTCCAGCCAGGATGGTCTGATTATTCAATGTACCTATGTTGCCAGCGGTACAGAGGCTGAATTTACCTTTGATTCTGTAAGCAGTGCCAATACCTGGCATTTGTATGCATTTAGTAATCGTGAGGCGGTGAGCTCGGATAATAGCGTGGTAGCCGTCACTGATCTTACGCTTTCCGATTTCGAGGTGAGTGGTGGTGGATTCGTCTCCAATCTCACCAACACGGCACCCGGACAATACAATGTAACGGTTACCCCGGGCAGTCTCCGCGGACTGACCAAAGTCACCCTGAAGAACGGTGCAGCTTACGATTCCCAACTCAGGGGAAGCACCAAATTTGAGCACACGATCGATTTTGTGGAAGCGGTTACCCGTTACGCAGATCTAGAAGGTTGGTGGAAATTTGAAGATAATTTGAATGATTCCAGTGGAAATGACCGTACAGGTGCCCATTCGGGAACCAACAAATATGAAAATTTGGGTAGCATCGGTAAGTTTGGAAATGGATTGTATTTGGACGGAACGGGTGAGCATATTTCGATTTCCGGATATAAAGGAATAACCGGTGGTGCTGCACGAACCATGGCAGCTTGGATAAAGACCGATTTCAGCAAAGCTCCCATTCTTAACTGGGGAAATAACGCAGCCGGTCAGAAATGGACTTTTCGTGTCCAAACTGACGCTGGAGTTTCCGGTGCTCATCGCATCGAGGTGAATGGTGGAAGCATTGTTGGTGACACTGCAGTGAATGACAATCGCTGGCATCATGTTGTGGCTGTGATGTCCGGAAGCAACGTCAATACAATTACCTTATATGTTGATGGTGTTGCAGTCGGCAACTCATCGGGGCCATCCAACAGGACAGTTGCCACTGCATCGGGTATTGATGTGAGAATTGGTACGGATCATTCGTCTCGTCATTTTAGAGGTTTCATGGATGACGTTCGTATTTACTCTGCCGCCCTTTCTGCCCCGGAAGTAGCGTCGGTTTATGGGGATGGATTGGGAGACTTTGGGTATGCCGGACCGATCATTAGCGGCCCTGCCGGGGTCGCGGGGTCTTCCGGTAGTTATACTGTAGATTTTAAAACCAACGGTACGGCTTCCAGTGTGTCGGATTTTACTGCTTCCGATATCGAAGTTACGGGAGGTGCCGTTTCCAACTTCACCGCGGTTTCCGGCAGTCAATACACTTTTACAGTCACCGCCCAAAATGTGCCGGCCGATGTGAGCATCCGTGTATCCGACGGTGCAGCCACCGATGCTAGTGGTCGTGGAACCGTTTCCAATATATTTACCACTGACTTTACCAGTGGTCCAAAGACCAAAGGCTTGGTTGCCTGGTGGAAAATGGATGAGGGTACCGGTACTACCACTTCGGGTGGTTTGGCACCCGATCCTGCTTGGTCACCCACCAGTTTGCCAGCTTTGAAATTGTGGTTGGATGCTTCGGATTCCAGCACAATCACAGGAAACCCAGTTACTGCTTGGGCGGACAAGAGTGGAAATAATATCACCTTAACCAGTTCCAGCGGCCCCGCATCGGGTACTCGCAATCTAAATGGTAAGAATCTACTCGATTTTGACGGTACCAAAACCATGGAAGTACAAAATGCATTGGATTTGGGTACGGGTGGCCCAGCGATTCAGGTGGTCACGGTGTTAATTTCGGATGCCTACACTACTTCACACGCATATGGATACAGTTCGGGGAACCCCACCGGTGGTCAGGCATTTTCCATGTCAATGAATGAATCGGGAAATAAATTTACAGGTCGACATTGGGATGGTTACACTCGCTTTGAGGGAGCATCTTACACTACTGGTCAGGGCTATGTCCTCAGTCACTCTCTCGAGGCTGGAGCCACTTATTTGGAAACCCAGATCGTACAAAACGGATTAACTGGAATAGTTCACACCAATCTCCCCACCAATGGTTTAATGTTTGATGCACAAACTCCAAAGTTTGCCGTTGGATCATCACCAAACGGTTCGAATAAAGCAAATGTGGCGATCGGAGAAGTTCTCGTATTCAGTGAGGTTCTCAGTGATCAGAATCGGATACTTTTGGAGGGATACCTGGCTCATAAATGGGGATTGGCGGGGGATCTGGTGATCGGGCATGAATACCGTAAGACGGATGGTACTTTTGTGGGCAATGCCGCATGGGCAGGCACCAGCAATGCAAAATATGGAAATGCGGTTTATTTCGACGGTACGGATGATGGCTTGAGTTTTGAGGACTTGGATGAATTGGATGCCCCACGCCAGTTTGGTATTTCCATTTGGTTTAAGAGAGAAGTTGATAAATCAGGCACAGCGATCGACACAAACCACCAGATAAACAATGTTTTGCTTTCTCAATCCAGTAATAATTCCAATGACAATTTGGAGATCGGTACTGAAGGTAATAAAGTGGAAATTTACATGGATTCTGGCGGTGGTGCGGAGGATACGCGTGTAGAAGTCGCAGCAGGGATCCAAAACAATGTCTGGCACCATTTGGTGCTTACCTACAATGGGTCAGACAATAAATTGGACCTATATGTGGATGGTACCAAGATTACCACTTGGAATCAGTTTGGGGGTCCCCTTGATAGTTCCAATACATCACCTTTTGCCATGGGTATTGCCCGCCCAACAGACCAAAAATGGGGCGAATTTCAGGGATGGCTGGATGATTTTCGAGTGTACGATACTTACCTCGATGCATCGGAGGTAGCAGGTCTTTATCAACTGGGTGGTGAACGTACGGCTCCCTATTTCATTGCCCCCTCAGTATCCGGTAAGTACACCGAGACCGTCAATCTTCAGTTCCGCAAGGGCACAGCAGTCGCTCCCAGTGCAGTCACCGGTTTTACTGAGTCTGATCTTACGGTAACCAACGGTGAAATTGTAAGCGGTAGTTTCACCAAGGTATCTGACGGAAACTACACATTCAAGGTACGCAGTAATCCATGGCCAGGCAGCGTGACAGTTTCCCTCGCTGCCAATGCGGCTACCAATTCAGATGGTTTGGGAACCACTCCGGGTACCATGACGGTTACTTACATCGAGGAGAAAGTCACCCAGTACGCCAATATGGTGACCCACTGGACATTTGACGAGCCAGGGGGTAATCGGATCAAAGACTACGGACCACTCTTTCCCAACGGCCATGATATTGAAAAAATTGGTGGAAACAGTCGAACCACTACCGGAAAATTTGGTGGCGGACTTCTCATTAATGCAAATAAAACTACGAACTTGCCTCCCGCTGCCCACCCTCCACCCGATGCAGTAGCCATTTCTTTGTCCTTCTGGTTCAATGGAAATTCCGACCTATGGGGAAGAGGTACAACAATTTTTGATTCCAATGGACATAATGGGCGAATTCTTAATATTCACCTGCCCTGGAATAACGGACAAATCTTTTGGGACGCGGGTGACGGACAATATGATCGTATCAATGGTAATATTGGTGGTGAAGCCTACGCTGAAGGTACTTGGCGGCATTGGGTATTTATTAAAAATCGCGGTACCGGTAAGATGAAGGTTTATCGCGACGGTGCTATGCACTTGTCCGGCTCCTCTAAGACTAGGCAGATTGGTGTACCCACATCCTTCCGATTATTGGGTGGGGGTGGACTGGCCGGTAAATTCGATGATATGCGGGTATATTCAGTCGAGTTGTCGGCACCAGAAATTTCGGCGATCTACAATGATGACCTCCCGGTCGCCCTCATTCCCTATGCAAGCACCGACAGTGAAGGACGCCGTATTCAGACGATTACCATTACTTTTAAGCGTAGCGGGGTAAATGAGAATGTTACTGGATTGGCATTGGATGATTTCTCTGTTTCCGGAGGAACAGTTAGCGATCTCAGTGGAAGTGGCCATACCTACACAGTGAAAGTCGCCGCGGATGCCGTACCCAGTAAATTGAGCCTCAATCTTAGAGCCGCTGCGGTATTTACTACCAATGGTGAATATGCCAACCCTTCATACAATATCCCACTGAATTTTGTAATTCCCGGATATTCGGAAAAAAGTGTAACCGAAACGGATTTGGATGCGGATGATGTTATGGATCCTGAGGAAAATGGACTGCTCCTCTGGTTGGATGCCAATGAAATTGGAGGCCAGCTCGGGCAGCCGATTACCATGTGGAATGATATCTCCGGAAATGATTACCATATGGATTTGATCGACGGTAATGCCACTCTCAAGACCGGACCCAGTGGTACCTCTGTAGTATACTATGATGGGGATGATTTGACTACCACAAGTAAGAATTTTGACGAAGAATTGAGGGTTACCGGATACACGGTATTCGGGATTTCACGGTATGCTTCCGATGATACTTCACTCAGTGGTCGGGTTATCACTTCTGCCGGTCGAAACTGGATCTTCGGACACCATGGAAATCAAATTAAGCGATTCCATTTTGATGGTTGGATTGGTAACGGGAGCACAAGGGATAATTCTTTCCATTTATTTTCTGCCAGGCAAACACCAGGTAATAGTAATTTGGATGCAAATGCCTCAGCGGCAGGTAATAATGTTTCTCGTGCCTGGACATGGATGGACGGAAAGGCACATGAAGCAAGAAGCACTGGATCTCATAATACTTACCCTACACCCGGCCAAATCCGTTTTGGTGCATACGATTATGACCAGGAGCGTAGTATTGCTGAAGTGGGTGAGTTTATTCTTTATCAGGGTATGCTCTCGGATACGGACCGTCAGAAGATCGAAGGCTATTTGGGTAAAAAATGGGGAATTTTTATGGATCCGGGTCATCCCTACCCCAACCAAAATCCCTATCTCGATACGGGTACGCCCGAGATTACCAAAAACCGGATCGGTGGTTCCGTGGGCAAGCCTACTTTCTACCGACTGGCCGCTACGGGATCCCCCACCTGGTTCGGACTGGGACGTGCCCCCAATTGGTTGAGTATCAATGCAACTACTGGTGATGTAAGTGGTACCCCACCCTCGATTGGTTCGTACCCTGTCACCTTTCTCGCTGCAAATGCTGCGGGCAAAACAGGTGTATGGGCAACCACCCTGGTGGTGACCAATGCCCCTACCCTCACCACCAACGAAGCGGATGAAATTGGTCTCTACGGTGCGGATGTATCCGGTACCATCACCAGTGACGGTGCTGATAGTACCGGGGTTCGTGTACTTGCTTTCTACGGGACTACCGATGGTGGAGATAATCCCTATGCCTGGGATAGCCAGGTGGAAATTGGTAATTATGCCCAAGGTGCCAATTATCGTGGTCGTTTATCTGGTCTTTTTGTGGGGCAGCAGTACCACTTCCGTACCGCGGGTCGTAATAATTCCGGCCGAGGTGGACTGGTTTGGAGTGCGACCAAGACCTTTTCCACCCTATCCAGCCTATCCCCTGCCAACCTGGGCCCCCTCAGTGCGAGTAAGGCATCCTACTTTGATGCCACCCTCAATGGTAGTGTGCTCAATACGGGTGGTGAGTATCCAACCGTCAAAATCTACTGGGGAAATGAGGATGCCGGCACCACTACGGATGTGGATCCCTTCAATAATTCCAAATGGGATTATGTGATCGATTTGGGTGCACGGGGAACCGGACCATTCTCTGCGGAGGTTACCGGCCTAAGCCAGCCTAATGTTTATTACTTCCGTGCTTATGCATTGAACTCCGGAGGCGCTTCCTGGACAGCCACCGCGGGTACCTTTAATTCAAAGCCCCTACCCCATAAATCGGATCGTTTGGTTGCGTGGTTCCCCTTTAATCAGAACGGGGACAATCTCCTCAGTGCCACCGAGCAATTCGAGATGGATGATTGGACAAAAACGGGCACATCTGTCAACTATTTCGGTACTGTATCCAATCCGGGTACACACAGTTGGACAACACATCGTGACGGTGCCATTGCCAATGGAGGCCGTTTACCCACCACTGCGGAAGCCCGCTTGATTCGTATGAGTACATACGGAGATATGTGGATTCCGGTTGGGGATTCAGAAAACCGATGGATGCAGGTCGGGGTAAATGATGGTCGTCGAGGCAAGACTCATGAGGAACAAAACGGTGCCAAGCCCGGTTGGGGAACGGGAGGAAATAATAATTACAGCCGGAACTATGCTTGGATGAATACTCCGAAGGGTCCTGGAAGCGAGACACTCTCCCGCCAGTTGAAGGAGGATAGTTCCACAGGACTTCATGGTATAACTAATGGCGGAACCGTTTTAATCACCGGTAAGATCGGTCAGACTTACACCGCATCCACTCATGTGAAACTGGAGAGTAGTGGACGTACCCAGGCTTATGTGGGGATCGGACAGGATGGGAATGGTACGGAACTGGGTGCCGTTTATAAAGTCTTTGATATTTCCGGGGGTAGCGTGCTGTCGGCTACTAAAACTTCGGGTAGTTCCCAGCCAACCGCCGGTGCAGCCACCATTGCTGCTGTCGGAGCAGATGGATGGTACAGGATCACTTTCACCGCCACTCTTACGGCTGGTAATCAGGTACGTTTCCATATGGGAACCGCTAACGGTGGAGAAGTAAGCTATGCGGGTAATGGTTCCGCAACGATGCTTTTCTGGGGACCCCAGCTTGAAAAAGGATCAGCAGCCACTCCATTTGCCGGAGCGGGTGTTCAGGACACGATGACAGATCCGCTCAATGGTTGGACCGGTACTTACAATGGGCAGTACGGTAAAAGACCCACAACATCAGGGGATGGTTTTGGTGGTTCTTTATCGGTAAGTCTTGACGAATGGATTGCCACCAATGCAAAGGGAGCTGACATGGGCGTGGGTGGTAGTAATGCACGCACAATTTCTCTTTGGATGTATGTGATGTCTGGTCAAAGAGGAGATGGTGGTATCTATGGCTATGGAACAAGAAGCTGTACCGATGGTCGGAATAATAATTGGTCACTCCGTTCATTCTGGGGTGGATCCAATTACACGAGATTCCGTTCTCAACACTGGTGCTGGGATCCAGAGGTGGTGATTGCTGAAGGTGTGATGAACCGCTGGTCTCATGTCTTCCATATTTACACGGGTACAAATGTACAGGTCTATGTGGATAATACTTCCCGGGCAGACTGGACGCGTACGCAGATAAGCACGGGTGAGGATCATGGAATTCTTCTTGGTTACTGGGCAAATGATAACAATATGAACCGTACTTTTAAGGGTAAGATTTCCGACTTTCGGGTATACGATCAGGTGCTCTCTGAAAATGACAGAAATATCATCTACAATAACGGCTTGGGTGAAGACCTGACTCCAATAAACATAACCAGTGCATTGGAAGTGAATGCCACGCTCAACACGGCATTCACTTACACCATCACCTCCGATAAATCCAATGCGGTACTCAATGCCACAGGATTGCCTCCCGGACTTAGTGTAAATCAAACCACAGGTGTGATCTCCGGAACTCCAACCGTGGGTGGTACATACAGTGTCAATCTAAGTGCCGAAACGGCCGCATCCACCGATGTTAAAACATTGGTAATCAACCTGCCGGTCTCTGCTCCCACCCTGACTTTGGATAATCCCAGCAATGTCTATGCGACGACTGCCCGTGCTGCGGGTACACTGACTCAAACAGGTGGGGCCGATACCACCCTTACAATCTACTACGGTACGGTGGATCGTGGATCTACCTGGGGAAGTTGGACCAGTAATGTATCTCTTGGAACCAAACTGATTGGACCCTTTCTTTACGATCTTACCGGTCTCAACACCAGTACACAGTATTATTATCGTTTTAAGGCTGTGAACTCTGGAGGTACCACCTCCTCTGTCACTAAGTCCTTTACTACGACTGCCAACCCGGTTGCTCCCGTCCTTGGCTCAATCAATTTGGTTTCCAATATTACCAATAATTCAGCGGTATTGAATACCAGTTTGCAGGCAAATGGTGGCGCGCCAACCACCGCCAAGTTCTATTGGGGCA
>CACFTI010000050.1 GCA_902569115.1 uncultured Verrucomicrobiota bacterium | reverse complement strand
AATGGCTGAAAAATTTCGGAGTCACTCATGGAACCACTGCTACAGATTGGATTTCCGATAATCTAACACCAAAGGAATTAACGCCATATTTTGGACCCACTCCTGAAGAATTGGAAAAATGTGGGACTTTGGCCGTTTTTCTGGGATATTATTTCGCTTGGGATGTTGAAACGACCAAGGGAGTTGCCCAAGCAAATGGATTTCAGGGATCGATCGATGACTGTCCTAAGACTGGCATCTATGACTTTGCCGATATAGATGATGATTTCATAAGCATTCACCATTTCCTAAAATGGTATAAATTCGGATTTACTCGGTCTTATGATAATTTATCGCTGGAAATCCGTAACGGAAGAGTTTCTAGGGATCAAGCAATACAAACCCTAAATGAAATTGGCGACGAGACACCCAAAGCAGATATTCAAAAGTTTTGTGACTTTGTGAATATAACGGAGGAACGCTTCTATTTAATATGTGAAAAATTTAGAAACCATGATATTTGGTACAAAGATAATAGAACTTGGAAAATTAGGAATTTTTTAATTCCTGACTGGAACTGGTCATGAATATCTATCCTAAAAATCCCGCTCGAAGTTTTCAGGTTGGAAAACCCGAAAATGAAATTGTCATGAAGGACTGCGGAAGCATTGTACTCGAGCACGATGAGCAAGTAACTTTCACCGACTCATCCGGCCTTGAGTATGATGTAGCTCGCAAGGATTGGGGGTTTTATGCAACGCCCTCCTTGAATGGACGCCTTAAATCCTTTGGCCTTAATGGCGTACTCATTAAAAACAAAGACTCGGGAAGATTTTTCGTTTTGCTTGTTGAAGAAGGGAAAGAAGACCTCTTCAAGAATTATTGTAAAAAAGAGAATCTTGTTGTGGTTAGCTGGTTAAATTCCGACTCATCCTTAACTGCATTGGAGGCTTTAACTCGCTAAATTTCTGAATCCCTCGGAAAACAGTAAAAGCAAGTGTATATGTTGCTATGCAATGGATAGCTTTTCACTCGTGCATACTTATAACAAGAAACCGGAAGGAGAAACCGACTTCTCCTTTCCCGACTATTATCGAGAAATTAAATGCTGTACCCAATGTGGTCATTTTATTTCAAGAACTCCACTTGACCTAAGTGCTTTATACCAGTTCGACTATGTGGATCGTACTTATGGAGGAATGCAGGGAATTCAACGAAAATTCAGTGAAATCATGTCATTAAAACCCAAACAATCGGATAATTTCGGCCGCGTTGAAAAAATTGTTGAATATGCAAAGACGCATTTCGTCAGCGTTTCAAATCTGTCTATACTAGATGTTGGCGGAGGTCTCGGGGTTTTTCTGGCTCTAATTAAAAAAAGAACAGACTGGAATTGTACCTCAATCGAACCGGATGCAAGACTGACCGAACACATCAATGAAGATCTTGGTATTGAATCTCTAACTTCCGATTACAGAACTGTTAGATGGGATCGTAAATTTGACATAATATGCTTGAACAAGGTTCTGGAACACATTGAGAAACCTTTAAGTTTTCTAGAAAAAGCAAAAGATGATTTAAAGCCAAACGGCTTTATCTACTTGGAACTACCTGATGGAGAAAAGGCATGTCTTGACCCAAAAGGCTTTGAAAGAGAAGAGTTTTTTATCGAGCATCACCATGCATTTTCTATGAAATCCATGAAACTGCTTTCCCAAAATGCCGTGCTGGAAACTGCAATTGCTGAAAGGCTCCGTGAACCAAGTTCTAAATATACTCTTCGTTCCTTCCTGAAACATTCCTAAATAAATTATGAAAAAAAGTGAGGAAAATATTCGTAATTGCTACTCAACTTGGGGTGAAACCTATTACAATGACTACTACTCGGATAACTCAGCTTATCCACCAGTTCACCTTGATCTTATCTTAAAGAAATTAACGGGCCACAAAGGTGGTAACCTTTTGGATATTGGTTGCGGGCCAGCGTCAATGCTTCGTCATTTTAAGGACCTTGAATTTCAACTGTTTGGTTTTGATCTTACTCCTGAAATGGTAGCTGAATGCAAGAAAGTCATGTCAGGCTTGGATCCTAGCAACTTTTGGGTCGGTAGCGTCCTCAATAAATCAGATTTTTTTCGATCTCCTAATTCCCCAGAAAAATATGATGCCTCCACTTGCATTGGCGTTCTTCCTCATATTCCAGAGAAATTTGACTCCATGGTAATCAGAAACATCAAAGATTCTTTAAATCCCGGTGGACTAGCAATAATTGAAGCTAGAAACGAGTTGTTTGCCCTTTTTACTATGAACAGATACTCGGGAGACTTTTTTGAAAATAAACTGCTTCCAAAATCCCACATTAAAGCCGAATTGGGGGACGAAAAATTCACTGAAATATGCAGTAAAATTAACAAGCAGTTTAGAATGGATTTACCTAAAATTCGTAAAGGTAAAGCAAATGAACCCGGCTATGATGAAATCCTATCCAGAACCCATAACCCCTTTGAATTGAAGGAACATTTCGTCAAGGCGGGGTTCCGTGAAGTAAAAACTCTTTTCTATCACTTCCACGCAACTCCTCCCATGCTCAAAGAAACCCTTGGGGAAAAGTACAATAAGATCAGCATGGCACTAGAGAAAAACCCGGAAGATTGGAGAGGGTATTTTATGGCATCAGCATTTCTAACTATTGGAATAGCAGCATGATTTCGGCAGAAGGTTGGGATAAGTATTCCATTTGGGAACATAGTTCTACTGTTAAGAAACTTTATTCAGAACGTTGCAGTAAGGAGACCGAGGAAATGACTTGTGCTGCTCAAGCGGCAGATCTCTTTGCAAGTAGTTTTTCCGATAAAGACACACTTTTGGATGTTGGTTGTGGAAGTGGTTATTTTTTTCATTCTCTAATTTCCCGCCATATTTCCATGGAATATTGGGGATTAGATGCATCAAAAACTCTTATCGAGATTGGAAAATCCATTTTACCAAATTTTGGTTTACCCAAAGAAAGACTAATCCACGGGAGGATTGAGGATTTAGATGCCAAGGTTGACCACATCTTATGCATGAATGTGCTATCTAATATTGACAACTACCATAGACCGCTTGAGCGCCTCCTTCTCTCAACAAATAAGACTCTGATTATAAGGGAATCCGTAGCGGATGTAGCGAATTATTCTTATGTTGAGGATAAATACTTGGATATTGGTTTTAATCTTAAGGTTCATGTAAACACCTATCCTCTAAAGAAATTTGTTGAATTTATACAAAGCTATGGATTTGAAGTTGAAGAGATTGTTGATTTGCGTACTCAAGGAAAACCCGAATTTATTATCGACTACCCTCACCACTGGAAATTCTTTCGTGCTGTAAGAATTTAGCTTTTTATTATCTAAGTTAAAAATGTCTCGTATCGCTGGCATTACCTCTAACGAGCCCAATCAGGATCTCACAGATATGTTATCGTGCCAATTACCCCTTGATTTGGCAAATAATTGGGGAAGTCATATTTTCTCTAAAGCTGATACTTGCATTGGATTCATCGGTTCCAATAATTACTCAGCGACTAGAATTGGAAATTTGGCTTTGGTCATAGATGGAACAATCTACAATCTAAAAGAATTGGGAGAGGGTACTGACGCCGAGGTGTTTGTTAAACTTTACAAAAAACATGGCTTTTCTGATGCATTGACTAAAATTAATGGCGATTTTGCCATTGCCCTTATCGATTTTGACAAAGATGAATTGTGGTTAGCTCGAGATAGAGTTGGCGTAAAACCACTTTATTATACTTCTAAAAATGATCTTTTCGCATTTGCCTCCCGGTGCAAGGCATTGCTTCTTCTCGATAAAGTATCAAAACAAATAAATGTCCAGTACACTGCCTTAATTGCAGCAGGTCACTATCGATATTTCGATAATCAACCAAACAAAAGTCCGTACGAAGAGATATCGCAATTACCAGCAGCATCATGGCTAAGATTAAAGAATGGGGAAATCCATACAGGAGTATATTGGCAATTAGAAGAACTGTCGGAATGGGAAGAGTCCGAAGAAATATTGGCTGAACATTATCGTGCACTATTACTTGATGCTACTGCGATCCGACTAGATCGTTCTACTAATCCAGGATTCACCTTGTCCGGAGGAATGGACTCTTCTTCAATCATCGGTTCTGCCGTAAAAATTACTGGAAAAAAGCAACAGGCTTTTTCTTCGACCTATGATGATAAAACATTCGATGAATCTGACGATATCGCAACAATTTTAGATCTAGCAGTAAGTAAATGGCATCAAGTCAAAGTTTCGGAAACTAATATATTTGGGATAATTGAAAAGATGATTGAGGTAAATGACGAACCTGTCGCTACCGCGACTTGGCTGAGTCACTTCAAGGTTTGTGAAAAAGCAGGTGAATTTGGAATTACTGACCTCTTCGGAGGTCTTGGCGGCGATGAACTTAATGCCGGAGAATACGAGCATTTTTTTCCATTCTTTGCAGACTTAAGAATTGCAGGCCAAAAGCAAAGATTGGAAAACGAAGTATCTAAGTGGGCCCAATACCACAGTCATCCGCTATTTCCTAAGAATTCTTCTATTATGGAAGAAACAATCAAAAGAATCTGCGACTTAAACCAACATGGCAAAATCCGTCCGGATCGCCAACGACTTGATCGTTACCATGGTCTTTTGAATCCGGATTTCTTTGATCTCAATGCGTTTGAGCCCATCATGGATCATCCCTTTCGAAGTTACCTAAAGAATAGATGCTATCAAGATATATTCAGAGAAACATCACCGTGCTGCTTGAGGGCTCAAGATCGTCAAGGAATGGCTTTTGGCATTCAGCATGTGATGCCTTTTTTCGATTACCGAATAATTGAATTTATGTTTCGCGTACCTGCAGAATACAAATATTCAAACGGAGTAACCAAAAATCTCCTTCGCAAAGCAACAGTCGATATAATTCCTGAATCAACAAGAAAACGAATTAAAAAAACAGGTTGGAACGCACCTGCTCA
Organism: uncultured Verrucomicrobiota bacterium; assembly: GCA_902569115.1. GTDB lineage: Bacteria > Verrucomicrobiota > Verrucomicrobiia > Opitutales > Seribacteraceae > Seribacter. Next base: position 4,604 of record CACFTI010000050.1, on the reverse strand, counting down.
TCAATGGTTCAGTGGGGAAGAAGGGGAAAAAATTAAAGACATTATAGCGTCAAGTGACTTTAGACAAATGGGCATCTATAAAATAAAATCAGTAGAGTCTCTGTTAGACGATCATTTCAAAATTGTAAAAGAAAACCAGATAAGAGAAAACCACATGATGCTAATCTGGCAACTAACTAATCTATATACTTGGCTTAAACATATAAGATAACAATTAAAGATATGTAATTCATTCAATACCACAATAATTACAAATTAAAAACATGCATCAAAAACACACAAAAATCAAAATGATTAACAATTATTGAACAAATTCCATTTAGTATTTATTCTAAAACAGAAATTTCATACCACATGATCTACAACTATCAAATGTTATTATTAAATGCCTGATTATATCGAATACAGTAATAATTCGTCTTACATGAAGCTAGCAACTAAGTATCAACAGAGATACATTTCAAATAGACGGGAAACAGATAAAGTTACTCTAAAGCATATAGAAAAATACAATAATTCTTATGAACTGAAAAAACTTTTGGATATAGGATGTGGTGCAGGTGGTATTTTTTTAAAGGCTATCCGAGACCTTTATCCAAAGATTAGCTTAATAGGTACAGATTTGTCAGAAGAGATTATAAAAGAAAATACAAAAATAAATTCAGAATTTAGAATTAAATTCATACATGATGACTTCTTAAATCCAAATAAAATATTACCTAAATCAGATATTCTAACAATGAATGCAGTCTTAATGTTTTTCAACGAAGAGGAAATTCAAAGAGCCTTTGATAGAATATTCGATCAATTAACTGAGAAGGGCCTTTTCATTGCCTTAGACTATATGCATCCATGGGATCAAAAATTTTCTATAATTGAACATTCTAAATTGCATCCAGAAGGTCTTTTGCTACACTTTTACAATTACTCATTTTTAGAAAATTGCCTTAAAAGATCAGGTTTCAGAAATGTGAATATTGAACCCTTTGAAATGCCGTTTGAACTACCTTTCAAAGATTATAATTCGATACAAACTCACACATTAAAAACAAAAGACAATTGCAACCTCTCATTCAGAGGTGCAATATACCAACCATGGGCTCATCTGACAGCACAAAAATAAAAGTGTAAAATACCTACGATGACCCTTAAATACAAAAATTATTACGCCGAAAATGGTTATATTATCATTAAAGAAGGTATAAAAATTAATACCTATGATAGATTTTTATGTTTATTAAAAAAAGAACTAATCTATTTATTAAAAGACAAGGAATTCAACAACTTAAATCCCCATATAAAAGAATCAATGTCTTTCAACGAGGCTTTTGATTTCTTCTATAACCAAGACAAAAATATCGCAGGTAAATTATTCGACATTGTCCATAACAAAAAACTACTATTAGACTACTTCAATGATTGTTCTCCTCGCATAATTGCAAGTCTCATTTGGGGAGGAAATGAGAATGATTATGTGTTACAAGAAGTTAGTTCTGTACTTAGAATCGATCCACCTTCTGGTTCTCCTCAAAGATTAGGATGGCATCAAGAAGGAAGATACATAAAAACTGTTCACCCATTTTTCCAAATGTGGTCACCACTAATACATCCATCCTCGCTTATAAATGGTAGTACTGAGATAGCTTGTAAATCACATAAAATTGACATACTTGATGTCAGTACTACTGAAGTACAGGGTCTTAAATCCCAACAATATTTGATACCTGAAAATGTAGTAAATTTATTCAATCATAAAATAATCGAGATAAATCCAAGAGATGTATTGATTTTCGATCATCGTTTAATACACCGATCTTCAAATCCTCAATCTCAAAAAAAAATGAAATTTACCGTCTTAGGGAGCTGCACTCGAAATGGATGATATCAAAGTAGAGTTTATTTTAAAAAAAGAAGTAATTCTTAGTGAAGTTGAAGAAATCACTGAAGAGATTGTATCTTTTATAGAACAACGATTATATAACCAGCTGTCATTTCCCTTTACTTTAACAGATCACAATGCACCTGCTAAAATATATGAGAATTGTGTAAAAGTTGAAATATCAACAAAAACTCCTCTTTTAGATTGTAACTTAATCCAAACTTTGGTGAATATGTCAAAACGCACTAAAAGTAGCGTGAAGTGTTATGGTGCTGTACCTGGGATAGCACCCTCAAGTGTTTCTTTTGTTGGTCCTGATTGCTCGAAAAACACTCTTCTTCATAATGATTCATCGTTACATGATAATGCAACTATTTTAAATATAGAGAAAAAGAAAAGATTAAAAATATTCCTCTCTCTAAAAAAGAAATTTAAGGATTTACATTGTTGGGGAGTTGATAAGATATTCGATTTTTTTTCATCCAGGGAGGGTGTCGAATTTATAATAAGCTATGGAGAGAATTTAAATCTTGAATATTATACAAAATGCCCTAGCTGTTGTAAACCGGAGATACATCCTATTTATGCAGGCAATTTCTCTCCCATAATCGGATTTCTTACTCGTAAATCAAAATATTATTTTCAATGTAGTTTTTGCGAAATTGTATTCTTGAATCCAGTCCCTAAATCTGGTGACCTAAATAAACTATATGACTGGTACGATGTAGAAATATTCCCAAATGAAAATGATTTTTCATTACACAGTTTGCAACATAATCACTATATTCAAAACTACGAATTATGCTTCAAAAAATACGGAAAAAATTTACCAAAAAATGCAACAATCGCAGATTTGGGTGGGGGAACCGGTTTTTTTAGTTCTTTAGCAAAACAAAAATTTCCATCATGGGATATCGATGTAATTGATTTTAGGATTTATCCTCAAAAAAAGCTTAATGAATTTGGAATTAACACCATAGAATCTGACTTATCCTCATTTACCTTAAAGGAAAATCATTATGATATGATTACACTATGGGAAGTAATTGAACACCTCCGAATCGAGGATATTGAGTTACAACTTAAAAGAATTTACAACGGACTAAAGAGCAATGGTTTCTTGATTATATCAACACCAAATTTTAACTCGCCTCTAACACAAGCATTAGACTTTTGGGCTTGGTTTATGCCACACCACATAAGTGTATTGAGTCTGAATTCTCTTCTTCCCATTTTCGCCAAAACAGGTTTTGAACTCTTTGATGTAAATTATGAATCAATACTTCTACGTGAAGAAAGAGGTGATTTTTCATTCGGAGTAACAAATAGTTGTAGTATCGCATCTAGAGCCGAATCCTTATTACTAAATTTACTAATCATGGAGCAATCTAGAAACACGAAATTAATATCAGAGTTTCGACAAAAAGAAATTGGTACTGAGATGGTTATTGGATTAAGAAAACCTTAGGCGAATAGATTTTTATTTTTATGCCCAAAAAAATAACTTTTTATGAACCTTTTGGTCTACACTTACAATTATTTGAAACTGCACTCGAAATTGCTCAGAATCATTTGGACAGAGGAGATCAAGTTGAATTTGTAACTTGTAACGGTACACTCCCTATATGTGAAATTAATCCAAACAAATCAATAACCACATGTACGAGGTGCATTAGTAGAAGAAATAATGGTATATCGTTGTTGTCAAAAAAAATAAGAAAAATACCATTAAGTTCTTATTATCGTGGTATAAATAGAAAGAAAGCACATGAGTTGCGGGTAAATTTTAATTCACTTGATGATTTAAAAGCCTACAAGATTAACTCTTTTAAAATAGGTGCAGGAGTTTACTCATCAATCCTCGATCAGGCAAAAAATCACAAACCAAATATAAAAATGTACAAGGATAAAATTGAGAAGTTTTTACTTGCTAGTTTTTATATTTATGAAAGCTTTAATAATTACATTAAAATATATCGTCCATCAACAGTATACTTATTTAATGGCAGACATTCGACAGGCAAACCAATTATCACAGCCTGCAAGGAAAACAATATAGAATTTTTTACATATGAATTTCACTATTATTTCAATGAGTACAAACTGTACAAAAATACACAACCACATGACTATAGATACGAGGTTAAAGTTGCAAACAAACTCTGGAAAGATGCCTCTTATAATCCAGATTTAAGAGAGAGTATTGGGGCTTCTTTTTACAATAATACAGGGGTCAATACAAACCTATCTAGAAATTATAATGCTTCACAAGTGCAAGGTAAAATCCCTCAAAATTGGGACTCTTCTAAGCATAATATTGTTTTTTTTACAAGTTCAGAATTTGAATCTTATGCTGCATTTGAATACAAAGAAGAATCTTTATATGAAAATCACTTTGATGGCATTACTAAAATTCTAGATTCTCTTCAAAGTTTTAATCATAATATCCATATATATATAAGACTACACCCACATCTAGCGAGTGTCAAAAAATCGCATCATGAGGTGAACCAGTATTATAATTTAAAATATAATTTTCTCACAATAATTGCTCCTGATGATGATGTTGATACTTATTCGCTCATAAAAAATGCCAGTAAAGTCATTTCGTACTTTTCTACGGCAGCAATTGAAGCAGCATTTAACCTGAAACCAACGATACTTCTTTCCAAACATTTTGTTGCTTTTATGGGAAGTTGCTATTTGCCCAAAACACATGAGGAAG
>CACFTI010000049.1 GCA_902569115.1 uncultured Verrucomicrobiota bacterium | reverse complement strand
GGAAATGTCAATATGGCCAAACTCTTTGACCAGGGTAGTTTCGATGGAACCCTGATGTTTGAAAATTTGATTACCCATAAAATGCCGCCGGAAAATAAAAGCCAACCAAACTCTGAGGAAACCGAAAAGATGCTCAAGTGGTTGACAAAAAAGCATATCGGGTCCGAGCCGGAAGAATTCCGCAGAATCAGTCGTCACGAATTTAATCATTCACTCAATGATCTGTTACATATCCAATACGATGTAAGCGGTGAGATTCCCGATGACCGGGGTACTTATGACTATGATTCCGACCGCAGGATTAAACTAACTAAGGAAATGCTCGGTTCCTACTTTTCAACGGCCGATCAAATGCTTGAATTCTCTCTGCCTGCTGATGGTTTTCCGGAAGAAAGAATTTGGGTAACCAATAAAATCAAGGACAGTCACAAGACATACAATATCTACACCCGGCCATACGAGCAGGGCATTCTCTTCTCATGGACCCGGGCAAATAACGGAAACAGTTATTCTTTTTTTTATGACAATTTCGATCCACCGGTTGAGGGCTGGTACGACCTCACCTTTGATGCGATGAAGTTAGGTGAATTTCAGGAAGATATCAGCCTGATGGTTTTTGCGGGTAAGTATTATTATGCGGATGACCGGCCTCAACCTCAGCATTTACTTGATGTTATATCCGTCGGGAACCGGAAAGAATTGGAGTCATACAAAGTACGTGTTTTTCTCCGACCCGGAGAAAATGTTTCGGTACATTGTTATTCGAAGCACACTTTCCGTAAGAAAAAGGGAAATCAAGGGATTTACATCAAGCAACTCGAAGTCCGTGGTCCGATTGTGGAAGAATGGCCACCAAGATCGTATCAAAAATTGTTTAAGGGACTGCCTATTCGTGCGGAGGAGAGAGTGGCCCGTGAAGTATCCTCCACGGAGTCGAACCTTGAGAAGATCGGTGGAAGTGTTTCCGTAAGCAGTTTTCAAAATGGAATGGAAAAGGAAAAGATGCTTGATGGATCCAACCGTACATTCTGGCATACCCGTTTTAAGCCAACCTTGGCAGAGCCACCACACTATGTAATTTTGGAAAACCCAAACAGTAGGGTAATTGATGGGTTGTCCTATGCTACCTGGTCAGGCGGGAATGGGAATGGTCAAATCCAGGCCTATTCGGTTTTTCTGTCAGACGATGGTCAGAATTGGGGTGAGCCGATCATTGATGGCAATCTCGAGATTCGCTTGGCCAATGAACAGTTCATTCATTTTCCCCGAAGTACAAACAAGAAATACATCAAATTTTTGGTGACCAAGGCTCATTCACTTGATGGTCGTTCACTCGCTTCGATTGGCAGGCTTGATGTTATGACTGATCTGTCAATTGAGCAGCGGACTGCTAAAATCTTTGTGGATTCAAAATCGGAAGAAGACTTGAAAGTTGTCCTGCAGCGTTTTGCTGAAAAAGCATTTGCGTCCCGTCTGACCAATGAGGATCTTCAGCCTTATTTTCAGCCCAGTTTGGATATGCTTAACGATGGAGAAAGCTTTGTCGAAGCTGCCAAGGTTGGTTTTAAGGCGGTGTTATGCTCGCCCCGGTTTCTTATGGCACCCGGCGAGCACGCGAACCTGTCCTATTCGAAAGCTGCAGATCTCGCCCGAATTTTCTGGCTTTCCGTACCTGATGAAAAGTTGGTGGATTTTGCCCGGGCAAACAATATTACCAGTAACTCCTTGCCTCAGATTATCGATCATATGATTGAGGACCCGAGAAGTTCTCGGATGATTCATTCTCTCTGTCAGCAATGGTTGGAGTTGCGGACTTTTGATCAGGTCGCTCCTTCGCTCAAACTTTATCCTACTTATAACACATTATTGAATCATTATTTGCCGATTGAGACCGAAACTTATCTGGGCTATCTTATCAAAAATAACCTGCCGGTTGATTACCTGATCGACTCCAACTTCTCCATTCTTAATCAACGGTTGGCTCAGCACTACGGGATTGATGGAGTGATCGGACAGGAAATGCGAAAGGTTTCTTTTAGTCCCGAAGTTCCCCGAGGTGGTCTTCTCACCATGGGAAGTATTCTAAAAGTAACGGCAGATGGGTTTGATACATCCCCCATTCTCCGAGGTGCTTGGATTTCCAAAAATATTGCCGGTAATACACTTTCTCCTCCACCTGAGAGCGTAGAGGCGGTCGAGCCAGAACATGGTGAGGATGCAGCCTCTCTTCGCGAACAAATTGAGGAACATAAGAAAAATCAGGCATGTTATGCCTGTCACAAAAGTATCGATCCTTATGGGTTCGCACTTGAAAGTTTCGATGCGACCGGACAATGGAGGGATCAATATCGGGTAAAAACTCCTCATAAGAATACCTTCACCTATCGGCGCAATGGCTATTTTAAATTAACGGCTGATGTGGATCCCTCCGGCTCCATTGGTAAAGAGGATTTTACCGATGTTTTTGGCTTCAAAAAAATCCTACGAAAAGATCATAAGAAGATTGCCTACAATCTTATCAAAAAGTTTTTCGAGTATGCCAATGGGTATCAACCGGATCTGCGTCAGCGCTTCGATCTTTATTCCATGATTCCGCATGATCCAAAGAAATGTAGAATCCGGGATTTGCTTATCCATACTCTAGACTATTCACTTATTAAATAACGGTATGAAAAACATCAGCAGAAAAGAATTTCTCAAAATAGGTACAGCTTTGCCCCTAGCCCTGCAGTCCCTGGAATTGCGTGCCGCCGTAAAGCCCCAAGTGGTAAAGAGCCCACCTAAGCGTATTATTTTTGTCTGCAGTTGTCTTGGGTTTTATGAGCCTTATTTCTTCCCTAAAAAGAGGGGAGACTTTTCCACATCCGATTATCTCAACGATTTTAAGACTTTGGATAAGATGACGGTTTTCCAAAATCTCTACCATCCCGGTATGGATACAAGTAACCACGATTCCGAAAAATCCTTTCTTACCGGGAGTCCGAGTCCGGAGTCATCCACCTTTGTTAATGGCATTTCCCTGGATCAGGTGATGGCCAAAGAAATGGGGGGAGATACCCGTTTCCCCTTTTTGAATTTCAGTATATACGACCGTGGTTGGGGGATATCCTGGAATGATCGGGGTTCACCTATTCCTCCGATGCATGATGAGGAAAAAATATTTGAGAAACTCTTTGAGAAAGAGAATTTAGCGGCCAAGAAAAGACAGCTCCGTAACGACCAGAATATTCTTAATTCCTTACGCCGTGATCTGGAATTGCTCCGTAATAAGGGTACCCAGCCAGCGAAGCTAGACAGTTACAAAGTGGTTATTCGCGAGCTTGAAGAACAGCTTGAGCACGAGAAATTTTGGCTAAACACGGAAAAGCCAAAAGTCGAGAAATCACTAAGCGATGATCAGGAGTATGTTTTTTCGACCAAGATTCACAATCTCTTCGAACTGGCCAAGCTTGCCTTTCAGACAGATTCGACCCGCGTGATCACCATTTCCATGGATTGGATTGATGGTGCCATTAAAGTACCGGGTGCCGTAGGCGGTTGGCATACTTTTTCCCATCATGGAGGTAGGCCCAGCATGATTGAAAGTCTAAGTAAAATTGAGATTGATACACTCAAGCATTTTAACCGGTTTCTTTTTGAAATGGATCAGATAAGTGAAGGGGAGGGTACCTTGCTTGACAACACCACTGTGGTGATGGGTAGTAATTTTGGTGATGCCTCGAACCACACCTGTAATAATCTTCCCATGATCGTGGCTGGAGGAGGATACCGCCACCAGTCCCAGACTGTACTTGAGCAACCAACACATCTTTGTAATCTTTACCTCGAATTGCTTCACAAACACAACATCGACGCAGGTAAGTTTGGAAACAGTGTTGCAGACTTGGGCTTACTGAAGAGCTGATGCCTCGTCTCTACCATCTTGTAGGATGGTCAACTTTCCTGTGGGGAGTTTTCTTATCCGCCCCTTTTGTTCAGTCTTATGCCTCTGCGGATGAGCAACCCAATATCCTGTTTATCCTTGTTGATGACATGGGCTGGCGAGATTTGAGCTGTTACGGTAACAAAGTTTTTGAGACTCCTAACCTCGACAAACTGGCTAGGCAGGGGATGCGGTTTACGAACGCCTACGCGGCATGCCCGATCTGTGGTCCTTCCCGGGCTGCGATTATGACCGGCAAGTTTCCTTCGACCAGCGGCTATGTAGATAATTATGTAAGTGAAACCAAAGGCGGGATTTTGCAACGTACGCAAGAACGTTCACACCTCGAACTGGAAGCAGTTACAATCGCAGAGAGCCTGAAGGCTGGAGGCTATCAGACCGGCTTTCTTGGGAAATGGCACCTCACAAATAATGACGAAACCCATCTGCCCACCGATCAGGGCTTTGATGTGAATATTGCCGGTGGATGGAAAGGGCATCCACGCGATGGCTTTTTCAGTCCGTATAAGCTCGCCCATTTGGAGGACGGTCCGAAAGGCGAATACCTAACAGACCGGATTACGACCGAAGCGATCGGTGTGCTTGAGCAGTTTTCCAAAAACGATACGCCGTGGTTTGTCTACATGAGCTAATACACGGTACACGCACCGTTCCACGCAAAGCCGGAAAAGACAAAAAAGTATGCGGCCAAAAAAGCCAGGAATCCAAAATATGGTGGGATGATGGAATCGATGGACGAAAATATTGGTCGCATGCTTTCATGGCTTGACCAAAAAGGGTTGCGCGAAAACACGATCATCTTTTTTACATCCGATAATGGTGGCTATAAGCCCGCAACTCATAACACTCCGCTACGTGGACACAAAGGCGATTTGTACGAGGGCGGTATTCGCGTCTCCTGCATTGCTGAAGGCCCCGGAGTTTCCAAGGGCGTGGTCAGCGATACTCCGATCCACGGAACCGATTACTATGCAACATTGCTCGAATTGGCGGGTATTGAAAAGAAGCCTGAACTCGCACCGGACAGCGTGAGCCTTGTCCCGCTACTCAAAGGCGACACGAAGTTCAAGCGCGGCACGATGTTTTGGCACTATCCGGTTGCGAAGCCACTAACTCCTTTGTCCGAACCGGGGAGTGTGGTTCGGGACGGCGACTGGAAGTACCTCTATTTCTACTCCGACAGAAGGAGCGAACTGTACAACCTGAAAGATGACATCGGCGAAACGACAAACCTCATCGCCGCGATGCCGGAGAAAGCAAAGCAGTTAAAGACGAGATTGGATTCAGTCCTCAAGGCGAATAACGCTGTCATTCCCGACGCTGTTCCTGCAAGATCTGAAAGTAAAGTAAGGAAGAAGAAAAATTAGAAGTAAAGTAATGGAACCGAATCGGATGAAATCCTGCTTGTACCCTGCTATTACACTCTTCTTTTCTTTGTTTCTTCATCCTAATGCATGGTCAGCTGATCGCCCAAATTTTCTGATTATCGTGGTCGACGACATGGGCTATGGGGACTTGAGCAAGTACCAGCATAGTGCCCAGGATGCCAATACTCCTAATCTTGATAAACTTGCATCTCGGGGGACTCTCTACACACAGGCCTATGTGTCAGCAGCTGTCTGTAGTCCGTCCCGGGCCGGATGGATCACTGGTCGGCACCAGGCTCGCTGGGATCCGAAGAGTGGTTTTAATTGCGGCCTGCCCAAAGGTATTCCTACCTTGGCAAGCATCCTCAAGGAAAACGGGTACAAGACGGCAAAGATTGGTAAAAATGATTTTGGGAACAAAACCTTGCACCGGCAGGATGTCTACGCCTATCCGCTGAATCACGGGTACGACGAGTTCCTTGGGTTTTCGGCCCATGGTTTCGATTATTTTCTATTGTCAAAAGATATACAGAACAGAACACCGGACCCCAAGGGACACAGTGCTGCCCTCGGTCCGTTGATGCGAAACCGTGGATATGAGGAGTTCAAACCGGAGGGTGATCATTATCCCTACCTGACCGAGGTCTTCACTAAGGAAGCGATCGACTTCCTGCATGAAAACAAAAACGATCCTTTCCTTCTCACTCTTTCCTATAATTCCGTCCATCACCTGATTCACCAAGTCCCCCCTCGATACATCAAAAAATATAAGGGATTACAGCCAATCCCACATTATGACCCCGACAAGGACGGAAAGTACGCACAATGGTTCAAGCAATTCATCACGATCGGCGAAAAGATCAGTGCCAAGCAAATGAGGGACTATTACTTGGCGAACCTGGATTGCTTGGATGAAAACATAGGTGTGCTGATGGCTGCCTTGGACGAGCTGAAACTGACCGATAACACCATGGTCGTATTCTTTTCTGACAACGGAGGCGCCCCAACCAACGGGGCGACCAACTTACCCTTGGCTGGCAGTAAGTTCACCCTATGGGAAGGAGGTATCCGGGTTCCCTTTATTTTATCCCGTCCCTGCGACCCGCATGGGGGTCAAGTCTCGGATCAAGTGATTTCTAGCCTCGATATCGTACCCACCTGTTTGGATGCCGCGGGCATAAGACTCCCTGCTGATCTCGACGGTAAACCCATCGTGAAATCAGAAGAATCCAGAAACCTTTTTTGGCGTTTCGGAGAAACCAACAGTCATGCCGTTCGTTCCGGTGATTGGAAACTACTCCACAACGGTGGTCGGAAAAACCGCCAACCAACCGAGGGAATCGTCAATCGGGAAAACCTTTTAAAAGGAACCCGTCTTTTCAACCTGAAGAATGATCCGGGCGAAAGCAAAGACCTCTCGAAGGATCGCCCCGAGGTTCTTAAACGCCTCCAGGAACTATATGGACAGTGGTCTTCTGAGATTGCCTCTCAATCCTTGAATCTAGAAAAATGAATACAAATAACTTCAGAATCTTTGCCCTGTTTTTTGCGGTTTCTGTATTAAAAGCGGAACTGCGAAAGCCCAACATTATTGTATTTTTGGTGGACGACATGGGTTTGATGGACACCTCTGCACCAATGCTGGCTGATGAAAATGGCAAACCACAACGGCATCCGCTTAATGATTGGTACCGGACCCCAAATATGGAACGGTTAGCCGCCCAAGGTGTACGCTTCAGTAACTTCTATTCCCACAATGTCTGTTCCCCTACGCGGGTTTCCATGATGAATGGGCAAAACTCGGCACGGCATCGGTGCACAGATTACATCTTTCCGTGGAAAAATAATCGCGAGATCGACAACCGGCCTTACCCCCTCGCAACTTGCCAGCAGGTTCCACCTGAATGGAACTGGGTAGGTCTTAAGGGAAGAGATGTTTCTCTCCCAAACCTATTCAAAAAGGCTGGTTACCAGACAATCCATGTCGGCAAAGCCCACTTTGCCCCAAAAGATAGGGACGGGGAGAACCCACTGAATTTGGGGTTTGATGTCAATGTGGCCGGTACCTGTTTTGGTGCTCCTGGTTCCTACTATGGAATGAAAAGTTTTGGCGTGGGTAGCAAAAACCTGCATGCCCGGCCCGTGCCGCATTTGGAAAAATACCACGGGCAGAATATTTTTCTTACCGAGGCCCTTACGCTTGAAGCGAAAGCCGAAATTGATAAGTCCCTCAAGGCTTCCAAACCTTTCTTTCTGCATATGTCCCACTATGCGGTACATTCTCCCTTTCAATCCGACCCTCGTTTTGCGAAAAACTATCAGGGGAAGAGTCCATCATATATGGCTTATGCAACCATGATCGAGGGAATGGATAAGTCCCTTGGAGATTTGATGGATCATATTGAGGCCAAAGGTGTAGCCGAGAATACTTTGATTATTTTCCTGGGTGATAATGGGGGTGATGCACCTGATAAAGATTTGGATGGCATTAGTTCCTCTGCTCCCCTGCGGGGTCGTAAAGGGGCAAAATGGGAAGGAGGGATACGGGTACCATTTATTGCCTCCTGGGGAAAGATGAATCCCGGAAATGCTTTTCAGAAAGATAACCCCATTGTACCCAATTCTATGCGTCAGGAATTTGGAACCTGCTTTGATTTGTTACCGACCCTGTGTAAGGTTGCTCATATAAAGATTCCCAAATCTCACAAAATGGACGGACAGGAATTGGGGGATCTTTTTGCGGGTAAGAGTAACTCTAATCATCGTGATGTTTTTCTAAATCATTATCCACATCCACGCCGTGGCAAGAGTCAGTTCTTTACAACCTGGAGAAATGGCGACTGCAAAGTAATTTATGAATATCTAAATTCAGGGCCTAAGCGTTATTCATTGTTCAACCTGAAGAAAGACATCAGTGAATCAAATAACCTGGCCGAAAAACACCCAGATAAACTAAGAAAAATGATGACGGAAATGGTCGATGAACTGACCAAAATGAAGGCTCTGTACCCGGTGAAAGAAGGTAAAGTATTGAAACCTGTTATTCCTGGGGCTTAATGAATTATATGTCTTCTCATCTTTTATTATACATTTCTGTTTTCCTGTTCGCTTTCGTTTATCAAGGCAAAGCATATGATCCACTTGAGACTTTTGAGAGCATTGAAACTCTTGATCGGACGATTAAGGATAAATCCCGTGATCGTTCGATACCCCTAAGATTTTACTTTCCTGTGGGAAAGAAAAATTCTCCGGTAATCTTATTTAGTCATGGGCTTGGAGGTAGCCGGAATGGATCTTCCTATTTAGGAAAACATTGGGCAGGTCGTGGATATGTCGCCGTATTTATGCAGCATGTTGGGAGTGATGAATCGGTTTGGAAAGATGTGGGTCCTCTTCGCAGAATGTTTGCTCTTAAGAAAGCCGCCTCCTCCAAGAATTTTATGCTTCGGGTGCAGGATGTTTCCGCCGTTTTGGATCAACTGGAAAACTTGAATCAAAAATCGGATTTGCCTTTATCAGGCAAGTTGGATCTTTCCCGGGTGGGCATGTCCGGCCACTCATTTGGTGCGCTGACGACTCAAGCAGTTTCTGGAGAGAAAATTCCCCTCTCAAAAAGCATGACCGAGCCACGAATCAAGGCTGCGATGCCATTGAGTCCGGCTAGTCGAAAGATGATCAGTCCCAATGAAGCTTTTGGGGAGGTCAGTATTCCCTGGTTATTGATGACGGGCACTCATGATCTCGTATCGATCGGTGGGCAAACCATTGATTCCCGTCTAGCCGTCTTTCCCGCTCTTCCTAAGGGTAATCATTATGAGGTTGTTTTGCACAAAGCGGAACACTCGGTCTTTAATGACAAGGCTTCTTTAAGAGACAAACTTCCCCGAAACCCGAATCATCATCGGGTAATTCTCGGACTGAGCACTGCCTTCTGGGATGCGTATCTCAGAAATGATTTAAAGGCAAGGTTGTGGCTGAATGGAGATTCTCCAAGGAACATTATGGAAAAGCAGGACCGCTGGCAGAAGAAATAAGCGAATCCAATACTTAAGTTTTTTCTTACAGGGTTTTTAATTTGAAATTAGCTGTGTCCGAATCAGCATAAGCTAAGGTTTATCTACATTAAGTTTGGGTTTTCATTGCTCTTTATTTACCTGATCTAGCAATGCTTCATTAAGGTACTCCTTTACGGGCCAAAGCTCTTTCCACTCCTTGTCAAAAGGATCATTCTTCTGGGCTTCACCGGCAGTGCTTCTGCCTCGATTGACAAAATCCGCCAAAAGTTTCTTAAGTTGGATCACAACTTCAGGATATTTTTCCTGCAAATTTGTGCTTTCAACCAAATCTTCATCCATGTCGTAAAGCTGAATCGGAGCTGTTTGCCGATAAGCCCTGTCCTTCGGGTTTTCCCTTCGCGTGCCTCCTCGTCTGTCAAAGATCAGCTTCCATTTACCTTTGCGTATGGAAAAAATACCGCTATCGGAATGATGCACCACACCTCCCCGCACGCTGTCATTATCTACTCCATTTGTGAGTGATGAGAGAAAGCTAACGCTATCCTCACCTTCGTTTGGTGCAAGGTCCACTTGTGTAATATCTGAAACGGTCGCCAGGAGATCCGTTACGCAAATCAACTGATCGTTAACGGAACCAGCCTTAACTACTTTTGGCCATCTTACAATAAACGGTACTCGGTGTCCGCCTTCCCAAAGGCTGCCCTTCAGACCACGATATATATGACTTGGATACTGTCCTGCGGCTTGTAAGACCTCGTATTTAGCTGCAGGAGAAGTTCCATTGTCTGCAGTGAAGACGAATAATGTATTATTCGAAAAGTCCATTTCATCGACTGCTTTCATTATCTCTCCTACGGCCCAGTCAGTCTCCATGCAGAAGTCAGCATGGGGATTGATGCCACTCTTATCCTTGAACCTTGCTTGCGGCACGATGGGGGAATGGGGAGAATTTAGCGGTATGTACAAAAAGAAAGGTTTTCCTTTCTTTTGCTTTTGAATCCAAGCGACTGACTTTTCCGCAAAAGTTTGCAACACCATGTCTTGCTTAAAAGACTTTGAAACCCAACCTTCCTTTGCCCGAATCAAACCCAGTGCTTTGATGTCCTTGGAGCCCTCTGCAAAAACAAGGTCATCCGCATCGATCATACGATTCTCTACATATGCATGGGGTGGCATATTCAATGAAGCTGAAATGCCATAGAAGTAGTCGAAACCGACATCATTTGGACCGTTTGCTATAGGCTGTGTAAAATCAATGTTGTCACCTCGGGAGCGTACTGGCTTCTTCCCATCCTTCGTCGCCCAGCTCATTCCCAAATGCCATTTTCCAACACAGGCTGTATTGTAGCCCTGCTTCTTTAGAAAGGTTGCAACCGTGGTTCTATCCGATGCGATCAAAGGCCCGGCTGCTCCATCTAACACGCCCCCTTTAAGACGGGTGCGCCAAGAGTAGCGACCCGTGAGTATGCCGTAGCGGGTTGGCGTGCAGACTGAGGAATTGGTATGAGCATCCGAAAAACGCATGCCTCCTTCCGCCAGCTGATCCAAAAAAGGCGTCGGGAACTTACAGTTTGGATTATTGGCCGCCACATCCCCATAGCCCATATCATCTGCAAGGATGTAAATGATATTCGGTTGCTCGGCGGCCGACAGGAAAAAGGAATAGGGGATTAGGCAGAAGCCGACTATCATATATAGGTATGGATTCATTAAGTGCAGCGCTTTTTAATCATATCTTAATCCTGTTTCACAACTTGGTGTCATCTAGAAAGTACAATTACTTCCCCAAGTATTCTGCGGTAACGAAATAGGCAATCCCGTCCTTACCATCACCCAGCAGGGCGGTATCCAGATCCGCATCCCCCGCCCTCAAATTCAGCACGAAGGAAGCCCGCGTATCCTCAGGCGTTACCGCCTTTTCTCGAATCTTGCCGGCAATTGAAATGCGAACCTTTCGGATAATATGATCCTGCTTGAATTTCCTGCCACCAATGCTCATAGGCATATCCGTATAAAGCGGATACCTGGAAAGAGTGAACCTGTATTTGCCGTCGCGCGCCAGGCGTACCTTGAAGGGGCCGTGCGCCTGCATTAAGTCGCGTGGAGCGCTCTGCCCGAATGGTTGACCTCCCTTTGACTCCGGGGTCCAATACATATCTTGTCCTGTTATCTCTATCGCAGGCGATCCCACCCCACCCAGAACAAACCTTACCGGTTTCTGAACCAGTTCTTTTCCTCGTGCGTGATAAGCCTGAAACGCTTTTTCCATATGTTGCACAACTTCCGGATACTCCGCAGCAACATCATTCTCCTGCATGCGGTCTTTTTCTATGTCATAAAGCTGACCTTCTCCGAGCATACGCCAGTTCTTCCAAATCACGCAGAGGTACTTGTCACGGTCATCGAGCTTCTTGGCGTTGTAATAATAGAAGAACACCATGCGCTCATCGTTTTCAGCATCCAATGGATTCGCTAGGTAAGGCTTAAAGGAACGACCTTCAATCTTGAT
>CACFTI010000048.1 GCA_902569115.1 uncultured Verrucomicrobiota bacterium | reverse complement strand
GAAGAATTCCGTAAAATAAAAGTTAATGATGCCGTATCTTTTGAATTAAAGGAAGACGAAACCCCTGTCACTCAAATCGATTATTTAATTGAGAAATCAATTCGAGCGTCAATTCTCGAAACATTTCCATCACACTCTATTGTGGGGGAAGAGTATCCAGATACTCTACAAAAAAGCCTGTTTAAATGGATTATTGACCCTGTTGATGGCACCCTCTCTTTAACAAAGGGTGTACCTTTATATGGTACACTTCTAGGCCTTTTGTACGATAACGCCCCGCTGTATGGTTCTGTTAGATTTCCTTTACTTAACAAATTAATTTGTGGAAATGGCCAAGTTGCTTACGAAAATGGTTACACAATAAGCTGCGATAACAGTATTACACTTGGTCAAAGCTTAATTCTTACCACTGATGAAAATAGGATTAACTTTTCTAAGTATAAATCATCTTGGGAGCGTTTAAACGATCTTACATCCACTCGTAGAACTTGGGGAGATTGTTATGGGTATTATCTAGTTTGTAGCGGGAAAGCTCAAGTAATGTTTGATATAGATTTAAAGCCGTGTGATATTTTACCCTTGGTTCCCATCATCAAAGGAGCAGGATGCGAGATAATTGAGCTAGAGAAACCCTACAGGGACATTATTGTGTGCACTAAAAGCCTCAAAGAAGAGATTTTGGAATGCTTTTGATGGAGCGGGCGAAGGGATTCGAACCCTCGACATCCACCTTGGCAAGGTGGTGCTCTACCAACTGAGCTACGCCCGCAACAGAATCACATATAATTTATTTACATTTTTTTAACAAGTAAAAACCATGTCACAATTTCAAAAAGAGTCGTTTTGCTTGACATAAAAGAATCTTGTTTTATTTTCGTCTCTTTTCAATCTAACCCCAATGCCCTCCGCCCATGTAGCTCAGTCGGTAGAGCGCGTCCTTGGTAAGGACGAGGTCGGCGGTTCAAATCCGCTCGTGGGCTCCACATACATCTATAATCATCAAACAGTCAAAGTAAATGGCCAAAGAACAGTTCCAACGAACCAAACCTCATGTTAACGTCGGTACCATCGGACATGTAGACCATGGAAAGACCACTTTAACCACAGCAATTCTTCACGCACAAGCTAACAAAGGGTTAGCTGAAGTAAAATCCTATGCGGATATCGCTAAGGGAGGTACCGTTCGAGATGCCTCCAAGATTGTAACGATTGCAGTTTCCCATGTGGAATACGAAACTGACAACCGACACTACGCACATGTGGACTGCCCAGGTCACGCTGATTTTGTTAAAAATATGATTACAGGTGCTGCTCAAATGGACGGTGCAATCCTTGTTGTTGATGCTACCACCGGACCAATGCCTCAAACCAGAGAACATATCCTTCTTGCTCGTCAGGTAGATGTGCCAAACCTTGTTGTTTTTCTCAATAAATGTGATCTTATGTCTGGAGATGACGAAGAACTACTCGAGTTGGTTGATATGGAAATTAGAGACCTTCTTAGCAAGTATGAATTCGATGGTGATAACGCACAAATTATCCGAGGATCCGCCACCAAAGCACTTGAAAATGAAGACAGTGATCTAGGTTTAGGTGCAATTCAAAAGTTAATGGACGCAATCGATTCTGAAGTTGCTGAGCCAGTGAGGGATACAGATAAACCATTACTTATGTCAGTGGAGGATGTATTTACAATCACGGGTAGAGGTACTGTTGCGACGGGTAGGATCGAGCGTGGAATTGTTAAAGTTGGTGATGAAATTGAAATCGTAGGCTTAGGTGAATCACGAACAACAACTTGTACAGGCGTCGAAATGTTTAGAAAAGAACTAGGTGAAGGACAGGCTGGCGATAATGTTGGAATTTTGCTCCGCGGTATTGATAAAGCAGATATCCAAAGAGGGCATGTTATTGCTGCACCTGGGAGTATTAAACCTCACACAAAGGCAAAAGCTCAAATCTATGTTCTGAATAAAGAAGAAGGCGGTAGGCATACTCCGTTTTTCAAAGGATACCGCCCTCAGTTTTTCTTTGGAACTGCTGATGTAACTGGCATCGTTGAACTCCCTGAAGGCGTAGAGATGGTAATGCCTGGAGATAACTTGACTGTTGAGATTGAGCTTCAAAAGGCAATCGCTATGGAATCTGGCCAACGTTTTGCTATTCGCGAAGGTGGTAGGACTATCGGAGCAGGTAATATTTCAGAAATTGTTTAAGGATTTTTGAATCTATATAGACTTCTGGGAGAATAGCTCAATTGGTAGAGCACCGGTCTCCAAAACCGTAGGCTGGGGGTTCGAGTCCCTCTTCTCCCGCCACTGTTTTAAGTATTACAACACAACTATGAACCCCTTTCAAAAAATTCGAACTTTTTACAAGGAAACTCTTTCTGAGTTAGGAAAGGCTTCTTGGCCAAATTTCGAAGAGTTACGTGGTTCAACAGTTGTTGTTATTGCTGGTGTTGCCATATTGGGTTTATTTATCTCAGTATCCGACTTCTCTCTTACAAATTGCGTAGAGTTACTTACTCTGCTTATTCGCTCCTGATAATCTGATGAGTACATCAACCACCTCCGATGCTAAATGGTATGCACTTCAGTGCTTATCGAATCATGAAGACAAGGTTAAAAGGTACCTCACAAAATACAAAGAGGAAGACGAGGAATTTGCTGGTTGCTTGAACGAAATTCTCGTCCCAATAGAGACTGTTTCAGAGGTTAAGAATGGTAAGAAAAAACAGCGAGATCGTAAATTTTATCCAGGTTATGTTTTTGTAGAGATGAAGTTGTTTGATCAAGTTGGTAATCTTAAAAAGAAGCCATGGTACAAGATTAAGGAAACCGATGGAGTCATCAATTTTATTGGCCGTGAGAACCCAACGGCTTTAGCTGAAGATGAGATAGGTCGAATTCTCAAACAGGTTAATGAGGCTGAAGGAAAGGAAGTTCCTAAAGTCAAGTTTGCGGTTGGAGAAGTAGTTAAAATACTTGATGGACCGTTTTTAAACCTGACTGGGGAGATTGAAGAAATAGATGCTCAAAAAGGTACTCTGAAAGTTTCAGTTTCAATATTTGGACGATTTACCCCAGTTGAGTTAGAATTTTGGCAAGTCGAGAAAGCAGAGGAAGAGTAATCCAGCTCATTTAATATTATGTCTAAAAAAGCAGTAGGACTTATAAAACTTCAATTACCCGCAGGTGCTGCCAACCCAGCCCCTCCTGTTGGACCGGCACTTGGTGCGCAAGGTGTCAACATTATGGGTTTTTGTAAGGAATTTAACGCGAAAACGAAAGACCAGTCTGGCATGATTTTACCAGTTGAAATTACTGTTTACGCTGATCGTTCCTTCACATTTATTCTCAAATCTCCACCAGCCGCCGTTCTACTCAAGAAAGCAGCTGGTCTTGCAAAGGGGTCAGGTGTTCCCAATCGTGAAAAAGTCGGGAAGGTTACGAAGCAGCAAGTCCTTGAGATTGTGAAAACTAAACAAAACGATTTAAATGCTAATGATGAAGAAGCTGCTTGCCGTATTATTGAAGGAACTGCAAGAAGCATGGGAATTGAAGTTACATCATAATAAACAATATGAAGAAAAGAAGCAGAAGGTATTTAAGTTCTAGCGAAGGGATTTCGGAATCTAAAGATTATGATTTACAGGAAGCTCTGGAAGGAATTTCTAAACAAAGCCAGGTTAAGTTTGACGAATCTGTAGAACTTTCGGTCAGTCTAGGTGTTGACCCGAAGCAATCTTCCCAATCCGTTCGTGGTACCGTTAAGTTACCACACGGAAGCGGTAAAGATGTAAAAGTACTTGTTTTCACAGAAACCCCCGATGAAGCTCTAAAGCTTGGAGCCGATCATGCTGGCCTTGAGGATCTTATATCCAAAATCAAAGATGGTTGGACTGATTTTGATGTAGCACTTTCAACAACAACCGCCATGAAATCGGTACGATCAATTGCTCGAGTCCTAGGTCCTCGTGGACTCATGCCTACACCTAAGGCAGGAACGGTTACTGACAATCTTGAAGAAGGCATCAAAGACGTAAAATCTGGAAGGGTTGAATTTAAAATGGATAAAACTGGAGCGTTGGCTGTTTTAATTGGGAAAAGATCATTTTCTGTTGAACAGCTTTTGGAAAATGCAAACTCAGCAATTACTGCCGTTACGTCATCTAAACCTGATGGATTTAAAGGACGATTCGTTAAATCAGCTCATATCAGCTCAACCATGAACCCTAGTTACAGATTAAATTCTTCTATATTTAATTAAAATGAGACCTGAAAAAACATATTTAATCGAGGAAGCAAAGAATCATCTTTCTAAGTCAGAATATTTTTTCCTTACTGACTACCACGGCATAGATTCAAAAGAAACTTCGGAACTACGTACCAAATTAGCAGATAGGGGAGCGGAATTTCATGTAGTTAAAAATTCGTCAATCAGACTCGCTGCAAACCCTGATTTGGTTGATGGCTTGGATTCACATCTCAAAGGTCACACAGCAGTAGTAGTGGGTGGTGATGATGCATCTGGAGTTGCCAAAGTGTTGGGCGACTACTTCAAGGCTAAACAAAAAGTAACTGTGAAAGCTGGTGCTCTTGGAGATCGTTCACTTACAGCCGAAGAGATAAAGAAGTTAGCCCAATTACCAGGATTAGATCAATTACGTGCCCAACTTCTTTCTCTTTTAAACACACCTGCAACAAGTCTAGTTACCGTCCTCAGTGCACCTGCACGTGGTATGGTTACAGTGCTCAAAGCAAAAGCAGATAAAGGATAACATATTTCGGGATATATCATCTCGCATCACAAACAACAACAACCGCCGACCTAGAAGAAATTAGGGGAAATCCCTTAAACACCTTTAGGTACTAATCATATTCAGGCAAGGAGGTAAATAAACATGTCAGACATAACCAAAGACCAAGTAGTAGAATGGCTAAGTAGCCAGTCCGTAATTGAAGTAGCCGATCTCGTAAAAGAGTTGGAAGAAAAGTGGGGAGTAAGTGCCGCTGCCCCAGCAGCTGTTGCTGTCGCAGCACCTGCAGGAGGAGGCGATGCAGGGGGTGCCGCGGCTGAGGAAAAGAGCGAGTTTGATGTCGTTCTAACAGAGTTCGGCGGCAATAAAATTGCTGTCATTAAAGAAGTCCGTGCGATCACAGGACTTGGATTAAAAGAAGCTAAGGAATTAGTAGAAGGAGCACCGAAACCTGTTAAAGAAGGTGTGAGTAAGGACGAAGCCGAAGAAATCTCTAAAAAGCTTGAAGCTGCAGGTGCCAAGGCTGAAATAAAGTAATGCTTCTAACTTTAGTTTTATAAAACTATTTAAAGCCGTACGGTTGATATTCAACCTGCGGCTTTTTCCATTTTCTTAAATATTCCACAATCTAAAAAAATCACCGATCATGAAGAAGCCAGAAAGACAAAATTTCGGAAAGCTTAAAGAAGCAATCGATCCCCCTAATCTTATTCAGAATCAAGTCGATTCTTTTCATGATTTTTTACAACGGGATGTACCTTCCACTCATAGAATACCGGCCGGATTGGAGGCAGTATTCAAGGAGGTTTTTCCTATCTTCAGTTACGATGAGAAATCTCGTCTTGAATATGTTTCTTACACTATTGGTGAATCAGTTTTAAGTGAAATGGATTGTATTGATCAAAACTGCACTTATGCCGCACCTCTTCAGGTAAAATTACGTTTACGGATGGAAATGGAGGGGCAAAGCAAACCCTTTTACAGTGAAGAAGAAATCTTTATGGGAGAATTACCCATTATTACAGAGAGAGGATCTTTTATCATCAATGGTGCGGAAAGGGTCGTGGTTAGCCAGTTACATAGATCTCCCGGTGTAAGTTTCGAAGAATCAACTCATACAAGTGGAAAAGTTCT
This sequence comes from uncultured Verrucomicrobiota bacterium, assembly GCA_902569115.1. GTDB lineage: Bacteria > Verrucomicrobiota > Verrucomicrobiia > Opitutales > Seribacteraceae > Seribacter. Next base: position 6,881 of record CACFTI010000048.1, on the reverse strand, counting down.
TCATGGCTTTAGAATTATTCCTGACCGAGGAACATGGATAGAAGCACAATTTGATCAGCATGATTTACTTTATGTTTATTTGGACAGGAGAAGACGTCGTCGCAAATTTTTAATTACTACTTTTCTAAGAGCTTTAATGGATTGGGATCCTGAAAAGGATAAAGATTCCGATCAGAAGATTATAGAGCTTTTTTATGATATTGAGACTTTGGATATTAATAAACTTTTAGCTAAGGATAATGTTTCCAATTATGTCTTGGTAGAACCAATGTTTGATCGTGCTAAGGGAGCTGTTCTTGCCAAAGCCTTCGAGCCTTTAACTAAAACATACCTTAGATCCTTTGTTAAAGCAGGTGAAAGTCAACTGCGAGCGATTGATACATCAGTCGATGATGGAGCAATTATTCGTTGCCTCAAGAAAGATACCACAAAAAACAAAGACGAAGCACTTAAGGAAATTTACAAGAAATTACGCCCCGGTGAACCACCCGATCGCGTGAATGCCGAAGCGTTGATAAAGCGTTTATTTTTAGATTCCAAGAGATACGACCTAGCAAAGGTGGGTAGACATATGCTTAATCTAAAGTTGAATTTATCTACTCCTCTTGATGTGCGTGTGACTACTGTTGAGGATTTGGTAGCCGCAACTCGCAAATTAACTGATCTAAAAAGAGGTAAGTCAAATGAAGAAAAAGCAAGAGAAGATGCTGGATCAATATTTGATATGGGTATCGACGATATAGATCACTTAGGAAATCGCCGGGTGCGTACGGTCGGTGAACTTTTGGCAAATGTTTGTCGTAGTGGACTTGCCCGAACCGAAAGGGTAGTTCGTGAGCGTATGACGCTGTACGATCAAGGTGCAGAATCTCTAACTCCAGGTAAGCTGATTAACCCGAAAGCATTGACAACCGTTGTCAGGGATTTCTTTGCTCGAAGTCAGCTCAGTCAGTTCAAGGATCAAATTAATCCACTCGCAGAAATGACTCATAAAAGAAGACTTTCTGCTCTTGGGCCTGGAGGTTTGAATCGTGAAAGAGCAGGTTTTGAAGTAAGGGATGTACATCCAACGCACTACGGCCGTATTTGCCCAATTGAAACCCCAGAAGGTCCAAATATTGGACTAATTAATACATTATCAACTTACGCTAAGATTGACGAATTTGGATTTTTACAATCTCCATACCATCCCGTAAAAGCTGGTGTTGTAGACAAGAATCCAAAAAATGTTGCCTACCTTAATGCTTTTGAGGAAGAGCGTTTTTTAATAGCACAAGCTAATACTGAAATTGATCCAAAAACAGGGAAACTCATTGGTCGAGTTACCTGCAGGTATAGAGATCAAGTTAGTGAATATGAACCAACAGAAGTGGAATACATGGATGTGTCTCCAAAGCAGGTTGTATCTGTAGCTGCTGGTCTCATTCCGTTTCTCGAGCACGATGACGCTAACAGAGCCCTCATGGGCGCAAACATGCAACGCCAAGCAGTACCTTTACTCCAATCAGATTCTCCTCTTGTCGGAACGGGAATTGAGAAAAAAGTTGCAGAGGATTCCCGCACCGTAACAGTATCTGAATCGGAGGGTGTAGTCGCACTTGCGGATGGAAAAAGAATCGTTATCACAGATGATGGCAAGCTTCCTCCTCGTTTTCTTAAGGAACCCCGAAGTGATCATAAGAGGGGAATATATTGTTACGAAATGAGGAAATTCCTCAGATCAAATGCTGGTACCTGCTTTAATCAAAAACCTATTGTTCGTAAGGGTGACACTGTGAAAGTTGGTCAAGCTTTGGCAGATGGTGCTTGCACGGATAATGGAGAATTAGCTTTGGGTCGTAATATCCTAGTGGCATTCATGCCTTGGAAAGGGTATAATTTTGAGGATGCGATTCTGATTTCTGAGAAAATTGTTAAGGAAGATATTTACACTTCTATCCATATCGAAGAGTTTGAGGTTACCGCCAGGGATACAAAACTAGGACCTGAGGAAATCACCCGAGATATTCCCAATGCAGGTGAAGAAGCCCTACGCAATTTAGACCATCTTGGAATTGTTAGGATTGGGGCAGAAGTAAAACCTGGTGATATCTTAGTAGGTAAGATTACTCCTAAAAGTGAGACTGACTTAGCACCGGAAGAAAAGCTTCTTCGAGCGATCTTCGGAGAGAAAGCAGCTGATGTTAAAGATAGCTCATTAAAAGTACCTTCTGGAACTCAAGGTATTGTCATGGATATAAAAGTTTCGAGTCGTACAGATGCGGAGCAGGAAAAGCTTTCTCCCTCCGATTTTCGCAGACAGATGAAACAGATAAAGGAAGACTTTAGAAATCAAACGGAAGATCTTCGTTCGCAGTTAACTGAATCACTATCTAATATTCTGCTTGGTGAAAAAATTCCACTTAATGTTACTAATTCAGAGACAGGAGATGTAATTATCCCAGCCAACCGCAAAATAACCAAGACACTTCTTAGGAGACTGTCTGCAGTTCATCGATTCATTGAAATTCCTCCTTCTCCTGTTCGGATCAAAGTTTTCGAAATTATAGAAAGTTATGAATCCAAGTTTACTGACCTTGAGGACGATAGGGATAGAAAAATTGAAGCGATTGAACAGGGAGATCCAATTGATCAGGGAGCAATTAAAAACGTTCGTGTGTTTGTGGCTAAAAAGCAAAAAATGCGAGTTGGTGACAAAATGGCTGGTCGTCACGGAAATAAAGGCGTTGTAGCTAAGATTGTAGCTGAAGAAGATATGCCGTTTTTGCCTGACGGAACTCCTATTGAAATATGTCTCAATCCATTGGGAGTACCTAGCCGAATGAATGTAGGTCAGGTTTTGGAGACCCATCTTGGTTGGGCTTGTAAGAAGCTCGGCTTAAAGGTAGCGACTCCAATTTTTGATGGAATTCCGGAGAGCCGAATACAGGAATATCTTGAGGAAGCGGAATTACCCGAAACAGGTAAAACATTTCTCTACGATGGATGTACAGGAGAACAATTTTATCAAAAGATTGTAGTTGGTTACATGTACATGTTGAAATTGAACCACTTGGTGTCCAGTAAAATTCACGCTCGTGCAGTCGGTCCTTACAGTCTTATTACCCAGCAACCTTTAGGAGGAAAGGCTCAATACGGAGGACAACGTTTCGGTGAAATGGAAGTTTGGGCACTTGAAGCTTATGGTGCGGCTTATACTTTGCAGGAAATTCTCACCGTGAAATCAGATGATGTTTCTGGAAGAACTAAAATCTATGAATCTTTGGTTAAAGGTGATAACTCCCTGCAGGCTGGAACCCCTCAATCCTTCAATGTTCTAATGAAGGAAATGCAGAGTCTCTGCCTTGATATTCGAGTACGAGGAGAAGATGCCTTGTAAAGCACCAAGAACCGTTGCCAAAAAAATTAATCTTTAAATTATAAAAATATGAGTGTCGAAGCAGTTAGTGAAGCATTAGGAGTAGAACCAGGACCAATGGATAAGGTTTCCATTACGGTTGCATCTCCAGATATCATTCGTTCTTGGTCAAAAGGCGAAGTAAAAAACCCTGAGACTATAAATTACCGAACTTTCAAACCTGAGCCAGGCGGACTTTTTTGCCAAAAGATTTTTGGTCCTGTTCGTGACTATGAATGTGCTTGCGGTAAATACAAAAGAATTAAGTACAAGGGTGTAGTATGCGATCGCTGTGGAGTAGAGGTTACGGTTTCAAGAGTGAGGAGAGACCGCATGGGGCATATCGAGCTTGCTGTACCAGTTTCTCATATTTGGTTTCTGAAAAGCATGCCTAGCAGACTAGGTTTGCTTTTGAATATGACGGCAAAAAGTTTGGAGCGCGTTCTTTACTATGAGCAATATATTGTTACTGACCCAGGCAATACGCCTCTTGAAGAAAAGCAATTATTGACCGATAAAGAGTATCGTGAAGCACAAGATGAGTTTGGTGACGAGTTCGAAGCCAAAATGGGTGCAGAAGCCATTCGCGATGTATTAGCAAGGATCAATTTAGAGGATGAGCTCGAAGAGTTGTACGCTCAAATGCATGAGACTAAGTCCAAGCAAATTAAAAAGAAGTTGGCGAGCCGACTAAAGGTTACCCAAGGATTCATTCACTCGGGAGCTTCTCCTGAATGGATGATTCTAGATGCAATCCCGGTTATTCCACCAGACCTTCGACCATTAGTTCCACTTGAAGGTGGAAGGTTTGCAACAAGTGATTTGAACGATCTGTACCGCAGGGTTATAAATCGGAACAATCGTCTTAAAAACCTTTTACAATTAAAAACTCCTGATGTCATTATACATAACGAAAAGCGAATGCTGCAAGAAGCAGTCGATGCTCTTTTTGATAATGGACGTCATGGTCGAGCAATTACTGGTTCTGGTAATAGAGCGCTGAAATCTTTGAGTGACATGCTTAAAGGTAAGCAGGGTCGTTTTAGGCAAAACCTTTTAGGTAAACGGGTCGATTATTCTGGTCGTTCCGTTATTGTAATCGGTCCCGAATTAAAACTCCATCAGTGTGGTATTCCAAAGAAAATGGCTCTTATTCTATTCGAGCCATTTATAATTCGTAGACTTAAAGAATTAGGCTTCGTTCATACGGTAAGGGGAGCACGGAAAATGATCGAAAGTCGTTCTCCTGAGGTTTGGGATATTCTAGAAGAGGTAACCAAGGGACACCCAGTTTTATTGAACCGAGCCCCTACCCTTCACCGTCTCTCTATTCAGGCATTCGAACCAGTTTTAATTGAAGGTAATGCAATTCGAGTTCACCCTCTAGTTTGCACACCTTACAATGCGGATTTTGATGGAGATCAAATGGCTGTTCATGTTCCTCTCTCGGTGGAAGCAATTATGGAGGCCAAACTTTTGATGATGGCTACCCATAACATCTTCTCTCCGTCAAGCGGAAAGCCTATTCTTACCCCATCTCAGGACATTGTTTTGGGCTCATATTTCCTTACCATGAACCCTAAAGGCGATCTTCCGGGCGATGAGGAAAAATTACCTCTCATTGGCTCTCTGGAAGAGGCATTAAGTGCCTTGCAGGAGGGTGTTTTGAATCTTCATAATTGGATTCGTCTAAAGAACCCTGATAAAGGAAATGAGACTCTTTATGGAATCTCAAAAAGGAGCGTGATCACAACAACTGTTGGTCGTGCACTTTTTAACACGATTTGGCCTGAAGAGCTTGGATTCTTTAATGAACCAGCGCTTAAAGGTGACCTCGGAAACTTGATTCTTGAAACTTATAATCTCAAAGGTAAGGATGAAACTATAGAATCCCTTGATCGACTCAAGGAAATGGGATTCGATATGGCCACCAGAGCGGGCATATCAATTGGTATTTTTGATATGATTATTCCGCCGGAGAAGAAAAAGCGTGTAGAGGTTGCCCGTAAGGAAATAGATAAAATTGAAGATCAGTTTCGTAAAGGAATTATTACGAGAGGAGAAAGACACAATAAGATTATTGATGTTTGGACAGCTGCAACTGACGATATTGCCAAAGAAGTCTTTAAGTGTTTGGACGAGAATTTAGGTAAAGACACAATTAATCCTGTGTACTTGATGATGGATTCCGGAGCTCGTGGTAATCGTCAGCAAGTACGTCAGTTGTGTGGCATGCGTGGTCTCATGGCAAAGCCTTCAGGTGAGATTATTGAACAACCAATTCTAGCATCTTTCCGCGAAGGTTTGTCGGTTCTCGAATACTTCATGTCAACTCATGGTGCACGAAAAGGTCTCGCAGACACAGCACTTAAAACTGCGGATGCGGGTTATTTAACTCGTAAACTCTGTGATGTTGCAATGGATTGCATAATTGTTTGTGACGATGACAGCAGAAGAGATGGAGTGGTCAAAAAAGCAATCATGGAAGGTGATAATGAAATTGTACCTCTGAGAGATCGTATCATTGGTAGATATTCGAGCGATGATGTTTATGACCCATCCAATCCTAGTGAAATCATTCTAAACGCAGGTTCACTTATTACTGAGGAGATTGCAGACAACATAGATGCTCTCGGGATCACTCGTATTCGTGTGATGTCACCACTCTCTAGTAGAATAAAGAACGGTCTTACAGCCTTTGAATACGGCATTGATCCATCCACCAATTCGTTGGTCAAACAAGGGTCATCAGTGGGTATTATTGCAGCTCAGTCAATTGGCGAGCCTGGAACACAGCTCACGATGCGTACCTTCCATATAGGTGGTATTGCGAGTGCTGGTAGAGAAGACCCTGTGATACATGTAAGAAAAGCAGGTAAATTAAAGTTCGTAGGCTTACGCCTAGTTACCCTTGCTAATGGTCAACAAGTCACTCTTAATAAAACTGGATCTATACAGGTTCTCGATCGTGATGATAGAATAATAGACGATTACCCAACACCAGCAGGAGCGTTACTGCATTTTAAAGACGGAGATGATGTCGATGAGGATACACTCCTAGCCCAATGGGATCCTTATAACATACCGATCTTATCTGAGAAAAAGGGTGTAATTGCATTCGAAGATATGCTTCCAGGCGTTACAACTAAAATTGAAAGAGATGCTTCTGGTGGACGATCAATGGTTGTTATTGAACACAAGGAAGACTTAAATCCTCAAATCATTGTGAAGGACTCTAAGGGTGACGCGCTGGCAACTTATTCAGTCCCAACAGGAGCACAGGTAGCGGTTGATGAAGGAACTCGCATCGACGCTGGATCAATCATTGCTAAAACGCCAAGGCAAGCCTCCAAGACCCAAGACATAACAGGTGGTCTTCCTCGAGTCGCTGAGCTTTTCGAGGCAAGAAGGCCCAAAGAAGGAAATGTTGGCCAGATGGCCAAGATTGACGGTATTGTGTCAGAAGCCGGAACTTTACGATCCA
>CACFTI010000047.1 GCA_902569115.1 uncultured Verrucomicrobiota bacterium | reverse complement strand
TTTGTAAATAAAGATAATGATCATAATTTAACACATGCTAATATTGTAAGAATCGATTTTAAAAGAAGATCATCTCTTGTAGTTCATTTAAAAGACGGTACACAATTTGACGCCACCGTTAAGGCTAAGGAAGGCCTAACATTGAACCTTAATTGGAGTAAATCTAATCAACTAATACTATTAGACGATGGAAATAAAATTCGTTCGATACCCAGTCGTAATATCGTCAGAATTGTTGGCAAACCTAAATATTTTATAGAAAAAGACGCGGATTTAAGAAAGTTGATAAAATTTCCCGTTTCTTTTTTCCAACATAACCCAAAGAAATCATACACTGAATTTACTCCTAAAATCACCCGGTGGAGCCAATTAAATAGAGATTCTAATGAAAGTATTTATGATTTATTCACTCCCCCTCTTATCTACATTATAGATGGCAAGCTTACAACCACGCTTCCCGAGGCTGAAATAGAAGAAGAAAAAGAGAAATTTGGTGCCACATTATTAAATTTCGTAAAGAAGCCTTACCGTTTTCGCCTTTCAAGCTGGATTGGTAATAACCCTTATTTGGAGGATACTTATCTTTCGCAGAAACTTGGAATCCCTGTCCGTAAACGACTTGAGGTAAATAGAAGTTATAAACTTGTTGAATCAGTCAAAAGAGGTCAATCATCTCTAGTTGTAGTAGATTCCAATAGTTCTGAAAAATTAATTACTCTTAAATATTTTGCCGTCCAGCAAGTGCCACAGAAAACAGGGGGTGTTAAACCCGTTGGTCGTGCTCTTGTAATTGATCATTCAGTTAAGGAAGAGCCTTTCGAACTTAATAGCATTATGAAGGAAGTTGATCTAGGACAGTTTGAAGTTACTTTATCATTGGAGTTGGATGATAAAGAAAAACTTTCGGTATCTTTGAATGAGAAGGATGAAGGTCGCGAGATAGAATATTATGGTAGAAAATTCAAAATTTTGAAGTGGGATACTTCAAGGAAGTCTTTAGTTATTTCAAAACAAATAGGGTTGTCACCAGAAATTGAAGAAGTTGAGTTGTTTGCCCCGTAGTTTTATAAGTTGACCATGGGCGATTTTTGTAGACATTATTACAATCAAACTGCCCCCCTTTTACAGATGCATTTCGGAAAACTCATTTTAATATGTATTTTTGCCCTTTCGGGTTTTCAATTACAGACTTTTTCGCAGGACCAAAGTGAAGAGAGTTCAGGTATTTTATCTTTGCCAAGCCAATCCCCACCTGAATTTGACCCTATTGCCAATCAGGAAACTGACCTTGTAAAAATTGACGACCAAACTAACTTAGTTGATCTCCTCGCAGAGATAAGGAAATTAGTTAAGGAAGAAAACTTTTCACGAGCAGAAATTATTGCCAGCGATGCTCTTGCCAAGATTTCCACGACGGATCAAAATAAGTTTTACCTGCAGCAAATTCGCAAAGAAGAAACTAAAATTTTTTACCAACAGGCTCAATTAGCTTTCAAAAACAAAAATTATTCTTTAGCAAGCCAACTTCTTGAACGTTATCGTGAAAATGTAGCAATAGAAATTTCCGAACGGAAAATTCAACGTGAATCTCTTAAGGCATCGACTACTTCTAAAGATGCTTCCTTGGTTGGAAGGTTGGTCGAAGAGCTTGACAAAGCTAAAAAAGACCTAGCTGAAATCCGGGCAAAATCTGGCTTACCTGCTGACGACGCAAAACCTGACCTTGAACGTCTGATGGAACAGGAAAAAAAGAAAGTTGAGGACACCACAAGAATTGCTGAAAGCCTTCTTGTACAAGCTCAAAGAAATGGTGCTAAAGGCGAATATGAACTGGCTATGGAGCAACTTGATGAAGCTTTAGCGGTTTTGCCATCTAGCGTTTCAACCATTGCCTTGATAAGTGATCTATACAAGGCAAAGCAACAAATTGTATGGTATAGAATGGGAGAAGCTATGCTTAAGGGAAAGGTTTCCGGCGTACAAAAATTAGTCATTGATTGGAAAGATATTGAGAACTCAAAGCGAAATGCAGAAACGGAAACCTTGGGGGTCGGAGATGAAATTGATTTTGATGCTGAAATTGCCAAAGCAAAGCAGAAAAATAAAGAACAAGCAGAATTGGCTTCCGAGATGATCGATGATGCAAGAGATCTAATATCTGAAAAAGACTATCTTAAAGCCGATGATATTTTATACAAAATAAAGAATTTTTTAGAACCAAGTACCTTGACTTGGCCAATTATTCTAGAGGCGGCTCTTATAAAGAACAGAATCCATTTGGAAAAGTCTGAAGATGCCAGGGAAGCAAAAAATTGGGATGCAGCACAAAAACATCTCGATGATTTCAAAACTGGCTTCTATCAAGATAGAGATATTCAAGGAGACACGCTTACATACGGAAGACCTGGATTAAAAGAGAGCAGGGGAGAAGAAGCTGCAACTGATGAACTAGAACTTGCCGAAAAAATGGCAAAGAAAATCAAGGATGATAAGCTCGATCCTTATCGTCGTGATATTACAGAATACACGCCAGATTGGAAGGAAAGTCAGGCACAACTTCAAGATATGTTGATGAGGGCCAAAGTACAATTTATTAATGGTGATCTTACAGGCGCAACTGAGACCTATCGGACTGTTGAAACTAAATACTCGGATAACTTTGAAGCGAAGGAAATGCTCAAGAGAATCTCAATGATGAGACAACAGGAAAGTTATTTGGGTTACCTGAAAACAAGGCAGGAAATGCTCGAAGAAATTGAACGGGAGTGGGAGAGACCAAAAGTGTTCGACCGTCAAATTGAAGAAACACAGGAAGCACAAAGTGAAGCCACTGATTTGGAAAATAAACTTGATCTTATCAAAATACCATCAGTCCCCTTCTTCGAATCTCCTCTTGACGAGGTTATGCAAGAACTTATGCGACAAGCCAAACAGTTTGATTTGACCGAGAGCGATCCAGCAAAGAAAGGTGTGCAAATCATCGTTTTAAAACCAGAAGGCGAGGAATTGCCTCCAGTGACCATAACTCTACAGTCTCTGGAGCTGGGTAAGATGATCCAGTTCATAACCGAGATGGTTGGTTGGACTTACGATATTCGGGCAGATGCCGTTGTCATTTCAAAAACTGGTGGTAGCTTTAAAGGTAGGCCCATGGAAACTGAATTTTACGAGGTTCCCCAAGCCACAATAAATCGAATGACCGGAGGTGCTGGTGGTGGTGGTGGTGCAGCGGCAGACCCCTTTGCACCTCCGCCTATGGCTGGAGCCGGAGGTGATGATGATACGGGTCTTAAGATTAAGGCCTTCTTGGAGGGTGCAGGCATTCCATTTGATGATGCCAAGGGACACAAATTTGTATTTGATGGTGTTTCACAAATTATCGTTACGCATGACCGTAGATCTCTAGACTTCATTGAAAGAATTTTGGCTAAGATGGATGGAGAAGCAGGAATACAAGTGGAAATAGAGACCAAGTTTTTGGAGGTTCAGGAAGGTGCATTGGATGAGATATCTTTCGACTGGAAGTATGCATTTGGAAACCCTACCTACGAAATAAATCCTACTACTGGAGCACCTGTCTTAGATTCCAGGGGAAATCCGAAAGTTCTTTATGAAAATACCTATATTGGTAATACAAGAACACTTGCTACGGCGCACTCTCCGAGTTCAATCGCAAGAGAAACGACGGTAACATATCCAAACAATCCAGATAATAACAGGGCTTTTGATGCACCTCTTCCAGGCATTCCTGGAACATCACCGAATTTAGGTACAGGTGTGAATCCATTAATGGAAGTAGGAACTAATTTATTATCGTCCGGTACCTCTGTTTTACCAAATGTGCAGGCATCCGTTTTGGTAAATGCTTTGAAACGAAAACAAGGTACAGATCTTCTGAGTGCACCTCGAGTCACTGTAATGAATGGAACACAGGCCACAATTACAATCGCACAGGAGTTTATTTATCCGACTGATTATCAACCAGCACCTCAAACTACAGGAGGAGGTGGCGGTGGTGTCCTTGGTGGCGGAGGTGGTCAACCAATCAATATTCAACCAGCCACTCCTTCATTTGACACAGTTGCTCCGGATGATGAACAACCGGGTTTTCGGGAGGTTGGTGTTGTTTTAAATGTGACGCCTACGGTACAAAAATATAATCAAATCCATTTACAACTAAACCCAAAAGTCACTGAATTTGATGGTTTTATTGAGTATGGCGGTTCATCTGTCTCGCTTAGTTCAAGTTCATTTGGGCCCACTGTAATCAGTCCTTCCGGAATATTAATGCCTATATTTTCGGTTAGAAAAGTTCTTACAGAAGTTACTGTATTTGACGGAGCAACTGTAATTATTGGTGGATTAACAAGGGAAGAGGTAAAGACTGTAAATGATAAAATCCCGGTGTTAGGAAATATTCCTCTATTGGGTAGACTCTTTCAATCATCGGCTGAAAGTTATCAGAAAAGAAATCTCTTGATTTTTGTCAGTGCCAATATTGTTTCTGCAGGCGGATCACCAGTCCGGGAAAATATTCAAAGTATTACCCCTCAGTCCATATTTAAGGATCCTGTTATTCTCACACCGACAGGCACCATCCGAAGAAGTTTCAAATCAGGAGAAGATGCAGGAAATTAAAAACAATTATCTTTAGATTTTTCGTCCAAATGGACGTATATTTAATGTTACAAATACATGCCCACAGAAAAGCCCGCCCTACGATTTTTTTCTCACAACTCAATTCTGAGGAAAGTATTCTGTAGACTTTTTTTATCGGTTTTCATTCTAGCAATCTTCTTATCAATTCTGCTTGAGCAATCTTCTGAGAGAATAGTATCGTTAGATAAATATATTACGGAGCCATCTCAGGATGAAAATAATTCTGCATCAAATTCCGTAAATTCAGGATCTAAAATTGAATCTAAGGATCAGCGGATTCTTCAATACAAACCTTCTGATAGACCCTATGACGAATGGTGTCAGGCTAGGGATTATGTAGATCTATCCACGGATCCAGTGTTTATGGAGTTCGAAAAATGGATAGAGCAATATACGGAATTCATCTGTGCTGTTGATAAAAATTGCACAACTCACAAGCACGATCCAAGAAAAGTTGCAAAATTTTATGAACGAGGAGTCCAGCTTGCAAGTATGCGCTCTAAGATTCTTTCTAAAATCATCCGAGGAGACCCACGAAAAGCACTCGAGTTGGCCATCGATCAGAAAATTCTAAGTTCAAACTTACCCGCCAATGTCTTAAAGTACACTGAATCCTGGATTTTTGACTTTGTGGACTTCGAAGCCATGCATGTTTGCTACGATCCAGAGCATCCAAAAGGTTTGATTAAAAAGCACGCCACGCTTTCGACGGGTGAAAGGTTGCGTGCATGGACCTTCGGAAATCGTGCCAAAATGTCTACGGTAAAAGGATTGTCTGCATGGGGCATAAGGTTGGGTGAAGATTTTGCAATCTCCGATCAAGGCTTCAAAACAATTACAGATATTCAAGGTGAAAGTTTTTTGTATCTTGGCAATCAGCGTATACCCTACAAAAAAGATTACCAAAAAGATTTTTTCGTTCATGAAATTAAAAGATCCGAGAGAAGAGCAGGGAAATTACACGGCATGTCACTCACCTATCCACTCATCGCAGGCAGTGGTGGGCTTACGGAATATTATGATAGAAAGTATGATTTCAATTCCACTTTGGTAAGCTGGCTTGAAGCAAACGCGAGTGCCGCGGCAGCCGGTGGGCGCCTGCTCACGATCGAGTCTGAGCAGGAACAAACATTTATATTTAATGAGTTGAAATTATTGGCTAGAGAGGGTTTTCATCCGTCGAGTGGAGAGCGTGTCAAATATTCCTGGATAGGAGCCACGGATGATGATTCTCAGTTTGCGGTAAATTGGGTGGATCAGGAGCAAAACTACACAACTATTCCTATTGGAAGCACGGGAGAGGGCGATTGGAGATGGGTTTTTGAAGGTACCGAGATATCATCTGGTTTTCAGAATTGGCTAGGTGGAGGAAATGGTCCATCAAACATAACATACGAGCAGCAAGATTTTGCTGCGATTGATTGGGGGTCAGCAGAAGGTCATTGGGTTGATTTAAATGAAAGCTATAATCTGCCCTTCATCGTTGAATATGATGATGTTTCGCAACCTGCGCCCTTATCCATAGCAGTAAACGGCTATAGAAAAGTTTTGGTGGTTCCTGCCCGTTTTCAGGATGAAGGGTACAGCTACAATGGATCATCGGTTCCCCTCGTGGATCAATTTGGTGAACCCCTTTTTCCCGAATTACAGCAAGACAGCTTTGAGCCCGTCTCAAACGCTGACCTTCAAAAGATCATGGAGGAAGTGAAGGATTTTTTCCTTCGTAATTCCGATAACAGTTTTCATCTCGAGCCAGTGATTTCGCCAACAGTTACGATGGAGGTAAATAAATTTTCCAAGATTCGTACTAATCAAAGACAAACAGAAAATCGCTTTGATACTGATGGGGGTTATTTTTATTATTTTGAAGAATTACATGATGAACTCACGGATCTAGCACCACCTGCACTGCAAAAAGCAAGTGAAGTCGGAGATGATTATCATTTTAATGGGCCAGCCTTTCATGGGGTTATGGATTTTGAATTCTCCGGTCCTTTAAATACGACTTTCGAAAAGCCCCCCACCGTATCAATTTCCGGGGGTAATAAAAATCCCGATACAGGTCTTGTGCATCCTAATTTTAAAAATGCCGAGGTGGATGCTATTTTAGACGAATATGGTAGACTTGTTACCCTTCAAATTACTGATCCAGGAGCTTACTACTACACTGAACCACAAATATTTTTAAATGATCAAAATTTTACTGATGACGATGTTGTAGCGGATGATCTTTCGATTCGAGTAATCATTGGTGATATTGGTGTATCTTATGTATTAATAACAACTTATAATTCAGCTACTTTAGATCCCAATGTGAATTATGTCTTTCCAATTTATGGAGGCGGTGTTGGATGGGTGGGAGCCCCGGGTGCTCATGTTTCAGTAGGTTGGGATACAGATGATGTAAACGGGGAAAATCTTATAAAGAATGTTCCAAGTGCAGGGGTGATTGCCCATGAATTGGGTCACAACTTTAACATGCACCACTCCAATACATATCTTTCACTCAGTGAGCATCCAAACAGTGATGAGGTACTAAAGCATGAATATAACAACCCTAATTCGGTAATGGGAAATGGACTTGATCTCAATAAGACGGGAGATTTTACCATTATTGGAAAAATTACCAGTAAGAATCGTGGTAATTTTGGTCTAACATTTGGAAATGAGATAGGTGATGATGTTGCCTGGTTGCAAAATGAAACCGATGTGAACGATAGCCCATTAAAAATAACGGAGGAGAAAATACCTGAAAATACCTATCGAATATTCAGACATGATTGGGGACATGCCCCCGTTTCTTTGCTGGAGGCAAGTTTTGACGTAGAATTGCCTAATCAAATAAGTAGTTTAATTCAGGAAACCAATGCATCAAAAACTGTTTTTCCAGTTCAGTTTTTAGGTACCGGTTATGGAGCCAGCGGAACCTTGGATTTGACAAGCTACACCTTAACTATCATCAACGGGGGGGTTGGTTTTTCAGATAATCCTAGAGTACAGGTTCTCGATGATAACAATCACTCGATTGTATCACTCGACCCATCATGGATTAGAGTAGATAATGGGTCGGATTTTAAACAAACTGCTGTTTTAAGGAATTTAGCAGAGCAGTCTCCTCGAGGATTGCGCGGATTGGCTCTACCTGCGGGTGATTTTGGTCCAAGAGGTCTGCAAAATGACTTCTTATTATTTCCAGGAATAGGTTTACCTGAAAATTTAGATTTCACCGCTTATTTTTTAGAGTATCGGAGCGATATTTTTGAACATGGCATTTTTGTGCATTTAGGCACGAAGCCTGACTCCACTGCCTTTGGTTTTGCTACGCCTATGGATGATGCCTTACTCGACATGCGAATGGATACAATAGGCAATTTTGACGATGCCCCCCTATTGCTTGGCCGTTCTTATTCGGATTACGACGCGGATGTTCATATAACTCCGATTGCAAAAGGGGGCACTTCGCCGATGGATTATCTGGATGTAGTTGTGAATATTGGAACTATAGATTCAGGTGAGGCAAAAGCACCTAACTTTACTCTCAACATTAGCAATCAGTTTCCCGAAATTGGAGAGACAGTTGCTATCAGTATTCTGCCTGAAGATAGCTTACTTCATAAATATTCCTATGCATGGTACCTTAATGAAAATCCTTTGGCCGAGCCTGAATATCTGAACCAGCCAACGATAACCAAATCATTTAGTGAGGCCGGCATTTTCGTTATTAGAGTAGTTGTGACTGACCTTAAAGGGGGTATTTCATCAAGAAATATTATTTTCAGGGTTGGAGAGTATGAAAAAAAATCCGAGTCGATGATTACTGGAACAGTTCGTTCTAATAATGGAGATATGCAGGGTGCGAGAGTTGAAGTAGTGCCAGCTCCGCTTGTTGAGCATATGATTGATGTGGTAGGAGATGCCGGTAAATACTCAATACCCGATGGATCGAAGGGTGCTTTGCAATACAGGATGGACGGTTTCGAAGGAGCAGACCTCGTTTTACGCAGAGGAGAAGTGCACCGTTTTTACTTTGATCGTACGACTAGCGATTTCCCTCTGACTTTTTTTGAAAAACCAGATGCTGAAATTCCGATGTTTCGCATCAAAATGCTTGTAACACCGAGAGTTGAATACTCAGGCGGACTAGTATCTGGTCTTTATCAAAAACCTCCCAAGGTAGAAGTTATTCAAAAAAGCGGATTTGCGAATTATCTTGATCATCGAGTAGGCACAGTAATGGACTTCCAAAATGGATTGATAGGCGACCCCGACAATCCACTTGTTGTACAAAGACCTTATGCCAAGTCATTACTTGTGGATACGACTGTTGACAAAGTTACCGTAAGACCCATTACGGTCGATCCGGAAACTGGTACCTACACTCGCCGTGGTGGTATTGGTCTTTCAAGGACTAATGCACCTGATTCTAACATCAGTCGCAGTAGTTTTTGGGAAGACTACATTGTGGATAAAAATGCTTCTGTAAGAGCTTATGTCGATGGTGTCGGTACGATATCGCCCGTAAATTCTATGTCACCCGTTTTGGGTGAGCATAATTTTCTTAAACCTAGTTGGTTTCCGCGTGGTAGTGACCCACTTCCTGATTTGATGGTTTGGGGGACGGGTTCCACCAGAAGCACAGATAACCCAGATGGCACTGAGCTGGGTGTGCCCAGAGGGATATCGTCAGTTAAAGGAAGAGTAGTAGTAGAACCTACTGATCCAAGAGCTCGCCGTATAGTTATCGACGACCAAGGTGCTGGTTGGGAACCAAACTCGACGATGGCTGTTCTCCATTATCCAACAAAACCAATAGCCTATTGGTCTTTTGATGTCCATGAAAGTCAATTTGATGATGCCACTCAGGCTCGCTATCAGCCCTCCCCAGGCTGGAATCGACCTATGTCTCGTGGGTTTCGTGATCATTGGAGCTTCGACGAGGAGGAAGGGGATTCATATTATCGATATGATTCAGCGGGAAACAAGCAGAGTTCTGGCGAGATGAATATGTCTTTGGTTTTACCCACATTTGAATGCAATGATACTGCGTTTTGGGGTTGGGGTGTTTTGGGTAGAGCTGCTAAATTTAACGATATAAATCAATTCTCTATTACGGATGTTATCCATGCTGACTTTAATTTTACTATTTCAGCATGGTTTAAACCTGATTCTGATTTTGATTTGGATATAGCCGGAAATACATTTTCTTACACGCATGGAGATCCGGGAAGTTGTCAATTTTTGGGCGCAACTCCTGTCGTGCGTTTAAGCCCTTCATCCCAATGGATGCATATTTCGATTACGGTGAGTACCCCGGGGCAAGGAGTCTTTTATGTTGATGGACAAAAACAAAGTTTCGCCGGGGCTACTTTTCCAGCCGGAGGCGGGGGAGATATTTCAACCGCCAATTTTTCTGGTTTTATTGATGAGGTTAGATACTACGATCAAATGTTGGAGGAGAGAGAAATAAAGGAGCTTGGTGGTCGTTCATTTCTAGATCTTTCTGGAAATAAATTACACGTCGTTCCCATATCCGATGATCCAACGATCCTACCTATGAGTGATCCAACGAGTGATACTGGCTTGAGCACAGAGCGCCCCACCTGGGCTAAACCATCTCCCGAACTAATATTTTCAGATGATCCAGGTGCATTGGGCGATAGTTTCCCCGGCGAAAATCATGGTCGATCAGTTGAGTGGGATAATGGTTCAACCCATCATCTTGACTTAACGAGTCATTCACCTGTGCTTGCAGGACTCAATAGTGGTACAATAGCTTTTTGGTTACGCATGGATGGCGTAGATGACAGTGGAAACATCTCTGATTTCACTGTCCTTTCCGCTTCCAACACCGATAGTAATGCATCTTTTTTCCGGATAATGGTAAGAGATATTGGTGTTATGCAAATGCATTGTGTAAATCAAGGGATAGAAGTGGCTAAGTTTTATACTGCTGCCTCTGGCAGACTTAATGTTGGCATCGAGGGAAATTGGTTTTGGAACCATATTGCCTATGTTGCGGATGAAAATCAGTCCAAATTTTATGTTAATGGAGTCCTGACTGAGTCGCTTCAATATGCAGGTGGCGAGGGAAATAAAAGAGCCTTTTTCTCGGATGTCGAAAACATTAATTTTATCGGTATCGGTAAGCATATTTCCTCTGTTGAAACCAATGGATTTCGAGGGAATATTGATGATTTCTACATCTATGACCGTGCACTTACGGCGGCTGAAATCAATTATTTGTTTGATCTCAGAGCAGGCCGCGAGAGCCTTCCCCGATTGGAGGCAGTTGTAGATGCAATAGGTACGATTGATGTAATTGAAAAGGGTGAGGGGTATAAGGAAACCCCGGACACGATTTTCTCTTTTGGTCAAGAGGCAAACATTACCTCGGATCTGGATGCATATTCCTCCACCTTTACCGTTTCTGGAGGAGATGCAGGGTTTCCCTTTTACCAATTCACCGATAGTGAAGGACAAACCACAGATTTTACCGCATTTAAGCTTTTTCCTGGTGGAACTTACAAATTCGTTGCAGACGGTATCTCCACAGATCACCCCTTTATGATTGGAGAGACTAACGGTGATTTAGCTTCAACATTGGTAACAGGTGGTCCGCTGACTGAGGCAACAGGTGAAATTACAGTTACTATTCCATTAGACTTTGCTGGTACGCTGTTTTACTTTTGTACTGTCCATGTTGCGATGTCACAACAATTTGAGATCAGCCAACCATTACACGGTAAGCTCTCTTTCTGGACTGATGAGACATTGGTAATGTCCTACCACAAGGGTGGAGGCAATGTTTCGACAACATGGAGTATGCATAGGGATAAAGCCGACGGAAACAATGTAGCCTATCACAGTGTTGCACAAAAAGATGGATGGCGCCCTTATGCTGAGCCAACAGGCGAAACTTTATTAACAGAAACATCGGTCGATGAAGTTATCTGGACTAAAGACACCCGTCAAAATAATCAAATTGCTCTCCCTGATGGCAGGGTGGTTTTAAGAAGATACATTGAATATGTCTCGACTGGAGATTTTTCAGGTACAGTAAATTCTGCGAATCTTAATTTTAGCACCCCAAAAGGATTATATGGTTATGAAGCGAGACCCGATCTAACTATTGAAGGAGATGCTTATGTATTTGCCCTTATGTTTGCGGACCAGAATGAATCTGTAGATATTATAGACCAAGGCCTCGGTCTGAACGCTGCTAATTTTAATCCATTGGATATATATAGAATTTTTGGAAATGGTTATCAACCCGATCAGGGAATCACTATTGAATATTCTGATTTATTTGGAGAACTTATTACAGAATCCGTTACTAAAACCACCGAAGAGGACCACGAGAGCATTCATGGTTCCGGGATGGGAAGCATAGCAACAGGTGCAAAACAAACAAGAGAAGATTATTGGTTTGATACTTGGACTCACAATGCTGCTCTTGGGGAGCCCCGAAATCTTATTCTTGATATTAATCAATCTATTTCCCATCTGACTGTGGAAAACCCAGGCATGGGATACAGCATGCCCGTCGAAGTACAACTGATAGGCGGTTATCTAAACTCTTCTGAATTGCAAGATCATGTTGTAAATAATCTTGGTGCGGCTGATTATGTTTTCTCTCCAGCAACAGTTGAGGTATCTACCATAAACGATGATGGGGGTATCTTGACCTTCAATATTGTTAATCCAGGAAGTGGGTACATTCGCGATCCATTAGTGGTAATTACCGGAGGGGGAGGATACGGTGCTTTGGCAGAAGCCACCACGGTCGGTGGAGCGATAGTCTCGGTCGAGATTACCGATAATAATAATGGTCGAGGGTATTTTAATATAGATTCTAATAATTTGCCGACCGCTGCCCTAGATCATACAGCTAGTCCACTTGAGGGGGAAGAAAAAGATGCGGTTTTTGAAGTACGACTGGGAGGTAAGATTGAAAGTGCGGATGTGGCAAATACAGCTTTTTTCACTGATGATCTGTATCCATTAGCCAATCACAACCCATGGATTGAAATATGGGACCGGGAACGAAATGAAGCGGAAATAGATTCAAAAGATGATCGTGCGCTTGCCGTGGCCAAGGTGGAAAACGGAGTAATTAAAAAAGTGATTGTGGTAAAAAGTGGCCGTGGATACCTGGATCCTGTGGCAATTGTCCGTGGAGGAGCTCCCGAAGACCCAGCAAATCATCCGGTAATGAAATATCCAAACGGTAATAGAAGATATCGAATTTGGCGCTGCATGAACGAACGGGAAACTCTTTTGGGTGAAATGGAAGTATGCGGCCATGTAGAGCATGGGCTCTATCCACCTGAAGAATGTCCGGGTGAAATGCCATTGATGGGTAACGGGAGCACGGCCTTTGATAATGACAAAAATTTGTCTGAGGAAAGAACAAATGAGGTTAAAATAGACTGGTTAGAAGGTTATTTAAATGGTCGACATACCCTTGGGGGTAATTTCAACACTTCTCCCAAAGGCCCTTTTCCTTCTCCGCTCTCCACGGTTGATGGAGGTGGAATAAGCTGGGGACCATACTCGTATCAGCCTAACCCATTTACCTATCATGGGCCAAACCATTATTTAACCAACGAGCTTGACGAAATTGAATTTCAAAGTGGTTCCTACAGAAGTGATTATCGTGCTATTTCCCATCTGGGAATGGGTTTCAAAAGCCGACGCTGCTCAGGCAAAAAAACCAACTTTAAGTTACTTAATGATCCTTATCGCACACCTTTCGAGCTATGGGAAAGTTTTGATGCAAAATTGACCCCCTTGGTGGAGGATGGAAAAATTGTAGCTATTCATGTAGAAGATGGTGGTAGCATGTACGCTGCGGAAGAAATTGCAGTAGAAGGCTCAGGAGCAGGTGTTGAAATACTTCCAGTATTCGGGGCGGATGGTGACTTAATTTCCAACACCTTTGATACATCTGAGGCAGAGAGAAGAAGAAATCGAGAATATGCTTCAAATCATTATTTTAAAAGCACGGACCCCAAAATTCCCAATTTTATTTTCGATGATCCCGATTTAAACAACACCGAATTAGA
>CACFTI010000046.1 GCA_902569115.1 uncultured Verrucomicrobiota bacterium | reverse complement strand
TATGGTCAGAACCCACCTCCAGTACATGCCTGATTTCCGCACTGAATACACAGTCTGCGTGAGCGGTTACCAGGATGGCGGATTCACCGGAAGTACCGGGGATGATACCGCTGGCGTTGCCAAATTCATCAAGGGTGGGCTCTTCCAATCCATTTTCACGGAAGCGATCCATGACCAGACGGATCCGATCCTCCTCACCAAATGTGGGAGAGGGGATTTCCCCGAGTAGAACCGCATCGGTTAGAAAAGTCTCACGCACGGAGCGAAGGTTTTCAATTTGGCGTGGAATGTCTTTGAGTAAAGTCTCCAGGAATATATCCCTGGTTTGTGTTTCAATCGTCATTGCATCTACGCATTACGAAAAATCTTTGCTCGATGCCACGTAAAACTATCCACAATCTTTTCTTCATTGAAAAAAAGGCTCGATTCTTGCATAAGAATCCCACGTGGTAGCTTATAATTACGACCTTTTTTAACATGGCACAAAACATTGGATTTATATCAACCCGCTTTGCCGGTCAGGACGGAGTTTCTTTGGAAAGTGCCAAATGGGCAGAGGTATTATGGGAAGACCGTCACATCAGTTATTGGTACAGCGGACAGAGCGACCGGGATCCCGACATTAGCTTTGTGGCACCTGAAGCCTATTTCGGATTTTCTGAGAATAAATGGATCAATGATCGAATTTGGGGCACGGAGCAACGGGAGTGCTTTATAACTGAAAGGATTCGGGAGTTGGCAGACTATTTAAAAGGGACTCTTTATCGTTTTGTGGAGAAATTTGGGATTGATATTGTGGTTCCTCAAAATTGCCTGGCCATCCCCATGCATGTGCCTTTAGGGATCGCCCTGACCGAGTTCTTATCGGAAACACGCATGCCGGCGATTGCCCATCACCATGATTTTTTCTGGGAACGAACCCGGTTTTCGGTAAATTGCATACCTGAATACTTGGACATGGGTTTCCCTCCGAAATTATCGAATATGCGTGATGTGGTGATCAATCAGGAGGCTCAGGAACAATTGGCGCTGCGAAAGGGGAGCTCATCCCTGGTGATTCCCAATGTTTTTGATTTTGATAATCCTCCGGATCCCACTGACGAATATGCATCGGATGTGAGAAGTGAACTGGGGCTGGAAGAGGGTGATTTCTTTATTTTACAACCGACCCGGGTGGTTCCACGGAAAGGAATTGAACAGGCGATCAAGCTGGTAAGTCTGCTCAAGGATAAGCGTTGCAAGTTGGTGATATCCCATGAGGCGGGTGACGAAGGGTATGAATACCTGGGCATGCTCGAACAGTTGGCCAAGGAAGAGAATGTGGATATGCGAATTGTGGCTCATCGGGTGGGCGAGGTCAGGCAAAGAGACTCGGAGGGCAAGAAAGTTTATACTCTTTGGGATCTTTACCACCATGCCGATTTTGTTACCTACCCAAGTATCTATGAAGGTTTTGGTAATGCCTTGCTCGAGGCGATTTATTTCCGCAAGCCCGTGCTGATCAACCGTTATTCCATTTTTATCCGCGATATTGAACCCAAAGGATTTCGTCTGTTGACAATGGACGGCTTTGTGACTCCCTCGCTCGCTAAGCGGGTAAAACAGGTGCTGGAGGACCAAAAACTGAGGGAGGAAATTGTGAACCACAATTATGAAGTGGCCCGTCAGTTTTATTCTTATTCCGTGGTTCGCAGTAATTTGCGTGCCTTTATTTCCAGTTTCACTGGATACTAAAAATTTTTACCAAAGGAATATCTCCGTGAATACTCATATTTCCAGTTCTAAGCTTAAAGTTATTCGTCGTCGGTTGGCTCGGGTCTACGGTATTGAGGAGGCGGATATTCTTCTAGACCGTTTATACCGGATGGTTGGCCGTTATGGCGTGGGGGCACAACTCAATCAAAATAGTCCCAACCTGACTGCCAGGGATGTGGTGCTCATCACTTATGCCGACATGGTAAAAAGTTCTTCGGAGGAACAAAGTCCACTCGGTGCCCTCAAGGAATTTTGTACTGCCCGATTAAAGGGGGCGGTTTCAGCCATTCATATCCTTCCTTTTTATCCCTGGACTTCGGATGACGGATTTTCGGTGGTCGATTATCGGGAGGTGTCTCCTGATTATGGAACCTGGGATGATGTCAGTAAATTGGGCGAGGAATTTGAATTGATGTTCGATTTGGTGCTCAACCATTGCTCATCCAAAAGTCCCTGGTTCAAGGAATATGTTTCCGGGGTGGAACCCGGACTTAATTATATCATGGAAGGAAATCCGAAAACGGATTTGTCCATGGTGGTTCGCCCAAGGTCCACACCCCTGCTGACGCCTTATCAGACCCGTAAGGGAGAGCGCCATGTTTGGACCACCTTCAGTGCCGATCAGGTGGATTTGGACTGGACGAGCCCGGACCTTCTCTTCGAATTTCTGGACATCATTCTTTACTATGTTTCGATTGGATGTAAAATTTTGCGATTGGATGCGGTTGCGTTTCTTTGGAAAAAAATCGGAACCGATTGTTTGCATCTGCCTGAGACCCACGAGATCATCAAATTAATCCGAAATTTCCTGGAGGTGGTGGCCCCGGATGTGGTCATTCTGACGGAGACCAATGTTCCTCACGCTGAAAATATTTCCTATTTTGGTAAAGGAGACGAAGCTCACGCGGTTTACCAGTTTTCCCTCCCTCCACTCTTGCTTCACGGGTTATTACGAGGAACTTCGGAACATCTTACTGACTGGGCCACCAACTTGACTTCTCCTCCCAAGGGTTGTCACTTTTTGAATTTTACCGCGAGTCATGACGGGGTAGGGGTGCGTCCATTGGAGGGTATCCTGCCCCACGATGAAATTCTTGGGTTGGCCGATGAGATTCGTCAAAAAGGAGGCTTCGTTTCGATGAGACGAATGGAAGACGGGTCCGAATCTCCCTATGAGTTGAATTCCACCTACTTTTCTGCGTTATCCGATCCTGAAAACGAGGAAATGGGCATGGCCCGGTTCCAATGCTCACAGGCAGTCGCCCTTGCGATGAAGGGTATTCCCGCGGTCTATTTCCATTCTCTGTGTGGCACGCCCAATGATCTCGAAGGTTATAAGGTAACCAAGCGGAACCGCACCGTGAACCGGAAAAAATGGGTTCAGGACGAATTGAATCAATTACTCGATGATCAGGAAACATTGCCTGCACAAATTTTCTCCTGGTATTCCAGAACTTTGCGGATGCGTGCTGGGTGCCCGGCTTTTCATCCGGAGGCTCCCCAGGAAATTCTCAATTTTGGTTCAGACCTCTTTGTGGTTCGTCGTGATTCGACCGACGGAGGATTATCAGTTATTTGTCTTTTCAATTTTACATCTGAAGATTCTAAGATTTCTGATATGAGCCTGCTTAATTCTGTATTTCCTGAGGGTAAGGCAAGAGACTTGATTAGTGGGGGAGAGATTGACTGGGGTAAGAAAGATGCACTGACCTTGCGTCCCTATCAAGCCGTTTGGCTGAGTACATCTTGAACCTGATCTTACTGCCTGAGCCCGTCCACCGGGTAAAATGGGATAAGTCCAGTGAGCTTTTTCATCACCTAGAAAAGACTCTGAAGGTCAGGCAGGGTAGCACGATTGATTGTGCCGTGGAGAATGGACCTCGTGGAAAAGGAACCATTGAAGTAATTGATGATGAGGAGGTGGAAGTATCCTTTCAATGGTGTTCTCCCCATCCACCAGATTTTCTGCCTGTTCATTTACTTGTTGGCTTGTCACGCCCTCAAACCTGTCGGAAAATCCTGGAACAGGCTTCAACGATGGGGGTGGAAGAAATTCATTTCTTTGGGTCCCAAAAAGGTGAGGCTTCCTATGCTTACAGTACCCTATGGACTACGGATGAATGGCAGCAGAAAATTAGGGCGGGGGTAGCCCAGGCATTTTCAAGCCATATTCCCTTGTGCAAGCATCATCAGGACTTGGAGACTTTACTTGCTGAAATTAAGGAGAAAAAGGGTATCAGGATCGGAATGGATAATTATGAGGCACTGGGTAAACTCGAGCCTTGTGCCGTTGAAGAAAGTGAATCTATTTTTTTGGCGATCGGTGCGGAGCGTGGTTGGTCAGGAGACGAACGCAATCAACTTAGAGAAAACGGATTCACTCTGATGCATCTTGGTCAACGGGTTTTACGGGTGGAGACGGCAGTGGTGGCGGCTCTTGGTATATTGGGTGTCAGTCTCGAAGAATAAAATAATTTATTCAGTTATTTTGAAGAAATGAAAAATAGGGGAGCCTTTTGCGGCTTTTCCTAATGTTCTGATCAATTGCCAACCTGTGGGTTCCTCGTATTCACCGGCTGGGCATTCATGGACTAGGAGCGAATCGCGATGAACAAATTGATTCTTGCGAATTCTTGCGAATAATTTTTCGCGGAGGAGATCAATTTCCGCATAGGGGGGATCCAGAAAGAGAATATCATATGATTTTTCTGGTGGAGCCTGGAGAAAATCAAGGACATCCCTCTGAATGACTCTACCGACATCCCTTTTGAGTTGTGCACTTTTCAGAACTTTCGAAAGATTATCTTGCAGGTCTTTGGTAATCTTTCTGTTTTTTTCCACAAAAGAAGCTAGGGCGGCTCCGCGGCTTAGAGCTTCCAATCCGTATGAGCCCGTTCCTGCAAACAGATCAAGGATACAGGCATCTTCCACTTGTTGCCCCAGCGAAGAGAACAACCGTTCACGGTTTGATTCCGTCGCGGGTCGGAGTGCAGGTGCTTTTGTTGCACGCAGGGGAATACCCCTGGCTTTACCTCCACTTATCCTCATAAATCAACCAATGAAATTATTTCTCATGATTTGCTTAAACTGATTCAAAAGGGATGGTTTGCCAAGAAGAGATCATTGATTTATCACCAAGTTTTATGTCTCGTGTAATACGAAGTTTTTATGATGGTCCTTTTAGTAAAGTCGGTGAGGAATTACGGCTCGATCCCACCGAAAGTTATCACTTGGCGAAAGTATTACGAAGATCTGATGGCGATTTCATCGAATTACTGAATGGAAAAGGAGGTCGGGCTGAGGCCAAGTGCGTCCTTATTGGTGATAAAGAAGTAATGGTACAGATAACCAAGGTTTTCGAGGAAGAGAAAATAGAACCTCAGGTTACGATGGTTCTTGCCATGACCAAAGGTGGTAAGTGGGAAGAACAGATTAAACCGCTCACGGAACTCGGTGTTTCCCGAATCATTCCCATAATCACGGGTCGTACAGAAATTAAGCAGGGTGCTCCCTTTGACAAAAAAGTCGAGAAGTGGGATAAGTTGGCAATGGAAGCCTGTAAACAATCAGGGAATCCATGGCTACCGCAAATTGATCAGCCTGTATCTTTCGATAATTACCTTATGGAATGTTCGGAGAATATGGTGGTTGCGGGGCTCGCACCTAAGCTTACTCCCCTGCGGGTTGAAGACGGGAATAAAAGATTGCATATTCTGATCGGTCCGGAAGGCGGATGGACCGATCAGGAAGAAGAAGCTTTGTGCGAAAAAGGGGCTCAATTCTTTACTTTGGGTAGGTATACCCTGCGGGCTGAGACTGCTGCACTGACTGCTTTGGCAGTTGCACGGAATCAGTTTCTTGATTAAGATTTGGGTTAATGTCAGAATTTACTGGAGAGCAAAAACTACGTATTGTTTTAGAATCTTTGCTTAGAGATGTTCCTAAAAAAGATCAGTGTAAAAAATATGGAATTTCAGAAAGTGAGTTTGATGCGTGGAACGATAAACTCATTAAAGATGGAGGAACAATCTATGAAACCAGTTCTCAGGAGAACTTTCCATCTTCTCGATCCGAAGGAAGTCGTTGGTCAAAATCAGTTCTTATCGTAAGTGTTTTAATGAACCTGCTCTTGGTTGCAGGAGTTGTGAGTTGGTATTTCTTTTTTAATCCTCATGCAGGGAGTACTGAATATTTAAGCAACGAAAATAGTAATTTAGCCGAAGGACCGGATTCCATACTACCTATTCCTGAAAAATACGATCAGGTTAACCCAAGTCCAGAACTGGATGCAAAGATCAGGGGGCAAATTAATGCAAAAGGTAAAGTTAGTTCGTCAAAGAAGGAAAAATCAACCCCTATACTCGGTCTGCCACCAGTCATTGGGGAGGTCATTCCGAAAGTAGATTCAGCAGATCTGGCTCGCGAGGTCAGACTCATGGGGGATGTTTATGACGGTAAGCATGCAGTGTATGTATTGGATGCCAGTCTGCATTTGGTGGAAGATGAAAATGGTCGCAAAAGTTTTTTTGACACTACAGCCGCTATCATTGAGTCAATAAATTCTTTATCATCTTACTCATTCTTTAATTTGGTCATTTACTGGGATTTGAGAGAGGCAGCAGCCTTAGGTAAGACAATCCTACGGGCAAGTGATGAAAATAAAAAATTTGCTACAGATTGGCTTTCTTCCCTTGCTGCTTCCACAGAGAGTGTGAAAGAAAACCGAAGCCAGTTTTATCCGCATGAATTACTATATGTAAAGCCTATGCCCGGAGTCGTTTCAAATTGGTATGGGCTTACCATGGCAATCAGTTTTGAACCGGACCTGATCTTTCTTTTTACCGGGAATGCCACACCCTATGATCTTTCTCGTATTCCCTATAATCATCTCAGTGGACTTGGCATAGACCCGGCCAAACAGCAGGCACTTTCCAATAATCGCGGTGAGGCATTTTACGATCAGGACGCCCCAGATTATATTCGGCAAACCGCTGCTCATTGGCTCCAAAGCATGGAAAAAGAGGAAAATTTACCGATTGATTTTGTGAAAGTAGAGCAATTGGCACTCGAAAGACTTGGGATCGCTCATGGTTCTAAAGCTTTGTCTGGAATGGTTGAGATTCCATGGCGTAAAACATTCGAGAATTTCCTGTTCAACCTGGATGTTAATTTTGATGAAATTCCTCAAACTCATGTATTTGTAGCCATGCCGAATCATATGGCATGGCCCTCTGCATTAACCAATTCTGTGAAGGAATTTGTTGAGAGTTCCAAGGGGACTTTTACTTTGAACAGGCTCGAGCCCTAGGCATCTTCAGTGCAAACTTTTCGTTTCACTCAAGTGCGATTGTCTACAACAGAGGTTTTGAGAAAACTTTTTTCATTTTTTAAGTATTTTATCTTTACGATCTTTCCGCTGTTTCTTTCTGCGGAATCTTCTCTTGAAGAAATGGCAGATGTTACGCTATCCTGTGATTTAGAAACAATCAAACCAGGATCTTCTTGCTGGTTGCTGATTGAAGTAAAAGTGGATTCAGGGTGGCACATGTATTGGAAAAATGCAGGGCAGTCCGGATACCCAACCACTATTCAATGGGAGACGGATGGGGTTGACTTTGGACCTCTTCAATTTCCTTCACCCAAGGCATATGAATTCCTGGAAATGATCATCTATGTACTCGAGGGTGAATTCGTTCTACTCACCCGTATGACAGTGGATGAAGATTTCGATGGGGAGAAACTGGAGGTTCGTGGGAAACTTTCCACTTTGATCTGTAATGAAGAGAATTGTATCCCTTACGAAACGGACCTTAGACTTGATGTCCCGCTGGGAGTGAAAAGCGAGATTCACGCTGAGAAATCAGGTTTGCTCGCTAGTACCAAAGATAACTGGCCAACTCTGGTCCCCAATGATGCAAAACTTTCTGCCTTGCTCGAGGAGGGCTCGGCCGCATTCCAAATTTCTTACCCGGGTTTGTCTAAATTAAATATCAGTGAGTTCTATTTTTTCCCTGAAAGTGAATACCTGGGCCATCAACTGAAACAGTCTTTCACTTTCGACGATGAAAAAGGAGTCCTGAGCTTTTCTTTACCGGTAAATTCCGATTTAAATCCTCCCGAAAAACTGACAGGGGTGCTTACGCATCCAAAACTGGGCACAGGATGGAATATGATCTGGGACATCGATTCCGTAAAGTATGGTAAGGCAGCTATGGGTAAAGCGACTGGAGCATCCGTTTACCAACCCGTTCAGGATGATATGGGATTGGGTGTGCTGATGTTACTCTTGGGAATGGTGGTCATTTCATTTGCGGTTTGGCTCTACGGAAAGGGTGGAGTACCCGGGGCAACGATCAGATCCCGTAACCTTTACCGGGTCTTTGCCTTAGTTGTGGCTGTTATTGGAGTTTGGCTGGCATTTCCATCTGAGGATGAGCCCGGAGAGAAGAAAATTGAATGGGGCGTTTGGTCACCTGAGTTGGAGTCAAAGCTGAAAGAAGAGGGGAAAGCAGTCTATGTTGATTATACCGCAAGATGGTGTGCCTCCTGTATCGCAAATAAACGGGTCTATAACTTTGATTCCATGATCGACTTATTTCAAGAAAAAGAAATAGTCGCTCTTCGTGCGGACTGGACAGACCGGGGGCCTGTTATTCTCGACTCTTTGCAGTCCTACGGGCGCTTTGGTGTTCCCCTTAATGTATATCATCCACCTGCGGTTAAATACGGGGAGACTGCTTCGCCGCTTCTTCTTCCTGAAATTCTTACGCGAAAGAATGTCAGGCAGGCGGTTGAGGATGGTAAAGTAGGTGAAGAAGAAGCTGAGCTCGGTTTTCTTGCCATTCTTGGTTTTGCGGCACTGGGTGGCTTAATTCTCAATCTTATGCCCTGTGTTTTTCCGGTGATCGGTCTGAAAGTGATGTCTTTCGTGAAGCATGCTGGTGAGGATCCCGCTTGCATTAAGAAACATGGGCTCATCTTCACCCTCGGGGTGGTTCTCTCCTTTTGGCTTCTCGTGGGAACTCTTTTGGGGCTGAGGGAAACTCTTTCCGAAGATCTGGGGTGGGGATTTCAGCTCCAGGAGCCTGTCTTTGTTTTTGCTCTCGCTGTCTTTCTTCTCATTTTTGCAATGAGTTTAAGCGGAGTGTTTGAGATTGGTGTGTCCCTAACAGGAGTCGGTTCGAAACTTACCCAAACCGGTGGTTTATCTTCATCTTTCTTTTCTGGGGTTTTGGCAACCGTGGTGGCAACACCCTGTATGGCCCCCTTTCTTGGCGTAGCGGTGGGTGCGGCTCTCACCATGGAATGGTTGCCTGCTTTCACGGTTTTTACCGCGGTGGCACTCGGATTATCGGCACCTTATCTGTTTTTATCCATTTTTCCCAAATGGATGAGTCGTTTACCCAGGCCCGGTGCATGGATGGATACTTTTAAGCAGGCGATGGCTTTTCCGCTCTATGGTACGGTGGCTTGGCTTATCTGGACACTACAAAGCCTCCTCTAAGTGAGGAGGCTTTGCCGCTTAAAGGAACTATTGTTAGAAAATTAGAGAGCTTCTTCGCCCTGTTCTCCGGTACGAATCCGAACTGCCTGTTCAACCGGAATAACGAAGACCTTTCCGTCTCCAATCTTCTCGGTCTTGGCCGCCCGCACGATCGTATCAATTACCTTGTCGGCAATATCATCGGGAACCACAACTTCGACGACAACTTTGGGTAAGAAGTCGATCGTGTATTCACTACCACGGTAGATTTCAGTGTGACCTTTTTGACGACCGAATCCCTTGGCTTCCAATACGGTCATTCCTTCGATGCCGATTTCGGAGAGGGCATCTTTGACATCCTCTAATTTAAAAGGTTTGATGACTGATTTGATAAGTTTCATATCGATGTAAAAGAATAATAAAGATTAGATATTAATTGAGTGAATAACCATTCTCCCCATGTGCCGATTGGTCAAGCCCCTTTGTTTCATCATCTTCAGAAACTCGGATTCCTCCAATAAAAGGAGACATGATCTTTACAATTAAATAGGTGGCGACAACCGAAAGGGCAATAGCAGCCAGGCACCCCTGTGCTTGCACCACAAATTGCTCGCCGGCAGTCGCAGCATTGATTCCAAGTCCGCCCAAGGTTCCTTCGACTCCAAGGAAGGCTACAAGCAGAGTGCCGAGGATTCCGCCGACTCCGTGAACCGCTGCCACATCGAGAGAATCATCGATGCCCATTGCCTCTTTGACGATGCTGCATGCGTAGTAGCAGACAAATCCGGCGGATGCACCGATAACGATTGCTCCGAGTGGTCCCACACTTCCGGAAGCTGGGGTAATCGTAGCCAAACCGGCAATCGTGCCGGTTACAATCCCAACGAGACCAGGCTTACCGGTTTTTCTCCATTCGACCAGCATCCATACCAAACTCGCCGTAGCGGCCGAGATATGAGTAACCAACATGGCCATACCTGCACTGGTATCGGCAGCACCGGCACTTCCGGCGTTAAATCCAAACCATCCTACCCAAAGCATGGCTGCCCCGGTCATTACCATTCCCGGATTATGTGGAGGTTTCAGGCTGCGTGGAAATCCCTGCCTGCGACCCAGCATGTAGGCCAGCGTAAGGGCTGAAGCTCCGGCGGTTGCATGAACTACAATTCCTCCGGCAAAATCAATCACTCCCTTTTCAGCGAGCCAGCCGCCACCCCATACCCAGTAACACACGGGGCAATAAACGAGCAACAACCAGAGACCGCTAAAAATCAGCACGGCCGAAAATTTAATTCTTTCCACGAAAGCACCCACAATCAAACCGGGGGTGATGATCGCAAAAGTCATTTGAAACATAATCCAAACCGTTTCCGGATGGTCACCATTTAGGTTTTCAATACTTAGGTGTTGAAGGAAAAAGGCATCGGTTCCTCCGATCCATGATTTGCCGCTACCAGTTGTAAGTGATAAGCTGTAACCCACCGCAAACCAGATAATTGAAGCAAGGCAAGCGATCGCAAAGCAATGCATCAGGACGGACAGAACATTCTTTGACTGCACCAATCCTCCGTAGAATAAGGCAAGGCCGGGCAGGGTCATAAATAAAACGAGAGCGGTCGCGGTGATCATCCATGCGGTGTTACCCGAATCAAGACTGGCAATTTCTTCGTCCGCAGGGACTGCAACTTCCGATTCAGTGGTTTCAACCTCTGAAAAAGAATCAGACTGATCATTCAGATTAACCGAAGGTTCTTGAGATTCTTGCTGCTCGGGGGCAGGGGATGCAGCTGTTTGATTATTCTGACCAAACAGAGTCGAACTCCAAAAAAGAAAGGAGGCGAAGATAGCGAGGAATGGTTTCATTCTTATACTTGATTATTGGATTAGCACTTAAGTGAGAGAGATTCTCACGAGGAAGTGAATCCATGCATGCAGGAATCATTCCATGAATATTATTAATTATAAAAATGAATATTATGCATACATAGTTACTTCCTATTATTTGGGTCTGTCTAGAATTTAGACAAAAAAAGACCCGGTTCCGAGGAACCGGGTCTTTAACATGATAAGAATAACTCTATTCGTTTGTGTTCAAATCTTAGAGAGCTTCTTCTCCTTTTTCGCCCGTTCTTATTCGTACCGCTTCCTCAATCGGTAGAATAAATACTTTTCCGTCACCGATCTTTCCGGTCTGTGACGCACCTACAATGGCGTCGACCACTTTGGATACGAGGTCATCCGCGATTGCGATTTCAATTTTTACCTTGGGTAGGAAATCGACCGTGTATTCGCTTCCACGGTAAATTTCAGTGTGCCCTTTTTGCCTTCCGAAGCCTTTCACTTCAGATACGGTCATGCCTTCGACTCCGATTTCAGAAAGAGCATCTTTCACTTCCTCGAGTTTGAATGGCTTAATAATGGCCTTGATAAGTTTCATAGTGATAATTCCTTTTTTCGTATTGTGAGTTGATTATAAATCAGGATCCGTAGGCTTCCTGACCGTGCTCAGCGATGTCAAGACCACGATCCTCTTCTTCTTCGGATACGCGAACCCCCATTGCTATTTTAAGGATAGAGAATACGATGTAAGCGAACGCAAAGGCAAACACACTGACAAGTAATGCACCCTTGAGTTGTACCATGAAATCAAATCCATCTGCGAAGATTGCGGTGGCTATTGTTCCCCAGATTCCGCAAACACCGTGTACGGAGATTGCTCCGACAGGATCGTCGATTTTGGCCTTGTCCAATGTGATAATCGAGAAGACTACAATAACACCAGCGAGAAATCCAATGATGAGGGCACTCGTAACACTGATGACATCGGCATTGGCGGTAATTCCTACAAGACCGCCCAATATTCCGTTCAATGCCATGGAAAGATCGGGTTTCTTCAACATAAACCATGAAATCGCAATGGCACCAATTGCACCAGCAGTGGCTCCAAGTGTTGTAGTAGTGAATACCAAACCTAAGGCACTTGGTTCAGCGGAAAGAACGGAACCACCGTTAAAACCATACCATCCGAACATCAGGAGAAATACTCCAATTGCGGCCAGAGGAAAACTGTGGGCAGGGATTGGTTTGATACCACTCTCTGTGTATTTTCCTTTTCTTGGTCCGAGAACCATTACACAAGCAAGAGCACCAAACCCTCCGAATGCGTGAACAACTGTGGAACCTGCGAAATCTTTAAAGCCCATCTCTGCAAGAACGCCTCCACCCCAGTGCCAGGAACCTGCTACTGGATAAGCGACACCAACAAAGATGACTGCGAAGATCATGAAAGAGCTTAACTTAACTCGTTCAGCAACTGCACCTGATACTATAGTAGCACCGGTTGCGGCAAACATTGCTTGGAAAATAAAGTCACCAAAACCGGTCATGGCTAGACCCAATCCTCCGTAGCCCCAGGTGTTTCCACCATCGGCATTAAGATCGCCGATCATACCACCCCAACTAAACCATCCATTAAAGTCACCCGGATAATGGGTGTTGAAACCGAAAAATGCATAGGTGATCACCCCAATTGAAATGATAAAGACATTCTTAAAAAGAACATTTACCACATTCTTTTGCTGACAAAGTCCGGATTCTAAAGTCGCAAATCCAAGGTGCATTAAGAATACAAGTGCTGCTGCAATGACTGTCCATAGCATAGAGGTGGTGAAAAAGTCGTAAGCAGGGGCGTAGTCTCCCTGTGCCTCGAGCAATTCCATGTAGTCATCGACAGGACCTGCTTCTTCTTCAGCCGCAGCTTCTTCAGGAACGGCTTCTTCGTGATCATCAGCGTGAGCCGGTATGGCGTAAGAAAAGAGCAAAGTGGCTGCTAACAGGAAAAATTTCCAAGGGGCAGCCCCGATACTTGAGTTTGATGCGAGTTTATTTCTCATTTTATTACTTGTTGATTTTCAGTTATTTATCTAGTTGTTAGATTGAATAATACATGTTTTTGCAAATCGTGTGCCAAAAATCGAAAAACATTTAATCTGATCGATTTTTCTCAGTAAAATTTTGGTGATTGAACAAAATATGCTCATCATAATTAAGAATACCATTGATTCATTTTAGACAGATTTCCTATTACTCTGCTTTCTCATCGTCTTGTTACTAAGAAATTTTGGTATCGTTCATTTAGTCGGAATAAACCAAGCAGAAAATTTATCAGTCGTTCTATGTTGAACGATGGATTTCTACCTTTTTCCTCGTTTTCTTCCGAAATGAGAATTCAAAAAGAATTTATCACATTCTACTCACTCTTTCCTCGTGAGATATTCACTGGATCACTAGCCAAAAGACTGTAAAACCTAACCGGTCAGTTTTTCGGAGTTTTTCAGATTTTTCGGATTATGTAGACGCAACTAACATTCCTTGCTTGAAGTGACAAGCAGGGTAAATATGTGAACGTTTAAACCGTTTTAGGCGTCTTCGGCCGTAGACTGGACTTTCAGGTCGCGTAGTTGGCGCTCGGTGGCAGTACCAGGACTATCTGTCATCAGATCCTGACCCTTTTGAGTCTTGGGGAAAGCGATGACATCACGGATGCTTTCCTTCCCTGCCAAAATAGTGACCAGGCG
>CACFTI010000045.1 GCA_902569115.1 uncultured Verrucomicrobiota bacterium | reverse complement strand
ATCATGGTCTTACAAACTATGATAAAATCGATCACTAAATATATACAGGCAAGCGACATAAAGGCCAAAACCGATTAGGCCAAATGCTCCTGATCTGGGTAGAATGATTGCACCCACAACTATCTGCAAAAGAGAAAAAATCAGCCCGAAAAGTCTTGTTTATGCGCCGTCCAGCAGATTAGCCACCGCCCGTCGGGAAATAGATCTCAGCGATTGAACACCACTCATGCAATTAGTCCTACGCAAGGATCTCCTTGAGAGCACCACTGCTGTCTCCGTGACGTTCAGCTTCTACACCAACGCCATGTAACAGGGTCAGCCACGCATTACATAGCGGGGTATCTTGCTGGACGACTATATTTTCGCCCAGCTTGATTCCCGCTCCGCCGCCAGTGAGAAGCGTGGGACAGTTGGATAGATGATGGCCGGAGCGAATGTTGCTGCCGTAGGCAAGTGCAATGTGATCGAAAAGACTGCTGCCGTCGGCTTCTTTAGTAGCCTTGAGCTTGTCGATGAGGTCTGCGAGCAACGAGCTGTTGGTCAGATCACGTTTTTGTGAGGCGGCCAGTTTTTCGCCTTTGGTGGTCACATAGTGGCTCATGTCGTGCGGGTGGACATCGACGCCGATGCTGTTGAGAAAGACGCCGCCAGCGGGTTGGCGATAGGTGATGACGCGGGTGCTGTCGGTCTGGAAGGCGGCGACCAGCAGATCATACATCAGGGCAACCTCGCTTTTGCCCTCGAGCCCGGTACGTGGTTCGGCGATCGGAGCATCCGGCCGGTCGACTCCGATCCATTTCTCCTCCTTGCTCAACCGGGTCTCGATATCGCGAATGCTCTGGAAGTATTCGCTGAGCTTTTCGTTGTCGTCTTTGCCAAGGCCGCGTTGCAGCGAACGCGCGTTTTCCAGTACGGTGTCGAGCACGCTGCGCTTCTCGGCAAGGCGGGCTTTTTGCTCCTCGATCGGAGTTTCATCGTTGGAAAAAAGACGGTGGTAGGCCTGCACTGGATCATTCAGGCCCGCGACCGGCTTTCCGTTTTGATCCCAGGCCATTGACAGGCCTGGACCGTGCCCAGATGCCTCGCCGCGTTCGCCACCGTTGAGTTGGAGAGAGGAAAAACGGGTGTGCATCCCCAGTTGCCCGGCGGCGACCTGGTCGGCTGAAACCGAGTTGTGCATGCTCTGCCCCGGTTGAGCAAATTTGTTCGCACCGGAGAGCCACCAGGTGCTGCCCGCATGACCTTCGACGGAGTATTGGTTCCAGAGGCCCTGGACGATCGAAAAATCCTTCTTGTGTCGCGCGAGCGGTTTAAGGCCGACTGGAAGTTCGTAGTCCGGACCTGGTGTTTTGATGTCTGGATACCATGTCTCTTCAGTGATCCCCCAGCCAAAGCCGAGAAAGACGAGGCGCTTTGGCGGCGTGGCGATTTGTGCTGCTGAAGCGAATCGGCAGAAGCCGAGGGATTCGAGAAAGGGCAACGCGATAAGAGCACTGCTGGATTTTAGAAAGTGTCGTCTGGATTTCATAAGTTGTTGAAAGTTGTTTATATAGTTGCAGGGCACCCTGTACCTTCCGGCAGGGTAGTCATTTACTTTGTTCCAAATTGTTTACTGTTTACGATGGCATGGATGAATGTGCGAAATGCATAGCCATCGTCTTTCCCCTGCTTGACCAGAGAATTAATGAAAGCTTCGTCGCTAAAACCAACCGGACGTCCCAAGGCATACTCGACCAACCCTTCTGCGACACCTCTCGCAAAGGCCTCTTCTTTTGAAGCAAGAATATCCCGCAACTCAAAATAGTCATTAAACTTCGGCCCATTATGCAGTTTACCGGCCGGATCAATCACCCATGTTTTCTCTTTGCCTTTGACCGGCTTGCCCTGGTCATCCTTGACGACATGGGTGTCCTCGGTGCGCCATGTGCCTACTGCGTCGAAGTTTTCCAGTCCCATGCCGATGGGATCGATCCGGCGATGGCAGCTGGCACACTGCGCTTCTTCCTGGTGGGCTTGCAGACGCTCTTCGGTTGTGAGCAACCGGCCAGCGAGGCGCGCGATTTGAGGAATGTTGGCGGGTGCGGGCGGTGGCGGATCGTTCAGCAGTTTGCGCAGTACCCAGGCACCGCGCTCGACCGGGCTGGTTTCTTCGCCGTTACCACCCATCAGGCTGACGGCGGCCATGCCTAACAAACCTCCACGCGGCGAGCCCCAGGGCAGCTTGACGGGGCGGAATTGATCGCCCGTTACGCCTTCGATCTCATAATACTCGGCAAGCACGCTGTTGATGACGGCAAAATCAGATTTGAGCAAATTCGAGATGCTGAGATTTTCCCGCAGTAGATATGCCACGGTTTCGAAGATTTCATGCCGCGCCGCGAGCTTGGTTGCATTGTCGAATCGACGATGCTTCACCAGATTCACCTGGAAAAAATCGAGCCGGTCGAGCCCGAGCCATTGATAAGTGAACGCATCGCTGAAGCCACGCGACCGAGGGTCATCGAGCAACCGTGTGGTCTGTACTTTCAGCACCTCAGGCTTGGCCAACTCTCCTTTCGCGGCCAGTTGCCGCAGTTCCGCATCGGGCTGCGATCCCCGGAGAAAATAGGAAAGTCGAGTTGCCAATTCGATGTCCGTCAGGGGGCGCGGCTTTGCTTCCAAGTTAGGTTCGACGAGATAGAGAAACATCGGCGAGGACAGCACAATCGCCAGGCTGTCCTTGAAAGCCGCCACCGGATGATCTCCCGCGCTCAGCCGCGTTTCATATTTTCGGACCAACCCATCAATGAACTTCACTCCCGGCTCCTTTCCGCGAAAGGCCTCCTTCGTAAACCGCTCGAATGAACCGCGCACGGTCTCAAGTTCCGGAACGACCGGCTTTTTGGTTTGATCATCCAATGGCAGTTCTCCAAGCATCGCGAGTCCGGGCGGCTGGACTCGATCCGCATCGGGTAACCGCTCGATCTCCAACCAGTCGATCCACAGGGCATAGGGACGGCCCAGACCAATATCGAGTTGTTTGGCCCCTTCTTTTTGCAAAAGACGAGTCACAAGGTAGTGATCGTGTGTTCCTTTCTCGCGAATATATAGAGTGCGGTCGGCCCGCTCGGCATCGCCGTCGCCGAAGAAGAACGGAATTTCTATAGTTTGCGGCTTGTCCATGGTACCGGTGACTTCGTGAACGCTGAGCGCCTGTTTCCCGCGTGGATTGACGCCGAATTCGATAAAGCGCCGGTCCGGTGTTCCCTGCCCGGTCAGCGCCGCGCGAACGCGAATGATGTAGTTGCCCGCGGGCCATTTGACGCCGGATGGATAGCTCCACGGCAGTAGAAATGTGATGGTTCCATTCTCCAGTTTTGAAGGATGCTCCGTCTGGATCGCTAGATACATCCCGGTATCAATAGCTGGCTGTTCAAGATAGTATTGATGATAGCGCAGCCAGTAAGACTTCAGTGCGGCATTCGCCTTATCAGCATTGTTTTCCTTCGTCTGAAAGCCAAACGATTCCGGAGAAGGCGCGCCGGGAATCTTTTTCCACAAACGGCGGAAGTTGCCTTCGTGGTTGTTCACCTGGCTACGAAGTTTCGCCACGATCTCCGCGTTCTCCGGGCGCGCGGCCGCTTCTTCCAGCTGTTTGACCCACTCACCCGCCCGTGCCTTCGCATCAATCTGGGATTCCACGAATTTCGCTACCTTTTCGGAAATCGCCTCCGTCTCGTAACGCCAGTAACGCTCCTCCGTCGCCGCCAGCTCGCGCGCGAAAGCTGCATCCAGTGCCTTGCGGCCGAGAGTTAGGTATTGCTCAAACTGATTTGCCGACATGAAGAGATTCGCGCCGACCGTGTCGTAATTGCCCGATCCGGTGTCCGACGGGAGTTCGCCGACCGGAATTTCCACGCCTAACAACTCACGAATCGTGTTCTGATACTCGCGCCGATTCAACCGCCGCATGGTGATCGCGCCTTTTTGATCTGCCAGCAACTTCCGTGCCGTCACCATGGTGTTGGCGAGATCGTCGAGGAACTCTGTCTTTGCTGTATCCGGGAGTGGCTCCTCGTCCTCCGGCGGCATTTCGCCGGCGTTTAGCGCATCGAGGATTTTCTGCCAGCGCTCGGCGGTTTCGATACCTGTTATGGTGAACGAAAGGTCGTCGATGCGGACCCTGCCTTTTTGTTTGTCCGCATTGTGACACTTGGTGCAGTGGGACTCGAGCAGGGCACGGTGCCCGGCGGGCATCGAAACCGTGGGCGTTTCCGCCATGAGACCGGAACTCGAAACAAGGGCGGCGAAAACAATAACTGAAAAGTGTCGAAGCATGATTTGGTCTTTCCGGTCAATGACTGCCGGTGATAGGAATATCTTATGTGGCCGTTTTAACATTTTGGAAAGATGCATTTTTTGAGCGTATCGGAGACTCCTCTACTTAAAAATATAGGTCTCAGGCATCGCCTTTTTCAGTTGATCAACTCCGTCCCGGGTCACCCCGGTGCCGCGCATACTCAGTGTCTCCAGAAAAGTCATCTCGCTTAGGGATTCCACGGAGGCATCTGTGACTTTCAGACCGCGAAGACGCAATTCCCGGAGATGCTCCATTTTGAGGAGAGAACCGGAGTCTATACCTTTGTCATTGATCCCCGGGCAATAGGAGAGATAGAGATTTTTCAGGTTAGTGAAACCATTAAAAACCGGCAGGGCTTGATTGGTCAGGTCGTTAAATTCCAGGCCGAGAGTGGTCAGGTTATGCGCATGATTCGCAAGCTGTGCAAGGCCGGGACCGCTGATGTTGTTCTGCTTTAGGCCAAGCGTGGTTAGCGAGTCCGGAAGACGGAGATGTGAAAGCTGATCATCGGAAAGCTCGCTGGCTACTATCTCAAGACTCTTCAACGCGGGCATCATACCGATGGCTGCGAGCGCCTCGTTGGTGACGGTAGCGTGAGTTATTTTGAGATACTGAAGCTTTTGCAAGTTGGCCAGTAGCTTGATTTCCGTGCCGGTAATTTTCCGAAAGCCCAGGGTCAACCTGTGTAGTCGGGAACATGCCGCCAAATTTGTCACAGCTGCCTCGTCGATTTCGCAAGGTAGTGCAAGTGTGCTAAGCCGCGGGAGCTTCGCGAGATGAACCAGATCAGCAGTATCAATTACCGCATCCAACAGATAGAGGCCCTCCAGCGTGCCCTTGCCTTCGAAGTAAGACAGCGATTTTCCCGTCACCCGCGGGCGATCCGGATGCGATGTGAATTCAGGGAAACAATACATCGGCTCGGGGTGACCTTTCTTGTTCCAGCGCTCGATCGGATTCACGCGGAGATACCGCATCCCGGGCAGGGCCGCGATCGATTTCATGCCGTCGTTGTCGATGTGGGGTTCGTGGAGATCGACCATGGTCAGGTCCGGCGTGTTTTTGGTGAGCGCAATCAATTCGTTATCTATATTAGGCCCCCAGAGACCGATATACCATAGCTTCGGCGGATCCTCGCTTGTCCATCGCATCCGCGTGAATGGTTTTGGTTTTCCCGGGAGCACGCTTGCTGCATCAAAACGCTCGACCGCATGTTTCAATTCCGGATTCGTCAGCCCTGCCGGTGCAATACCAAAGGGCTTCAATGTTTTTGCCGGTTTGGGTTTGCTAGCGTTTACCGCGTCGGTTTTGTTCTGAGCAAAACCTATGGCCGCGAAAGTAAATGTGACCAGGGAAGCAGGTAGTAGGTATTTCATCGTGAAAGAAGGTGTCGTATTGTGCTAACGCATCCGGCCTAATGTGACCCTGACGTCATCCACGAACTGGCCTTCAAAATTGACCGCTGGCGGGGGGATGCCATGATTTCGTGCGTCGTGGTTATCAGCAACATGCAGGCCGATGAGGAGAAATCGAGTCTTGCCGGGTATTCGCATGTCTACATCAATCTGCTGCCAGGTTTCAACCGGCGACAGTACTTCGCGGCGTCGGGCGGAAGCCAGCGCAGCTTCCTCCATCCGGCGGGGTGTACCGATCAGAGTTCGCCATTCTTCAGCATTGACAGGCACCTCTTCCATCGCATTCAGAGAAATATTCCCAATAAAACGGCCGGAACCTCCAATAGATGCACTGGCAAATACCGCCTGAACCGTGGCCACTGCATCGCCATTCGCCAACAAAGATGTATTGCCCCGGAGATCAATCACGCGATAGATGTCGCCCACATAGCCAACGGGCTTCTCCTTACCGGCATAATCAGCGCGCAGGAAACGCAACACACGCTTGCCATCAAAAGGCTCGACAGTGGCATTCTCAGTAATCTCTACATAATCTCCACCCCACGCCCCCGGATCTACCGGACCTCCCACCGATTGTGGAACCGGCCCTGATTCAAAACTGTCACGAAAAATGGTGAGAATTTTTTGTCTACCGGT
This sequence comes from uncultured Verrucomicrobiota bacterium, assembly GCA_902569115.1. Lineage (GTDB taxonomy): Bacteria > Verrucomicrobiota > Verrucomicrobiia > Opitutales > Seribacteraceae > Seribacter. The sequence goes on along the minus strand of CACFTI010000045.1, from coordinate 7,793 downwards.
TTCGGTAGCTGCCCACACAGCGGAGGTGCAAAAAATACCTATTAACAAACCCGCTGCAGCTGAAATCCAGGGGTGGGATATGATAGAGTGTTTGCTATCGACTGTACGGTCAGTGCCGAAAGAGGGGGCGGCGCCGAGATCCTGCATGACTTCATCCATCGTCGCCAGCGCGAGGTAACGTTCCCGGGCAGCTTCATTGTTTTCGAGCAGCTCATTCAAAGCCTCCAGATTTTCAGGTGAAATGGTTCCGTTCAGGTAATCCTCAATCAGTTTCAGATCGCTTTCGTTCATGTCGTTTCTTTTTGTAGTGCCTCGTCGATACATTGTTCCAAAGAGCGGCGGATGCGCCATAGTTGTTGGTAGATGTTATTCGCACTTTTGCCCAGTTCTGTCGCTAACAGATCGATCGTTGAACCCGGCTGGTATGCAGCCAGAATCAATTCCCTACTTGCGGGCGGTAATTTCTCGACGCATTGCTGTAGATGATTGAGGCGTTTTTCCTTCGCACCCGATTCAACCTGTTCGAGCGATTGATCCGCCAGCAGTTCATAAACTCTTTCACTAAACACCAGTCGGTCCCGGGCATGTCGACGCCGGAACATCAGGATTTCGTAGCGGGCAATCACACAGGCCCAAACCGGAAATTCTTCCACATCGTCCAGCTGATCAAACTTCTTCCACGCCGCAAGCGAAACTTCCTGCATAATTTCATCAACATCTTCCGGTCGTGTGATCCCCGTGCCACGAATGTAGGCGCGAATCACCCTTTCGTGTCTGGTCAGAGCACGGACAAAAGACTCGTGAAAATCCGATAATGATGGTTCGTACGACATGTTGTTATAGAGAGACTGCCGGTGGCAATAGATTCTTATGAAGTTTTTTGGCGAATTTTTAAGGAGCTTTTAAATCTTAAATTCTCAGATAACATCTTTCCTAATGAATGAAGATAAAAAAGCAGGATTACTCTACGGGTCTTTTTGTGCGGATGCTCTATCTCTTGGCGTGCATTGGATCTACGACACCAAAGAATTGGCTCAAAAACATGGCAGAGTAAATGAATACAAAGCCCCTGGTCCTGATTCCTATCATCCAAATAAACAGGCTGGCGAACAGGGACATGTTGGAGATCAGGCACTTTGCTTGCTGAGGTTTCTTTCACGGGAAAAGACATGGAATGATGATGCCTTTATGAATAGCTGGCTCGCAATGTGGTCTGATTATACCGATTATGTGGACGGTGCGACCAAGACCACTTTGGCAAATTTACAAAGTCAGTCAGACAAAACCATGGGAGGTAGTGACTCCGCGGAAATTGCCGGGCCTGCCAGAATTGCCCCGCTTGTTTGCCATCTTGCAAACTCCACTGAAGAAGAAGTTGTGCGTGCATCTGTTGAACAAACCATTCTCACCCATCGTTCTCCAGAAGCCGAAGAATCCGCAACCTTTCTCGCTAAAGCAGGTTATCGTCTTATACACGGAGCCAACCTACTTGATACCATCAACGAAATTGCACCTGGGTGGGCACTCAAAAAAGCAGACAGTTTACTCTCAGAAAATGCCGTTGATGCAATCGGTAAACTTGGGCCCGCCTGTTCGATTTCATCCGCCCTTACTTCAGTTCTTTACCTTGCCCTAAAACACGGAGATGATATCGAGACTGCATTTATTGAGAACGCCATGGCAGGCGGGGATAACTGTGCTCGAGGGTTAGTTTTGGGCATGCTCTTGGGTGCAGCTAATGGAATGGCATCTATTCCCAATTATTGGGTTGAAGATTTAAGGACCCGGAGTGATCTGGTTGATTTTCTCAACCAAACTTAGCTATATTCGCCGATTCCAAAGAATCTGGGTGCCTTCCTTCCCAGGAACCACGATCTCAAGATCCCCATCGGCATCCAGGTCAGCAGTGACAATGTGTAATCCAATACCCGCACCTTTGGCGGCGACGTACTTGCCGAAGTTCTTGAATTCTTTGTCCCAAGTGTAGTACATGACGACCGGAATGTCATCAGCTCCCGGGTCCCGGCCGTTATGCCCGTAAACACGCTTTCCGGTGATCAGCTCGTCCACCCCGTCGCCATCCAAATCAGCGAAATGCAGGGCGTGAGCCTGACTGAAAGAATCGTCGATCTTGACTTCATCATAAAGGAATTTGCCGTCATTATCGAAGCCTTTGGACAGCCATGCAAATACGCCGTAATCATGTCCATTGCCCCAAATCAAATCGTTCTTACCATCGCCGTTAAAATCGCGGATCAATACCGGGCAGGACAGACTCTTGGTCCAGCTTGGGTGATACTTCCATGGTCCAGCATAGGGATCGCCTTTGGGTCTTTCGTACCAACCCGTACCGATTACAATATCGCTTCGCCCATCATTATTTAGATCTCCAAAACCAATCCCATGCCCACTTTGTGGCCCGATTGTATGACCTTTAAACTCTCCCTTTTCACCCTGATACCAAACGATCGTGGGAGCCTTCTTGTTCCATTGGTTAGCGATCCATTCGCGTTTGCCGTCACCATCAATATCAAGGAACTGGCAGAGCTCATTGGTCTTCTGCTGGGTATCAATTAAAAGATTCTGCTCCCATAACCGACCCCACTTGAGACCTTTCTCTCCAGGGTTTCTATACCAGTTCACTTCGGGCAGCCAAAAACTATTCGACACGACATCGATCCAGCCGTCCCCATCGACATCATAAGCATGCTCACCATTGGAATGGGCATAGCCACCCTTGTCTTCGATAATGCGCAAGGGTCTCGGCACCCATGCTCCTGACTTTCCTGGGTTGCGATACCAGTTACGACCGGCAGAAACATCAAGCTTTCCATCCTTATCATAATCCGCCACGGCAACACCTTCATTTGCATCAACGGTCAACAATTGCATCTCGAATTTCAGCGGATGAGCACCGAACAGGGCGGTAATGCCGAAAAGGCTGAATGCCCAAATTACAAAATATTTCATATCTTATTCCTTATCTTTAAGAGGTTTTTAATTACAGGGCTTGTGGAGAGTCTCTGTAATATGTCCACCACCATTTTTTGAGAGAGTTTCAGAATAAGGTAGAAATGGGAATGAATGCAACACAAAGGGCTTAGATTGTAAGTCTTTAGAGCCATTCAATCAGATTTCATTATTCGTTATTTATCTAAGCGTATTTTTCTCGATGAAAGCCCAGGTGTCCAATCCCCATACGCCTTCGGTCATGCAAATCGGGTTGTGAAGAAATTTCCTATTTCGGTCTTTCTTGTTCAGGCAACAGGATCCGTCCGGATAAGCATCGATATCACTAGGCAATTGAAAGTAATCATAGGAAATCTTCAGATGTTCGAGGGAATTCCGCAACTTTCTGGTGTTGAGTCCCCCCTGCACCAGTCGCAGCTTGAGTTTTTCTTGGATCGCCTTGGTTTTCTTTCCGTATTCAGGCACATAATTGCGGGCCTGTGGATCGGTGAAGCTGGTACCCCCTCCCGCGTCCAGAGCCACTGCCGTCGAGAAGATTTCGAGGTGCTTGGCTCCCCAATAGATCGAGCCGGCCGCTCCCATTGAAAACCCCATAATGGTCCTTTGCCTACGTTTTTGGGTAAGGGCATATTTCTTCTCAAGATAAGGAAGGAGTTCCTTCAGGATATTTGTTTCTGGTCGTTTGCCCTTGGCTCCGTCCCGCCAGACTGTACCCCCGTATTTTTCCGGGAAGACGACAACGAAGTCTTGAATCTTGCCCGCCTTGCGGGCGGACTCGTAACTTTGCATGACCTGAGAGGAGGCATTGCCCCCTCCTGCCCCATGGAGAAAAATAATGAGCGGATAAGGCCCCTTGTCTTTGGCGTACCCCGAAGGGAGATAAAGGGTGTAGATAATCTCATCCCCCGTCACCGGGCCCTTGTAAGTGAGATTCTTTTGGTACTTACCCTGATGAACGCCCGATTGGGCTTTTGTTATTTGTAGACCAAAAATGATAGTTGTTAGAAAAATTAGGCTGATGTTCTTCATATGCTAAATAAGGCTGAAATTCGTAATGGACTGTTCAATTCATTTTTTCTTAAAGCGAATTTCGTCCAAGGATATTTTATATTCCAAAGGCTGAACTTTCCCTGGAGTGGATCGTCCTCTATCAAGGTAGCTTTGCAGCAAAGAGGCCAACTCTGCCGCCACCTGAGGATGTGTTCGAATGATGTTATTCGTTTCACCTAAATCCAGATTCAAATCAAACAACTCCCGCTTATTGTCACCATGAACAATTAACTTCCATTTGCCCTTTCGAATCGCAAATGCTTTTTTCCCACTTTGTTGAACGCTTGCCTCACGAAAGGGTCCGACTTGTTTGCCAAACAGACAATCGAGAAAGCTTACGCTGTCCTCGCCTGCATTGTCGGGTAAAGGAACGCCAATGATTTCCGAACAGGTTGCAAAGATGTCTGTGATCGAAATTATTTGATCACTTGTAGATCCCGGCTTGATCCTACCCGGCCACTTCGCCAAAAAAGGTTCACGGTGTCCACCTTCGTAGATACTTCCTTTGTTATCCCGAAGCGGTGGATAATCACGCCCTGCTGCTCCATTATCTGCTGAGACCAGTACAAGGGTATTATTTGCTAATCCCGTCGATTCAAGCGTATCCAGAAGTTGCCCAAGCATGCTATCGCCCTGATAAACCCAATCGCCGTAGGATCCCTTACCTCCGCCACCACCTTTTCCCACATATTCGGCAGCGGGCACCACGGGCTTGTGAGGTGGGCACATTGGGAAGTATAGGAAGAATGGCTTTTCTTTATTACTCGATTGTTCTTTTAGAAAGTCAACTGCCCTGGCAATCATAAGTGGTTGGTTTTCGACAGGTTTAACTTCCCTCACAATGGTATCCTGCTCAATGACGGTCTGAATGTTTCTGGCATGAGTAAAGCCATAGAAATATTCAAATCCAATTGCGTTGGGACCGCCGGTCATCTTTTCTCCAATCTTTAATTTTTCTTTGGTTTTATTTTTTCCTTTTGTCTTGGGTCTGTCCCAATTCATACCCAGGTGCCATTTGCCAATACAAGCGGTGGTATAGCCATTCTTTTTCAAATAAGAAGCTATGGTCAATCGGGTATCAGGAATCAGGGGAGGTGAGAAAGTACTCAATACACCAAACTGTCCAATTCTATGAGGATAGCGACCGGTAAGAAATCCATATCGTGTGGGTGTGCAACTGGCAGCGGAAGCATGAGCATCGGTAAAGTGCATTCCTTCCCTGGCGAGGCGATCAATATTGGGTGTTTTGAAAAGACTGGTCGAACGGTAAGAAGTTGGCTCTCCGTAACCCATGTCATCGAAAAGAACAAAGAGGATATTGGGCTTTTCCAGAGCTTTGGACGAGCAAAGGATTAGCCCGCACACTAGGATTGTGATAAGGATTCGCATAAGAAGATGAAGGTTAGATCAGAAAAAGGTTCATTTCCCGTCGAGCAACTTAAGGGCAGCCTCGACATATCGTTCGCCAAGCATGCTGTAACCATCGGGTTTGATTAAATGAAGTTCATTCTTTTCACCGTTGAGATCATCGGTGTCGATCCAGACCGCTCGTTGCGAAGCATCAGCAAAGGATTGCTGGGCCTTGCGAATTTCTTCCCAATGCAAGTTTTCGACCCTTTTCTTATCCCGCCGCCTGAAAAAACCACTGTCACTTAGCCTGCCTATGATAAAGTTGATATCGGTTCTTTGTAAATCCTCCTCGAGTTGATTTTTTAATCCGTTGAGACTGGCGAGATAAACATCGCTGTTTTGAGCTTTGGAGTCTGCTTCACCCTGCATCCAGATAAAAGTTACCGTTTGGATCTTTTCCCCATCAATCTTGGTTTGGGTAGCTTCCATCATGGCATCATATATTTTCCCTGCATCCGGATCGGAATCACCCTTGCTGCTTTTCCATTCCTTATACCATTTTGAAATCGGTTGCCCACCTTCGGCATGGAAACTCACGATGACATTTTCGGCACCGAGTTTTTTGCTAATTCCCGGGGTAAACCATAATGCCGGTTTAAAACGGGCCATGTTGGACTGGCCAGAAAGAATGAACAAGTGCTTGCCGGAAACTTCGGCCTTAAGAAGACCGAATCCAGTTATAATTGAAATTATAATAATTAAAAAACTTTTCATTTGAATGAGTCCTCTACTTTCTTTTCTGGGCAAACATCCAATCGTAAAATTCCTTACTAGAATAAACCACTTGCCGGGCATTGTGCCCCTGATCCTGATAAACTTTTATTTTTGCTAATTTACCCCCTGCTTTTCGAATGGCGTTTACCATTCGCTCAGATCTCTCCGCGGGAACTACCCGATCATTCGCACCCGCAAACGCATAAACGGGCACCTTGGCTAAGTTGGCAGCCCACTGATCCAAGTCAGGAGTTACATCCTTCGGTCCACCCGGGCCGATTCCTCCAACCACGGGGGCAATGGCAGCGAAATGTTTTGGACTCTTCCCACCCCATGTCCAGGAACCATAGCCACCCATACTATTACCCGTCAGATAAATTCTTTTCGAATTAAACTTTAAACTCGAGCTCAGCCCTTTCAACAAAAGATCCAAATCACTCGCTTCCCAGGTTCCCCGTCCACCCACTTTTCGAGTACGCGAGCATTGTGGAACCACAAGGTGACACGGCCCTTTTCCAAATCGATTGATTCCTTCAAGCAAAGCTCTCGCCTGACCTTGGAGTCGACGAACATCGTCCCCTACCCCGCCTGCTCCATGAAGATAAATTAGAAGAGCGGGTTTTACATCTCCTTTTGGCTTTGCTGGAAACAGTAAGTATTCCGGATTTAAACATTTTGTACTTTTTGAAAATTTTGAATCCAATGTACGAACCTCAGGTTGCTCTCTTTGAGCAGCCAACGAACCTAGAATCAAAAACGAGATAGTTGTGGCAAGTAACTTCATTAAGTGATCTTCAGTAATGTAGCCCGGAAGAACAAGGATAGATTCCTGCGAACGAAAAAAAGTAAAGGTGAGCTTTAAATTAATTTCTACTCTTTAAAATTTAAAGTGAGATCTTTCTCACGACCGTATCCTTTTAAGTCCAAGCAATTTTCAGCAACACGAATGATCGAATAAGCATTCATTTCCGTTTCCACCATTCCTTTTAGGGTTAGGTAGTGAATACCATTCTTTTGACCATACTTCCCTTTGTGGTTGTGGCCATTAATGTATGCCTTGACGCAGGAGAATTCTTCGAGCAAAGAAATGATTTCCGCTGCATTCCATAAATTATGGGGGTCTGCAGGATAAACAGGGAAGTGGCAAAAGACTGCCACTTGTTCTTTTTGTTTTTCCGCCTTCTGTAAGATCTTGCTCAACCATGCCACTTGCTCACTTCCTACCGCTCCGTTCCACTTTGGAGAACGAATCTTATTCTCCCGGTAATATCTCTCTGCATCCTTATACTTAGGACTATTTTTGGGATAGGCATGAAAACTGACATCGTTCCCGTCCAACACGATGAACCGCCAGTCTTCCACACTGAATTCATAGTATTTTGATTCCATACCCATTCGCTCAAATACTTTGCCCTTTAACTCGTCAGCCACTTCAAAATCATGATTTCCGAGAGCGTGATAAACCTGCATTTGTAAGGATTGATAAATGGGTAGTACCTTATCAAAACTTGAGTAGTCACGATCAATAAAATCTCCCAGGTGGATCACAAACTCGAGATCATGCTTGTTCAACTCGGCGACACATTCTTTTAACTTTCCAGCGGAGGATGCATAATGCCTCGAACCACGATTGGGGCCATTACAATACT
>CACFTI010000044.1 GCA_902569115.1 uncultured Verrucomicrobiota bacterium | reverse complement strand
CCAATGTGGATCGCATGGCAAAGGAGGGAATGAAACTGACCGATTTCTATTCATCAAGCACGGTATGTGCACCATCCAGATCGAGTCTGATGACCGGTCACCATTCCGGACGGGGTTACATCCGTGGAAATAAGGAAATCAAACCCGAGGGTCAGCACCCATTACCTTTGAAAGCGGTTACTATTCCTGAGGTCCTGAAAAAGTCAGGATATGTTTCCGGTATGTTCGGAAAATGGGGACTTGGTGCTCCCGGTTCGGAAGGAGACCCGATGAATCAGGGCTTTGATCGGTTTTATGGACTGAACTGCCAGCGACAGTCCCACAATTTTTATCCCACTCATGTTTGGAGTGATCGGAAGAAGGTCATGCTGGACCGTAAGCACTATTCACATAGTTTGATTGCGGACGAGTGTCTGAAATTTATCCGGGCAAACAAGGATAACCCGTTTTTTTGCTATGTTCCCTTCACCATTCCTCATGCTGCCATGCAGTCCCCGGAAGAAAGGATTGCTCCCTGGAGGAAAAAATTCCCTGAGTTCGAGAAAATGACCGGGAAGTATGGTGGTTCAGTTATCACAAACCCGGTAGCGGCATTTGCGGCGATGATGGAGCATATGGATGAAGATGTCGGGCGAATCCTTGATCTTCTGGAAGAACTGAAGATCGATGACAATACCCTGGTGATTTTCACTTCCGATAACGGCCCTCACAAAGAGGGTGGGCATCAGCCTGATTTCTTCGACAGCAACGGTCCGCTCAAGGGATATAAGCGAGATCTCTATGAGGGAGGTATTCGCGTATCCACAGTTGCATGGTGGCCGGGTAAAGTTGAATCCGGAAGCACCAGTTCCCATATTGCCGCGGGTTGGGACTTGTTACCCACCTTGTGCGAATTGTCAGACACGGAAGCTCCTTCAGGATTGGATGGAGTATCTTTTGCGCCCACACTCTTGGGAAATAGCAAGAACCAAGAACAGAGAGATTATCTTTACTGGGAGTTCCACGAACGCGGAGGAAAGCAGGCGGTACGTATGGGTAAGTGGAAAGGGATCCGACTGAATGTTCGCAAGGATCCCAATTCTCCAATCGAGCTCTATGATTTATCTAAGGATATTGGAGAGGGAAATAATATTGCTTCAAAGCATCCTGAAGTCGTAAAGGAAATTGAGCTTGCGATGAAGGAATCACATGTTGAAAGCCTGATCTTTCCATTCATCAAATAGTCTTTCCTATTTTAAAAGATGTAGTTCATTTTGTCTTAGCACGATCAATTATTGAATGCCTGAATCAGTACTTCGGGCAGTTGCCAAAGCATTTTGCCCATTCCCTGGTTGTGGGCCGTTGCAACCGCAACAAGTTCAAGAGTGGGAAATACAAAAATGAATTGCCCTCCGGCACCTCTGCCTTGAATACATGGGTATTTTTTTTCACCAACTCCCCGAACCTGGTTCCACCAGAAGTAACCATAGAAAGTGCTAGGACTGGTTTTGACCAAGGGAGATGTTGCTTTTTTGATGAAATCCTTAGGGAGGTGCTGTTTTCCATTCCATATGCCTTTATTCAGCGTCAGTAATCCCATCTTGATCATGTCTCTGGAAAGAACACTCGATCCGGCAGCGGATTTGGGGAAGCCGCTAAGATCCTCTTGCCATCCGTAATTTGTGATTCCCATTGGCTTGAATAGTTGAGTGCGAATGAAATCTTCCACTGATCCCGGTACTACTGAATCTAGGACCTGCATCGTCATGACCGTATCGGCGGATTGATACTTAAAGGGTTGGGGCACTTGATTGGAGATTGGATTGGTGAATTGGAGATAGGCACGGGCTTGTCCCTGTCCTTTGAGTAAATCCGGTTTGCGGACAATCTCACCGATTTTCTTTTTGGGTAAACGAATGCCTGAACACATCTGCATTGCTTGATGAAGAGTGATCTGTCCTGCTCCCTTTGCCAGTTGCTTGAGTTCAATCTTGTCGAGGAAGGAAACGACGGGCTTATGGAGGTCTTCCATTGTCAGGTATCCCATCTGGATAGCCCTTCCTAATGCATACGCCGTGTATGACTTGGTGATCGACATCTGGTAATGTGGATAATTTCTTCGCCCTCGCCTGAAATAGGATTCAAAAAGTAACTTGTTTTTGTAGGCGATCAACAGACTGTCCGTTTTTCCTGATTTGGGATCATCGGATTTTTTGACCAGTTCACCGACATATTTAAGTACCAACTCTTTCTTTCCTCCATCTATTCCCAGTTTTCCCACCTTTAACTGGTCATTTAAGGCTCTTGGGGAAGTGCTGATGAATGGTTTTTCGAGATAGGGGATTTCCTTTTCCTTTTGAAAAGAGATATCCTCGGCATTGAGGTCAGTTACCTCGGGTGCCAATCCGTTATCGGCCGCAAGATTTAAAGTAAGAAAGGTAAATGCTACGACTGCCAGTAAGTTCCGAAGTTTTAATTCAATTGAAAAAAGTATTTTTAACGAAGCTAAGAAATTGACAGAGATTGATAGATAATACGGAATTTCCTTCATGTTTAAATTATCAGCCTTCTCTTTTCTCATCGCAACGCTAACCTTACCGGTTTTCTCCAAAAGTGGACCCGTGATTCGCAAGGAAATTAAGGAACAAAATGGGCGTAAGGTTGAGTACATGTACATTGATGGAATTAAAGTGCATGAAGCCGATCCTGAGAAGCAGCCACAACCACCGGTTGTCGAGCCCAAGCCTTACAATGCGAAAACTGCCAAGCCACCCAAGGGAGCAATCGTACTCTTCGATGGTACGGAAAAAACTCTGAAGAATTGGACTTCGGGCAACGGGAAGCCCACCAAGTGGAAATTGGTCGATGGTGCCTTGGAGTCGGTTCGTGGTGGTGGATATTTACAGAGCAAGCAGGAATTTGGCTCATGTAAATTACATGTGGAGTTTGCCACCCCCAAGGAAGTAAAGGGTAGCGGTCAAGGGCGTGGAAATAGCGGAGTATTCCTGATGGGACAGTATGAAATCCAGGTATTGGATTCTTACAATAATATCACTTATCCTGATGGTCAGTGTGGTGCCCTTTATGGACGGGCTAAACCATTAGTGAATGCATCTCGAGGTCCCGGTGAATGGCAGACTTATGATGTAACATTCCATCGCCCCATTTTCAATGATGAAGGGGAAGTTACCCGGAAGGCAAAGTTTCATGTCATTCATAATGGTCATGTGATTCATAACAATCTCGAGCTCAGTGGTGGAACCGGTTGGCGAGGACCCCACTCCATTTCCGAATATAAGAAGCACGGAGATAAGGGCCCTTTGAAAATGCAGGATCATGGAAATCCCGTTCGTTTTCGTAATGTTTGGGTAATACCGATCAAGGACTAGTCTTCATCAAATTTCCTCCCATTAACAAATGAAACTTAGAGTTTCACCGCTAGTCTCGTTAGTAGCTTTGCTTCTGGTCTTCTTTTCTCCAATTCTTCAGGCCAATTCCGAAGATTCAGGAAATTCACCCAAATTCAATGAGGTTTTACCGAATTTTAAAGATATTTCTTACGGATCACATCCTAAAGAATTGATTAACTTTTGGCAGTTTGACTCGGACCAACCAGTCGGGGTTCTTCTTCAGATCCATGGAGGAGGATGGATGGGTGGAAAAAAAGATGAAGTGCTCAGGCCTCATCAACTCAAGCAAGGCTATCATATCGCCTCGATCAGTTATCCGTTAGTCAATGAAGGTGCCCTGCAACCTGCGATGTTAGACTCTGCTATGCGTGCGGTTCAGTTCCTTCGCTGTAAAGCCAAGGAGTGGAAGATTGATTCCAGTCGTATTGTGGCGACCGGGGGTTCCGCCGGTGGGTGTTCCAGTTTACTGGTCGCTTTGCATGATGATATTGCCAACCCAAAGAGCCCAAACCCCGTGGAACGATTTTCATCCAGAATTGCAGGTGCACAGGTCGCAGGTGCGCAGACCACCATGGACCCTTTCGTAATAAAAGAGAGGATCGGGGAGAAAACATTCGGTAACCCCATGCCCTACAGACCATTCGCTGCAGAGACACCTGAGGAAATGATGAATAACTGGGGGAAGTACCAGGAACTTGCCCTGAAATGTTCCCCGATTACTCACCTCACCAAGGATGATCCGCCCCTCCATCTTTTTTACAATGTGAATCGCGAGTTTCCCACCACCAGTGGGTCCAATGGTATCCATAGTCCGATCTTTGGTGAGATTATGCTCGAAGCCTGCAAGAAGGTCGGTGTGGAATGTCACTTGCAATACTGGGAAAAAGACCGGCCCCAGCCTAAAGTTTCCCGGCAGGACTTTTTAAAGAAACTCCTTCTTTAAGTGTTCGTAAGTCTTCCCCTTCCCATTCTAATAAAAATGATAAACAGAAAATTATTTATTTTGCTTCAATATCTTTTTCTACAAGGTATCTTCCTGACGATTGCCCGGGCCGCTCCTTTGCCGACTCCCCCGGAGGTATGGAAGGATTACGATTCGGATATGGGCAATTTTAAAGAGAAGATTGTTCGGCAGGAAACCAAAGCCGGAATCTTCTCAAAGGACTCCTACATTAGTGCCTATATAAACGGACAAGAAGTGCGTGTGTTTTGCAAATATGCAGTCAAGGAGGGAGTGAAAAAAGCACCTGGACTTTTGAATGTTCATGGATGGATGGGTGGTCCCGCGATCGATATGAAATATGTGAAAGATGGATGGGCCGTGATGGCTCATGATTATTCCGGCATCAATACACGGAGTGATTATACCAAGTATCCGGATGCTTTGGCCCATGGTCATATGGAAGCCAAAAAAATGGGGCATGCCCTGATCTATGACCGCATGCCTGATGGCAGCCAAACCACGAATCCCAAGGCAACTTCTCATTATCTATGGAATGCGGTGCAACGCAGAGCCCTCAGCTATTTGCTCGCCCAAAAAGAAGTGGATCTGGGTCGCATTGGTGCCAAGGGCTACTCCTACGGGGGTACGATTATGTGGAATCTCGGAATGGATCCCCGGGTCAAGGCGATTGTTGCTTACTTTGGAATCGGTTGGATCAACTATTATCGCGACCGTGCCGTATGGATGCATAATAATCCATACCAGGAACCGGAGAAATCACCTGGCCAACAATTGTATCTTTCGGCAGTGGCACCCCAAGCCCATGCACCTTACATTACCGCAGCCAGTCTTTGGCTTAATGGGTCCAATGATCATCACGGTGGCCATGAGCGGGGATGTAAAACTTTTAAAACCTTCAAGCCCGGAGTGCCTTGGGACTTTGCGGTGCAGGCACGCGGTCATCACAATACCGAGAAACTCGGAGATAATTGCAAGCTATGGCTGGAGAAGCATGTTCTGGGTAAGAATCATTTTTGGCCACAGCGTCCTCATTCAGAAATAAAACTGGATGAAAAGGGTGTACCCGAGTTGCACCTGACTCCTGCAAACCAGTCAGAAATCAAGGAACTGCAAGTTTATCAATGCCTGAAGACATCCAATAACATTGCCCGCTTTTGGAGAGATGTGGATTCGGTCAGACAGGGAAATACCTGGGTGGCAAAGCTGCCGGTGATGAATGTGAATGATTATGTGTTTTCCTATGCCAATATCCGTTATCAGAACGACTGCGTTCTATCCTCCGATTTTGAGGCAGTGATTCCCTCGGAGCTGGGCAAGGCCGTGGCTACCGATAAAAAATCCGATTTAATTTCCGGTGGTAATGGACAATGGTCCCATGTCGGTCCGGCCGAAGGAGTAGGGGGTTACAAGGGTTTCGTCCCCTAGACAATCGCAGGGGGACCCGAAATATTCAGTTCTCAGATCCAAAATGGAAAGCGCCCAAAGGATCCAACCTGAGCTTTCGTTTTTATTGCACCCAGCCGCAAAAAGTAGTCTTAAGTGCCAATCGACGCTTTACCACGGAGCTCGAGATTACTGCTTCCAATGATTGGCAAAGCATGACTCTCATGGCCAAACAGTTAATCAGTCATGGGGTGGGGTTAAGTGACTGGTCTGTGGCGGACAGTATTGGCATCATGCCTACGCCCGGTTCCGATATCACCAAAGTTGTTTTTGCAGAGTTTGAATGGGTAAAGTAAACCCTATTTCCCCTCAATAATCCGAATATGGTTTTTGCTATGGGTGCGGAACCAAACTTGGGCTTCGTCCCAGCGGGGCTTTTCCAGTTCGGCTTTCCACTTGTTGAGTTGAGCAATCATTTGATCTGACCTTTTCTTTTCCAATTTGATTAGGTTTTTGGATTCGCTCAGATCTTCTTCCAGGTTGTAAAGGGCATAGCCGTAATCCTGAACATAAATCAATTTCCACGGACCGTCGCGCATGGCAGAGAACCAGAGTTTGTGCCAATACAAATACTGACGAGGAGGCTTATCCTTTTTTCCATCAAGAAAGGGGAGCAAATTTACGCCATCCAGTTTCTTTAGTGCTGATTGCTTCTCACCGGCCGCGGCCAGAGAAGTGGCCATAATATCCAGGGAGATCATCATAGGATTAAATTTCTTTGGCTTCTTGAACTTTCTTGGCCAATGAGCAAAGAAGGGTACCCGTGTGCCGCCTTCGAATTTAATGCCTTTATGCCCGGCTAGTGGTAAATTGATTGATGCATTACCGGTGGCTCCCCCGTTGTCACTGAGGAACCAAATGAGCGTGTTTTCAAATCGACCGGATTCCTTGAGGGAAGCGACCAGTTTTCCGATTGCACGATCCATTGCCCAAATCATCGCGGCATAACTCCTTCTCTTGGTATTTTCAATTGATGCAAAGAGTGCCTTGTCTTCTTCGGTGGCATGCATCGGTCCATGAGGAGCCGTGAAAGAGTGAAAAAGAAAGAAAGGTTTGTCATCTTTGGTATTGATGAAATCTACTGCTTTTTGACCAAACACATCGGTCAGGTAACCATCGAATTGGACCCGTTTCCCATTCTCTTCAATCGCCTTTGCATTGCCTGCCTTGTCATCTTTTTGGGCATTGTAAAAATAACTCCTTGAACCGGACCGTAGACCGTAAAAATAATCAAACCCTCTTTGAGTCGGATAGAATTCGTCCTGGTTGCCAAGATGCCATTTTCCAACGAGCCCGGTCCGGTATCCCAGCTTTTTAAGACGGTCCGCTATGGTGAGTTGCTTCAAATCCATACCGTCCGAAGGGGGAGGGGAATTCGCCTCATGCCCAAAGCGTTGCTGATAACGCCCGGTCATCAAACCGGCTCGTGACGGACTGCATACCGAGGCGGATACATGCCCATCGGTGAATCGGATTCCATTGTTAGCCAGCTTATCAATATGCGGCGAACGGATATCATTTGATCCCTGATAGCCAAGGTCGGCCCATCCAAGATCATCCGCGAGTAGAATAATGATGTTGGGGCGATCCTCGCTCCATCCGGAAATTGTAGTGAAAAGTGAGAAAAAGCTTAGAAAGAGGGTTTTCATTTGTTCAGGGATACCCGAGTGTATGGGCTGGAAATGTAAGTTTTGTATGCGTTCTTATGATAGCTGAGAGTTTTCCCATGGTTGCTGAAAAAATCGATCCGCTTGGCAGTCGGGGAAAGTGGAATGGTAGCTGACCAGCTTTCCCCTGTTTTTTTCATTTCCATGGTCTGGTCATCCGGAATCATTTGGGAAATATAGTTGGGGCTGCCATCTGGTGCACGGTCGAAGATCCACCAGATACGACCGCTCTCTTCGATTGAGTCGTTTGGGAAAGTAACCGTGACTTCCAGAGCTTTGTTCTTAACTTTTGAGTCTATATTAGGTGGTTCCAGCAATGCTCCTTCCACTTTTTGAGGGAAAAAATGCTTTAGCATAAAAGCCGCCTTGTTTTGCTGGTCTCTTTCAGTTTTGGGATGCCCTCGTTTCCCGTGCCCAGTATTGGCTCCCAAATAAATGGGTATGGTTGGATGACGATTGCCACCCCATGCCATGTCGAAGGCAACAAAATCATGGGTTCCAGGATGAAAGAGCATATCCACCCCTCGCTTTCGTAACGCTTTCAGATTGCGGGATATGAATACTTGATCGGATATATCCCGGGTGAAATTTTGCAGGTCTTTCCATGTACCACCTGCATCGAGCACTCGCTGATTAAAATTGGGTCCGAAATGGCCGCCGGTGAATCCACTTCTTCTACCAGGTTGATCTCGGAGTTCATTCCAAGCCTTATCGTCATTGAGCCGAAGAGGGGAGTCCCAAACCGGGGAGACGGTGGCATGGACTGCGGTCATACGATCATCGTGAATAATCGCCATGGAAGGGGATGCTCCATTTTTTGAGCCTCCGGAAGCCGCAACTTTACCCTTTTCAAAATGTTCCTTTTCCGAATATGCGGTGGTGATGGCACGCATCAGGGTGGCGGGCCAGGCCCAATACTGAATCTTGAATCTTGGGTTGAGGCTTTTAGCAAATCTTTGCTCTGACTCCATAGACAACTTGCGCTGCCCGTAAGTTCCGGGTTCCTGCACCACCGTGATTACCAAACCGACACCTCCCTGAATCAATTCGCGTTCGGTTGGGTTTGGCCATGTGTCATTTTCCAATCTCTTCGGACTACTGCTTCCGGTTAGGTGAAAGCCTTTAGCCTTGCGGTTGGCGGGCACGACCATCCTCACGGGTACACGATACTCCTGACCAGGCCAGATATCTCCCACATTAATACTGACGAGTTTCTGTCGTGTCTCGATGACTCCTTTAACCCTGTGCCAGTCCTGCAGAACCTTGATTTGAAGGGTGCTTGGGTCGCGGATTTCCTTCATGTCGAACACATTCATTCCGTAAGACTGGAATGTGCAAAAGATTGTAAGGAGAATGGGAATGGTAGTTTTATACATGGTGACCTGCTTTTCTGTTTTCTTTATTTTTTGAGGTATTCCCGGAGGGTGGGTAAGTTACCCACTTCTTTGAGGATGGGTTTTGGGTTCTTGGAATAGGCAGGGGGCCGTAGGTTACCCTCAATGCTTGCGGCGTGTTGCTCTAAGAGTTGATCAAGTTCCTCGACAATTTTTGGCATTGTTTCAGCCAGATCCTTTTTTTCGCCTAAATCCTTGGATAAATCATAGAGTTCTCGAATAATTTTACCCTTCACTTTTTTCTTAACCAATTTCCAGTCTCCCTTTCGGATACCGTCCACTTCATAGTAATGGATCTTGTGGGGTGACTTTACACCCTTTTTGCCTAGCAGGATTCCATCGATGATCTTGCCGTCAATCTTGCGGTCGTTGGGAATTTTTGAGCCGGTCAATTTTGCAAAGGTAGGAAGCAGGTCAGTGGTTACCCCAATGGCTTGAGTTTTTGTGCCTCCTTGGATCGTTCCGGGCCACCAGGTAAGGGTAGGCACACGCATATGTCCCTCGTATTTGGGACCACCTTTTCCTCCACGCAAGGGTCCCATACTCATACCGCCGGCTCCGCCGTTATCGGAAGTGAACATGACCAGGGTGTTCTTATCCAACTTAAGGCTCCTTAATGTATTGAGTACCCGGCCAATGCTGTCATCTACCTCCTCGACATGGGCACGATTCACATTTCCTTCCGCTCGTTGAAGAAACTTGGGCCGGGCAAACCTCGGGTTATGCACATGAGAGTGGGGAATAAAACAGAAGAAAGGTTGCTTTTTATTTTTTCTTATAAATTTGATCGCTTCATCAGTAATCACCTCCGCCAAAAGTGCCTGATCATAGTCATCCGAGACATGGGCAACTGCTTTCTTTTGAAGCACAATAGGAAGTGGCTCGTAAGGACCGCGATTGGTAACCGGATTCCCCCTTTTGTTCCCCGGCCACATATCATTGGAGTAAGGGATTCCAAAATAGGTATCAAAACCTTGGGCAAGCGGCATAAATTCAGGTTGGTCTCCGAGATGCCATTTTCCAAAGCATCCGGTTGCATATCCATTTTCCTTAAGCATTTCGGCTATGGTGATTTCACTTGGGTTTAATCCACGATGATCTCCCGGGAAATTGACAATGAAACTGGGTATTCCTTCTTTCTTTTGAAGCCCTCCATCCATACCTATACGGTTGGCGTAAGTTCCAGTCAGTAAGGCGGCTCTCGATGGGGTGCATGCGGTGTTAGCCACGTAAAATTGGGTGAGCACATTGCCTTCCTCCGCCATCCTGTCCAGATGAGGTGTTTGATTAATTTTATTTCCAAAGGGTCCAATGTCTCCATAGCCCATGTCATCAATAAACATGAGGACGATATTCGGCTTTTGCTTAGCTGAAAGGCAAATTCCGAGAATAGAGATCACTCCGATAATGAGAATTCTTTTGAAAGGTAATTGATTCATTGGAGAAGGGTGTAGAAAGAAATCAACACTACTTAGTTATAAATGGGTTGAATCTGTCAAATATGGAGTTGGATATAGATGGCTTGGATGGATATAAAATGAAGATATTCAATTTTAACAATATCCCAGTGATCCTTTTTTTAAGACTAACATTCGCCATTGCTACTTTTCACATAAGCAGCCTTTTGATCGCAGATAATAAAATCTTTGCAATAGATGTGAAGTTTGTGGCCGATCCACCGGAAATTGATGGTGCATTAAATGATGAGTGCTGGAAAGAGCTCAAAATTATAAGGGATTTTCGTCAGAGAAGACCTAATGAGGGTGAGCCAGCAACTGAGAAAACGGAGGTTCGAATTTGCAGGAATGATATGACCTTGTTTATTGGTGTGCGCTGTTTTGATTCTCAGCCTGAAAAGATTCGGGCAGGCGTCATGCAAAGAGATGCAACGGTTAAAGGTGATGACTATTTTTTTGTTCTTATTGATCCATTTGGAAGAAGTAGGGAAGGGTATTATTTCCGGACCAATGCCAATGGGGCAAAGGGAGAGGCTCTGATCAATTCAGATATGAGCAAACCTAAGATGGATTGGGATACGATATGGGATGTGAAATCGCAGATCGATGAATTGGGTTGGACGGCGGAGTTTGCCATTCCATTTAGAAGTATTCCTTCTGATGCTAAATCTGACACATGGCGGATTGATTTTGGCAGATGGTTCTCACATGGTCAGGAGCGTTCCAAATGGGTAGGGTTTTCTCGAGACCGAAATTGGTTCTCTCTCGAGGATGCCGGAGAAATTACCGGGTTGAGTGAAATTGACCGGGGAAAGGGAATTGATTTTAAACCCTATGTTTCCGCTAAGTGGCTCTTCGAGGATTCCGTGGATGACAACGATTTTGAGACAGGTTTCGATTTGTTTTATGATCTGACCCCAAGCCTCAAGGCAACCTTCACCTACAATACGGATTTTGCGGAGACGGAAGTTGATCAGCAAAGGGTTAATTTAACCCGCTTCCCCCTTTTTTATCCTGAGAAGCGAGATTTTTTTCTGGAGGGTGCGGACCTTTTTTCGTTTGGGGGTATCCCCAAGAGTCCACTGGCTTTTCATTCTCGAAAGATCGGGCTTTCATCTAATGGTTCCAAGATCGCAATAAATGCGGGAGCAAAGCTTACTGGGAGAGTGGGTCCCCTGGGGATAGGAGTTCTGGGTATGGGGCTAGATGAATTCGAAAATCTTGATTCGGATGAGGTTTTTGTGGGACGTTTTACTTATGATCTGTTTGAGGAGTCGAAAGTAGGGACCATCTTTACTCACGGAGACCCTCAGAGCAATCTGAACAATCAGTTGGCGGGAGTGGATTTAAATCTTCGTTCCAGTAACTGGTGGAATGAGCAAAGCGTTTCCTGTCACGGTTTTTACATGACCAGTGACGATGAGGATGAGAATTCAGACGATGTAATTGGCACGCATTTCACATTTCCCAATTATCCATTTCGGGCGAGTGGTCACTGGGTACGGACGGGGGATAATTTTAATCCTGCTCTGGGCTTTGTCCGAAGAAGGGGAGGCGAGTCCACAGGCTTGGGTTTTACCTATTATTTTGAACAACCAGAAAATGAGTTGCTCGAGGATATTTCCGTGGGTGCAGAATATGATCGTTATGAATGGTTAGATGGAGATCTTGATTCTGATGAGTTGGAAATAAATCTCATTGGCATTCGTACTCTAGCAGGTGATTTCTTGGGACTGGAAGTCGAGTTTGAACGGGATATTTTACAGGAACCTTTTGAGATTATAGATGAGGTCATAATCCCATCATCCGAATATAAGGGTATTGATTTCGAGTTGGACTTTAGATCCAGTAGTAATCGCCCGGTATTTGGAGAGTTTGAAATTGCATATGGTCACTTTTATGGAGGGAAGGCTACCAATGCCGAAATTGATCTTTCGTGGAGACCGTCAAAGTATTTTCAGTTGGATTTTGAGATAGCTTCCACCATGGCAAGATTGCCTCAGGATAATTTTGAAGTTTTGACGAGTTCCACAGGGTTTCGGATTACTCCAACCACTCAACTTTCTTTTAACGGAATAGCACAGTATGACAATCAATCCAAAACCATTGGTTTAAATACTCGTTTTCGTTACATCATAAAACCCGGGAGTGATTTATTCTTAGTCTTAAATAAGGGTTTTGATCGCGGAGATGATGGTGAATTACGGAATTTTCGAACATTTAAAACAGAGGCAATAGCCAAACTTGGTTGGATTTTTCAGTTCTAGGGTGTTCAGGATTTTCGATCTGTCTCGATTCAAGTTGATTGATCAGAGGTAAGATTGCTGTAAGCTAAAAGCCTATGAAATATATTTCTGCTGTTTTGCTTTTTGCATCTTCAATTTTCACTTTTGGAAATCCTTCCCGTCTGGGAGTTCCTGATGAATTGGAAGCCACTTTGTTCTCGCCCAAGGAACTTACGCCTTGTGTCGCCTGTCTATGCGTTGCTCCCACTGGCGAAGTGTATGCGGGAATTGATCAGATTGGTTCCCTTGGCAAGGGTGCAGGCTTTGGCAGAATTCTTCGTCTTACCGATCAGGATAACGATGGTGTTTCGGATGGTCATACCGTGTATGCGGAAATTGATAACCCTAGGGGAATGATATCGGTGGGAGATAAACTTTATGTCTTACATACAAAATGGGGAGATGAGAAGAAGTTTGAGGGAATGTTTCTCTCCGTTTTGGAGGATAAGGATGGAGACGGCAAAGCGGACGGTTCCCCCAAGCATTTGGTTAAGGAAATCAGTACCCGTAAATACAATCAGGCACGCGGGGTTGATCATACCACCAATGGGATTCGGATGGGAATAGACGGATGGATCTATGTCGCTGTGGGCGATTTTGGTTTTGTTGATGCAACCGGAACCGACGGAACGAAATTAACCATGTATGGTGGGGGAATCATCCGGGTACGGCCTGACGGCACGGAACTGGAGACTTTTGCCCATGGACTCAGAAATATTTACGATATCGCCATCGATCCATACATGAATGTGTTTACACGGGGGAACACCAATGACGGGGGAGGATGGAATATTCGTTTTATTCATGAGGTGCAAACCGGACAGTACGGATATCCGACCTTGTTCAAAAGGTATACCTCGGAGATCATTCCAGCCCTGGTCGATGTGGGGGGCGGATCCGGAACGGGTGCGATGTATTTCGATGAACCCGGTTGGCCTAAACAATTCACTGGGGTGCCCATGATGTGTGACTGGGGTAGGGGGCATTTGTTCATTCACCGGGTCACTCCCGATGGTCCTACCTTTACTCAGCAACAGGAGGATTTTATCAAGTGTGGGAGGATCACGGACGTGGATTGTGATGGATCAGGTCGATTATTCATCGGCAGTTGGGGGAGCTCAGGATTCAAGGGTGGTGATGATGGCCATATTTCCCGTGTCGTCCCCAAGGGGTGGAAGTATCAAAAGTTTCCAAACCTGAAGAAGAGAAATAAAATAGATCTGGCAAATTTACTAAGCTCACCAAGTGCAAAGACTCAGCTCCATGCACAGCAGGAAATTTTGAGAAGAGGGGGTGTCAGTAAGGAAGTACTGACTGTCGCTATGGACAAAACTCAAGCCACGAAGTCAAGGATTGCAGCCATTTACACAGTCAAGCAATTGCTTGGAGAAAAATCACATCCCCAGCTTCTTGAATTGGTTAATGATCCCGCTGTTGCAGAGCATGCCTTGCGTGCCCTTGCCGATCGAAAGACCCAGCTTAAACGTGTACCTGTGAGAGTCTTTACCGATGCCCTTAAAAATCAAAACCCTCGCGTGCAGGTAGCGGCTGCCGTGGGTCTTGGGAGAATTGGTAATCAAAAAGCAGCCAGAGATTTGTTAGCCGTTTCAAACCCGCCTTCAATTGATCCATTACCTCGTATGGATCCAGTTCCTGCTGGAAATAATGCAGAAAGGGAGGTCAAGCAAAGCCCTGTTATTGAGGGAAAAAAAGTTCATGAATTTGATGTGGATGTTACCGGATGGAAAGAGCTTCATCTTACCCTGGGAGATGCTGGAAACGGTACGGGCAGTGATCATGGTTCCTGGTTTGATCCGGTTTTACTAAAAAAGGATGGATCAATTATCAGATTAACCGAATTAAAATGGTCCAAGGCCAGCCAAGGTTGGGGGAAGACCCGAGTAGGATTCAGTCCAACCGGTGCCAAGCTTGCCCGTAAGGATGGTAAAGCGATGACAGATGGGATCGGTACGCACTCGATTGGTTCGATCATTTACAAAAAATTACCCGCGGATATGGTCCGTTTTAAATGTACAAGCGGCTTGGCCAGCACCGATCATGGGGGCAAGGTCCGTTTTTATGTCAGCCAGACTCCGATAAAGAAACTGGCGGGAAGCGGGAAGGCGAAGATACCGGAAGGTCCACACGCTATCCCCAACTCGGCTGTGGTTCTTCCCCATGTCGCGAGAAAAGCATTAGTGGAACTGGGAGCGGGAGATGCCTGCATTCAGGCAATTGGTACGAAGAATCAGGAGGGTGCGTTGATGGCGTTAAGCTATATGCACGATTCCAAGATAGTGAAAGAATTGGTGAACAGATTTTCGAAAATGTCAGACTCAATCGTTAAGCAAAGGGTAGCGAAGACTTTGATCCGGTTGGTAAATAAGGAAAAAGTGTACGATGGAGAAACCTGGTGGAGCACACGGCCAGATACACGCGGGCCATACTATTACCCGACTCCCTGGGAGAAAACGGAAATGCTTTCCAAAACTTTGGTTGAAGCAGCGAAGACCGGATCGAATGAAATGAAGTTTGTAATTTCAGAACTGGCCAGGAAGGACCGGGTGGATTTGCCCGGTCTTCCCAAGTCAGAGGATGTGCAGGTTGTTGCCAGAAATGAACCAAAAGTAAACCTTAAGAAGATTATGGATAAGCAGGGGCAGGTGGGGGAAATGAGTATCGAAGATATATCAATCGCACTCGGAGAAATTAAAGGTGATCTGAGCAAAGGTCCCCATCTGTTTGCCAAGCAGGGATGCGTTGCCTGCCATGCCCTGAAAAAGGATGAAGTGCAAAAGGGTCCCTATCTTGGACAGATCGGAGGGATTATGGATGCGGACCGGATTGCCATGAGTATTCTTCGTCCGGAGCAGGAAATTTCTCAGGGTTTTAAAACCGTC
>CACFTI010000043.1 GCA_902569115.1 uncultured Verrucomicrobiota bacterium | reverse complement strand
AAAGATTCATTTTTTGGGAAATAAAATCTTTAAACCTTTTATGAACGAAATCATTAAAGAAACATATTCTCCATGAATCATTATTTGTTAGAAATGCACGCAGAAAATAGTTTTCATTCCAATACCTCCCCTCATCTATCCAGCTTTGGGGATATTCAAAAGGGAAGAAAATATCATGAAAATGAACAAAGCAACCCAAGTTTAAATTTGGAATTACTTGGTTAAAAATATACTGTAAATCACTTCCACACTTATAAACATGACTAGAATCTATAAATAATAAATCACCCTTACTCAAACCGCGAAATATATCAGGACTTAAAACTTGAACACTTTTTTTTACTATATTTAAGTTTTTAAAATCAGATTCTAACAATAGGCTTTCCAAACGCTCCGGGTTTGGTTCTATGAGGGTCAAATGTGGGTTCCAATTGGAAACTTCATCTATAGTATCTAAAATAACTGCCGTAGAAAACCCACCTCCAACTTCGATTATGTTTTTTGGTTTATACTTTCTCAGAAAACAATAGAGAAATATGGAATCAGAGTAACTAAACCAATCATTTTCAAAAAAATATCTTTTTTTAGCGGACTTTTGATGTGGAAATTTGATTTCATTGTAAAATTTAAAATATTCCATCAATTCCTTATACTGTTCTTCAATGTTCAAATTAATACCCGATAGATAACTAAGGTCTATTTTTTGAGCTTCGAAATAATTTTTGATTTCATGATCTGAAGGTATCGGAGAATAAAAGTGACCTTCTGGAAATCCTTTAGGAATAAATGTATTCATGTGTAGATGATAAAAAGTTGTTCTAATTAAAGATCCAACTGAAACTTTAATAGTTTATATAATAGAATATTTAATTTATACGGAATTTCCTTGTAGATTTGTACAATTCTAAATCAAATTTAACTAATGGAAAAAGAATTTCTTTAATTTCTATATTAGAGTGAAGATTGTGGAAAACTTTTTTATTAGATTTATTCTCGTAGGGAAAATTTTCATATTGAATCTGAAAAGTCTGGGCGAGTTCACACATACTCTCAGAGAACAACTCAAAGAATCCTACATATTTAAACAATTTGATATTGTTTAAACTTTTTTCTAAATCATGTTCATTGACTTGTTTATCATCGGGAGGATCAGCAAGATACCTAACTTGCCGGTTATCAAAAGATGCAATACCATAAATGGATAAATCGCGAACTAGTTCTCTTACATCACTCAAAACTGAAAAGTTAAATTTATTTAAATAGCGGGATAAATCCTGAACCTCTTTAGGATGCTTCTTTAGTCGAGTTTGGTTACTCCAAAGTTCGTAGATCCATGAAATATGTGAACCAAGATGGTCATAAGGCTCTCTTAAAAAAACGATCTTTTGCAAATTTGGAATATTTTGTAAAGTATCCTTAATCCTAGGGTAAGGAACATGGCCAGACAAATAAAAGGCATCATTCTTCAAAAAAGAATTCAAAATTCCTTTTTTTTGATTTTCAAAATGATCAAGATAATGATTTTCAGAAAAGTTTATCCGAAAAAAACTATTGATTGAAGTCCCCCCTGTCTTAGGAATATGGAGAAAGTAAATTTTTTTCATTACACCATCATATTATTAAACATGAATAATTTTCAGTGCTTAATCTTTTTATAATTCAAATACTCAAAATCATCAGCAAATATATTATTACAAATTTCAATTTGTTCCTTTGAAAAATAAGATATATATTTGTAATCTCTTAACCTCATTGATGAGGGATCACATTCAACTTGTAAATTTTCAATGTTCGATGATTTGTTAGAAGATGGATTAATTTTAAGATCACTACAAATTTGAAAGAAGTCAGTTTCAAATCTCTCAACATAACCAATAAAATCGACAGCTTTTCGACCATTAAAAAATACATTTTCATAATTACTTTTTATTGAGATAAAGAATTCATCTTTTTGGAATTTCGTATAAGCAAATTCACAAAATCTTGAAAAACCTTCAGATAGAAGCCTTCCCCAAGATTTAGTATCAAATTTTCCATGGTTCTTGTTAAAGTCTTTTTTGCATTGAAGAAAGTCACTGTAAAATCTGTCATATGGATTTCTAACAAATGAAACTTTTTTGTAATTTAATTTCGCTTCAGGTAATTCAAGAAAATCTTCATATGAAATATGCTTAGATGACATTTTATTCAAATATTTATTATAATAATTCTGCTGTTGGTATTCACTTTCGTTGTATGAACCTAATCTCTCGAAGACAGTTGTTGATGCAACCTTACGAGGCTGAAACCAAATGAACTCAAATTTATGTGATATGATCATTTAATTTGATTAATTATATCGAAAAGTTTGTTCGCAATAATTTCATTACCAAAAGGAGAATAATGGCCCTTATTCTCAAACAAAATTGAAGTATCTAAATCATAAAAGTCCTCGGCAAAATCGAAGCATTGAACACCCTTCGCGGAAAGTTCTTTATACAAAGGTCGATAGACTCTGTAAGTAGAATCTTTTATTTGCTGCATCTTTTCTATATCTTGTTTGGTGGGAAAGAATAGAATAATTGGTTTCGCATTTATTTTCCGAATAGCATTAACAAACTCATCCAGAATGGCGATTGTAAGACTATAGCCTTCATGCTCTTGATTGTAATATCCATTTGTATATAATTCGGCTTTTTCTTTAGTTTGATCACCCATTAGTAAATATAAAAGTTTTACAAAATTCCCATATTCAGGAGATGAACTACCGAATTCAGAAGAATAAAAATAATCATTTCTACCTAACTGTTTTAAAAAAGCATTCGGTTTTTCAAGAAAAGATTCATACTTTTGGGGTGAATTCAAATAGTTATCTAACAAATTTAACTTTCCATTTTCTAAAAGAAAGCGAGGTTTAGAAAGAGGAATCGAACGCTTACTTCTAAAGGGTTGGAAAGTGTTCAAATGTCTCAACCAAAGCATTGTCATATAAGAGACAATTACGACATCTGGATTCCAATCTTCATTTATTCTTTTAAAATATAACAAGGATTGATCCAGTCCAAAGCCAGGCACCCCAGCATTCAAAACCTCAAAATTACTATCCTTGCATTCAAGTATTGATGACCAACACTCCGAGTCATCAACCTCAGATCCAAAAGTAAAGGAATCCCCTAGTGTAAGAATTCGGGTCACATTTGCATCCTTTTTCTTTTCGTACCTACGAGTACTTCTAAACCCGTCAGCATTTATATTAACATTAATATTTCTTTTTCCACTTTCTATAGAAACATTAGCTCTCGGTTTATTCACCCAACCAAGCGCGCTATCAAAACAGCGATAGTGAAGTCCATCATCTAAAAACTGAATAATTTTTTGTTTTTGGGTCTCTGTGAATTTAAAATCTGATGTCTTTCCATGTTGGAAATAAGTATTAAAAGTCTTAACAACAACCAAAGAAGAAAACTCTAAAATAATAATAAAAACAAGAAATCTGAAAAGTGTTCTCATCAATTTGATAAGTCAGAAGATAGATTTAGCTGTAGATATCCAATCATATTCGTTTTCATTCAGCTTATATATCTTTTTTCTTAAGCTTTCGTGTAAATTACTTGAAACTTCCCTTTTTTTATTTTCCCAAACCATCTCCGGAATAGATTTCCATCTTAAGATTTCAGCACATTTTTCAAGCGATTGTTGATATGTTTCCACAAAACCAACAAACTTAAAATCATACGGACTTGAACCTTTAAGATAGTTCATTCCCTGATTTCTCACCCATGGTAAATCAATGAATTGTTCAAGTGAAAGTTGCTTCTCAATAACTTCCAGAGTCAATTTGTTATTAGGATCTGGTTTGTCGATAATATAATTATACAAGGAAACGGTTCTATCTGCTGGATCTCTCGTCCATGTAATCTTAGAATTCTCAATAAAGATTTCATCAAAAGAATCATATTCAAAATGTCCGTGGATACATCTTACATTAGAAGGAATTTGTACTTGATGAACATCATGCTTACTCCACTGTCTCTCATAATTTGACCATAATTTTTTACTGTAAACATTAGATAAGATAGTTCTGAATGATGTACCTCCAGTTTTGGGGATATGAATACTGATAATTATATTAGACATCAAAAACCTCAGATAATTTCCCACTAACACAACAATCATATAACAACTTATCTTCGGAATTTTGTTGATAGATTTTCATTATTAAATCATCTGAAAATTTCATTTCTTTGAGTGATGAGCTAGGACCTGAATTAATAAAATTATTATATTCAACATTACTATTCAGTTCCAATTCCTCTGAAAATCGTTCCATAGAAGATGGTAAATTTTCGAAAATTCCAACATTTAAAATTCTATTAAATGGTAAGTGCCTGACAAAGTCTGATTGTCTATTAGAAAAATGAGGAGAACATGCAAATTGTTCAAATGTTGGATTCATTTTCCTAAATAACTGTCTTTTATGACCGAGTTTTTTTTCAGCACTAGGGTCCTGAACTTGCATTTGCATTTGCCAATATTGATAGTGTGAAAATAATCTATCTATTGGTTCTCTCACCCAAAAGATATACATTGCATGTGCAATCTCGTTTAAAAAGGATGAACCAGTAAAATGTCCGTGCATGACGGCCAGCCCTTTTTCATCTCTGGAACTAATATTTTTGAAAAAGTTCCATCTTTCTTGGTGCGATTCTAATGGCAATTCTTCACCATTAAGAAAAAGTTTAGAAGCATCATTGACAGGACCATAATTGTAAAACAATACCCTGGGAGAACCCTCAAGCAAAAATCTACCAAAAAAACTGCCAGCAGTTTTGGGTATATGAATCGAAAATATGGTTTTCATCATTAACTAAAGCCATAAATTGAAATTTCAGTAATTTTGACGATATGTCAATAACTGCTGATTTCTGTACATAATTATATCTTTTGAATGTTCATTTCATTGCTAAAAGAGAAGCCATTCATTTGTTTAAACCAGGTTCTATTTTGTTCATGCAAATAACAACAGGCAGACGGTAAGAATATATTCCCATAACCAGCTTTAAACATAAAATTACAAAGCTCGACAAGGGTTGTTTCAGCTGATTCCCCTAAAGCAAATTGATCCGGTAATTTCTTTTTATCCACAACAATAATTCCAGGATGAAGAAATATCATATTTTGACTGAGCACGGCACGGCACTTGTCTCCTAAATGATCAAATGGGCACGATTCATAAAGTGGAAAAACTTTATTTTGGAGACGAATCATTCCAGCTGAAATTATTCGATTTGTTCCAGGATGAAATAGTTTCGGTCCCACGGCACCTGCATCAGAAAACAAACAATTAAATACAAGCTTTTCAAGCCAGTCTGAATGCATAGGTTCAATAAATGGCGAACAAAAAACAACCACCTCTGCATTCGTCAAATAACAGCAAGATTCTAATTGATTATATCTTCGAAAAGGTAGATTGGAAGACCAGAGATCAGGAACCAAAATCTCTACATCGTGAAAGTTGGTTATTTTCGTTAAAGATTTAACATAAACAAATTCTTTAGGATTTGGCTCCCTCCCATAAAAAATCAAACAAGTTTTGGGAATTTGA
Organism: uncultured Verrucomicrobiota bacterium; assembly: GCA_902569115.1. Taxonomy (GTDB): domain Bacteria; phylum Verrucomicrobiota; class Verrucomicrobiia; order Opitutales; family Seribacteraceae; genus Seribacter. The sequence goes on along the minus strand of CACFTI010000043.1, from coordinate 10,625 downwards.
AAGTTTCGAGATGGAAGAATTTCCCAATGGTCATAAACTTTTCTTATTCTAACTTTTGATGCAGCACTCTTAAAGTGAGAACGAAGGGTTTTTTCTTGCGCTTTTACAACCCAATTACCTTTTTCCTCAAGATCAAGTGCAGTTGAACCAGGGACTGCTCTCCAGTGGTATAAGACTTCACTTATATGACCTATATTTTTACCCTCTAATTTACTAGTAGCCCGCAAACATAAATCCCAATCCTGAGCACCTTCAAAACCTTTACGAAACCCTTGAATACAATCAAATAGTCTTCTTTTCAGTGCTAGTAGGTGACAAAAGTAATTTTGAGAAAGTAAAAGGCGATAATTCCAATCAGGCTTATAATATGGATCAAACCTTTTTCCCTCCGAATCTATTTTATCCTCATCCGTGTAAACAATTTCTGTATTTGGTCTACTATCCAAATAGTTCTTTATTCTTTGTAGTGCATTAGGATGAAATTCGTCATCTTGATCAATAAATGCCACCCAATCTCCTCTCGACATTCCTACGCCGTGGTTAAGAGTGGACGAAATGTGATTATGAGTATTTAGAAAACTTACTTGGATTCTAGAATCTAGTTTGATGTATGCCTCAAGTACCTTGCATAACGATTTGTTATTAGAGAAATCATCAACAATAATTAATTCCCAATTTTCATAAATTTGGTTAATTATGGATTTAACCGCCATATCAAAAAACTCTAAGTTTGGATTATGTAGCGGAAGTATGATCGAAAAAAAGATCTTAGAAGAAGTTTTTTTTTCAAATAACTGCAAACCATTCGATCTGGAATCATTTTTCAAAAATTCATCATCTGAAGGATAATACTTTTTTTGAGCATTATTACCCATGTCTAGTTCTCCTAAAGATTTTAAGTCAAACTTGTAAGAAACTTTGAAAAGAGAGTTGAGAAATGAAGATCTCATGAACCGATCACATATTTTAATTATTTTAGGAACCTGATCTTTAGTAAACCATGGGAAGGGTCTATCTAGGACTTTAACTTTCTTAGCTAAAGATCTCTTAAGAAGATCAACTATTGAATCCTCTTCAAATTTGCAGGTATCAGCATATCCTAAATTATGCAACTCATCTACACCGCCAGCACCGTGGATGCCTGCAATAGGAATACCTCTAACAATTGCTTCAAGGAAAGATAAAGGAAAAGGGTCTTCTCTTGAAAAACTAAATAAAAGATTAACATGGTCTAAATCTTCCCACGGATTTTCCCTCGAACCAAGCATAGAGACTCTGTCTTTACATGACTCTGCTATAAAATGGGAGTAAAACTTTGCACCTTGACCGCACCAAATCCAAGAGACCTTTCGGCAAGATATTGTACTAGGTATAAAAGGTAAAATTGAAAGAAATCTATCTATGCCTTTTCTATAGTCCATATTTGCAAGTATCCCGATCACAAATGGATTATCTTCCTCTTCGATTTTGTGAGTAGCAAAATTGTTAATTGGAGTCTTAAAATCAATGAAACCATGAACGACAGAGATTCTTTTTTTACTTATTTTAAAAAGATTCTGCAGATTTTCTCCAACTTTGTCAGAACAAGCGATAAAATGTTTAGTGTATTCCAAACTACCACGAATCAGAGATGGTTTCATACTTCTAATTGCAAACTCCATTTCGTGAACATAAGTAACGACTGGTACATTTTTGGGTTCTAAATCCCGTAATATCCATCCGTTTGCTATTGTGTTGTTGAAAATCAAATCATAACTGTCAGGATGGATCTTAGTAATAGATCTTGTGCGATATATTTGTCCGCAGTCAGAAAAATCCTTTAAAAGTGAATCATTAATTGGGTCACCGAAAAGAAAATCGAAAGAAACTTCTTTTTTTACTTTCCAAAATCGAACCAGTTCAAGCAAAACTTTTACTGCCCCGTTAATTTCACAGTTATGAGAAATAAAAAGAATATTTTTGGGACGCATTTATAGAAAAATATTTTCCTTCGATTACAGGTCTCATTCAAGTTTTTTTAGGACTAAAACATCCTGATGATTTCCAAAAACCCCTTGATGAAAAGCCATATCGCATGGTACTTCCAGCAACGACTCAAAAAAATCGGATGTCTGGACTGTATCGTAATATCTTTCTCCTAAATTTTCTTTTATCCCGAACGCAGAATTTCCACCTAAATTAACGAAGTTTTTCTCACTTAATTCCCTAAAATCATCATTTTTCAGGTTAAATCTCAAAAGGCTTCGAATCCCGTGATAGGACAGTATGACAACACCTCCTATTTGAGTAATTCGAAGTAATTCATTAATCCAAAGTCTTTGGTCTTCAGGACTTAAATGAGTTAAAATTGAGACACCATAAATAACTTTGAAATGGTTATTAAAAAATGACAAAGGCGGTAAAGAAGTGGAAACTTCAAAACGGCCAGAAATGTGTTCTTTACACCAATCTATTGCCTCACTATTGATATCTACCCCAATAAGATTATCTTGTTTGTTCTGGATGTATCGACATACCCTAGCACACCCACATCCCCAATCTAAAATGGGGAAAGCATCGTTGATACCTTCACCAATATATTTTTGAACAAGAAAGTCTAATTTCCTGTAAGATGAAAATCCCTCAAGAATAAAAGCTGTTTTAGATTCTGATCCATGTACCTGATTTCTTAGAATAGGAGTTGGTAGTTTTAACTTCCAATCTTCAGATACGGGGAAATAATAATTGTCCAAACTTGACTGGCTAAAATTTTTATTTCGAGAAATCACAAGATCTTCAGAATCAGAGATCGCATCATTCTCCAATTCTATAATAAAACCTGAATTTTCAACTTCGCTCCAAAAGGGAAAAACTCCCTTTAAATCCGTTCGTTTACTTCGAATGAAAGTTTCTACTATTTTGTTGTTTACGAAAAATTCCAAATTTGACCAAAGTCCCATAAAAGGTATGGCCCAACCGCTTATAAAAATAGTTGAGGCATCAATAGATATATCATCCACGCACCATGGAGCGATTTGCAAAAGAGTCTCTTTCTGATGTTTCCAGTTCATTTAATTCGTAATAATTAAGATAATAACTTATCAGAAAACGCTAATGGTTTATGAGCTGCTTTGCATCTAGAAGCTTCTTCAATCATGCGTTCAACAAGCCTTGCCAATCTTTGGCATGCAGATTCTCTAATTTGTAAAGAATCATTTAGTATAGATGTTTGAAATGCTAATTTTTCCCTAGCTGGTGATAAAAAATCTCCAATTATCGGGATGATTTGTTCTTGCGATGAAATTGACCAAGCTGCAGGCACATAATGGGGACTATTTGTATAGTCAATAAGTGCTACGGGTAAACCAATTATCATTGCTTCAAGCATTAAGGTAGAGGGCATGGTCAAGACCGCTATTGACCTAGATAAATCATAATATAAATGGTTTTCTAGGCTGGTTTCGACATCAATTAAATCAGCCAACTCAGGAGTAATTCGCCAAGTAATGTCTAGATTAAACATATCTTTAATTTCCTCTTCAAGCTTCTTTAAATCATAAAAAGATTCGATTACCTTGGATTTATCATCATCTGTGAACCAAGGGTTTTTTGATGAGCAAATCAAGAGATTCTCAGAACCGATTTTGAAAACTGATTCTTCCAAAAACTCAAGCCTTGGAAGGCCTACTGTCTCACATTTTCCTGCATTACCTTCTAAAGATTCAAGAAACCTAACTTGAGAATCACCTATACATGCTAACTTATGGCCAAGTATCGGATTGAAAACTCCTGAATCTACGCTGTGTTTCTGAAACCATGAATTTCTATATTCCAGAATACCATCAGCTAAAATTAAAACTGGGATTTCTAGACTCACACACCTCAAAATGATCGAACATGGATCGGGTCTGTAAGTATCATGCGTAATTACAATCGAGCAATTATTCGGCGGAATCCATGTAGAATCAAAATGATTTACGAATTTAAATGGATGCGTTAAATGCTGAAGCCAATTTTGATAGCAAACATTCTCTGAACTCCTTGAAAGTAAATAAATCATGAATTTCAAAGGACAGTCGGATCGTAACCAAAATATTCAAAGTCCACTTTATAAATTTCCAACATTAATCTAGCACTAGTGGGATTAACAAGATTCCTATACGATAAAGCAATACTCCGATCTAAACAAAAGGTATTAGATTTTTCAGAGTAGTCTAATGAATCCGCCTTAAACGAATCATCGTAAGAAGTAATATTATGAAATTCGGGTATGAAGTCAGCCAAGCCCATTTGTCGATTCAATAATCGCAATTCTTTAGAAAAACACTCCTGCTTAACGATGAAATCAGGAACAACCTCGAAATCAAATTGAGTCGGCACTTGTGTTGCCCAATGCCGGTCGACAACACGACCTTCATTCATAAAAATAAATACGAACTTTAAGTATTCGATAAAAGTGATTTCAAAATGTTTTAGAGGCTTTCCGTTATGCTGATTGACTTGGTAGATGAATGCTCGAGCAAATGGTTCCAAATCTTTGTATTCCAATATTGGTCGTTTATGTTTTATATAAAATTTGTTTAAGTATGCAGACACACATCTTCGAAAGGGATTTCTTGAGAAGAAAATCGATTTATAATTGCTTTTTAAAACAAGATGCTGACCAGTTTTAGCACTGCATGTGAAGCCATTTGACGCAAGCATCCTCCTGGTGAATTTCCCGTCATATTTTTCTTTATCAACAAAATTATGAATGAACCATTGTGAAATGGCTGTGCTTGCACACTTCGGTGACCAAAATATAACAATCTTATCTTTGTGGGAAATGTAAGCTTGCCCTATCACTTTTGATCGGGAGGAAATTCATAATTAAAGAAATCCATTGCATCTCCACATATCTCACCAAAAACGGTTTTTTGTTCATCAGAAAAAGTTGACCACCTTTGTATTCGAGATTTTATGCTATCGAGATTACAATCATCATCATTGAGCATCGTGGGGTGACAAAAAGTATTTAAAGCAAACTCGATACAACTTTCCTGTAATTCAAGGCCAAGATGATTGCACATTTTTTGATACATATAATGTAAACTCTCTTTTTGATACATATTTTCATGTCTTACCACAAGGAAATCAGAATACTTTTCTGCACTTTCCACTACTTTCATTGATCGAGCCCAAATCCTACAATTCTCTTCAAAAGAAAAATGTGCGAACTGTGGTTTAAGCATCCTACTTGCAACAACTTCTACACCATTTCGAATTATGTACAAAACCTTACACTGTTGGTTGAAAAGTTTCATTAATTGAGAAAGAGCACCTTCCGAAAGATCACAACAGAGTGAATTGACTTTATTCAATTCACGACAATGAGGAAAACTGGTTTCTAGTATGAGATTTTTAAAAAGACTAAAATGTTCTTCAATAGGTACTTTTATCGCATTTGATCTTCTCGTTACACTGGTGTCTAGTGCTTCGAGCAAATCATAAACTAAATTATTTTCAGTTCTAGTTGAGTTGATGAGAGGATGAAGTTCGAGTGATTTCCGTAAAACAGTAGTACCAGATCGCCCAATGCCAGAAACAATGCAGAATTTTGAATCAAATAGAGGATGATTTAATTTTTTTCTAAGGTAACTTTTTATCATTTCATAAAGCAATTAATAGCTTCGAAACTTGGTTATCACTATTTTAGAAATCCCTGACTATTATCTACTAAAATCGAGATCTAACCATGATAGGTTTATTTTTTTTACAAAGCCAACATAATTTCAATTCTGGATAATTAAAAATAGTCGAGTCTAGATGATTTTTTTTGAATTGCAAAAAGCCAACTATGCGCCGGTTTGTAAGTTATTGTAATAATTTTGTGTTTTGGGAAAGCGTTATGTATTTTATCATACCACCAATCTTTATCCTCTACAATTAAGTGTGCATTTGATCCGTTTGGGAGTAATTGGGAAGCTTTTCTTAATGCTATATTGAAAAATGTGCAATTAGCATCGTAGGAACATATATCGCTTAACAAAATATCAATTCTATTGTATGGGATATGTTCGAGCACATCTAAGCAAGTAATACAATCATATCCTGTTATATATGATGGTTTATTTAAAAATTCTACTACTGCTGGATCATAGCCCTCACATTTTACACTGTGATTATTCAAAAATTCCACCAATACACCTTTTCCGCAACCGTAATCTAAGACATATTGACAGTGATTTTGTTTAACTAATTTAAGAACTTCAGAGGGCTTAGCAGATGGATCATTGTTTGATCCATATTTTGGGTTCTTGATATGGATCTCCTTATATTGATCGATGTAATTGTTCATTAATATTGCACCCAATCCATCAGTCTATTCAAACTAAATTCGTATCTCATTGTTCAAAATCTTTAAGCGAGACTTTCATACCTAAATCACAAACACCTCCAAAAAAATTCTTAGATTTATCAACTTCTACCCTGAAAAATCCAGCTTCGGAGATCCAATCCAATACTTCTTTTTGATCAACAACAGATTTATTTTCATGAGTTATAAAAGCTTCCACTTGATATAAATTAGAACCCAAATTGCATATAAATTCAAATTGAACAGTAAAAACTGATTTAGAATTATCTGCCTTTTCAAAGATTTTGCCTATCCCGCCTTTATTACTATGGTATCTTTCAAAATTTGCAGTTGCCCATGAATATATTTTTAAACCTTCTTTGTTTCTAACCCTTAAACCTGCACTTAAACCTTCGGTTTTGTGATAATTTATAAAAGTAATTTCAATTTTAACTAGATCTCCAGTGATGAAATTATCACAATTTCTTTCAGATTTATCTAAAACTTTAACACTGAGTATATGTGTTTTATGGCAAATATCATGTTGATTGATGGACAAACTTTTTTTTGTTGGGGAATTATTTAAAACTTTAGAAAAACTCACTCTTCTTTGTTGCCCCATCAAAACATGATATTCATCTATTGCATCTTGGACTTGCCCATCCATAATAATTCTTCCCTTATGCAATACAATCGCTCTGTTTGTTAATCTTCTAATGCTCTCTTCACTATGAGAAACATAAATGAATGAAATACCTGATTCTAAAAGAGTGTTTATCCTCTCGAAGCATTTCATTTTAAACAAATGATCTCCAACTCCTAAGGCTTCGTCTACCATTAGAATTTCAGGTTCTATAAAACTCTGAACTGCAAAAGCTAATCTCATTTTCATTCCACTAGAATAAGTTGATACTGGTCTATGAATAAAATCTCCAATATCAGCAAATTCTAAAATATCGTCTAATATTTCTTTAGTCTCTCTTTTCTTAAAACCAAGTATAGAGGCATTTAGGTATATATTTTCCAAACCAGTAAAGTCAGGGTTGAATCCTGAACCAAGCTCTAAAAGAGCAGCTAATTTCCCCCTGGTCACAACATGTCCGGAGCTAGGTTGTAAGACATTTGCTATGATTTGAAGTAAAGTACTTTTTCCCGAACCATTAAGTCCAAGGATTCCAACAGACTCGCCAAGTCTGACTTTAAAGGAAATATCATCAAGAGCAGTAAAATCATGACTATTTTTTGTTTCTCGGCCAAGTAAAGCCCGCGAGGCTGCACCAACAGAATTTTTAGCAAACCTCTTAAAAAGGTTTTTTACGATAATTGCGTAATCACCATTTTCGGTTTTTGGCAACATACTCATTGAATGTTCAGTAAATTGAAAAGTTTCTTAGATATGTTTTGGGGTGAAAAAGCTTCAACATGAGAAATAGCTTCGTTGGAGAACTTACACCACTTCTCTTGATCATTGTAAATCGACAATAACGACTGAGATATTGACTCACAATCATCAGCTATCAAAACATTTTTACCATTTACCAAACCCATTCCTTCAGCACCGATTTTGGTTGTAACGACAGGTAAGCCAAAAGCAAGGCTTTGACCTATTTTACCCTTCATGCCTGCACCATATCTGAGTGGTGCAACAAATACTTTAGAGGAACTAAAATACGGTTCTACATTTTCAACAAATCCAGGGACGATAACATTTTCATTTCTTAAATTAAGAACTTCATTTGTTGGATTACTCCCTAATAATGTAATAGTAATTTTTCTATCAAATTCCCAAATAATAGGCATGATTTCCTCGCATAACCACATCACAGAATCCACATTAGGTGGATGCAGATAACTTCCAATAAACAAAAGTCCTTCTCTCTCCGTAAAACTAGGAATTTGCTCTGATGACGGTTTATGAATATTTGGAATGACGGCACATTTATTCCCCCAACCATCAACTACTTTTTTTTCTTCCCGAGTTACTGTAATTATCAAAGATGCTTTTGATGAACACTTTCTTTCAAGTGCAAAAGATTTTTTCCATTTTTTTTCTAATTTTTTATCAGAACTACCTTTTAGCTCCCATTCTCTTTTTATTCTTTGAAAATGAAGATCTATGGTATCATAAATTAATAATAAATTCTTGTTTTTGGAAAGATACTTATAATATTTTTTAAATAATTGGGGTCTACAAATCCAAGCGAAATCTATTAGTTGTATTCTCTTTTTAAGTTCAAATAGAGTTGAATATCTCTCATCTATTTTATAAATCACTTCAACCCCTATCTGACATAACATTTGTGTATAGGGTTGTTCCCCAAATTCATTGTCAGGAAAAAAAATCACATGGTATTCTAAGTCCTTTAATATTTTGATTATGTTTAAGAGACGGTTACTTCCCGACTCCCTATCGAAACGGGGAGCATATGAATCAATTACTAGAATCGATTTTTTAGCTCCATGGCTATTGGCACTTTTGTACTTACCCTCAAAACTACTCTGTGGTTCTAGGTGATTTATTAATTGATGTTTCCATTTTTTTCGAAAAACAGAAGCATTTTTAAGCTGATAACTTTTTGCTCCTTCATTTAAATTTGTCCCACAGGACAAACCTTCATAATGATAAACAACAGAATCCGGTTGATAAAGAACCTGTAACCCTGCTGCCTTTAATCTAAAACAATAATCAGTATCTTCGTAATATGCCGGTTCAAACTCCTCAGAAAAACCACCTATATTATTGAAAACAATCTTGGGAGTTATAAGGGAAGCACCGGAGCAGTAATCTACTTCACGAACAAAATTATATTCAGGTAATGCAGGAAAATCTCCCTTTCCATAATTACAGCCACTTGCATCATTCCAAATTATACCCCCAGCTTCTTGTAGATTGCCATTTGGGTACAAGAGTTTTGAACCAACTGCACCTATATTTTTATTTTTTAAAAGTGACAAACAAGTATAAAGCCAATTTTTATTTACTTGTGTATCGTTATTGAGAAAAACGAGATATTCACCAATGGCAGATAGTGCTCCTACATTACAGGACAAAAGAAAACCAAGATTTTTTTCATTCCTAATAATTTTGATGTTATGCAAGCATGATGAAAACTCTTGGTTTTCATTCGAATAGTCATCAACTAGTATAACTTCATAATTAACATCTGTAATATTTTTCAATATTGATTCTAAGCATAAATATGTTTCTTTAAAATTATTGTGATAGCAGATTATGATAGTAAAATTTATTTCACTAAATTGAGGGAAATATAAATTTCTGAAGGATCTAAATTTAAGTAGATTTGGTGGGTTAATAATATATCTACCACGCTCAAAAATCTTTTTATACAAATAGTAAAGTTTCATGTAAGCCCTTCTAAACTTCCATACCAAAGTAGCCTCCATAAAACTTATCCTATTACTCTTCTTGATTATTTCTGTCTCTTTATCATCGATAATGTTATTTAAATCTAAAACTTTTCTGTTGAAGACTTCCGAATCGATTTTATCACCAACAGCCGCTAAAGTTAACTTTTTACATATCTTGAGTTTCGTTTGACTAGATATTTGAGTATACAAGGAATCTGTAAGAAGATTTAGATAAAGTTCAATTGCTTCTCCCGTACTTGTATCATTTACAAGGTTATTAAAAGATTCCTGCTGTTTATGAATTCTAAATGTTGATAATTCCTTATCAACAAATGCCACTTTGCCGACAGCAAATAACTTAAACCATAATTCTAGATCTAAAAGTTGCTTTAAGTCCTCTGAAAAGCCTCCAACTTTAGCAAAATGCTTTTTACTAACTAAAGTACTAGATGGTTCACCTACCTTATTTATAGGTGCATCAAGTAAAAAAGGATCATCAAACAAATCAAATCCGTCCTGTATAGGTTTTAATTTTGACCATTTAGCTGACAAATCTCTACAACCTTCATATATATTGAGACTCTCTTTGGAGTTTGACTCTAATTTCAAGCGACGATTACAAAAAACCAATGATACATTGCTATTATCCTTAAGAGGTAAAAGCATCTCTGACAAAAAATCCTCATCTATAATATCATCTTGAAAAAGAAACTTTATGAAGATTCCTGATGCATTAGCTGCCAGAAAATTGCAATTCTTGGAAATACCCAAACCTTTATTTTCAAAAATTCTTAACGGGAATGAGATTTCAAGTTCTCGATAGACTTTTTCAAAAAATTGTAACGAACCATCAACAGAACCATCGTCTGATACTAAGACTTCTAAATTTGTGTAAACCTGCGTTGAAACGCTTTTGATACAGTCATATAAAAAAGGCTTCCCA
>CACFTI010000042.1 GCA_902569115.1 uncultured Verrucomicrobiota bacterium | reverse complement strand
AAAATCCGGCGGGGAGAAAAACCGTCTTGCTTCTACAATCTTGGCCACGGCGATTGCCTATCAATATGGAATCGATGTCGGCGGTAAGCAAACCGAGACATTTCGCTTAGTGGCAGTGGATGAAATGTTTAGTAAAACGGATGACGAATTCTCACAATATCTTCTCGATTTGTTCAAAGAGTTTCACCTTCAGTTACTTATTGTTCAGCCATTGGATGCGAAAATCCATGTGGTGCAAAAATATGTCGAAAGATACCATGTGGTAGAGCGCCGAGACGGACTTTCATTTGTGGGCGATCTTAGTGTGCACGAATATTTAGGTTCTCAAGCCGAAGAGGAAAACGATTCATCGGAAGAAGTTGTGGACGAATCTGAAACAGTTGAGTCAGAATAGCTTCATTTCCAGCTTTTAGCACTTTGGAAAAAGTAAAACTATCGGATTCAAATTACCAACCTGATCCGCAAAGATATGATGGTAGGATGCCCTACCGTAAATGCGGAAGATGGGGCTTAAAGCTTCCTGAAATCACACTTGGGTGTTGGCATAATTTCGGAGGGGATCAGCCGACGGATCTTCAAAAAGAGATGATTTTCGGTTCGTTTGACCTAGGCATTACCCACTTTGATCTCGCCAATAATTACGGACCTCCTTACGGGTCTGCTGAAGTAAATGTCGGCAAAATTCTTAAGCATTTACCAAGGGATGAGATTCTCATAACCAGTAAAGCCGGATACGATATGTGGCCCGGCCCTTATGGTGAATGGGGATCGAGAAAGTATATATTGGCCAGCTTGGATCAGTCATTAAAAAGGATGGGTGTTGAATATTTCGATTTATTTTATTCTCATCGTTTTGATCCTAACACTCCACTGGATGAGACTTTGGGAGCTCTTGATACTGCAGTTAAGCAAGGCAAGGCCTTGTACACGGGAATCAGTAGCTATCTTCCAGATTCTACCATTGAGTCTGTACAGGTTTGCAAAGATCATGGATATGCCCCCCTGGCGATTCACCAGCCTAATTATTCAATGCTCAACCGCTGGATTGAAAAGTCATTGATTGATGTCTGCGAAACGAATGGTTTGGGAATGATTGCTTTTTGTCCACTTTTTCAAGGCTTACTTACCGATAAATATTTAAACGGTATCCCGGAGGGTTCCCGTGCAAGTTTAGAGAAATCGCCCTTGAGGAAAAATGAGGTTTCGGAACAAAACTTACGAGTCATCCAGGAGCTAAATGATCATGCTTCCAGTCGGGGGCAAACTCTTGCCCAAATGGCCTTGTCCTGGGTTTTGCGTGATCACCGAATTACCAGTGCTCTTGTTGGTGCGAGTAGTTTAGCCCAAATTAAGGACAATGTAAAAAGTGTCGAACAAACGACATTCAGTACTGATGAGTTGGAAAAATTGGATCGAATCCTTGCCAAAATAAACTTGCCCAAATCATTATGGGCCAATGAGTAGAAAAATCTTTTAGATTTTACTTTGCTTCAAGGCAGGAAAATCTTTTCTCCATTTCAACACTTGCTCAATCTCAATGTATCCTTTCAGAATATCTGTCTCCTTGCCCAGTTGACTAATGTTTTCTCCTTTAGGTCCGAAAATCATCGAGTTACCAGTATACAAATTCTGAGGTTCATTCCCCGTACGGTTAATCCCTACAACATAGGCCTGATTTTCGATCGCTCTTGCCTGTAACAAGCTTTTCCAATGTTCGATTCTAACAGCGGGCCAACAGGCAATTACCACAAATAGATTTGCTCCTTTTTTTACTCCCTTTCTAAATAGTTCCGGGAACCGTAAATCGTAGCAAATAATAGGACAGAGAGTGAATTCATCTACTTGAAAGACTCTGCATTGAGTTCCAGGTGTATGAACCTTATCTTCTCCTCCTTGTGAGATCAGGTGAATTTTGTCGTAGTTTCCAATATTCTGTCCATCCGGTGAGAAACAGATCAATCGGTTGAAATTTTGCTGGTTGTTCCTTTCGACAATGCCTGCGAGTATCCAGGATTGGTAGCGAATCGATAGCTGTCGGAGAAACGATGTCGTTTTTACTGGTTCGTCTGAGGAAGTAATTTCAGTGTTCAGACTAAAGCCCGTGGCGAACATCTCGGGGAGTACAATAAGGCTGTTTTCAGTAATTTTTTCAGCTTCAAGTATCCGCTCGACTTCCCGATAGTTGTAGTCCTTTTCTTCCCATTTTGGATCAAATTGAATCCCGTAAATTTGCATTCTTAGAAGTTAGGAAGATAGTATCAACCCGACATTACTATTCATTCAGGTACAACGAGGAGGAGGGCCAAAAACTTACAGGTTTCGTATTCGAATATTACGAAAATAAATATTGTTGGGAGTGCCGTGGTCCTGGAGCCCTATGTGTCCTTTGAGTGGGCGATCGCCCACGCCGGTCAGTTTCTTGTTCTCGGAGGTTGAGTCCATCCAGTGGTTAATGATTTCAATCCCGTTAAGAGCGACACGCAAATGATGGCCCTGACAATTGATCACCATATGATTCCATTCGCCTGCTTTTTTGGACATGTTCACCTTGGGGCCGACAGTTCGTATGATACCGCCGTGGTCATGAGCCCCCATTTTATCATCAGGCTTACCGGTGGAGTCGAGGATCTGGCACTCAATCCCTGTTTGCACCGGGTCTTTGGGGTCCCCGATTCTGAAAAATACTCCACTGTTTCCCTTGGGAGGATATTTGTATTCCAGTTCCAGGATGAAATCACCAAATTTCTCTTCGGTGATCAAATAGTCTGAATACCTTTGCCAACCTTTTTGGTCGGGCTTTGGTTTAATGAGGAGCGATCCATCGTCTTGGGGAATCCAGTTGCCGGTGGTTTTCCAGCCGTTCAAATCCTTGCCATTGAACAAGGAAACAAACACTCTGTCCTCCGCCAAAAGGCTGCCCAGAAGGAAAAGTGAGATGATCCCGAGATGATTTATGTTCATCGTGTTTTCTCCTTAATCACTTTAGCTCTTTTATCTTAATATTTCTCCATGCGACTTCATAGGGTCCAGTTCCTTTTTTAATGGAGTGCACCTGCAGACCAATGAACCCTTTGGCATGAGACTTGTATTTTTCTTCGTCCTTAAGATCTGAAACTTGATTTCCATTTACCCAGGTTTTAATGACAGGACCTTTTGCGAGGATTCTGTATTTATTCCATTTACCATTTTTGAAGTTTTTGTGAGGGATGAGTTTTTCTTTGGGTGTCATCCATCCACCTAGTGCTTCCCCGTAGACATAGCCTGACTCGGCGCCTTTTTCTTTGGTTGCTTCAATCTCAACCTGTGGACCGTTGACTCGGCCAAATTTATCACCTCGGCTTTTTTCCTTGTCGTTGAGTTCTTTGGTTTGAGAACGGATTTGTACTCCTGAATTTAGCTCGTCGTTGATTAATTTAACTTCGAATTGAAGTTCAAAATCACCGTAGAGTTTATCGGTGCAAAGGAATGAATTGGGGCTTCCCTCCTTTGTTTTTCCAACAATCGCACCCTTTTCAATCCGGTAGGTGGCTGTGCCGTTTTTCTGGGTCCATCCATCAAGGTTTTTCCCATTGAAAATGGATTTAAAATCACCCTTTTCGTGATGTTTAGCCAATGAGAAATTGGTAAGTATGGTGAGTAGTAGAATAGAGGCTGTATTTTTCATAAACTTAGTTTTTCGTTGGTTTAAAGTAGTAGTTTTATTTCTTCTTTTTGGGTCTTCTTCTTGATTCAGCATGCTCTTCAGGAGTCATCCAAGGGCCTGGCGAGAAGGTCACATCTTCCTGAGTTGGTAGTTTGATTCTGTTCGTACGATCTCCGTAATCATCAAGCTTTTGATTGAGTTCATTTTCAGTGACTGGGTAGGTGGGGACACCTCCTTCGGGGATCTCGGCACCTGCTGCCCAGGCTATGGAATTCATGACCAACTGTCTGTAGCCATCAATCGCCCAGTTGCGGTGATGGTGCCCTCCAGTAAACCCGACGCCCCGTCCACCACCGGGTCGTTCGATACCCCAGAGCAGGGCCTGACTCTTACCTTTGGCCAGGTAGCCATCCCGAGTCCAAACATTGTTAATTCGAAGTAGATTTTTTTCATCCGGTGTGGCTGAACCAAGCGGGAGAGCATCGGGATGGTAATGTATATTAAAGTAAAACTCATCAACTGCATCGATGGGACCAACTCCATTGGCAGTTTCATGTCCTTTCATTGGCTTGATTTTTGCCCGCCAGAATGGATTCACGGATACACCGTTTTTGAAAAAACCACCAATCCATGGAAGAAAGTATTTTTCCCCCTGGTCCACACTCGGGTGCACAGCATAATGCATAAATACAACCCCGACCTTTTTGTTTTTCACCAACTGATCCATCTTGTTCCAGCCTTTTCCGATAACCGAAGTTCCGTCTGCATAAATTACGATGGCATCAGCGTCATCAAGCATACCTTCATCACTCGGCCAACCAGCGTTGACCACGGCTTTTAGATTCACTTTATTCTGGGTATTAAGATGGTTGGCGAGTAAATGGGAGCCAGCCTGAAATTCATGATCGCCAGAGGCATGACTTCTTCCGCCGTGAAGAAAGACGATTTTGTATTCCCCTTTTGATTTTGCTGAAAGGTGCCAAGCAGATGTGCAAAGTGAGGATAAGACACAGAGGGCTGTTATTTGTAGTAAGGACATGGGTTTAATCTATTTGGAGATTTCTTTGCGTAAAGTCCATTCGCGGTTGTTTTCGATATTTGATTTTTATACTTTCATTAAATGAAGATTTTGAACTTTATCGTATTTTCATTCTGTTCTCTTTTTCTCACTGCAGAAAGAAAGCCGAATGTAATTTTTATTCTGGCTGATGATTTGGGCTATAATGAACTGGGAAGTTATGGTCAGAAGAAAATTAAAACACCTTATCTCGATAAAATAGCCAAAGAAGGGATGCGTTTTACCCGAAATTATTCAGGTAATGCGGTGTGTGCACCTTCCCGTTGTGTTTTGATGACCGGAAAACACCCGGGGCATGCATTCATACGAAACAATGGAGAGCTGAAACCTGAAGGGCAGCGACCGATTCCCATGAATGAGGTAACCATGGCGGAGATTTTCAAGAAGGAGGGCTATGTAACCGGTGCTTTCGGAAAGTGGGGACTTGGAGGCCCAGGAACGGAGGGTGATCCAATGAATCAAGGCTTTGATCGATTTTATGGCTACAATTGCCAAAGGCATGCCCATAGTTACTATCCGAATTATCTTTGGAGTGACCGCGACCGGGTACCTCTTGCTAATAACCCACCGGTTCCGGGCCATGCTTCATTGCCTAAAGGTTCCGATCCTGCAGATCCTGACAGTTATGAAGTGTTTAAGGGCAAGGATTACGCATCAGACAGGATTAATGAGCAGGCTTTGGAGTTTATTACTATTAATAAGGATAAACCCTTCTTTTTGTATTACCCGACGCTTATCCCTCATGTTGCCCTTCATGTACCTGATGAGGAATTAAAACCGTACCTCAAGTTAAAGTGGAATGATCCTCCTTTCACCCGCTCGCAGGGATATGGATACACCCCACATTTTACTCCCCGGGCGGCCTATGCGGCAATGATTACCCGGATGGATCGATATGTAGGAAATGTGGTAAATCTGATTGAGAAATTAAATTTGACCAATGATACGATTGTAATTTTCTCCTCCGATAACGGAACCACCCATCTTAAACTTGAGGTGGATTATGATTTTTTTGATAGCGTCGGAGAATTGCGTGGTCTCAAAGGATCACTCTATGAGGGAGGCATTCGTGTTCCTTTACTTGTCAAATGGCCCGGGAAAGTTAAAGCCGGATCGATCTCTGATAAAATGATTGGATTTGAGGACTGGATGGTGACTTTACATAACCTGATTGATGCGAAAGATCCCCTTACTGCCAATCACGACGGACATGACCAGGCAGATCATTTATTGGGTAATTGTCAACTTTCCAGACCCCCCCTGTATCGAGAATTTTCAGGATATGGTGGGCAGCAAGCCGTATGGATGGACAAATGGAAGGGGATTCGCCAAAAAATGATTCGGAAGGGCAAGAATCATGATCCTCTGAAGATCGAGCTTTATGATCTTTCGGTCGATGAATCAGAAACTGAGGACTTGGCCTCCAAGCATCCTGACATTGTGGATAAGATAAAGAAAATGATGACAGATTTGCATGTCCCATCCAAAGAATTTCCAATCGCTGTCATCGACTAAATACTTTTCTTTCGTACCAGTTTCTCACGGATTAGTTTTGTAGTTAATAATCCCTTGGAATAGGGGGTGTTAAATAGGCTTTACAGCCTATTTTTTTCGGATAGTAGATGTTGTAATATTTTCAACTATTTATAGTTGAGCAATTTCATCCAACCCCTTTACCCCATGAATAAGATCCCCCCTGGTGTTATTGTTCCTAGCTCTGCTTTGTGCTTACCAAAGTCTTCCTTTATTGGCTATGGCCAGTTGGAAAAAAATCCTGAGCCCGGCGATGTGGTTTTCGGAAAAGTTCGGAGGATTGGGCATCATTCCTCTTTGGAAAATGTCTCTGGCCGAATTCATACGATACACAATGGTACAAAAGCCTTTTTTGTCTATGGCAACCGATATGCTCCCGATCATTACGAGGGAATTATTCCTGAAGATAATGTCAGGGAAGCCGATCTACTTGCCCGTTCAGGAATGATTGGTCAGGTTCAGACGAAGAATGCGATGCTGAAAGACCCGACAAGGATCAGGATACAGGGTTATCTTTTGGACAAAGATGGAAAGGCAATTAACACCCGAAATTTTCCCAGAATAAAAAATCCTGCATCGGGACCTAAGAAAGGGAAAGCAAAACTAATTTTAGTTGTGGGTACTGCCATGAATTCCGGAAAAAGTTTGGCCGCCGCGGCCTGTTGCCGATCGTTGCACCAAATGGGATACACCGTAAACGGATGTAAAATGACGGGGACTGCGAGTTTGCAGGACATTCTGCATATGAATGATTCCGGTGCCAAGGACTTCGCAGACTTCACTTATATGGGGCATCCATCATCTTACATGCTATCTCAAGATGATTTAATGGACATATTTCACACCTTAGACGGTAAACTTGGGAGTAATCAGAAGAATTTTATTGTTGTGGAATTTGCGGATGGGATCAACCAGCGAGAAACGGCGATGCTTCTGGAATCTCCTGAAGTAGTGAAGAGGGTACACAAGCTTATCTTTTGTGCCGCGGATGCTCTTGGTGCAGTAGGGGGTCTGCATATTCTTAAAACCAAGTTCAACCTTGTACCTGATGCTATTTCTGGGGTTTGCTCAAGCTCTCCCCTCCATGTCCGAGAGCTAAATTCTTTTACGGAAGCTCCCGTTTTCAATGGAGCTGATCTTAAGCTCGACCAAATGGCGGAAATTCTTTTGAACTGATTATGTGGGAAATGGAAGTTGTAAATTAATCATTCATGGGGGTGCTGGTCGGCTGGAAGGAAAGGTAGCCACTAAAGAACAATATCGTCTTGGTTTGTGTGAGGCACTTGGGCCTGCTTACGAAACACTTTGTGAAAAAGGTGCCCGGGCCGGCGTGATGCACGCGATCAGACTTCTTGAGAGTGACCCTATTTTTAATGCTGGTACGGGTTCCAAGCTACAGAGAGATGGTCGGGTTCGGATGTCTGCAGCTTTAATGGATTCCGAGGATGCTGTATTTTCGGGAGTCATTAACATTTATGATGTGGAACATCCGATTGAAGTGGCTCATTCCTTGCGGGACGAATCCCACCATGTTCTTTCGGGAAGCGAAGCCACGGAATATGCGAGAAGAAAGGGATTTGGTTTTCACGACCCGATTACGATGGCCCGCTTCATTGAATACCGGAAGGCTCTTCGTTCCAGGGAAAAGTTTGGTACCGTGGGAGCTGTAGCCGTGGATGAAAAAGGAATTGTGGCAGCAGGAACCTCAACAGGTGGGGTCGGGCATGAAATTCCTGGAAGGGTTAGTGATAGTGCCAGTGTTGCGGGAACCTTTGCTGATTCTGCAGGAGGAGTCTCATGCACTGGTAAGGGAGAGCACATCATTAATCAGGCAGTGGCAGCTCAGGTTGTTTCACGTTTGCGTGATAATATTCCGCTCAAAAGAATCCTTACCGAATTGATGAAGGAAGGCGCCTCCCGTAAACACGAATTTGGCCTGATCTCTCTTGATCGAAACGGAAAATTCGGAGTTCGTTCCACCCGGCGTTCGATTAGCGTTCTTTACGCCCTAAAAGATAGCCAGCATGAATTAAACTTTACCGATGGAGGTAGAAATTTAATTCTTTAAATTTTATGAAAAGTGTATTCCTCCTAATTTTTCTCTCATGCCTGTCGATCCTCGCCAAGGATCGTCCCAATATAGTTTTCATCTTCGCGGATGACTGGGGTTGGGGGGATCTCGGTTGCCATGGACATCCCTATCTGAAAACACCCAACATCGATCGTTTGGCCAAGGAGGGTACAGACTTCCATCGCTTTACGGTGGCAAGTGGAGTCTGTTCCCCGAGTCGTACGGCGGTGATGACCGGACATTTTCCTGCCCGGTACAACATTGATGGTCACTTCGCCTGGGTTTCCAGTAATCAAAAGCGAAATATGCCAGATTGGCTGGATACAAAGGCACCGCTTTTACCACGATTTCTCCAACAGTCTGGATATGCCACGGCACACTACGGCAAATGGCATTTGGCCAATGACATGATCCCTGATTCTCCTTTTCCCAGTGCTTACGGTTACGACGATTATGGATCTTACAATTGTGCCGGTCCGCAAATGTTTGTGCATGATGATGTGAAGAGTGCCATTCCCTTTATTGAAAAAAGTCATGCCGCCGGAAAACCATTTTTTATTAATCTCTGGATTCATGAGCCTCATACTCCTTTTCATGTGGATCCGAAGTTACAAAAGCTTTTTCCTGATTTACCGGAAGCGGATAACATCTATGCTGCCACCTTGTATCATGCGGATCTAAGAATTGGCCAGTTGCTGGATGCATTGGACCGGCTTAAAGTTAGCGAAGATACTTTAGTCATTTTCAGTTCTGACAATGGTCCCGCCAGGGGTGCTCCTAACAGTCCTATTACTTTGATGTATGATTCTGCAACCGGGCCCGGTTATGGAATTGGAGGGGCTAAGGGAATAACTGGAGGCAGGCGGGCTTTTAAGGGTGGCCTTTTTGAGGGTGGCATTGGAGTTCCGTTTCTCGCCCGCTGGCCGAATAAAATTCCTGCCGGTAGGGTGGACAAATCTTCCATTTTTTCAGCGGTGGATCTTTTGCCCACCTTTTGTGAACTAGCTAAAGTCAAACTTCCCAGTTCCTATCAATCGGACGGAATTAGTCAGGTGAGAACCTTGATGGGCAAAGGTGAAGCGAAACGAAGTAAACCTTTATTTTGGCGCACTTCCGCTCCATGGCCTGCTCAGGAGGCAAAGCCAGATCA
Organism: uncultured Verrucomicrobiota bacterium; assembly: GCA_902569115.1. Classification (GTDB taxonomy): domain Bacteria; phylum Verrucomicrobiota; class Verrucomicrobiia; order Opitutales; family Seribacteraceae; genus Seribacter. Next base: position 8,656 of record CACFTI010000042.1, on the reverse strand, counting down.
TTGGGTAAGCTATGTGGTTGTTTCAGAGCAATGGAAATTATGCCTGAACCGGGACCTGGAATATGTGGAGTTACTTGATCTGGTTAAAGACCCTCTTGAAAAAAAGAATGTAGCTTCGAAACAAGTAAAGGTGGTTTCCAGATTAAAGACAAAGCTCAATGACTGGCTTGATTCCCTTCCGGAAAAACCGACGGGTAATGTTTTTTCAAGCCTAAGGGATCAAGTAGCTGAGTAGCCTTTACTTTTTACCTATGCGGTAAAGTCCTTCTTCAGATCTTAAAAGAAATGAATTTTGGAACGGGGTGATTGACGCCATGTGAGCAGTCCCGTCTATTGTATTCTCCGCAATGATGTTCAATTCTTTTCCAGGCTTAATGACTATAGTTTTACCATCTCGGTTCGAAAAATAGAGTAAACCGTTTGCGTAGGTGGGAGAGGCACTGAATTCCCCCCCGATTCTTTCTCTCCAGATTAAATCCCCTGAAATTGCGTTGACGCATGTTAAAATCCCTCCGTCGTTGATCACATAGAGTTGTTTTCCTACTAAAATAGGAGAGGGCATTTTGGGTGCACCCTTGATCATTTTCCAGACAAGTTCTGGTTTTTCCAATCCTTGATAACGGTAGGCATGGATTTCGGCTTTCATGAAACAGGTGGAAATATACAACATTCCATGCCCGATGATAGGACGGGCGACATTGGAAAAACCCAGCACTCCATAATTTATTTTCCAAAGTTCTGCTCCATTTCGTGGGTTGTATCCGTATACCCAGTCTGCTCCGCAGGAAATGAGAACAGATTGGCCATTGAGGATTTCTACAATCGGAGTGGAATATGATTTTTGCAATTGGGGGTTTTCCTTCATCTTGCCTGATCTTTTAGTCTGCCACGCAATCTTCCCGGTATCTTTGTAAAGAGCTACCACGCTTTGCTTATCGCTTCCATCGAGATGGAAAATAAGAAGATTTTCGAATATGATCGGAGAACTGCCGGGGCCGTTTTCGTGCATAACCCACAATTCCTTCTGAGTATTTTTCCAGATAATCTCACCAGAACTGGAATCGAGGCAGGCATTCCCGTAGGCACCAAAATGAAGATACAATCGATTCGCTTCGATAACAGGTGAAGGCGATGCATAGCTATTTAAATGGTGTACCCACTGCGGTTGTTTTTTTCGGATCACCTCAATGTTTTGGAGAATTTTTCCCGTCTTCGGTTCAACCTGTAAAGCCCTCAGACTGACTTCTGAAAGTACAGTTACTGTGGACAATCCATCATTTGCTTTAAGCCTTTCTTGCTTTTCCTTTTCAGATGCTGGGGTTTCAAGTGCGGTAGTGATCCATATCAATCCGTTTTCATGAACTGCGGATGAATGCCCGCGACCGGGTAGGCTGGTCTTCCAAATCAGGTTTTTATTGGCACTCCATTCGGCCGGAAATTTACCTTCGAATGCGTGTCCCGAAGCATCGGGTCCTCGCCACTGAGGCCAGGATTTGACATCCGCCTTACTCGTGGCAGAGGAAAGGTAAATGGATAATGCTAAAAGGAGCAGTCTGTTCATGGAAGTCTTTTTACCATCAGGTCGCGAAAGAGGACGGTGCTTCCGGGGTCGTGCCCTTGAAGAGCGAAAGTTCCTTCCCCAAGAATTCTTTCGAAGTTAGCTCCTTTTTTCCAATCAGATGGCTGCGTCCAATCTGCAACCACTTTACCATTCACTTGGGTAATGATGCGTTTGCCTTCCACTTTGATATATAAATCAAACCATTCGTCATCTTTGGCGGGAGCTTCCAGGCAATCGGCAACTCCATAGATACTGGCAGTCTTCTTGGGGTCATGGTAGGTATTATTGACCTGACACTCAAAGCCAGCCTTGGGCCATCCTTCATCCTGGAAACGGGTGTGAAAGTAGACTCCGGCATTGGAATGTGGCAAGGTCATGACTTTAGATTTGAATTCAAAGTTTTTAAAAGGCTTTTCGGTTACATAAAACAAGTGGCAACGCCCCGGTGCATTGGCGACAATGCACCCGTTTTTGACCCAAAAGGAATCTTCATTTTCATTCGCTTTCCACCCTTTCAGGGTTTTTCCGTCAAACATGGATACCCAGCCTTTTTCGGGCTTGTGATCTTTCTGATAATGGTCAGCGAGTAGATCTCTTCCGAAATCGCCATTAAAATCCCTCCAAACCGCATGGACATGGTTCACATCATTTTGGGTATTGGCGTACTCGAATAAATAGTCGGGGGTTTGCACGCGGTAGTAGTGGGCTTCGCCTGCATCTAAGCTGCCTGCCCATGCGATGTAAGTCTCCTGGGGATGAACCAGGGGTTTGCGGCCAGCGACTTGTTCTACAACTTCGGGCCTGTGCTTGGCTGCATAAGCATGGATCAATTCATCGAGCCAGCCTCTTTGCCTAGGGTTCATCTTGGTTATGGGCAGACCCTTAGGTGGGAAAAAGGTTTCACGATTCACCGTGTTGTCCTGACCTGATAAAATATCCCGCGGAGCTTTTTCGGAAAGAATGGCCATTTTCTTTTGGGGAGGCGAAAGCGAACGGAATAGTTTGCGTGCTTTGTCTTCCTCATCAGCCAACACTCTCATACCTGCATGTTTACCCTCTTTAACTCTAGCGGGGCTTGCTCCATAAAAGCTAGGGGTGTTGGAGAAAATTCTTCCATTTACAAAAGTAAAGTTGAGTGACAAGTGATGTCCTTCGAAGCGCCATCCCCATGTCCCTGCTTTGTCGGGTTGGCCAAAAATGGAGACATGATAAAGCTCAGGGTTTCTCATCTCACGTTCTTCCCGCTCATAGAGAATCTGTTCTAGGAGGATAACATCCGTGGTTTCAATCAGACCACGGTGACTAAGAGCCGATCCGAGTAGACCATGTGCCAGGATCTTTTGAGCAGGAGTCATATCCTTGAGCGAGAGACCCTGTCTTCCATCTGGTCGAATGAAGGGTCCGGGAAAGAAATGCCAATTTTCTCTTTCTTTATGTTTAAACACAAAATGGGCTTTCTTTTTAGTTTCAACATCAAGTGATTGCAGGAAACGTTTGGCTGCGAAGGCCATGTCACTGGCTGGGTCGTGAGCATTAAGTTGTGTGAAGGCACAACTAAGAGCAAGGAGACTGTGGAGAATGAATTTCATAGGTAAATATCACTCAAAATTTGTATGGATATCCCAATACGTCCATTCAAATCCTTTAACTTTTAAAAGAAAGGTTTTGGGGCAAATAGGAATAAATGCTATTTCTTCGTAAATATTTTATCTTCCATTCCAATCCATATAGAATCATCCTCAATTATGAAAAATAAAGTGGCCGGGTCCCTGTTTTCTGGTGGTGGGATTGGGGATGTTGGAATCGAATGGGGACATGGTATTCCAGTATTAGCCGCATCTGAATTGGTTCCCTCTCGAGCGGCCCTTATACGTAAGAATTTTCCGGGAACCAAAGTTTTTGAAGGCGATATTTGGAAAACAAAAGATGCGTATGTGGATTTCTTTAAAGAAAAGCTCGGTTCAAAGCATCCATGGTTACTCACATTATCTCCTCCATGTCAGGGTATGTCATCCAATGGAGCGGGTAGAATATCCTCCGAAATTAAATCGGGAAAGCGCCCAAAAGAAGATACGAGGAACCGTTTAATTCTTCCGGGGATTGAAATTTTAGAAAACCTGCAACCAGAATGGTTCATTCTCGAGAATGTTCGAAGAATGGAAAATACCGTAATAAGAAATGAGAATGATGTACCGGAAAATATCCTTCAGTGCCTAAACCGCAGACTGGGTGGATTGGGTTATTCAATCTTTGCCAACATTCTTGATTTTCGTGATTATGGAGTACCTCATCATCGAGAAAGATTAATTACGGTCGGTTGCCGGATTCCTCATCTTTGTCGAAAATTTCCATCAGGAACGGATATTTTCTCAAAAGAATTAAGCCCGTTTCATCCATTGCCATCACATGGAAAAAAGAGACAAAGAGCTTGGGTGAGTTTACGGGACGCTATTCAGCATTTACCCAGTCTTGATGCGAAGACAGAGACTGTGAATCAAGAGGATGATTTTCATTGTGTGCCCAAATGGAACGAACAACAGTATTTTTGGATGCAACACACACCGGAAGGACAGTCAGCCTTTGATAATATTCACTGTATTAAGTGTAACAGGAAAATGGAAGATCCTACTGCAGTAAGCTGTGTCTGTGGAGAAGTTCTTCCTCGACCGCAAATAAAAGAGAGCGGAAAGTATCGCCTGGTAAGAGGGTTTAAATCTTCCTATCGAAGAATGAAATGGGATAAGCCCGCTGGAACGATCACTATGAATAGTGGGGTTATTTCAAGTGATGTAAAGGGCCATCCAGAGCAAAACCGTGTGTTATCACTGAGGGAGATCCTCATCCTTTCAACATTGGATCATCCTTGCTGGTACAAGAAATATACTTTTGATGAGATTCCTTACGGCAGAGCTACCCAAGGCCAGTCATTTTCAGGCAAACTGGTCAGGGAGGTTATTGGTGAGTCCATTCCCCCCCTTGCCATGAAAAAAATGGTGGAACATCTTTTGAAACTCGAAAAAGAATGAAGTTAGTTATGGTATACCCTAACATAATCAACCAGCATTGTGGCGGGAAATTTGGTCATGGCATCCGGGTTTCCGGGCCAACGGCCTCCTACTGCCAAATTCAAAATCAGATGGAATCGCTGGTCAAAGGGAGCAGGGTAGGGCTTTTTTTCTGAATCCCATTTTTGTTGAGTTTGCCAAACTTCTCCGTCAATTGACCATGTAATCTTACCTTCCTGCCAATTCACGGAAAACACATGGAATTCATCAGCAAATGTGCCTCTACTTAGTTTAAACTTTTCACCACTATGTCTGTTTTTCGGCCACGCACCCCCGTAGTGCAAGGTCCCATGGTATGTCGATGGCTCATGACCCACAAGTTCCATGATATCGATCTCCCCACTCGAAGCCCATCCTCCGTATTTTTCCTCTGTTGGAAGCATCCAAATGGCAGGCCAAATCCCTTTTCCAACCGGAAGTTTCGCCCGTACATCCACCCGACAGTATTTCCAGTCGCCCCGATGTTTGGTTCGAATGCGGGCCGAAGAGTAGGGGCGAGTCGTGCCGACTACATTGGGATTATCATGGTGAGCTTCCATGATAAGGTTACCATTCTTAACCCGAAGATTTCTTTTGTCCCAACGGTAGATCTGTAATTCGTTGTTGCCACCACCATAGGCATTTTCTTCTACACCCCATTTTGTGTAGTCTAATGATTCACCGTTGAACTCATCTGCCCAAACTAATTTCTGATCAGCTTGAACGGAAAGTGAGGAAAGAATTAGTACGAAAAAGAAAGTAAGTCTATGAGGCATGGCTATCGTTATGATCTGTAAGATTACTTTAACTCAATAAAAAAAAGTGGCCCGTCCTCGGAAACCGAGAACGGGCCTAAAACCAAGAAAGCCTACCCCAAAACTTCCTTGGATAATTTGATTTAGTTGAATGTTTAAAACTTGGTCAACTAGAGTTTCCTGATAATTAATTCACACCTTGAACTCCATTATCTAAGTGCTTGAAATCCAAGGGGAAAGCGTTTGTCTTAAAAGAACGAAAAGTTATTCGCACAACTTATCTAGCACTGTTAGCAAAAGAGTTTTATTAATCATTAGTTGAGGAGAAACCTTAAAATGAATGAAATTAATACTCCTGCTTTTTTCTTCCAGGTTCCGGGATGGGATAAAGCCCTTCGTTGTTTGCGAGTAAAGGTGGTTGTGAATCGAGAGTCAGGTTCTCAACACCCGGTCCAAATACATGATTTGAATTGAGCATTTGATCATAAGTAACCTCGGTCCCAATATGGGCAGCCATACGGCCCATGGATGTAGCAACACTTGCCTGCACTCCGCGCTCGACTTCGTTATGCGGTTTGTCGTTCTTAATGGCATCCATCAGTCTTTCCCACTCATCCTGGTAGGGGTTGGTCTCGCGGGTTGGGCGTCCACCTCCATTACCTAGCCCAAACATCCAGGCCATGTCACTATCCGGCCCCTGTCCCTTATGGATCCTTGCCTGTGATCGATGTCCTCCTGGTCCGGAAATTAAAGCATACCCCTTCGTCCCGTGGGCATGGCTGGAAAATTCCTGATGACATCCGGCCATGTTTCTTCCATGGAAATACAGCTTGGTCTCGTCAGGGAATGTGTATTCCACTGTGTAGTTATCGAAGTTCTGATCAATTTTGTCTCCCCGATAGTGACGGCCGCCCTGTGCCTGACACTTGATCGGCCACATCCCTTTCATCCAGCAACATTCATCGATGTTGTGAATGAAGAAATCACTAAATGATCCTCCGCTTAACCAGAGAAAACTATGGAATCTCTTAATCTGATACATCAATTCACTTTCACCGGCTGGTTTCTTGTCTGAGAAACAGGAAGCAATCGGTCCCTGCATACGATAAGCACGCATGTTCAGGATTTCACCCAGTTCCCCATCCTCAATTCTTGATTTTAGTTCACGCCTGGCCTGGCTGTGTCGGCACATTAAGCCTACACCTACTTTGAGGTTTAATTTTTTAGCCTCCTCATTGAGCTCAAGCATTTTTCGGGAGGAATGACCGTCCGGAGTAACGGGTTTTTCCATAAATACATTGAGACCTCTCTTGATTGCATATTGATAGTGAACCCAACGGAATGCGCATGGAGATGTGAAAATGACAACATCTCCGGGATCCAGTGCATCCATTGCTTTTTCATATCCATCAAAACCGATGAACCTTCTCTCTTCCGGTACATCGACTTTATCCTTATGTTTATTTACCAGTCCGTTGTAGCTCTGGTCCATTTTACTTTGAAAGACATCAGCCATGGCTACGAGTTTGGTGGGTCCATTGGCGGCTGATACAGAGAGCGCATTACTGGCCGCACCCGTTCCCCGACCTCCGCAACCAACGAGTGCCACCTTGGTCACATCAGAACTTTGTCCATGAACTACCGGCAGAGCCACACCTGCCAGTGCACTTCCGGTAGCGATTTTTCCAGAATTAGAGAGGAAATTTCTACGGGATAATTTCGATTCAACAAAAGTGTTTTTTTGATTCATTTATTTCTTTTTTTGGAAGGATTAAGTTAAATGTCAGTGTATGGTTAATGTAACTTATTGTGTATTTGTTTCTATTTTCTTATAAATTTCCTCATCTTTTAACAATACAGTACAGTTGATTGTTTGAACGGGTATATATTTTTCCGTCGATTGGGCTAAGAGTGGCCCGGAAAATTTCCTCAAGATTATTTGAAAGCTTATTTTTAGAAATAACCTCTAATCTCTGTTTATTTGGTTTAATGACATAGGTGGTACCGGATTCACTTTGTATGTAATAATAATTACTACTAACGGATGGTGAGCCGGAAAAAGCACCTTCCAACCGATCCACCCAATAGGTTTTACCGGTCTTTGCGTCATAGCAGGTGATAACTCCGCTCATACTCGTGACCATCACCAGGCTGTTGATCATGGCTGGCGATGGGAGATCCCGGCCGCCATTTCGGCGAGCATGCCATTTTAGATGAGATTGAGTGACATCTCCCTGACCTGAAGGATCTACTGCATACAAGTCTCCTGGCTTACCATTTACCACATAAAGTAAGCCATTCCCATAAAATGGGACAGGCGAACCTCGTCCATTAAATCCCTTACAAAACCATATTTCTTTTCCGTTGGAAGGGGCATACCCTCGAACGCCATATTCTCCATTGAGGATGAGCTGTGGCAGTCCATTGTGGCTAATGAAAATAGGAGTACTCCATCCACCTCTTGGCTTTTCAATGCGTGGAGTATCCCAGATGATCTTTCCGGTTTCCAGGCTGACAGCGATTAATCGAGAAGGACCCATGGAGTCGCAATTCTGATAAACTATACCGTTGATAATTATGGGAGAAGCGGCAGCTCCCCAACTTCCTGGAAAATCACCAAGCTGTAATTCCCAGATCTTCTTTCCATCTGTATCAAAGCAATGCATGCCAGCTGGACCCAAAAAGGCGATCACCCGGTTTCCCTCCGTTGCAGGGGTGGGCGTGCACCATCCGTTCATCCGGTGACTACTCTCTTCACCTTTATAATTGATAGTTCTTTGCCAAATTAATTTACCCTTGTCCTTTGAAAAGCATAACAAAGATCGTTTATTTCCCGAGTTTTCACTTGCAGTGATAAAGATCTTATTACCTGCTTCAACTACGGAAGACTGTCCTTCCCCGGGTATGCTTTTTTTCCAGAGGATTGAGTCCGCATTCCATGAGGTGGGAATTTTCTGCTCCGTTACTCCCATACCGGTTGGCCCACGGAAAGAACTCCAATCCTCAGCTCTCAATAGCTGAGTAATAAATAAAACTGGTAAAAGGATTAGATTAATTTTCATACTCTATTCAACGAAATCTGCTTACATTATGAAAGAATCTTTTATGCATTCTTACATAATTTTTTGGTGTACTTCAGTTATCGTATTTTACCTTTAGACTCTAGAAGTGCTGAAAATGTTGCTGATGAGTGCAAATAATTTTCTAATAAATTAACTAAGGTTTGAAAGGAATCGAAAAATAGTTCTTTCAGCCTTTTCAACCTCTTTTAAGCAGACCCATTCATTTTTGGAGTG
>CACFTI010000041.1 GCA_902569115.1 uncultured Verrucomicrobiota bacterium | reverse complement strand
CTCCAAATAAAGAATTATTCCTTCATCGTGGCCCACAATTCACATGTGGAGAAAAACTTAATTAAGAAATATTTTCCATACGAAGTTGATCAAATTACGAAGAAGATACGCAAGCACAATTGGTTGGACACATTAAAAGTGTATAGAAAACTGTATCCTGGATTAAAAAAATATGATCTCAGATTTCTTGTAGAGACATTTGTAGACGAAAAAGAACTTAAAAACGAAGTCGGAAAAAGATGCCAGAACGATAAGCACCAATTTCACAATCCATTATTTGATGCGATCTGCGTTTATCTGCTTACCAAAAGACTGAAAAATACAATCAATCTAGAACATTTTTTGAATCTGAATTAACACTATCAACACTATCCAAATTATCATCAGCGATTTCTTCAGTTGCATCAGTCTGATCGCCATCAACCATTTCTTCATCAAGTTCAACAACTTCAGAAACACCAACTAAAAAATCTCTTGGCGACAAATTAACTAACTTTACACCCTTGGATCCACGACTTGTTTCTCTTATATTTTGAACTGCACACCGTACTGTTTGACCCGCTTTAGTAATCATCAATATTTCACTTTCTGGATCAACACTGATGGAACCGCAAACAGCTTCAGTATTCATAGCAATAACTCCTTGACCTCCCCTTTTTCGAGGCGATACTTCCTCACTTTCGATTGATTCACCTCCACGAGGAAGGAAAGAACTAAACTTTGTTCTTATTCCAAGTCCGTTTTTTCCTGCGATTAATAGCAATTTATCATCTTCAACTTTAAGAATATTAACCACATTGTCATTTTCCTTAAGTTTGATACCACGTACACCACGAGTGACGCGACCTTGATCACGGAGTTGTTGCGAAGCAAAACGTAGGCCTTTTCCTTTTGCGGTTAAGACCATTAGATGGTCATTTTGTTCAATTTGCAAAGCTTCAAGAACTTCATCTCCGTCATCAACATTTATACCTATAATTCCGCCCTTACGATGGTTTTTGTACGCACTAATTTTTGTCTTTTTGACTACGCCATTTTTAGTACAAAGAACTAAAGACTTGTCAGACTCAAAATCATCAACAGCTATAATGGCTGCAACTTGTTCCCCTTTTTGCATTTCAAGGAAATTTATTGTGTTTCTACCTTTTGAAGTTCGACTACCTTCAGGGATTTCATATGCTTTTTGTACATACACTCTTCCGTTTTGCATAAAAAACATAAGCGTGTCATGGGCATTACATGTTTTAAGTAATGAAACTGGATCTTCATCCTTTTGTCCGCTTCCGATAACTCCCTTACCACCTCTGTTTTGAATTTTAAATTCATCGACAGTGGTTCGTTTTATAAACCCTGATTTAGTAATTGTGACAACACAACCATCATTAGGAATAAGATCTTCCATTGAGACATCACCTTCCGCTTCGGTGATAAGCGTTTTACGCTCATCTCCATAAGTTTCTTTAACATCTAGTAATTCGGTTTTTATAAGATCAAGAAGCTTTTTTTCATTCTCGATAATTTCGGTTAATTCAGAAATGAGTGCCATTAATTCAGAATACTCGGCGTCGATTTTTCCACGCTCCATTCCAGTCAATTGATAGAGTCGTAAATCTAAAATTGCATTTGTTTGTCTCTCTGAAAGATTATACTTAGAAGACAAATTAATTTTTGCGTCATTTCTATTATTAGACGCACGAATTATTTTAACAAAATCATCAAGATTGTCTAAAGCGATTTTATATCCTTCAAGAATGTGTGCTCTATCTTGAGCCTTTCGTAATCGAAATTTTGTCCGTCTTAGTATTACAGTTCGTCTGTGTTCAATATAAAGTTCTAATGCTTCTTTTATATTTAATTGTCTAGGTTTCAACTTATCAAGCGCGAGTAAAATAACGCCAAAACTGCTTTCAAGGGCCGTTAGCTTATAAAGCTTATTCATTGTGACCCTCTCAATCTCACCCATCTTGAGCTCGACAACAATCCTAGTTACTTCAGTTGACTCATCACGAAGATCACTGACGCCATCGAGTATCTTTTCCCTTACTAAATCAGCAATTCTCGTTACAAGTGTTGCTCGATTAACATTGTATGGAATTTGGGTAATAATTATTTGTTGTTTACCGCTTGGCAAATCCTCTATGTGCATGCTTCCTCTCATTCGCACAATTCCTCTGCCTGTATTCATGTACGACTTAATCCCTGATCTGCCGGCAATACTTCCGCCAGAAGGAAAATCAGGCCCAGGAAGAATATCCATGATTTCATCGATGGATATCGATGGATCATCAATTAGGGTGCAGATTGCATCAATAAGTTCTCGTAAATTGTGAGGCGGAATATTTGTCGCCATGCCAACTGCTATTCCGGTTGAACCATTCATTAGCAACCCGGGTAAACTTGCAGGTAATACTGATGGTTCAGTTGTGCTTTCTTTGTAATTCGGTGTAAAGTCAACTGTATCTTCATCAATGTCCCTGAGTAACTCTTCAGACAATTTTGTTAATCTACATTCGGTGTACCTGTATGCTGCAGCCGAATCACCATCAACTGACCCGAAGTTGCCTTGTCCGTCAATTAATGGATATCTCATTACCCATGGCTGTGCCATTCTTACTAAAGTATCGTAAACAGAACCATCTCCGTGGGGGTGATAGTTTTTAAGAACTTCCCCTACAACACCTGCACATTTATCATAAGGTCTGTTGTGCAAAAGACCCTCTCGGAGCATAGCATATAAAACTCTCCGCTGAACTGGCTTAAATCCATCACGGACATCAGGAAGTGCACGACTGACAATAACTGACATTGAATAATCAATGTAAGCAGACTGCATGATTTCGGTAATGTTACCGTTAATTAAATTTTCACTTGTATCGTTCATAGTTAGAATAAAATTATTAAGCGTCTAGAAAAGTCACATTTAGCGCATTATCTTCGATAAATGCTCTTCTAGGGGCAACTTCTTCACCCATTAGCATTGTGAAAATATTATCTGCCTTAATTGCGTCAGCGATTTCTACTTTTACAAGACTTCTAGTATTAGGATCCATTGTTGTTTCAAATAATTGCTTTGGATTCATTTCACCCAAACCTTTATACCTCTGTATTTGAAGACCTTTTCTTCCTGAAATCCTTACACTCTCAAGAAAGTGGATTACTCCGGTTAAATTAATTTGGTTTTCATCACCCTCTGATGTCAAACTGTATGTTTCGCTTTTTTCATCACTGAAAAAAGTGTGATCAATTCCATTGCTTGCACAACTTGTTATAAGACGTTCCAATTCTTTAGATTCGAATATTTGATGAATGGAAATCCTTTGTGAAACAATAACTCCATCTTTCTCTATTTCTTTATGAAAATTATTTTCATTTGGGTCATCGGATAGGTTGTGGGATTGTAAGAAACCTATCTTTGATTCGATATCTTTAAAAAATCTTATTTCTTCTTCATTTCCTGTTCTAATTCGTGCAAGATAGCGTGGAAGTGAATTACTTTGTTGATCTAGTTTTTGAAATAATCGCTGTATAGTACAACCATACCTTCCTAGTCCTTTTCCAATCGATTCAATCTCGATAAAAAGATCGGTTATTTTTGATAATTCTTCATCATTAAAAATATAACTATCCTTGTTTCTTTTAAGTTTTAAATCTTCCATACCTAAAGAAATTAGAATTTTACTCATTTCTGAATCATCCTGAATATATTGCTCTGTTTTTCTGCGTTTGATCTTATATAATGGAGGGCGAGCCACATAAACATATCCACGTTCTATTAAACCTTTCATTTGTCGAAAAATAAATGTCAGTAAAAGCGTTCGGATATGAGCTCCATCCACATCCGCATCTGTCATAATAATTATTTTATGATATCTTGCTTTTTCAGCGTCAAAAGAACCCTCACCCTCATGTTCCCCAATACCTGTACCTACAGCGGTTATTAAACTTCTTATTTCAGCATTGTTTAGGACTTTATCCAATCTTGCTTTTTCCACATTTAAAAGTTTTCCCCTCAAAGGAAGTATTGCCTGAGTCAATCGATCACGACCTTGTTTCGCTGATCCTCCTGCCGAATCACCCTCTACAATATAAAGTTCACTTCTGGATGGGTCTTTTTCAGAACAATCTGCTAGTTTTCCAGGCAACCCCCCCCCCTGAAAGAGCACCCTTACGAACCGTCTCTCTTGCTTTTCTTGCAGCTTCACGAGCGCGAGCAGCATTCACAACTTTTTCAATAATACTTTTCGCTTGATCAGGATTTATTTCGAAATGATGCTTCATTTTCTCGCCAACAATCTTCTGCACTATTCCATCTACTTCCCTATTTGATAGTTTAGTCTTTGTTTGCCCTTCAAATCTTGGCTCAGGTACTTTCACAGAAATTACTGCCGTTAAACCTTCCCGTACATCATCCCCTGTTAAGGATATTTCCTTCTCTTTCAGTAGGTCATTTTGTCTCGCATAATTATTTATCACGCGTGTCAGTGCGGTTCTAAACCCTGATAAATGTGTTCCGCCCTCAATGTTATGGATAGAATTTGCATATGCATAAAGTTGATCGGAAAATGAATCATTATATGTAAATGCTACTTCAGTAACGATGTTTCCATTCCCGGTCTCTGCCTCTGCTTCACCCGTGAAATAAATTGGTTCCTCGATTAGACATGTCTTATTTTGGTTCAGATATGTGACATATTCGCTAATCCCATTTTCAAACAAGAACTCTTCTTTCTGATTATTTTTATCTTCCTGTAACGAAATTTTAACACCTGGATTCAAAAATGCCAATTCACGTAATCTTTTGGCTAGTAGATCAAATTTGAATTCACGTGTTTCAGTGAAAATTTCATCGTCAGGCATAAATGTTATTTTGGTACCAGTCGTGTCACTATCTCCAGCGACTTTGAGTTTTTCTGTAGTTATTCCTCTAGAAAACTCCATCTGGTGAACTTTACCTTCCCTTCTTACCTCTGCAATGAACCAAACTGATACAGCATTTACGCACTTAGCTCCTACTCCATGTAAACCACCTGAAACTTGGTACGCTCCTTTTCCAAACTTACCTCCTGCATGCAAGTTTGTGAGTACCAACTCAAGTGCCGGCATGTTATACTTTGGATGCATATCCACCGGAATGCCCCTTCCATCATCTTGAATTGAACAAGATCCATCTACATTGAGTATTACCTTTATCTCATTGCAATGCCCTGCAAGAGCTTCGTCTATCGAGTTGTCAACTATTTCAAAAACACAATGATGAAGGCCTCTTTCATTTGTATCTCCGATATACATATCGGGCCTTTTTCTTACTCCTTCTAAGCCCTCAAGCTTTTGAATCATTGAGGAGTCATAATTTTCTTCGTTATCTGGACTATCAGTTGACATGAGTGATTGGGATGGAATTAATATAAGTGTTACTTATGAGTAAATTTAAATGCCAAATCTATTCAATTGTTATATGAGGATAATCTAGCATGTATCAATTTTGAGTGTTGGGTGCAACAGGGTCAAGAGGAGACTCAGTGGAAATTAGTTATTTTATTCACAATATATTCCATGCTATATTAAGTTATAGCCTTTACATAAGTATCTAATATTAATATTTTTACGATAGTTTTACAGCGTCGGCTTAAGTTTCTCTTTTGTTGAAGGGTAATAAAAGGATAGAGATTGCCACATATTGCTTCGTGATATCCACTAAAGAAAGAAGTAAATTCGAATTTTACCCTCGGCTTTTTGTTTTCAATTGTTCGAATAAATTTTAGTTATTACTATTAATGTGATTAATAATGAACTAAAATGAAAAATCCCAATAAAATGATACTAACGCAATGGTTCCAAAACAATAAATTAGGTTTAGAAATATTCCAATCTTTGCAAAATCAGTAAACTTATAGCCACCTACCGAATAAACGAATGTGTTCGTCTGATAACCAATCGGGGTTACAAAACTGGCTGAAGCTGCAATACATGTAGTTAAAAGGAATGCTCGGGCATCTATTGCATTCAAACCTATCTGATTAGCAATTTCTAAGGAAATTGGTGCCATTATCACAATGGTTGCCGCATTTGAAAGAAGTTCAGTTAAAATAGAAGTAATTACATATATTATAACTAATGTAATTATAATCTTTAAAGGTCCCTCCAACCCCCCTCCAGTTATTTGACTTACGGAAGAAGCAATCATGCGAGACGCTCCTGAAAACTCCATCACCATGCCAAGTGCAAGCATTCCGTATATTAGCACTAAAATATTCCACTCGACCGACTCATATGCCTCGCGAGGCTTTATGCATCCAGTAAGAAAAAGGAGAGCAACTCCTAGCAGTGAAGCAACGGAAATAGGTAACCATCTTAAGGCAGCTGTGAATATAACTATAAAAATAACGCCTATCGCAATAGGTGCCTTATTTTTAAAGTTCTCCATTGGGACCATAGCTTGATCGAGAAGTATGGTTTCCTCGGATTCCCTTAGTTTCTCAATGTCATTTCTAGTTCCCTTAAGTAGTATAGTATCACTGGCTTGCAATCTGATCTGGTCTAACTGTGCATTCAAATTTTTGCCTTTCCGATGAAGTGCCAAAATTGATAAGTTATATCTACTGAGAAAATTCGCTTCGACTATCGTTTTTGAAATCAAAGAGGAGGATGGCCCTATAACTGCCTCTACCATTAATGATTCCTCTGATGAAATTTGTTCTAAGCCATACTTCGTTTCATCAACTAAATCCAATCCGTCTATTTCCTTTGTTTCTATTATTCCTTGAGGTTTACAGGAAAGTATTAGTTTATCTCCGGCATTAAGATTAATAGTTTTGGCAGCACTTCCCAATGAATTACCTTGTCTAATTACATCAAGGATTCTTGTCCCAGACATTTTTGCAATATCACTTTTGGAAGCTATTTGACCAATGAGTGGCGAAGACTTTAGGACAACTGCCTCAGTTAAGAATTGTTTCTGCTCAATTTCAGATAAAATATTTGTTAGCCCCTCACGATCAGGGAGAAGCCGCCTAGAAAATAAAGTTAAAAATCCAAGAGAAACTAGCAGTAAAGGTAATCCGAGTTTACTCAACTCAAACATACCAATCGGCTCCAAGTTAGGGTATACATCTGATGATGTAATTATTCCATTAGCTAAGATATTGGTGCTCGTTCCAACTAAAGTGCAACAACCACCGAAAATGGAGGCATATGAAACGGGTATAAGTAATTTGGAAGAAGAAACACCTAACTGTTTAGATAAGGCAAAGATTACGGGTAGCAAAACAACGACCACGGGAGTATTATTTACAAAGGCCGAAATAAGTGCGACGAGGCCTAGTAAAATTAGCATGAATTTACTGTAGCCAAACTTACAAAAAAAACTTAAGAATCTAGATATTTGCTCAATAACTCTACAGCGATTTAATGCTGCACTTATGACAAACATCGCTGCTATTGTCAGGGGTGCTTCAGAAGAAAAGACTCTAAATATTTCGCTGTGATCAGGCCAAGCTGGAAAAACATTTAAACAAGATATCAAAAGAATGGTCGCCAGCAATGCCAAGGCAGTTACATCAACACTTATTTTTTCCAAGAAGAAAGATAGCAATGCACAGCCAAGTAATATAAAACTTACTACCGCCTCAATTTCCATTTCCTATTTGTTGTACAGTGCATTGTTTAACATCTATTTAAGTTTATCCTATCATAACAATAGTCCTTTTATTGTCCATTAGTAAGCAAATCCATCGTAAAACAAGTCCCATGAAATTAGATCGACGCCCCAGACGACTCCGTGAGCTTAGTGTAGCAAAAGCAATGATCAGAGAATGTTCTCTTCACAAAGAAGATTTCATACTTCCAGTTTTTGTAAGTGATCACTGCGAAACTAAGGAGCCCATAAAATCGATGCCAGAAGTGTACAGGTGGCCGTTAGATGCAATTGTGTCTCAAATAGCTCAATGGAAGGAAATTGGTCTTAATGCCTTTGCTCTGTTTCCATGTGTAATGCCCCAAAAAAAATGCTCCAAAGGAAAAGAAGCTATCAACCCTCACTCCGTTTCTTTTGAAGCTGCCAAAAAAATTAAACAGCAGCACCAGGATACTTTATTAATAGCTGATATCGCACTAGACCCCTTCACCGACCATGGCCATGATGGAATTATAGATTCTTCTGGTAAAGTTGATAATGATTTAACAGTCGAGATTCTGTGTAAGTCGGCTGTAATTGCTGCTCAGTCAGGCTTTGATATTGTTGCACCTTCTGACATGATGGACGGTAGGGTAGGTGAAATTAGAAAATCCCTCGATAAAGCTGGTTATGAGCATGTTGCCATTCTAGCGTATTCTGCAAAATTTTGCTCCGCTTACTATGGTCCATTTCGTGACGCCATTTCATCGTCACAAATTGAACCAATTGACAAATCAGGCTATCAACTTGATCCTGCAAATCATCGAGAAGCACTCCTCGAATTAAAATTAGATGAGCAAGAGGGGGCGGACATCCTAATGGTAAAGCCTGCCGAGCCATATTTGGATATAATTAAGTCTGCCAAAGAAAACTCTTCTCTTCCAGTTGCCGCGTATCAAGTGTCAGGTGAGTATTCAAGAATTTGGGCAGCAAGCAAACTAGGATGGCTTGAGCTAGATAAATGTGCGGAAGAATCTCTTCTTGGAATCAAGCGTGCTGGCGCTGACTTAATTTTGACTTATTTTGCGGAAAGAATGATTAAGAAACTCTAGTTTTCTTCATCAGGCGCTCCTCCCTCATATGGGGTCGCTTCCTCCTCCTTCTCTTCATCCTCTTCCCACTTTAAATCTTCGTTTGGCAACAGTTTTTCTTCTTTGTCAGAAACCTCAACTAATTCTTCTTCAATATCCGAATAGTCATCATCTTTGTTTTCCCCATCTTCATCCTTGATATCGTCATCTAATGCATATCCCTCAGGCACAAATTCTAATATTGATATGATTTCATCGCTGAAATGACTTCGCTTACCTTCTAGAAAATCATTATTCTGTTTTTCTGATAGTACTTCTTCCATTTCGTCTTGAGTATAAGATTCACTAAAATCTACTAAATCGTTAAGCATTGTAACCCTTATTTGAGATATGTGATTCAAGAAATCGGCATAAGGTCCTTTTTCTTCATCCAAAACATCTGGAAGTGCAAACAACAAGTCCTCGGCCTTTAGGAGAGAATCTCTAACCCTTTCAAGTTTGATTTTTCCTCCTTTCAACTCTTCTTTAATTTCAAAAGTAAAAAAAGCATCATCGACAATTTGTGAATCCAAACCAAATTCATTCATCGAATCCAATAATTCATTAATATAAAGAAATTGTTTTGGGTCTATTATTCCAAGATCTTCAATATCCCAGTTTTCTTTATCACTTATTTCACTCACCCACCAATTTTCATCTTCTGAAAGACGAACTTCACACCAATCTAAACTAGGTCCTGTTTTTTTAGTCATCCAAATGCCTTAATCCTCAAAATTTTTGAATGTCAACGTTGTTGTGTTATTTAGGATCTTTTCGTATTAAAAAAAAATGTTTTTCCAATGAGTAATATTTACAAAAAAGTTATCAGACCCGTTTTTTTTGGGCTAGATCCTGAATTATCCCACGAAATAGCATGTGGGATTCTCTCAAAAATTGAGAAATCACAAATCAGCAAATCAATAATTAGATATTTGGTACCCACCAAAGAAGATAAAGTTACTATCTGCGGAATAAATTTTCCCAATCGTATTGGTCTAGCAGCAGGATTTGATAAAAATGGCATGTTTCCTGGTGTCATGAGTGCTTTAGGGTTTGGTCACATCGAAATTGGAACCGTCACACCACTACCGCAACCAGGGAACGAAAAACCTCGATTATACAGAGTTCCGGAAGAAAGTGGTTTAATTAATAGAATGGGATTCAACAACCAAGGCGTAGATTCTATTTTGGAAAGAATCGAGTTACAGTATCCCAAACATAAACGCTCATCTCCTCTCGGAATAAATATTGGCAAAGGAAAATCAACCCCTCTTGAAAAAGCTAGCGACGATTACCTGACTTCTTTTGAAAAATTTTGGCAAACAGCTGATTACTTTACAATAAATGTAAGTTCTCCTAACACAAAAAATTTACGAGAACTTCAGCAGGTTCACTTCTTGGAACCCTTATTAAAATCAATAGATTCGAAAAACGAAAAACTATCAAAAACTCAAAAATCAGAAAAAGTTCCTTGTTTTATAAAAATATCACCTGATGAAAATTATTCAGTTATAGAAAAAATTGTAGCGCTTGCAAGCGAGCAAAACATTAGTGGCATTATTGCCACTAACACAACATGCACTAGACCTGTCGGAAAGAAGAATTATGAGAGCGGCGGTTGGAGTGGAGGAGAATTCATAGAACGAAAATCAAATAATGTAATTAAGTTCATAGCAAAACTTACGGAAAACAAAATGCCTATTATTGGGGTAGGCGGCATTACGGATACTGATACTGCATCAAGGAAATTAGATCTTGGTGCACAACTGGTGCAGCTTTACACATCACTAGTATACGAAGGGCCACTTTTTCCCAGTCAACTTACCTGTAGAATGATAAAGAGAAATTCTTGGTTTACATAAATTTAGTCTCTTCTAACATATAGCTATGGCTCGTCGGGTTATTTCAATTGTACTATTTTCCTCTTTGATAAGCGGGTTATTAGGTTTTATCATTATTTTTGAAGGTAAAACAGAACTCGTAAAGAATTGGTGGGCTGACTTCTCGAAGCAGAATGAAAAATTGCCCCTATCTCCTTTTCACACAAGAAGAGTCGATTCTTCTCGACTAATAATTCGGGACGCAAATCAAATTATATTTATGGATAGACGATTGTTTTGGTCTGGAGAAAATGCCATGGCGACTCCTATCCTTTCAAAAACGGGTGTAGTTAAAAAATTTGTAATAACAAATGGGGGAAATGGATATTCCGATCATGTTGATGCAAAAGTTATTGGTGCGATGTCAGAAAATATAATATTAGGAGATGTTTTAACGAAAAACGGCAAAATTACCGAGTTAGCTTTAATCCGCGGTTCGCGCTGGAATGAAGAACCGCTTGCTTTTATAAAAGGAGATGCTGCGCCTTACACAGGTAAAATTGAAAAACGTTTCACTAACGGTCAAATCATGGAAGAAGATTCTTACCTAAATGGGAAACTTCACGGAACTAGTAAAAAATTTAAGAATTCGGGAATTCCGGTTTTTGCAAAAGACTATTTCAATGGGAAAAAATCGGGAACTCATATTTACTGGTACGCTAACCCGATAGAACCAGCAGACTATATCCCTCAACTAGGTAATGATGGGAATATACTACAAACATTATGGCAATACCTTCAGGATCAAGCTAAAAAGAAATTTAAGGACAAACACCCATCTAAAGATTCAAACGACTGGATCGTTAAAAATTTTAGATTAGAAGGAGGTTCATTCCAAGTAAGACAATTAGAGCATTGGAAGGATGGGCTGAAAAATGGCTTGTGGGAAGGATTCGAAAGTGATGGTAAAAAAACCTTTAAGGACGAATACGAACTAGGAAAAAGAACAAAACACAAGAATTTTTGATGATGAATCAAAATGGTGCTCAAGGGGGGACTCGAACCCCCACGCCTTGCGGCACTAGATCCTTAGTCTAGCGCGTCTACCAATTCCGCCACCTGAGCAATTAAATAAAAAATATATGTCAGAGCAGGTTTTAAAATCAATAAAATAAAAGTGAGTCAAAATAACGAAACAGAAATCGAATCATTGGCTGATTTTGAATTCTCTCCTAATTGGGAAGAAAAAAAAGTTGAATATAAAAACAAACAAAAACCATTAAGTAAGGGTTACAGAAAGAAGAAATCTACAATAAGGCCTAAACTTGTGTTTAAAGCAGTGATAGGTAATGGTTTACTAGAAAATATTAAAAAAATTCTTCGAAAGGATGGCATAACAAGAAATATTGCAAATATTACGAAGGATATAACTGAGAAAAAGCTCTATGTTCTCAAAATTGAATTAATAGACAATAAAGAGAAGTTTATGGTGCTTAACTCGAATAATAGAGTATATTCAAGAGCTAATGACTTAATAACCGGCATAATTTTATCGAATAAAATAAAACTAATCTATGAAGAAAAGTTCTCAATAGATAAAGAATTCGATCATATTCTGATTGATACAGTTACAGAAACTATTTTTCCACCGAAAAGCCACAATCTTTTTAATAACTTGATTGATGTGCATATACTAGAAAACAAAATAACCACAGATAGAAATAACTTTATTGAAAATCTAAAAACAAGCAGAGATAAAGACATTATTAATAAGCTAAAGGAAGAAACATTTAGATTATGTAAGTTACAGCTTGAGAATGATAAAACCTTCGATTCATTCGAATCATTAAAATCTGAAATTATTGAAAACAAAAAATTAAAATATTATACATTCAAACAAAGGATTTCAATTGCTTCAAAAGAAATCTATGAAAGAAAAGAGCTTTCAGAAATCAAAGGTGAATTTGAAAGATTTTATGCTGGAAAAGTCCACCAAGATATTAATAACTGCCTGAAAGTAATCTCAAAACAAATGAACTTTTACGGTCATAATTACAATAAAGAAAGTTATATTTGTGCATATCAGCCGAAAAAGTTTGATAAGGACGAACTAAATGAAACTTCAAATAAACTTATTCAGCACTTACAAAAGGGTTCAGCAAATATAGGTGAATTGATATCACATTCTGAAAATTGGGAATTAACCAAAACCGATTGTCTTAAAGAAATAAAATGGCTGATCAAATCAGGCATATTGAGACAATACGAATCAGGGAAAATTGAACTTACCTAAGCGAAATAAATTAATTTTTCGTTGCTCAAACGTAAAATTGATAATCTCAAGATTCAGTTGTAAGATATCTATATCTATAAATGTTTTGTTCCACTCCTGAAGTAATATAGTATTATTATCGATATTGTCATAGATATTATCAAAGAAAAAAGATTCATTTTCTTGAATATTAAAATAATCTACATGTAATATTTTATTTATCGTAGATTCAAGGACTGACATTTTCGAAAATGAAGAACTCGGCAAATCATTAAAACCATATTTTTGGACAATACACCTTGATATAAACGTCTTACCCGCACCCAAATCTCCATTTAGATTTAAAATATACGGAGGGGTAATATTATTAATTCTGGTCTCTATCAAACTCTTTGTTTCAGTTTTCGACAAAACTGTTGAACTCCACAGTAATTCCATTTTCTTAATTTCCAAAAATTATTAAAATACTCATCATTAAATTAAAAAGTGAGTGAATTATTATCGGACAAATAATCGAACCGTTTCGTTCATATATATAGGTTAAAAAAATGGATAGCACAAAAAGTAAGATGTATGATAAAACATTATAATGAATAAGTGCAAAAAGTGTTGAACTTATTATCATTGAAAATATTATAGGTAATTTTGATTTTAGTATTCTATATATATATCCCCTAAAAATTACTTCCTCAACAATCGGAGCAAATATAAGAACATGTAGTAATATTCCTTTATCTTCTATTAAGGTACTTTTAAAATTTAATACAATTTCTTGCTGTTTATACTCTGGTAAGACATACTGTATTATGAATGATATCAAAAATAATAGTGGAATAAATAAAGTGAAACTTATTATTGATTTTATTATTTTGTCAGTTCTAAATAAATTTTTTTCTTCTCTAAAATATATCCCAAAATAAATTAACGCTATTAGAAAAAGTAGTTCATTAAAAACAAAAAAAATAATGATAGCTATTATTGAAGTTACATAAATTTCAGTTTTGTCTACTAATTGTACTTTTGCCACTAAACAAAATAGTTCATAATTTTTTTTCTCCATTCACAAAAGTATGAATAATTTTTCCATCAAACTCACTACTTTTAAACGGAAGGTTCGTTCCACCTATATCTTTTTCATATTCACGACTTAAATTTGTTTTATCTTTGGGGTTAAAGACAAAAATATTAGCTTTTTCACCCACTTCGAATGTTTCGGGTTTAATTCCTAAAATTTTTGACGGCATTCGACTCATAGTGTTTGCCAAAAGCAGCATTTTTTCTTTGGTTTGCATTTTCAGTTCTGTAAATGCCTGACAAAAGGAATTTTCAAGACCCAAGACCCCTGACGGTGCCAAATCGAATTCTTTTACTTTATCATCAATGCTAAAAGGTTGGTGACCTGTAGATATTGCATCAATTGTTTTATCCATTAGTCCTTCAATTAATGCTTTTCTATCTTCATCTTCACGGAAAGGTGGAGTTGCCTTAGCAAACGAATCATAATTTCCGATTAGATCCTCAGTGTAACACAGATGATTTGATGTTATATCACATGTTATCTCTACGCCTTCTTTTTTTGCACCCCTTATTAATTCCACAGAACCTCCCGATGATATTGAGGTAAGGTGAATTTTCGCATTTGTGTATTTTGATAATAAAATCGACCTCGAAACAAAAAGTTCTTCTGCAATTCTTGGATAACCCTTTAAACCCATTTTTAATGAAAGTAACCCTTCATGTGCACTTGCTCCTGGAGATAAGGATAAATCTCTCGCTAATTCTATTACCGGCATGTTAAACATGGATGCATATTCAACTGCCTTTGAATAGATTTGGTTGTTTTGCGTCGAACTAGGACAATCCGTTACAGCTACAACTCCGGATTCCTTAAGCGATCCTAGAGGTGCAAGATTTTCTCCTTTTGAATTTAATGTTAAGCATCCAGTTAGGTGTATATTTATATGCTGCTTACTGATTATGCTATCTTTCGTATAAAAAATGGTCTCTTGATTGTCTGCCATAGATGACAGGGCTGGCATGGCCAAAACTGAAGTGTAACCCCCAGATACTGCTTTATCACTAAGGGCATTCAAACTTTCTTTTATACTTATTCCAGGTTGATTAATATGACACCTTAAATCAAATAGCCCCGGCATTATAAATGATTCCTTTAGATCTAAGATTTCTGTATTAGATTTTTGATTTGATAATTCACAAAATCGTCCATTTTTAATAAGCAAATCTTTATTTTCCACTTTATCGTTGTCAGGATTTACCGCCCATCCATTTTTAAGTAAAAAAGATTTCATGCTATTTCAATATGTAGAGGAGCAACATGCATCAAGAATTGCCATGCGAACAGAAACACCGTTTGTTACCTGATCAAGAATCACTGATTGAGGAGAGTCTGCAAGCGTGGAGTCAATTTCTACTCCTCTATTTATTGGTCCCGGGTGCAGTATTATTGTCCTGCTATCAGGCTGACTGTCTCCTTCTCGTAAACCAAACATTTTAGAGTATTCCGTTAAAGACGGAAAGTGTGTCTGAGTTTGTCTTTCATGCTGGATCCTTAATAGCATTATTGCATCCGTATTGCTCACAGCTTTCTTTAAATTGTATGTAACCGTTAGTCCCAATTCTTCCATTTTTTTAGGAACAAGGGTAGATGGCCCAGCTAAGGTTACTTTCGCACCCATTTTTAAAAGACCCCATATATTTGACCTAGCGACTCTGCTAAACAATATATCCCCAAGAATAGTAACTTTTTTTCCTTTTAGGCTTCCAAGTTTTTCTCGTAAGGTGAATAGATCCAAAAGAGCTTGACTGGGATGCTCATGGGCACCATCACCGGCATTTATAACCGGAACATCAACTATATTATCTAAAAATTGGGCAGCTCCTGGGGAGGAATGTCTTAAGATAATTCCATCTGCACCTAACGCCTGAATATTTCTTGCAGTATCTCTAAGAGATTCTCCTTTAGTTAGGCTACTGGATTTTTCCGCTATCGTAATGACATCTGCCTGAAGCCCTTTTGCAGCAAGCTCAAACGCCACTCTAGTTCTCGTGCTTGGTTCTAAAAATAGATTTACAATAGTTTTTCCCTCAAGGCATCCACTCGGAAAATTCCCATTGGTTTTGGCCTTTCTATATTCACCAGAAATATCAAGTAGGTAAGATATTTCATCGCCAGTAAGATGCTGAATACCAAGCAGTGATCTTTTAGTCCATTTGGGTGTCACCATAGTAACTTTTGATCTATAGAAAAATCCTCAGTTTGATTATTACTGTGAGGAATATGTTTTGGAGAAACACTTGTTTTTTCGGCTAACTGTTTCTCTTTATTATTAATCATTTTCCGAAATATTTCAGTAACTTTTTGTTTTATCCACATAGCAGTAGGTGAATTATTTGAATAATCTGCGGGACCATTATTATGCACCCTACCTCTCTCCACAAGTGAGCAGCTTTGTTGAAACTCTTTTTCGTCTTCAGGGTTATAAACAGCATATGTCTTTCCCCCCATGCCTTTAACGACCGCAAAAACAGGTACATCGCTTGGACCATCAGCTATGTATATCATTTGTTCTATTGGTATTCGGCGATCTTCGTGAGGTATAAATGCATTTACATCTATCTGGTTACTTTTGTTTGAACCCTTGTTTATCTCGAAAATAAATCTGGTTTTAATCGTATTATCTACGGTCATACCCACTTGGCTAATTTCTAATTCAAGCGGCAAAGAAAGTTCACTTTGACTTTTAAAGTTAGGGGGCAATGGAGTTTCGATGAATTCGCAAGCAAATACATCTTCCACAAAAGGGAAAATTTGACTTCCTTTAATCATCTGAGCTAAACCAGTGCTTATGATATAGTGTTCAATTTTGAAATGATGATCAATAAATTCCTGATTTTTTGGAATGGTAGATAAAATTTCGAAGAGTTCCGGCAACCCCTTGCAAAATTCAAGTTGTCCCCCTAATTGATGAAGTTTTTGGTTAGTGAGGCCTCTCATTGGACCATTTTTAACATAACTTAAAAGGTGATTTAAATAAATAGTGTCTTTTGATACCTTACAACCTCTTCGAGAATATATTTCGGGAAGACTATTAACTTCATCCCAAAATTTTGCTTCCTTTACACCATAATGATCAAACAAGGGTGTTTGCATATATCCTGGAATTAAGGTTTTATCAAAATCCCAAACACAAGCTATAATATTTTGTCCAAAAGGATTAGACATATTACAGAATCCTGCTTTGACGATTTTGCATTAATGCCATAGCTCTTTCTTATAGTGGAAATTCTACCAAATATCGAGCCGTTTCGTTCACGATTTCATGAATTGGAAAAACAACTATCTTTACCTGAAACTTTTCAGGATAATCAACTTGCTTCTGAGATTTCAAGGGAACATAGAAGATTATGCGGAATATTAGAGTTATACGATAAAATTCAAAGCTTTGAAAACCAAGTCAAAGAATGTGAATCTCTTATTGAAGACCCCGAGATGGGTAACGAAGCAAAGAGTGAAATTCTTATGCTCACAACCAATATACAAGAATGCAAACAGGATCTTTTGGTGTCAATGATTCCGCCTGATCCAGAAATAGGAAAAAATATAATAGTTGAAATACGGGCCGGGGCAGGAGGCGATGAAGCATCTATTTTTGCTTCTGATCTTTATCGCATGTATACCCGGTTTGCTGAAAGACTGAAGTGGTCAGTAGAATGCCTGAGTCAAAGTAACTCGGATACTGGCGGTTTTAAAGAAATAATTTTCATTTTAAAAGGGGAGGATGCATGGTCGAAAATGAAATACGAAAGTGGAGTGCACCGAGTTCAGAGAATTCCAGTAACAGAAGCGGGAGGAAGGATTCATACATCAACATCAACAGTTGCGGTATTACCAGAGGCAAAAGATGTAGAAATTTCAATAGATCCAAACGACCTTGAAATCAATGTTTGTCGAGCAAGTGGACCTGGGGGTCAGGGAGTTAATACAACAGATTCAGCAGTACAAATACAGCATTTGCCTACAGGTATAAATGTTTATTGCGCGGATGAAAGATCACAGCTAAAAAATAAAAACAAAGCAATGACTGTTTTAAGGAGCAGGCTATTACAAAAGAAACAGCAGGAGGAAAACGAAAAGTACGCACAAAACAGAAGAAGCCAAGTAGGAACTGGCGACCGAAGTGAACGAATTCGTACATATAATTTTCCCCAAAGTAGAATAACTGACCATAGGGTTAACTATACCTCCCATGCCCTACAAGAGACACTAATGGGTGACCTTGAGCATATAATAGAAATTCTTGAAAAGGAAGAACTGTCTGAAAGATTGCAAAATATTAACTTCAATGAATGAATCATTGTCAGTTTTAGAAATATTTAAAAAATCTAGTGAATTTTTATTTAAAAAAGGAGTTAATTCACATAAATCAGATGCGGAATGGATCGTA
>CACFTI010000040.1 GCA_902569115.1 uncultured Verrucomicrobiota bacterium | reverse complement strand
ACCGACAACATTGCTCCCACCTATTCCTTCTCCATCATATTCAGAAGGCAAAATCCCCCACACCTTACCAGACCATATCCCAAAACCGAACTGATAACGATCGGTTGCTCCCTCCAAGAAATATTCAGTCCATAGACTCGGGAAAAAAAATAAGTATGATGCCTTCAATAAAAATCCCATCAAAAAGAGAATTCCGATTAAGCCAGTCATCTTTCTTTTGAAGGATAAACTAGATTCTCTTTGCTCGAACTCCCACTCTTTTTCTTTTCGAAACCTTAATTCATCGGAGCTTTCAGATGTAAAATTTTTACTCAAATCATTCTTTATTCCAAATTCTGAAAGGTCACCGACACCCGGCAAAGCCGAAATTGATTCCATTCCATTTTTAAAAGAATCTAGGGATGTAGATATGTCGACCCATTCATTCCACTTGCTCCATTCAGAGTCACTTGACTGAAGTGCCAAAACTTTTTTCCCAATCATCCCGAGGGAAAACAGATCCCAGGATTCTTCTGCCATTTCTCCCCATAATCCGCTTTCCGGTCGAAAAGCTTTACTTTCAGCTTCGGAATCTCTTGCCTGCGAGTTGGTTGATTGATGGAAGTCAAGCTTACCTACCTGGTTATTTTGCCTGTTCATCGTAATCAGGCGATAAAGACCAAACTCAGTTATCCAAGCATTTTGTAATTCTCTCCCCTTCTTCTCAATTAATATATTTGAAGGTTTTAAATTACCATGGGTAATTCCCATTTCATGTGCCTTGAGAACTGCGAGATGAAGATTTTTCATCAAATCAAGGAGGGCATCCTGATTCCAATCAATGGCATCCTCTGCCAAGCAGTCCTTTAATGTTTTTACAATTCTTACTTGATTCGTACTGGATTCCTCAGAAGGAAATGCATCCTCTGTCACAGGAGAATGGTCGCTACCGTCAAACCAATCATAGGAAAGCCAATGTTTCCACTTGGCACTGCCATAACTACGGAGTGGCCAGATACCCTTTCCCTCCAATTGCTCGATAGCACCACATTCTTGCAAAAAAAGTTCCCCAAAACCCTCCATTTCCGAAATTTCTCGAGGAATTAGTTTTAGGAATTCTGCATTTCCTTTTTCAGATAATCCACCTTGAAACCCCTTATAACTTTGACCACAAGCTCCTTCACAGACCCACGAGTCAATTGTGTAAGGCCCCATCCGTGTACCAGCCGAAAGCATAACTTATACTTTTATAACTTCGCTTACCCCCATTTCAATTTATGTCGAAGAAGGCGGAAGTGAGAATGACCTATCCCTTCCAAAAGAGGGAAGGTGGTTGCGGAAACAGAAATTTCAATCGGAAAGAGAGGCGGGGAAGGAAAGGCTTCCTGCCCATCGGAAGAAACGAGTGGGGAGTCTGGATTACCCAAACAATTAATTTTCAAAGTGATACCTGATGGAAAAACAAGCGGCCTACTCGTTAAGGAATGGGCAGAAATAGGAGTCATCAGAACTACCTGTGCATCTGGATGTGCAATTGGTCCACCGGCAGCCAAATTATAGGCGGTGGATCCAGTAGGTGTTGAAAAAACAATCCCATCACAGGCATAGTCAGCCACCGGTTCATCTCCAACAGAAATTGAGAATCGGGCAAGTCGTCCGTTCGATCCACTCTTCACCACTAAGTCGTTTAATGCTATTCTTGAAATGCCTGCTTTATCCCTAAATGAAAGCATACTTCGCCTGCGAACTTTATATTCACCACGGAAAAGAGGAGGGATTTGCACTTTCATTTCATCAGGGGAAAAGGTTGCAAGGAACCCTAATTGACCGTGACGAATTCCTGCAACTGGAACATCATTCGAAACCGCTTCCTCCATCAAATTAAGTAGTGTGCCATCTCCTCCGACTACAAAGCAAGCATCCATGCCTTCCAGCAGGCCTGAGGGTGCAGGAAACTCCGTAGACAACCTAGCCTCGACTTTTAAATCTCGTGCCATTTCCCTAAGTTGCTCTCCCACCTCTGCCGCACCAGCCTTGGTTGCGTTGGAAACAATTGCTATACGCTCAAAAGGTTTCATAGATGTATGGCTTCATCATAGATTCAATCTGTCCATGTGGTCAAGAGTGCCTTACCCATTTTAATTGATTCGAATCATCCAGTTCAACACCCTGCTCCAGGACAACTCGAGCTTCCTGCCCTAAATACTTTCTAAACCATTTTCTTTGCTTCGAGACGAGTTGCCGAGTCGATTTATTTATCTCTTCAAGTAATTGATCTTCCTGCATTTTTCCTTTTAAAAAAGCAATACATTGACGATATCCTACGGCATTGGAGGCAGGAGCGTTGCCTTCGATTCCTGCTTGGAGTAATTCTTCGGTTTCACCAACAATCCCCTCCCTTATCATTTCCTCAGTTCGATTAGAAATTCGATTCTCTAAATCTTCATTTCTCCTATCCAGCCAAAGAACTTTTTTTTCAAACTCAGGAAATGCTTTTGGTTTTGCCTCAAATTCATCCTTAAGTTGCAGTATTGTTTTACCACTTGCGATGCAACGCTCCAAACCTCGCATAACTCTCCTTGGGTTTAGTGTGTCCAATGTGCCTAAACCATCAGGGTTCAATTCTTGTAATCTCGCAACCATTCCAATTAGATGCTCGTTGGCATAAATTTGCTCAACCTCTTCTCGAATTTCTCCGGGCACCTCTATGTCATCAACAACTGGAGATAAAAACGACTGCAAATAGAAGCCACTGCCACCCGCCACTAAGACTGAAACTTTTCTGCCTATTATCTGCTCCACCACCTCCTTGGCATAAACTTGATAATCTGCCACTGAAAAAACATCCCTTACATCAACCAAATCAATTCCATGATGAACCACTTGTTGGCGATCCCTAACACTCGGCTTGGCTGACCCCACATCCATTCCCTTGTATACTGCTACTGAATCACAGGATACAATTTCACACCTATTTTTTGCAGCCCACTGAATCGAGATTTTTGATTTCCCCACAGCGGTCACTCCAGCAAGCATATAAATCACTGCCGGTCTTTCGGTCATGAAAATTATAGACTGCCCTATTCGGAGCTTAAGCCTTCGGCAAGTTCAGTCGCTTTTTTTCCAATTTTTTGCACAGCTAGTTTTGGATCCTTAAGATTACCCGAAATGCAATTCACCAGAGCACTGCCGACCACCACACCATCTGCAGCCTTGGCAACTTCACGAACCTGTTCGGACTTGGAAATTCCAAAACCCACCACAACGGGCAAATCTGTACACTCTCGAATGGTTTCTACTCGCTCAACTAAATCGCCCGCCAAGTCATCGCGCTCTCCGGTAACCCCCTCTCTCGAAACATAGTAAATAAACCCCGAAGCAGAATTAGTTATAACAGGGATCCGGGATGTAGGGGTAGTTGGAGCAACTATAAAAATATTCTTCATACCTAACTCTCTCGAGGCGGACACAAGTTCCTCTGCCTCTTCCGGGGGGAGATCCAATGTTAATAAACCATCCACTCCGACTGCTTTCGTTCTCTCTACATAGTTTCTAACATCTTGAGAAAACACCAAATTGTAGTAGGTGTAAAAAACAATTGGGGCATCCGAAAATTTACGAATTTCTTCGACCAACCTGAAGACATCCTCTTGCGTACATCCTGAATCTAAAGCACGCTGAGCAGCTAACTGATTTGTCAAACCGTCAGCTAGAGGATCAGAAAAAGGCACCCCCAGTTCTAAAATATCTACGCCACTCTCCAAGAGATTACGACAAACTTCAAGCGATGTTTCAAAATCAGGATCACAGGCACAAACATAACCCACGAAGGCAGCCCGGCCGTTTTCATGGCAAGATGAGAAAAGTTTCGCGATTCGGTCAGGATTCTCCATAATCATTGAAGTGAATCATCTCTCATTCAGCACCCATTTGGCAACGGAAAAGCAATCATCCATAGGCTTAAAAAAATGATTTCCCTATATCGATTACTTCTTCCAATCTTAGGTTTACTTGCTCTACCCTACTATGCCTACCGAATGCTGAGAAGAGGTGGTTACGCCAACAAATTTTTTTATCGAGTAGGCAGGTGGCCATCGCTTCCTTCAAAAAAAGAAAATGTCACTCGAATCTGGATTCAGGCAGTTAGTGTGGGAGAACTTTCCTCCATCTCAAAATTACTTAATTTTCTTCTATCCAATCCTTCAATAGAGGTGATATTAACTGGAACCACCAGCACGGGTTTAAAAATGGCAGCCGAAAAATATGGCAAAAAATTACTCGGGTGTGGCCCCTTCCCTTTGGACTGGTTTCCGTTTTCGCGACGAGTATGGAGAACCATTGACCCCGATATTGCAATCCTTGTGGATAGCGAGCTTTGGCCAGAACATTTTCACCAGGCAAAAAAAAGAAATATTCCAATTATCATTATCAATGCCCGCCTCTCCGATAAAACTTATGCTCGGCTTTTATCCCCATATCTTTCCTGGGCCCGAAAACTCATTTTCCCTGATAATATTTCAATCATTGCTTCTTCGGAAAGACAACGCTCTCGCTGGATGAACCTGGAATTACCTTCACACCGAGTTCATATTTCGGGTAATCTTAAAATCGATGCAGTCGATCGCTCCTTGATCAACCCAGAAACCAGAACCGATATCCGAAATGAACTAGGTTTTGCTGATAATACCCTCGTTTTGGCAGGTATTTCCACATGGGCTGGCGAAGAAAAAATGCTTATCGAATTAGTGCAATCTCTTCGGTTGGAGAAAATAAATATTAAACTCTTAATTATTCCCAGGCACGCGGAACGCAGGCATGAAATCCGAAAAGTTCTCCAAACTTCAGGACTCCCTCATCATTTACGGACTGAACACTTTAATGTACCGGACGATTCAATTGCCTATTTAGCGGATACTACCGGAGAAGTTATGACACTTTTACAGGCGGCAGACTTTGCTTTTATGGGAAAATCTCTCCCGCCCCACCACGGAGGACAGAACCCTATCGAACCCGTCGCTCTTAGCCTGCCTTTGGTGATCGGGCCGAATCATCAGAATTTTCGTGAAACTTGCTCCGAACTTGTAACCCAAAAAGCTCTGCTAATTGGAGAGAATGCTACTGAAACTCATTCACTCCTATTTAAACTTGCGCATCACCCTGAACTTAGATCCTCTATGCAGGATAGTTGTCGTGCGTGGATGAAAAAACAAGGAACACCAAGCGAGTTTACTTATAGTTATCTGACCAAGATGATTGACGACTTGCCCTCTTATTAATCATCCACCTCTGCATATATTTTCCTTTATTGACCATTTGAAAGGAAAAACATATTCCTATTGAGACTGAGTCTCAATAGATTTTAACTATGAACACCTCACCAAAAAGCCTTTTTTCATTCATGCATACCTTTCTAGCTGGAGTGGTTTTTCTTCTCGCTGTGGCCTGCAGCTCAGAGATAGAGCCACAGATGCAGGAAGAAACGAAGCCGGGCGAACTAAGCCTCCAAAAGTTGATTATCGCACTTAAAGCCAACAAAAATCCGGAAAAAATGTTGGCCGAAAAGCATGATCTCGAAAAATACCTCTCGGTAAAATTGAATCGGCAGGTCGAAGTAATCATCCCAACCGACTCGGCGGTTGTGGTGGAATCATTTCGAAACGGCACCCTTGATTTGGGATATCTTAGCTCCACCGATGCAGCAAGAAATCTCGATCAAAAAACTGCTACTATTCTTTTGGTGCACCTCAAAAATGGAAAGCCACACTACAACAGCATTTGGCTCACCCAAAAAGGAAAGCCTTACCAATCTATAACGGAATTGAAGGGTAAACCTGTTGCCTTTGCAAGTCGGTCAAGTACTTCCGGTTTTCTCATTCCTACATGGGATTTGGCCCAAAAAGGTCTAGTTGGATCTGAAATTTCACTAACTGATTATTTTTCTCAAACAATTTACGGAACAGGATATGTATCTGCTGTTGAAAAAGTTCTTAGTGGTGAAGTGGAAGCTGCTGCAGTCAGCGACTATGTTTACAAAGGGGACAACAAATATTTGACTGAGGCTCAAAAAGCACAATTACAAATTGTGCAGGAACAGGGCCCCGTCCCTGCACACACTCTGTGTATCCGGGGAAGTATTTCAAAAAACGACAAGGAATTTCTGCAAAAGGCTTTTATCGAAATGAATCAGGAAAACCCTGAACTGCGTGACCGTATTTTCAATGGGGAACTTGTTATCGTTGATCCGGATTCACACTTAAGGGTAACCCGTGAAGCACTTGAAGTTCAAAAAACACTAAGGCTCTGATACTTTCAACTCCTCCATTCTTTCCTGTAACGGTTTTGTATTGATGACTCTCCCCTTGTTATCAACTGAGGAACTCGGGCTCAGGATCGAGAAACGAACTCTTCTCAAAAATTTAAGTATTTCTCTAAATCAAGGAACTTTTGTAGCTGTCACAGGACCTTCCGGTTCCGGAAAAACTACTCTGCTCAGAACCTTAGCTGGTGCCCTTACACCCGCTGAAGGCAAGGTAATTTCAAACCTAGATTCCAACAAATCATTGGCCATGATTTTCCAGGACCTCCAGTTGGCTGATGGTGCCACGGCAATCAACAATGTTTTAGGCGGTAGTCTAGGTCGGCATTCTTTTCTCTCTACCATGTTTCGCTTTCCTGCCAAAGAACGAAAAGAAGCCTACCACTTGCTTGCAAAATTTAAACTATCAGGAAAAACAAACCAATGGACATCAACCCTATCTAGAGGAGAGAGACAGAGAGTTGCCGCCTGTCGTACTTTACTCACTAAACCCCATCTGCTTTTGGCGGACGAGCCTGTTTCTAGCCTAGACCCAATCCTTGCTGTAGAAGTGCTCTCTCACTTAAAAAGTTCAATTCTATCTCGAAATGGTTGCCTGGTCTGCTCATTACATAATGACGAGCAAGTAGCTCAATTTGCTGACATTGCCATCATTCTTGACGCGACAGAACCTAATGGATGGAAACTAGAAAGCCTCAAAGAAAATATTAAATGAAAACCGAACTCCCATGGCATAGCAAATTTGACCTCCTGGGAGTTACTTTCATTCTCTTTATACTTGGTTCATTTAGTTCACTACTCGCGATTGAAGGCTCTGGTCGAGATCTTGATTATATGGGAAATCTTCTGCGTTTTACCGGACAGTTTTTTCCACCGGACTGGTCAATTATTGACCGCACCGTAGAAGGTCTGCTTGAAACCGTACAAATCGCTTTGGTTTCCACTCTACTCGCTATTATTATTTCAATCATTCTTTCTATTTGTGCGGCTGGAACAATTGCTCCCTTTTGGTTATTATGGCCCACACGAATGCTCCTTAACATGATCCGCACCATTCCAAGTTTGCTTTGGGCACTGCTCGCTGTTGTTATTGTAGGGTCAAATCCTCTTGCTGGTGTAATTGCTCTTACATTCTACAGCGTGGGTTACCTAGCAAAATTCTTTAGTGAAACTTTCGAAGCTGCCAACACCGACGCCCAAAAGGCGCTTCGTTCCCTTGGTGCAAGTCCACTGCAAGCTTTCCAATTTGGTCTCTGGCCCAACGCTCGGCCCATTATTTGGAGTCATTGCCTATGGATGCTGGAATACAATGTGCGCTCCGCGAGTATTATTGGCTATGTGGGAGCAGGAGGCATCGGCTTACACCTTAAACTTTATGCCGAGTCTGCTGATAGCTGGAATAAGTTTTCATTAGTTCTACTCTGTATTCTTTTTATTGTTACTATTTTGGATCTTACTGGTGAAAAAATTCGTAAATCCATCCGCGATAAATTAGACGGGAAACCCTCCAGAACTTAAAATTCCTGTACCTGTGAGGATTTTAGTTTCCAGTCTTTCGTCCAAGATTGCTCTTTACCAGAAAATTGTAGAGGGAGTTAAGAGAATCAGCCCTGATGCAGTTGTTCTAGGTGCAGACTGCGATGCCGACTGCGAAGGAGCCAAAACCTTAGAAAGTAAGAATTTTCTAGTCATGAAAAGACTCGAAGAATATTCTTCGCAAGAAATATGTGATTTTCTTTCGGCTCATCAAATCTCTCACCTTATTCCAACTAGAGATGGTGAATTAAGTTTTTGGGCCCAAAACAGGAAGAATTTAAAGCAAAAAAACATAGAGGTTATGGTTTCAAAACCTCAAGTTATAGATTTATGTGAAGACAAATTAGAGTTCTACAATAGGACAAAAATTCTCGAAATTAATTCTATTCAGACTGAATCTTCTCCAGAAAATATTCAGAAAAAAACTTTTGTGGTAAAAGAGAGGTACGGATCGGGCTCAAACACCATCGGGATAAACTTAAAACAGAATGAAGCTCTAGAACATGCACAAAAACTAAAAACTCCTATTTTCCAACCATACATTCCTGGAAAGGAATTTAGTGCTGAAACATGGATCGATCGAAATGGGACTTCTCATGGTATTCTATTAAGATGGAGAACCAGAGTCATTGACGGGGAGTCTCACGAATCAATTACTTTCAAAAATAAAGACTGGGAGAAAAACATTAAACTTTTATTTGAAAGCATTCCAGGATTACAGGGGCATTGCCTTGCTCAAGTGATCGTATCCTCAGGCGGCTCTCTCCAACTGGTGGAAATTAATCCAAGACTAGGAGGAGCTACTCCATTGGCTTTAAGTGCGGGACTTCGTTCGATTGACTGGTTCCTTCTTGAATCAATGAATCAAAGTCATTTGATTCCTGAAACCCCAAATTTTCAAGAAGGAGTGCAACTAATTAAAAAAAATAAAATAGTTTCCATATCGGCATCACCGACCACACCAAATAACTTTCATTGAGCTTGTTTTCCTATGAAGAACCTACAATTTGCAAAAGTCATTCCTACAGATTCGGACATAAACGACTTATACACTCTCTTAAAAAAGAGGAAACACTCGATTTCACATGCAGAGATGCCAGAGTATAATCAGCATGCAGAATTTGTCTCAAACCACCCTTATCAAAAGTGGTGGATCGTAAGAAAAGAGAATGAATTGATGGGCAGTGTTTATATAACTAATGAAAATGCTGTGGGAATAAACCTCTCTTGCGACAACACAGATTTTTTCAAAGATATAATATCTTGGGTAACAAGTGAAAATACACCTTTGCCACCAATTCCTTCCGTTCGGCCTTCGTTTTTTTATATCAATGTCGCACCGACGAATAATAGTTTAATCAATGCAATCGACCAGATGAACGGTGAGGTGACTCAAGTTTCTTATAAAATTTAATTTACTCGTTTTTTATATTCTCTTCAATCTGTGCAAGAAATGCTTTTACCTGAAGGTTTTCAGGAAGGAGTTGTACCATTCTTCTCGCATGAGGAAGAGCATCCCTCCACCTTCCTCTCTGTACTAACAACTGTACCACATTTTGAGTGAATTCAGGATTGTCGGGTTGAAGGTCTATTGCTTGTAAAAAGGCACTGATGGCATCATCGATTTTGTCACTTTGCCAATAGGCAATCGCAAGGTTATTAAAAACCCGTGGATTGTCCCGCCAGTAAGCGGATGCACGTTCAAGGGAACGAATCGCTTCTGGCAACCTGTTTCGGTCTTCAGCCAAAAGAAGTCCCAGTGAATAGTGTACCTGGCCCCATGTGGGTTGAAGCTCAGCGGCTTCACGAAGAACTTCTTCGGCTTCCTTACTGTGCCCACGGCGACTGAGCAGGGTCGCTAGGTTCATGCGCGCAGGAACATATGTACTCTCTCTTCGAACCGCCTTGCGGTAGTGCTTTTCAGCATCGGCCGGCTGGTTACGATTCTCGGCAAGAATCCCGAGTGAAAGATGAGACTCAGGCCGATCCAAATTACTGGTATAGCGAAGCTTTAATTCCTCAAAGACTTTGGTAAAAGTTTCTAAATCTTCAGGTGAAAATAGGGCTTCTGGTACGCGGGCCAAAATACGGGCTGCTTCGGTTCGAACTGTACGAGTTGGATCTTCGAGCATCGGGACTAAATCACGATGAGCTTCATCATCGGGCAAATCTTCCAGTTTTGAGATGGCGGCAACCCGAACCACAGAATCGTTTGCGTCCAAGTTGCGGCGGGCTTCATCATAACTTGCCTTACTGATAAACTGGCGCAGGGCCAGCATAGCACCTGCCCGAGTGAAGGCAGGAGACTCGGGGTCGCGACAAGTTTCCAAAAGTAAACTTTCCGCTTCAGGCTTACCATTCCGAAAAGCATGAAAAGCCTCGGGGTGGCGAACATCCTTGGGGCGATCCGGTCCTTTGAATTTTACAACGGCATCGGCAGCCCATTTGGCATCCTTATCGGTGTGGCATTGATTACAGGCATTGGGTGTTCCAAACTTGACGGAATGATCAGGCCGAGGTATTCGGATACTGTGATCCCGGCGGTCATCGATCCCCATGTATGTTTTGTGAGGCATATGACATTCGACACATTGAGCTCCCTTTGTACCAACTTCATGAAAATGGTGATCAGGGGAGTCAAATCCAGTCGGATTATCTTCATTGGGAACATGACAACGGGTACAAAGCTGGTTCGTGTATGTATGTAATTTGACTGTATGGGGGTCGTGGCAATCCACGCAACGGATTCCTTTATGAAACATTTTACTCTGCACATAGGATCCGTAGACATAAACTTCATCATCGATCTGACCATCTACATGATAAGTAGGCACCTGCATGTCAGGGGACCAGGGCTGCACAACCTCAGGTAGAAAATGATCGAGAAAGGAATCATTAGCATGATGTCCTGGATGGACAAATCCGCGACGGGCATGGCACTTGGCACAGGATTCAATCTGGGCGACATTACTGCTGTTCACATCGGCCAATCCAAAATGAGTGAGACCATCCCAACCTTGGTTGGCTCGTGCAAGCTCTACATGTTGGTGCCCGGGACCATGACAGGATTCGCAAGCTACATTCATTTCCGAGTAGGAGGTAGAAAAAGTCTGCGAAGAATCATCAAATTCTTTTCTTAAATTCGTTGAATGACAATCAGCACACATGTGATCCCAGTTTTGCATGGAACGGGTCCAGAAAAGAGGATCATCTGGAGCGATTCGTTCATCTGGATATAAATGATACCATTCTTTCTTATCCACATCCCAGCAAGTGGGGAGCACTTGCATCCTTCCATCTGGGAATTTCACCAAATATTGCTGCAGGGGTTCCCAACCAAAAGTGTAAGCGACTTCAAAAACTTCCATCTCTCCGCTTTGATTTTCGGTTTCAACCAGATATTTTTCATCTTCCCTAAAAAAACGAGTGGTTATTCCATAGTTTTCAAAAATGGAATTGTTAAAATCAGCCCGCACAGTTTGTTGGTTAGGTAATTCCATCGCATGATAATGATGGGATTCCATCCATTTTTCATGAGATTCCTGATGACACTCGGCACAAGTCTCAGCACCTACATACTGATCAAGTTTGTATATATTTTGATCAACGGATATTTTTGAGGCTTTATCCGAAGATGATTCATTGCTTTCTCCGCATGAGAAAAACAAAAGAGAAGCCAAAAAAATAGCCAGAGGGTAAGTAAAACGCATTAGCATTCTAGTTCATATATTGGTGAAAATTCTGCAAATAGCAACGAGGTTTGCACCTTTCAGCACTTGACAAGAAAGGAACAAGGAAAATATCAGTAGAATAAATTAATTACACTATGAACCAGATTTATCTTAACATTAACAATCAACAAGCAGGCCCTTACGATGTCGCCGCCGTTACCGAGATGCTATCAAGTGAGCAGATTAGTCCGGAGACCCTTGGATGGATCCAAGGCATGGCGAACTGGGAACCGATAAACTCCAATACTTTTGCCAATTTAGGGATTCAACAAACTCCTCCGTCTGCCGAGCGAGTTTCACCAGAAGCACCAGAATCAGTTCAAAAACAACAAATTCTCTCCAAACAGGTAAAAAGAACCGAAGATACTACAACAAGTTCTATCTTGGATACTCCAGGAACTTTCAAAATAGGGCAAGCGATCGGAGAAGCCTTTGCTTTTTATAAAGCCAATGCTTTGATGTCAACCGCCTGGTTCGTATTGGCTATTATCATCGGCGGTATTCCAATCGTTAACTTTATCGTTCCCTTAATGGGAGTAAACTTCTACACCTGCGTACGAAATTTCCGGGCTTTCGGGCAAAAAATGTCTTTTGGCGAATTATTTGATTTCTCGCATGCATTTGACAAAATAATTGGGCCCATTGTAGTCGGTATTCTCATTGCGATTGGGTATGTATTATTTGTAATACCGGGTATAATCCTAACCTTCATGTGGGCATTCACTCCCTGCATTCAAGGAGATAAGACGGATATGTCATTTTTTAACGCGATGAAAGAATCCAAAAGAGTGGCCAAGGGAAATTACATCAAGATTTTCCTTCTTATTTTAACTTTAGCGATATTTGCAGCTTTGGGCTTTATACTGTTAGGTATTGGAGCACTTGTAACCGTGCCCGTTGCCCATGTTGCCTTGTATTGTGCTTATGATCAATGTAAGTCCCAATAACTTAAGCTCCACCTCAAATAATGCACCACAATGGATCTAAGGTTTAAAAGTTTTTTCAAAAAATTCGTCATAAACATTCTCATGAAGGTATAATTGCACGAATTCCCTAATTTAAATCTCAAATTTAATATGCATTAAATATTTGTTTTTATTAAAAAAAGCGTTGCAACCATCCCTTCTTCTATTCAAATTTACTGTATGACTCGTAAAATCATCCTATTCCTTTCGATATTTGTATTTACATTTGCAGCGTTTGGTTTAGCGGAACGCGATTTCCGCTCCAAGAATGGGCAGGTTATTCGAGGTACTATAGAGAAATACTTCGAAGATGGTGATGTACTCCTGAAAAGATCCAAAGACCTACAACTCTTTAGAATAAACCTAGATATCTTTACTGAAGACGACCAGGCTTTTGTAAAAAACAATTTCCCTCCCAATCACGATGCACTTGATAAAAGGAACTTTCAACGTCCGTTGCATCCAAAGTCATTGATGGCTAATGCAAAGTACATCGATAGTCTCATTGAAACCAAATTGCGCTCCTACAACCAACGGCCAAATAAACTTGCTGATGATGAAACATTTTTAAGACGTACATACTTAAAAATAATTGGCCGCATTCCCAGTTATGCTGAAACCAAATCATTTCTTTCAATGCGTGGAGCAGATAAACGCTCGAAGCTTGTTGATAGTCTACTATTAACCGAAGGTTATGTCAGTCACTGGTTTCATTTTTGGGCAGACATCCTCCGAGCCAAAGATAACTTAGGCAATCGCATGTCAGGCGTGCCTTTCGTCGATTACATCCGAGAATTTGTCGCGATGAATCGTCCTTATGACGAATGGGTCAAAGAAATGCTTTCTTCAAGCGGTCCGTACTGGGAAAAAGGAAATGGCGGAGTCGGGTACTATCTTAGGGACGCAGGAATGCAACTTGATAATATGTCCAATACAGTGAGAATTTTCCTGGGAACAAGTTTAGAGTGTGCCCAATGCCATGATCATCCTTTCGACCGTTGGACTCAAAAACAATTCTACGAGATGGCCGCCTACACTGAAGGTGCCGGCAACTTGCGTCGTCGTGGTGCAGAAAATCTCAATGCTCTCAATCGCATGGCTCGTACCGAACAGCGACGCCTTGAGCAAATGGAGCAACCAAGGCAAGCTCGTCAAGTACGAGATGCTGCTCGCGATATTTCAGATTTGGTACAAGTCGGATTGGAAAGTATGGGACGAGGGAAAATAAATCTCCCCAATGACTACCAATATGACAATGCTCGTCCCGGAGCAGAATTAAAAGCTAAGACAATTTTTGGTTTAGCCACAGAACTCGATTCTAACTTTCAGGCCAAAGGCTCGCGTGCGTCATACGCTAATTGGGTAGCCTCTGAGTCAAACCCTCGTTTCACCACTGTTATCGTCAATCGCCTTTGGAAGGAAGTTTTCGGTTTAGCCCTGATCGAACCTTTAGACAACATGTTCGATGATACAATGGCTACACACCCAGAACTTCAACTTCATTTGGAGAAAGTAATGGTAGCTCTAGATTATGACATAAAAGAATTCCTTCGTATCCTTTACAATACCCAAACTTTTCAAAGAATGTCTCCTGCTCGTGAGGTCATGTCAAGAGACGCCAAAGATACTGTCATGCCTCCGGAGGTTTTGTGGGTAGTTGCGGGTCCTTATCCCCAAGATCCCACAAGAAACAGCGTACCCTACTTTTACCAAGGTCCGATGATTGAAAGAATGAGTGGAGAACAAATTTGGGATTCTCTGGTCACACTTGCTTATCCAGATGTTGATAACCGCAAACGCAGAAAACCACACGGTGGATACGACAATTTCGTTAAGTACACTGCTATGACGGGCGATGAACTCTTTGCAGAAGTAATGCGTAGAACAGGTATTGATCCAAATGCACAGGCTGCTCCTCGACCAGCAAATAATGCACCAAAGATGGAGCTAAATGCTAAACAGAAGGGTTCAATGGAAGTCGTTATGAAATATGCTGATCTCTACTGTATGTCCTGTCATGACTCTGGTAAAGCTCGAGGAGATATCGACATCCAACAATACCATGATAATCCAGGAAAACTCGCCGGTAATGCTTCGATGTTAAAAATGTTTGCAGCTGCTCTGGAAAAAAAGGAGATGCCGCCCTCTAACAGACAACTTCAGCCAACCGTGCAGGAAAGAGCCGAAATGGTTGCAGCGTTGAACTCCCTTGTTTCGGAAGCCCCCGCTGGTGCTGCTCCAATGCAAGGAGATGCTATGGCTATGAAATTAGGCGAGCCAATCAATACAGACTGCCCGATTAAACCTGGGCGTGCCATTGACCCCACACTTCTAGCCTTGAATGAAGATGGTGAAACTGTTGGGTTTTGCTGTAACTCTTGCCTCAATCAGCACAAGCGTAACATGGCTGCAAAAGCTAGCCCATCCACTCCTTCTTCCACATCTTCCGCATCCACCGTCAATTATGTACGCGATGCCGGTTCAGTGCGTGCATCAGAGCTTTCTTCCCCCGCTCCAAATGGGCATCTGATCAGAGAATTCGGTGGTTCCGACAGAGAGCAAATTGAAAACAGTCACAAACAAGCATCAGTAACGCAGGTACTCAATTTACTCAACGGATATGTCGAAGATAAAATTTTAAAGAAGAAGGATGCTTTGGTCTTAAATAATGTCAAAAATGCAGGAAGTAAAGATTCTCAAATCGACACTGCATTTTTGTCTATTTTAAACAGAAAACCGACATCCAAAGAAAAAGGTAGCATTAAAACTTCCCTAAAAGATTCTGGAGATAACTTTTACAAAGATATTGTTTGGGTTCTTGTAAACAGCCACGAATTTCTGTTCGTTCAATAAATTTCCCGCTACATTTGAAATAAACAATCTAACCATATATTATAACAGGAGAAACCAACCATGATGACTAACTTCCAAAATGTTGACGAATACGGTCGTAGAGAATTTATCGCCCAAGCTGCCAAGTCTTGCCTTGGAGTAGGACTTATGCCCATGGCTGGCTCTTACATTCACGACAGCGTGAAGGCTCTTACACCTGGAGCTCGCCCCGCCAAAGCACGCCATGTTATATACCTTAACATGACAGGTGCGATGTCTCACTTGGATACTTTTGCTCCACAAATCGATAACCCAAAGCTTATGCATGATGTTAAGGCGATCCCTACTAGTGCGGATGGGGTGGTTTTAGCTGAAAATCTTCCGTTGACAGCACAACACATGCACAATGCGTCGATCATCAAAACTATGGTTTCAAGTCAGGGGGCTCACCAGCAAGCCAGTTACCTGATGCACACTAGTTATCTCCAAAGGGGCACGATCGTACATCCAACCTTTGGCTCATGGGTAGCTAAACTTTCCGGTCAAATCAACCGCACTATTCCCATGAATGTTAAGATTGGTGGCGGAGGGGGCGGAGCTGGTTTCCTCGAAGCAAAATATGGTGCACTTCCAATTGGTCGTCCGGGACAAGGATTAGCCAACAGCAAAATGGCAAGCTATCTTGATGATACAATGTTCCAAAATCGAATTGCTGCTGCCGAAAAGCTTAATGTCAATTTCACAGCCGAGTACCCACAGAAGCAAGTTCGTGCTTACTCCGACCTTTATCGTGATGCAATCAAACTCATGAAGAGTGAAGATTTGAATGCTTTTGACATCAATAAAGAACCTGAATCCATGAAAGACCTGTACGGCACAACCAATTTTGGACAAGGTTGCCTGCTTGCTCGACGCTTGATCGAACATAAGGTCAGGTATGTTGAAGTTACCCGCGGAGGTTGGGATACACATGATGATAATTTTAATAGGGTTGCAGCGAATTGCGTTGATATTGATAAAGCTCTAAGCGGACTTTTAACTGAT
Organism: uncultured Verrucomicrobiota bacterium; assembly: GCA_902569115.1. GTDB lineage: Bacteria > Verrucomicrobiota > Verrucomicrobiia > Opitutales > Seribacteraceae > Seribacter. The sequence goes on along the minus strand of CACFTI010000040.1, from coordinate 3,876 downwards.
CTTGAAAACCGTGGTCTTCTCGAAGAAACACTTGTTGTTCTTACATCCGAATTTGGACGTACTCCAGTTCCCAATGGACGGGATGGTCGTGACCACTGGCCTTACTGCTTCTCAGCATTCCTCGCAGGTGGTGGAATTAAGGGCGGCGTTATGTACGGTGATGTAGACGAAACTGGTCGCTCTCCGATTGCTGGTAAGCCAATCAAACCAGAGGACTTAAATGCAACAATTGCATACACCCTCGGATTACCTTTAAACGATGTTCAGTATTCGCCTTCCGGTCGACCATTTACAATCGCCCACAAAGGTGAACCACTGTTTGATATTCTCGCTTAATTGATATGAAATGATGGAAAAAGGTTTACTTTTCATTTCTCTGTTTGTTTACCTTTTTTCGTCAGTTCAGGCGGAAGAACCCTTCCGTATTTTCAAAACTGCAAGCGGTCAAACACTTGAAGCTAAAGCTGTTGGATACGAAGGACAAATCTTCATTCTTGTTGATAAATCAGGAAGAATGTTTGGTCCAAAGTTCAACGATTTCTCAGTTGCAGACAGAACCTATCTAGTCGAAGCCGTAAAAGCAAAACGCATCCCGAAGGGTCGACCATCTCCCCCTTCCTCAGGAGGGGGATCAGCGAGCACTACTGCAAAAGGTGTAGATTTTCATACTGAAATCATGCCCATATTGCAGCAAAGATGTAATGATTGCCACAAGGCTCCTTACGAAGAAAACGGTAGAACGAAAAACCCAAAAGCCGGCCTTCGCTTTGATACTTACGATTGGCTGATGAAAGGTAGTGAAGACATTGGTCCCGTCATTGCTGCTGGTGATACGGATGCAAGCATCTTGTTCGAAGTGATTACCCTCCCCCCTGATGATGATATGATCATGCCTCCAAAGGGCGATCCCCTCACTGCAGAACAAATCGATCTATTCAGAAGATGGATACTGGAAGGAGCTGCAGAAAAACCTTCCGGAAAAGTGGTACCAAAAGCCGTTGCCAAAACTTCTACATCAGAAGAAACCAAGGATGATTCCAATAACGATGATAAAATTCACAAAGCTCCACCCAAGAAAAAACAAACTTTTCGCCCCGGTTCGTTTTTTGCCCATGTGGTTGTGCCACTTGGAGTAAGTCCAGAAGAGGCTATGGCCAAAATCCAAGGTTCTAAACCTAAACCGGGAGAACCGATTGATTTTGACCGACATGTGCTCCCAATCCTTGAGGAAAGATGTAACAGCTGTCACCATGCACCTTTCGACCGTTCGGGACGTTTAGTAAATCCAAAAGCCAGTCTTCGTTTTGATACATTTGCCCAAGTGATGAAAGGCAATCTCGACGGTCCTGTTATTGTTGCAAATGATTTGGATAAAAGTCGATTGTACTCGGTTTTAAACCTCCCTGAGGATGACGATTTATTTATGCCACCTAAGGGTGGTCCGATGGTTCAAGAACAAAAAGATGTAATCAAAAGATGGATTGAAGAGGGTGCCAAACCATCTAAAAATAGTACTTCTGCAACAAAAGGTGGTATACCCGCACCTGATGAACCAGTAAGTTTTAAAGACCATGTCCTTCCACTTTTTGAGAAAAGATGCTTAAATTGCCATGGAGAGACTTATGTTAAAAACGGCAGAACTATAAAGCCAACTGCTGGTCTTCAGCTCAACACCTATGAAATGGTGATTAAAGGTAATTTAGACGGTACAATCGTAACCCCTGGCGACCCTTCAGATAGTGCTCTCTACCAAGTTGTCATCCTCGCTGACGATGACCCGGAACTTATGCCTCCCAAAGGGAATCCCCTTACGGAAGATGAAAGAACAATGATTAAACGTTGGATATTGGAAGGTGCATCGGAGGAACCGGCCGCTGAAGCAGCAGATCCAAATGCCGCCCCTAAGCCTAAAGAGAAGACAGAATTAGCGGTTGCTACGACTTCAAATAATTTATCTCTACTTGAACAATTAGCAAAAGGAGCAATCGCTCCCGGGAGGACTCAATTAAAAGCTGCTGCAGATAAGTCCTTAGCACTAGTAACACAGCTCTCTGAGAGAAATCCTCTCATACGGGCTGAATTTTCTTCCTTTGCTGGCGAAATTAATGACTCGAATTTGTCTCCACTCAGCAGTATAAAAAGCAACATATCCCACTTTGATGTATCTAGAACTAAAGTGTCAGACAAAGCAGTAGACCTAGCAGCAAGTATGCAAAGACTTTATTGGTTTAATGCACGAAGAACTATTGTTTCAGATAAAAGCCTTAATTCTTTGTCCAAGCTGAAGTATCTGACTTACTTAAATCTCGCTGAAACAAAGGTTACAGATCGTGGTTTAAGATCAATTGCTGGGATCAAAACTCTTAAAGAAATTTATTTATGGGGTTCTGCTGTCACCGATGAAGGAATTGCCTTTCTGCGCAAAGAATTACCTGACGCTAAGATCATTTTTTAAGGGCTTTTAAAATTCACAGACCATATATAACAGAAATTTCATGGCTTTCTGTTGTTATATTTTATCTGTGGGTGGTATTTGCAATTTCAGCCTTTTGGTACATTATCTGAAGTCTAATTGTAATGGCATTAAACATAGACGAAATAAGATCTGACTTTCCCATCTTACAAAGGGAAAACCGTTCAAAACCTTTGGCGTTTCTTGACAATGCGGCTACTTCGCAGAAACCCGCATGTGTGGTGAATGCAATCAGCGATTATTATACAAATTCCAACTCAAATGTACATCGAGGGGTCTACGAATTAGCCGAGGATGCGGAAAATTTGTATCATCAGGCTAGAAAATCCATTGCATTAAGGTTCAATGTTTCTGTAAACCAAGTTATCTTTGTCCGTGGAGCGACTGAGGGCTTGAATTTAATCGCCCAATCCTATGGCTCAGTTGTTTTGAGAAAAGGAGACTGCATGATTTTGAGCGAGATGGAACACCATGCAAATATAGTTCCCTGGCAAATTCTCTCGGAAAAGATTGGTTTTTCGATTCGCATCTGCCCCACCCTTTCCGATGGCTCATTGGACAGAGAATGGATTTCTCACGAATTCAGTGAAGGTAAAGTAAAATTGATCTCATTGACTGCCCTTTCGAACACACTAGGCACGGTAAACCCCATTAAGGAAATTGTGTCAGAGGCTCGGCAACATGGTATCAAAACCGTGATTGATGGAGCACAAAGCGTCCCTCATCAAAAAATTGATTTCCAGAAAATAGGTTGCGATTTTTTTGCTTTTTCCGGTCATAAAATTTATGGACCAATGGGTATTGGCGTTGTCCTAGGATCAAGCGATGCTCTCAACCAAATGCCTCCTTATCAAGCTGGTGGAGATATGATTGATCAGGTTAGTTTCGATGGCACCACTTTCGCAGCACCCCCACAAAGATTCGAAGCCGGAACTCCCAATGTTGCCGGAGCCATTGGTCTGGGAAAGGCCATCGAATATATAAATCAATTTGATATTTCGGATGTAGTAAAACACGAGAACAAGCTCCATCAAATTGCGAGTAGTGGTCTTTCAAAAATAGAAGGGTTTGTTGAGCATGGCACAACCCCCAACAAAGCTGCGGTTTTATCTTTTACCATTGAGGGTATCCATCCTCATGACCTCGCGAGCTTTCTTGATGCACAAGGAATCGCCATTCGTACGGGTCATCATTGCTGCCAACCCCTTATGAAAATTTTGGGAGTAGAAGCAACAGCCCGTGCCTCTTTTGCTATCTACAATACGGAAGATGAAGCAAACCGCTTTGTCGAAGCTGTAAGAAAAGCGGTCGGTATACTAAGATAAATTTAGTCCTAATTTTTCAACCAGGGTTGCCTCGCATTTTTCTCAATCTCTCGATCCAACTCTTTCATACGCGAACTT
>CACFTI010000039.1 GCA_902569115.1 uncultured Verrucomicrobiota bacterium | reverse complement strand
CGACCGCCACCACTGTCAGATGACAAAATGTAAGAAGCAACAAGTACCTCCAAGCCGAGCTGTTCACGATTTCACCTCCTGATGCAAAAAGTGGTAGAGACGATCCGCCAATTTGGGTCCAATCCCGTCGACCTCACAAAGTTGCTCTACACCCGCCTTTCGAATCTTTTCCAGATTACCAAATTTTTCCATCAGGGATGCTCGTTTCACTTCCCCCAGACCGGCAAAATCATCCAAAATAGATTCCTTAATTTTTTTGCTCCTCAAATCCGCATTAAAACGGTTGGCAAAGCGATGAGCTTCATCCCGTACTCTCTGTAAAAGTCGCAGAGCCGGATCATGGACAGACATTTTCAACTCGTCTCTATCGTCTGGAAAAACCACCGTCTCTTCCCTTTTCGCCAAGCCGATGAGGGGTACCGAATCGAGATCGAGCAAGAGAAACGATTTTTTGGCAGAAGTCACTTGTCCGAGGCCTCCGTCCACCACCACTAAGTCTGGAAATTCCCTGCCTTCCGCGGCCAACCTTGCATATCTACGATTAACCACCTCTTGCATCGCACGGAAATCATCATTTCCAACAAAACTTTTAATTTTGAACCTCCGGTAGCCTTTCTTGTCCGGTTTCCCCCCGACAAACCTTACCATGGACGCCACCACAAAAGTACCGGACACATGAGATATATCGAAGCACTCAATTACATTGGGTATATCTGCCAGTTCGAGTTTCTTTTGCAATTCTCTCAAAACATCCGATTGGTCGGAATTATTTTCCGGTAGAGCTCTCACAAACCTTCGATTCTTTTTGATAGTCTTGGCAAGTGCTTCGGAAAGGTCACGTAGATGGGCAGCCCGTTCGAAATCCATCGCCTCCGCTCTCTTCGCCATCTCCTCCCGTAGCTCCTCCAGCCAGTCCTTCGCCCTGCCTTCTAAAAATGCGCACGCATCTTCAACACGTTTTTCATATTCCTCTTCGGAAGTTTCATTATGACCGGCAAAAATTTCAGCACGGGCATCATCGTAAAGCCTCCATTTGCCATTTTCCATTTTTTCAGGCTTTGCATCGTGGAGCAAAATTCCGAATTTTTTTCTCATCTCGGAAAGGGTCGATCGAAGTAAACCCGCCTGGGCGAAAGGGCCATAATAATGGGCTCCATCATTCTTTCGGTTACGACACAAACGAAACCTCGGCAAAGCACTTTTCAGATCCACTCTTACCAAAAGAAACTGTTTATCATCTGTAAAATCGGTATTGTAGCGGGGTTTGTATTCCTTGATCAATTTACCCTCCAAAAGAAGGGCCTCCGTTTCATTCCTCGTTTCATGCGTGCTGATTTCTCGCACCATCTGCACCATTGCCCCAATCTTTGGCTGTGCCCAGATAAACTTCTTGGATCCCTGAAAATAACTGCTCACCCGTTTTCGTAAATTCTTTGCCTTCCCCACATAAATAACCTGCCCGAGTCTATCCTTCATCAAATAGACACCCGGTGACTGCGACAGGTGTCGGGCAACCTTTCTCATCTCAACAATATTATTTTGCATTGGCAATTACAGGGAATTGTATCTACATTTTATGGAGTAAGACAATAAACGAAACTGCAAACGAGCCCAAATCCTATTTGAAATGACCGAAACTGTCCGTGTCGAAACGATCACTTTGGGTGATGAACTCCTCCTCGGGATTCGAGAAAACGCCCATCTCACCTACCTAGGCACACAACTTGCCCACCACGGCATCGAACCTGCCGCCAACCTAGTCATTCGTGATCACCCCGATGATATTAAATTATTTTTCCTCGATTCATGGAAACGATCGGATTTAGTCATCACCACCGGAGGTCTTGGACCCACCAGTGATGATTTGACCCGCGAAACCATTGCCGAAGTTTTGGGCGAGAAAATGATTTACGACACAGATATCGAGGATGCAATCCGGGATCGATTTCGTCAGCTTGAACGCCCCGTCCCCGAGAGTAACAACCGCCAATGCTACCGCCCGGAATCAGCGGAGGTATTGTCCAATCCATATGGTACCGCCCCTGGTCTCTACATTAAAAAAGATGGAAAAATTTTAGTTATGCTCCCGGGCCCTGCCCGGGAAATGCATCCGATGTTCACCGATCAGGTAATTCCCCGATTACAACAGGAAGGAATCTTTCCGGAAATCGATTGCTATCTGCAACTCCGCACTGCCGGCATCGGCGAATCCGCCCTTGCTGAAAAAGTTGAGCCCATACTCGCCGGTATTGATGGTTTGGTGGTCGGTTACTGTGCCCATGCAGGCATGGTCGATCTGCGACTTAGTTCTCATGATGCAAATACTTTGTCAGAAGAAAAACTTAACGAAATCGGGGAAGTTTGCCGCAAAGAGTTGGGTGAGGATTTTGTCTGTTTTGGAGATCGTACCCTTGCCGGGGTTATTTTCGGGGATTTGCGAGCATTGGACAAAACATTGGCTGTGGCCGAATCCTGTACAGGAGGACTCCTTTCATCTCAATTCACGGAAATACCGGGTATTTCCAAAGTTTTTCATGGAGGAGCCGTTTGTTACCACAATGATGCAAAGGTACAGGTTCTCGATGTGCCCGAAAGTATGCTCGATCAGCATGGAGCCGTCAGTGAAGAGGTGGCCATCGCTATGGCCACAGGTGCCTGTGAGAAGTATGGAGCCGACTATGGTTTGAGTGTCACCGGATTTGCCGGACCAGCAGGAGGAAGCCAGATTCTCCCGATAGGAACAATTTATCTCGGATATGCATCTCCACTTGGAGTTTGGGCCAAAAAACTGAATTTACGGGGCGATCGGCTATCCAATCGAAGACGGGCAACCACCGCTGCCTTGGATTGGATGCGTCGTAAATTACGCAAATACAAATTAGAGGAAGTATTTGCTGCAGCCGATTCAGGAACTATCTAATTCCCGCATTCGCCATAGCTGTATATAAAAATCATGTCGGATGCTTCCCTCATAGCTGTCGTTGGTGACGATGATTTTATCGTCCGTAAACGGGCCAAGGAACTATTCGAAGAATTATCCGATGATTACCCCGATGATTTATCCAGGGAAGTGATTGATGGACGGGCAGATAAAGTAGAAACCGTAGAAAGCATTCTTAAGGAGGCAAAATCTTCCGGTTCCACTTTGTCTCTTTTTGGTGGGGGTAAACTTGTATGGCTCAATGAGCTTAATTTTCTCAATCAGACCAAGACTGGCTCCGCACAGGGCACAAAAGATGCGCTCGAATCCATAAAACCCTTTCTCGAAAACCTCGGTGGTACAAAAGTCATTCTGTCTGCCTGCCCTGTACACCGGAATCATTCTTTTGTAAAATGGCTCCAAAAAAATTCTGCCTACGAGGATGTCGCCAAGAATGAAAAAGAAGATGTGGCTTTTCGCCGACTCGTGGAAGAAACTGCAGATGCTTGCGGTGTCCGGTTTGGTCCCGGAGCACTGGAATATTTAGCCGGCAAAATTGGTTCTCACGCACGCCTGGGGGTCGAAGAGACCAAAAAAATGGCATCCTATCTGGGAAGCGAAGGGCAGGAAATCACCGAGGAATTGATTATAGACCTAGTCCCTGATTTCGGCGAAGGTGATTTTTTTGAGGCATCCGAAGCTTTTTTCTCAGGTAAGCTTGACTGGGCGGTGGATGCTATCGACCGTCACTTCTTTCATGGCAAAGATGCCCGCCCACTTCTCGCCACCCTGCAAAACCGTAATCGTTTGCTCATCCAGTTGCGCGTATTGGTCGATGGTGGAGAGCTCGATCCAAACCAAAGACTTAACAAGGATCAATTACAGCGAATCGCCGATAAATATATACGCCACTTTTCCAACCCGTCGGATAAGACCACCCTCAATGTTTTTTCTCAAAACCCATGGTTTCTTGGCAGACTCCTTCCCTTGGTAAGCAAATTTTCCACCCGTCGTCTCATCGATTTGCAGGCAAACCTGATCACCGCATTTGAAGATCTTTTGTCGCAGCCAAAAGAGCAGCATGCCAATATTTTTAAAAACCTAGTCATTCAAACGCACGCGAAAGGTTAATATTCGGTTTCTTATCCCGGTAATCTTTGCCTCACTCAAAACTCAATCTTGCCTCATTGGTTAAACTTATACAAAAAGAGGTATGAACAAATTCTTTCTTCCTTCCTTACTGCTACCCCTCTTCACATTCGCTCAAAACCAACCCTCGAATGAGGAGATTTCCCGTAAGCTCGATCTCATTCTTAGTAAAGTAGCCAGTCTGGAGAAAAGAGTAAGCAACCTGGAGTCCGATAACAAGGAAGTCAGGCAAGAGGTCAAAGTAGTCGCCCAATCTGCCGAGGAAGCAAAAAAATCAATCAAAGCAATTCCACAGGCACCGGAAGAAAAGAAATCATTTTTACAAAACCTCGGTAGTCAGCTTAAAACACAACAGACACTCGACTCCGGTCCATGGACTCAAAAATCCAGTTGGACGGAGATCCGTAAAAATCTTTCCCCGATACAGGTTCGTAAAATATTGGGCACCCCAACAAAGATTAAAAAATCAATCAATCCACGGATCGATCAGGTATATTTATATTACGGAGATTTGGATGCAGACGGAGAAACGGAGGAGGGATCCGTAAGCTTTCACCGCAACCGGGTTATGAATTTTGAATCACCATTTAATTAATTTTTCTCATCCGAAAACGGGGTTGATCGACCTTCCATGAAGCCATATCGGCTTGACTTTTTACGAATTTTTGACAAATTTCATAAATTCCGATTTCTACCCCGTGGTGGAAATTTTAGGTTAACCAAAAAACAAACAAACAAACTACTATGAAAAACAAACTACTAGCTACTATTGCTGCTTTCGGTTTGGTGGGAAGTGCTTCCGCTATCGAAATCAACGATAATCTTAGCATCAATGGTTTCATTGATGGTTCATACCAGTACTCAGACGGAGATTTGGGTACAACAGTAAATTCACCAGGTGCCGCCGCTGGCAATGCTGGAACTGCAGCTGCACCTGACTCAGTTAAAGACCAAGCTTTGGGAGTTGACGAAGTTGAGTTAAACTTCATCACCAATGTTGGTGATGTTGACGGTGTTATCAATCTCGATAGCCATGACGGCCTTGGTGGAGTTGAAGTTGAGCAAGCTCACATCACTTACAGCATGGACAGCGGAGTTTCTTTTACCCTTGGTAAATATGGTTCAGCTCTCGGTTTTGAGCGCGAAGATCCAACTTCTTTGTACACATTCTCCCGTGCATACGGAGGAAGTGGTATTGCTGGAGCTGACCAACTCTTCAACCTTGGTGATGTTGACAACAATGTTGTTGAAGGTTTTACTGTCGCTTATTCCAATGATATCTTTTCATTAGGTGCTTCATTTGAGAACGCTCTTAGCACAGATGCAGAGGATGACGACCTTAATCTCGAAGTTGCCATTGCTTATACAGGAATTGAAAATGTATCCCTTGGACTTGGTTATTACTTCGACAATCAAGCTGACACTAATGATGAGATTGATATCTTGAATGTTCATGCATCAGCTCTTCTTGGAAAGCTTCTTGTTGCCGTTGAATACACCGAGCTTAACCGTGGCGGAGACAACTCCGATCTTGATGGTTATCTTTTCCTCGCTGACTACGACATCACCGACAAGCTTGGTGTTGCTGTTCGCGTAAGTGGAAATGAGCAAGACACAAACAACGGTCAAGACTATGACAAACTCACCATTGCTCCTAACTACGCTATCACTGATAGCCTTGGTGCAATCATCGAGTATAGTGACATTGATGAAGGAACTGCCGACCACAACTTGTTTGCAGTTGAGCTTCTTTACACTTTCTAAGTCTTTGACTTACTAAGTTTTCCAAGGGCCGTCCAGTTTGGGCGGCCCTTTTTTTTTGCTTTGAAAGATTTTGTCTCTATATAAACAAAACAAAAACAGATTGATCATCTATATTTTACTCCCTAGACATAAAAACATCGATATTAGATGATTAATTTATCCAATGGTTATTCAGTACCAGCAGATTCTCCCAAGTTTGAGCCTGGTGATGTCATCTTTCATAAGAAGTATGGATATCGAGGAGTAGTGGTGGATTTCGATATTACCTGCCAGGCACCCGATGCTTGGTATCAATCAAACCAATCTCAACCGGATCGGAATCAACCTTGGTATCATATATTAGTCGATGGTAATCAACAGGTTACCTATGCAGCTCAATCAAACCTAGTATACGACCAGCTGGAAAAACCAGTGATTCATCCGATGCTTAATCTTTTCTTTTCTGGCCATGATGAAGAGAAAAACAAGTATCTACGAAACAGCATTCCGTGGGATCCAGGAAATCCACCGGATGCTCCGCCTCCTACCCCACCACCCGATTTTACTCCACCTGCCCCCTAATTTTTTCAAACTAGGTCTTATAGTTTTTTATCACTAGAATTACCGCTTAAGAGACAGTGTAGGACGAATCCAACTTAAAAAAGAAGGTAACATACACTTCGTTAAGCCCTGACTAGCAATTATTAAAGACAAAAGTGGCAATTCAAAGCATAAATTATAATTCATGCCTTTCTAATGTTTAGAAGTTAATAAACATCCTTAAGGTAGCGTCGTTCCTTAAAGAGACTTTTTACCCACGCACCTGCATCCTCTTCGCTCATGACTCCCTCTTCCTGTGCGATTGTTCGTAAGGCTTGGTCGACATCCTTGGCCATCCTCGATGCATCACCACAGACATAAAACATAGCCCCGTCCTGCAACCACCTCCACAATTGGCCCTTTTTTTCGAGCATTTTATGTTGAACATACACTTTTTTCTCCTGATCTCGCGACCATGCGAGGTCCAAATCATTCAAAAGTCCATCATTGTGATAAGATTCCCATTCATTTTCATATAAATAATCGGTTTTTTGGCTACGATCCCCGAAAAAGAGCCAATTCTTTCCCGATGCACCTGTTGCCCTTCGCTCCTCAATAAAAGCACGAAATGGGGCAATCCCGGTACCTGGGCCCACCATTATGATTGGGATGGATGGATCATCCGGTAATTTGAAGTTTTTATTGGGGTGTAAGTAACATGGAACCCGTTCCCCGACTCTTTCAGCAAGATAGGAAGAACAAACCCCTTTTCTTTCCTTTCCATTCCCTTCATAGCGAACGACGGCCACAGTCAAATGCACTTCCTCTGGATGAGCAGACAAACTGGAGGCGATGGAATAGAGTCGTGGAGGCATAGGACGTAACAAACCTGTAAAATCCTGTGCATTCAACCCAGACTGCGGATATTCAATAAATAGATCAATTAGTTCCCTACCCCACATATAATCGACCAAATCATCTTTATTTTCAATTTTAAGGAGGTCAGCAAGGCGATCAGACTGGGCAATTTCGTTAAATTTTTTGATCTGAATCTTGCTCAAAACTGTACATGCCAGACGGTGCATCAGGGCGTCCTCTAAAATCATAGTATCCTCACCCAAGGTGATGCTTTCCTCTCCAGTCAAACCCACAGCATTTAATAATTCTGCGATTACTTGCTCGCAATTCGTGGGAACGACACCGAGGGAATCTCCCGGTAAATAATCCAATCCGCTATCCTTTAGGGATAATTCGAAGTGTCTGGTTTCCTTATCTGATCCCTCCGTCATTAACCGGTTGACGAGCAATTCGGAGGCGTAGGGATTATCTTTGGTGGGCATGTTTGGGTTGGAGGCAATGGACATAAGCAAAAGAATTTTTCATTGTTGTGACAAAACCCGTGCATAAATCCAAGCGAAATTCGTAAAAGTTTATCGAATTGCGACGATTTCTTTTAACCTGTATCTATATTCGCATGGATTGGTTGCAGAAATTAGACTCAACAGAGGCCAAAGCCTGGCAGGATTTGATGATCGACTATGCCTACGTTCCCGAAGATTGGGAAGAAGCAAGAGCACAGTTATTTGTACTGTTACAAAAGGATCAAAGAAGCACTAACGAGGAAGATGCCCGAGCTTATCTCTCCTGTTGCGCTGAGTCGGTGGGTACAACTTATCCTTTACCCCAACTGTCTGAAACTGTTACTGAATTTTATTCGCGGTTTGGGATGGAAAGTAGCAAAGAAATGTAAAGGGGCTAGCTCGGTAAATTACGATGAGCATCCTTCGCCGCTAGGTATTTCTCTGCCCAGCCCTTGATTTTCAGACGCTCAGGATCAGGGAGCGTTTTCTTTACTTTCCCGGGTATTCCCGCAACCAGACTTCCTTCCGGTATATTCGCATTCATGGGAACCACAGCACCAGCTGCAATAATCGAATGCTTACCGATTCGTGCTCCATCCAGTATAGTGGAATTCATCCCTATTAAACACTCATCCTCAATCGTACAGGCATGCAAAACGGCTCCGTGACCGACAGTCACATAATCCCCCACCACTAATGGATAATCATCCGAAAGATGCCCGATAACACCGTCCTGAATATTTGAACACTTACCAATGGATATATAATTTATATCTCCTCGCAACACCGCCTGATACCAGACACTTGCATTGTCCATTATCGTAACATCGCCCACCACTGTGGCGTTACTCACCACTAAAGCAGAATTGCTTATTTGTGGCCTTTTTAAAAGATACTCGACAAGACGATCTTCTACTCTCAAACTTGAAAGACGGGGGATACGACTAAAGAATTACTGACAAGCTTCGCACTCTTCCCCGTTCATCATTGCCTCGAGGCTACAGGCCTTAACTTCATCCGGAGTGTACTGCTTTTCCGTGCTACTTGGGTTATTTGTACCTGTTTGAGGGTCAGTCTTTTCAGTGCTCTTCATTGAAACAGTTGCTTTTTCGATATTGGAAGCACCTAATGTCCTTAAATAATAAGTGGTCTTTAAACCTTTTCTCCATGCATCCCGGTACATGTGGGAAAGTGTTTTGAGGTTGGGTGTACCCAGGAATAAATTCACGGACTGCGACTGATCTATCCATTTTTGACGACGTGCAGCAGCGGCAATTACAAAATCATAAGAAACATCAAAAGCAGTCAGGTATTTCTTTTTAATCCAGTCTGGTATTCCCTGAATTGGGCCTAACTCACCATCAAAATATTTTAATTGGTCCGACATATCCGCATTCCATAATCCTTCAGATTTCAGATCGTTAACGAGAAAACGATTCAGTACCAAAAAGTCTCCCGATAAATTACTCTTAACGAAAAGATTCTTGTATGTAGGCTCAATACAGGGAGAGGATCCCATTATGTTGGAAATCGTGGCAGTGGGCGCGATCGCGATCACATTACTATTACGCATACCATGCTTGGCTATCTTATCACGGACAATCGACCAATCCATCTTGCTGGACTTTGGTACATCAATGGATTCACCTCTTTCTTTTTCAAGTAATTCAATGGTGTCCTGAGGTAAAAGGCCTCGGTCCCATTTTGATCCCCTGTAGGAGGAATATGTGCCACGTTCATTCGCCAAATCACTGGAAGCTTCGTATGCATAGTAGCAAATTGCTTCCATAAATTCATCATTGAACTCCACGGCTTCTTCACTGGTGAAAGCAATATTCTTAACAAAAAGTGCATTCTGTAGTCCCATGACTCCCAAACCAATCGGGCGATGGCGATTGTTGGATGTTTTGGCTGCATCGGTTGGATAAAAATTTACATCGATTACATTATCCAGTGCTCGAACAGCAATCTGTATGGTTTCGCGCAACTTCTCGTGATCAATCCCACCCTCAGGAGTTAAGTGAGAATCAAGAACCACGGAACCGAGGTTACAAACGGCCGTTTCGTCCGCACCTGTATTTAGGGTGATCTCTGTACAAAGATTTGAACTATGGATAACGCCCGCATGATCCTGGGGACTTCGAATATTACAGGTATCCTTAAAAGTTATCCAAGGGTGACCGGTTTCAAAAAGCATCTTGAGCATTTGCTTCCATAAATCAATGGAAGGAATCTTGTGGCTCCATATATCACCTTTTTCAGCTTTCTGTTCATACTCATGGTATTTTTCTTCAAATGCCTTACCGTAGAGATCATGCAAGTCAGCTACTTCATTTGAACGAAAAAGTGTCCAGTCTTCACGAGCCTCCATGCGTTTCATGAACAAGTCAGGGATCCAATTGGCCGTATTCATGTCATGAGTACGACGACGATCATCACCCGTATTTTTTCTTAATTCAAGAAATTCCAATAAATCACAATGCCATGTCTCTAAATAGGCACAACCTGATCCTTTTCTCTTACCGCCTTGATTCACGGCACAAAGTTGATCGTTGTGCATTTTGAGAAAAGGGATAACCCCTTGGCTCTCTCCATTGGTTCCTGCGATATGACTGCCAGTACCGCGAACCGATGTCCAACTTCCTCCCAACCCTCCGGCCCATTTTGAAAGAAAAGCATTTTCAGCAATCCCACGGTACATGATCGATTCTATAGTATCATCCACCTTGTAAAGATAACAGGACGAGAGCTGAGAATGGGGTGTGCCTGCATTAAAAAGAGTTGGAGTAGAAGAACAAAACCTGCGACTTTTATAGAGATTATAAAGAGATATAATTTGATCCTCAGGGCTTTCTTCGTGTGCAAACACACCCATAGCTACCCTCATCCAGAAAATCTGAGGGGTCTCCAATCGTAAAGGTTTATCACCGGTCTTATCTACGACTAGATAACGATCGTATAAAGTTTGAATACCAAGGTAGTCAAAATCTAAATCTGCTGATGGATCAATGGCTTCAGCTAGTTTTGCACAATCCAATTTGAGAAGCTTAGCGTCCAATCTTTTAATTTCTACGCCACGCTTCAGATAATTCTTAAACCCTTCAACATGAAAGGTTTTTAATTCTTCAATCGTATTTTCTGCAATATTCCAACCGAGGGATTCTTCATACATATATGAAAGGAGAATTCGGGCGGAAAACTTGGCGAAATCACCATCTTTCTCGATTAAAGTTTTGGAATTTAATATGATGGTTTTTCGAAGATCTTCTTCAGAAATCTCAGAAAACACAGATCTGCGTAAGCATTCTTCGATTTCTTCGGTATTTATACATAGGTCCAATCCTATGGATGCAAAAGAGATTCTTTTCTTGAGGTCAATCCCGTCCCAGAAGTAGGAGCTTCCATCCCGCTTCTTGACGACAATCATGGAGTCTTGCTTGACTTCCTCTTGTCCACCACCAACTTCTCGGTCGATACGTCGTCTTGCACGGTAAAGGATGTAGGATTCTGCTACTTTGAAATATCCCTTCCTCATCAACTCTTCCTGTACAATATCCTGTACATCCTCGATGTTGATAAATGCTTGGCCAGTTGCTACAGCTCGTTGCGTGACATTATTAGAAATTTCAACGGCTGCTTCTGAATCTAGTCGCAAAGACAGAAATGCTTTGCGAACGGCAACCTCTATCTTCGCAGAATTCCAAGGAACAACCTGTCCGCTTCTGCGGATGAGACGGATTTGTGCCAGACCTGCAGGATTTTCCGGTTGTAAATTTCCACCGGAGGCCCCATCACTGGAACGGCTAATTACGAGGCTTTTAGCAACATCGTAGGCATCATTTTCGACCAGAGCCTTCTCGATTAAACGATACAGTTCATCGAAGGACAGGCGCGGGGCAACGCCTTCATCCTCTTCGGCCATTCGCTCTATTAAGCGATCGGCAACAATCCGGGCAGACTCCACCACGAGCTCCCGGTTTTTGGGGGTGTATATGTCATTTTCTTCCCTAGAAATCATCAGGTCGGTCAAAGCCTCCCCAATGACATCGGCCACCTCGGCAATGTGGAAATCACGATCACCCGCGCCATCTGCAATCCGTAATTTAGGAACTTCGAATCGATTACCGCCCAAAGCATCGGCCCAGTTGAACCTGGGCTTGTTTTCACTTGGTGTCTCCACCGCTTTGGTTAGCATTTTATCTTCTTCGAATATCTTATTACGCATTATTTATATACTCCCGTCCAAATTTTAATTTTTAAATTCTAGTTTAGTCATCTTACAACTCGTCATCAGAAACTTCAGCCAACGAGGAAGATTTTTGATATTCTGTAACCCTACCTTCGAAGAAATTCTGTTCTTTTTTCACATCAATGGTTTCTGCCAACCATGGGAATGGATTCTCCAAACCTGGATTGAGAACATCCAAGCCAACACCATTCAATCGACGGTCGGCTATGTAATCGATGTAAGTACAAAATTCTTCAGCACTTAATCCAACAGAACTCACAGGGAGGCAATCACGGATAAATTCTTTCTCCAACTCAACTGCCTTTTTCATAAGTTCAACAAGCTCCTGCTTAAATTCAGGTGTCCAAACATCCGGATTTTCGTCAATTAGCACACGGAACAGGTTGCGGAAAAGTTCAATATGGTTGGATTCGTCACGAAGAGTGTATCTAAACATTTGTCCAATCCCCGGAAATTTATTTTGACGAGCAAGGCTAAGAATCATCCCGAATAAACCATAAAACTGAGTCCCCTCCATGCATTGGCCAAAAAGAAATATATTTTTCGCAAGCTCCTGCTTGTTAGTAGTTTGAGTAAGATCAAGGTCGCGCCTCAAGTTTTTGGATGCTGAGGTTACGAACTCGTTTTTACGATGAATCGTTTCGATTTGCTCAAACATTGCTTCGCATTCATGGGGATTTATGCCTAATGAGCTGATCATGTATAGCAAGCTGTCCGCGTGAATGTTTTCCTCGTGGGCATGCCGACCGAGTGCCAGTTTTAGCTCAGGTGCGGTTACAAGCTCGCGAACAACATGCTGAATGTTATCACCGACAATCCCTTCAGCTGCCGAAAAGTACCCAATCCCCATCATAATGATCCATCTTTCAGCATCGCTAAGATCTTTAGTGTCTTTCCACTGCTCAAGGTCTTTTTGCATAGGAACATCTTCAGGTTCCCAATGATTCGCCTTCATTTTACGATAAAGATCGTATGCCCATTGATACTTTAAGGGCAATAAGTTGAAAGTCATGGTATCACGACCATTGATAACTTTCTTTTGGTTGTATGCCTCAACTGCTTTTTCTTCGTCTAAAACGAAGATTTTCCCGCCAATTTCGTATGTTTTGTCCATTTTATGCTTTCTATCCAACAAGATGATTCCACCATCTTCTTGCTTATTGTGCCTCTTTTGTAATGTTTTAGTGAGTTCGTCTTTTAAATTCGATAGTGCCGAATGAAAGACAAAAGAAAAGAAAAAAATGTTGGTAATTCAAAAAAACTTATTATCAATACACTATATGTGGTGTTAGGACTGATATTTGAGCACTGCATTTAGTTGTGTGAATAAGTTTTCAAATAAAAAATCGTTCAAACATCAAAAGTTATTCCTTAACTATGAAAACTCAAGAAAAGCGTAAAAAAGAAACTTTTCCAAGTCTTAGTTATTTAAAGTTATTGATAACTTCTTCCATACTTATTGACAAAATTTTTGAATAGAAAGATAGATAGATTCTAACTTTAATAAATTAAAATATATATTTGATTAATTAACTTATATCGCTCATTAAGCCCTAAACATTCAGCCACCAAATAAGTTAAATAAAAGGTAAATTTTACTAAAAGATTACGACAAAGGGATATTAGAATTAGAGTAAGTCCTGAAACGACGAACCTAATCTTTTTTTGGATTTTTTCACAATCTCCAAGACTTCTCCCAATAAATAGATTGATCCTGTAATTAATAGAATTTGATTCAATTTTAGTTCTTCAATGTAGGATTGAACACAACTAAATCCACCAGAATGGACATTGCCTTCAAAAATAGGTGCAAGTATCGCTTGCATCTCATCAAAAGAACAAGCCCTAGGTTGATTTGGTTGAAACAGCCTGATTTGATTAGCAAAATTGGCAAGCTCAGGTAAAATCTCCTGAGCCCGTTCTTTACCGAGGGCCCCAAACCAAATAATAAGTTCCTTATTTGATGGTAAATTGCCTAACTGCCTGACTAAAGCTTTCGCACCTTCCTGATTATGGCAGGCATCTAATACAATCATTGGCTCCTTCTGGATTACTTGCCATCTACCCTCCAATTCCACTTGAAACAATGCCTGAGTTGACTTTTCTGGATCAAGAGGAAACTTATCCTTTAGCATTTCGGTTACCTTAACAGCAAGAGCCGCATTTCTTCTTTGGTGCTGACCAATTAAATTTGTTTTAGGCAATTCTCTTTCTTCAGGACAAGAGGCCAGAGTGTAAAATTGGGCTTTGTTCTTTTGTGCGAACTTTCTAACTGTTTCGTTTGCAGTGCCAGGTAACCAACCTGTCAGAACAGGGCATCCCTTCTTTATAATTCCTGCTTTTTCATAAGCTATTTGCTCTATGGTGTCTCCCAAAATATGGGAATGATCCAGGGAAATCGTGGTGATGACAGAAATTTCAGGATGCACTACATTTGTGGAATCCAAGCGACCTCCTAGTCCGGTTTCCAAAACAACCAAGTCCACTTTTTCCGCCGAGAATTCACAAAAGGCGACGGCAGTCATCATTTCAAAGAAAGATGGATGCATGCCTGGGAATTCTTTATCAATTTCTTCAGCCAAAGGTTTGAGCACCTGTATATGGTCAAGCAACTTATTGTGAGAAAGAATTTCCCCATTTACCCGTACTCTTTCCCCGAGATCTACGAGATGAGGAGACGAAAACAACCCAACTTTATAACCATTTGCCCGGTAGATAGAATCAAGCATCGCACAAGTCGAACCCTTTCCATTGGTGCCAGCCACATGAATTACCGGGAATGTCAGAACTTCACGACCAATCTTCTGTAACAGTAATTCCATTCTCTCGATACCATAACTCGACCCTTGATTTCGGAGGGAATATAAATACTCAAACAAGTCTTTCACCCTGAGATAGACTTAAATCAGAAAAGCCACTCTCATTCAGAATGCAAATAGACCTTACTTTGTTTTGGTTGCGGAGGATTTTGGTTTGCTCGCTCGGGTTTTCGGAACTGTTGGTTTCTTTGCGGAAGTCTTGGGTTTTGCTTTAGAAACCGTGGCTTTTTTGGCAGGTGCCGTCATCGCTCTTTTTGCTGTCGAAGAAGATTTAGTCTTACCGTTAAGTGAGTGGCCCAAATGACCAATCAAGCAAATCAATCGATCCCTGAGATCGTGACGTTCGACAATTTGATCAATCAGACCATGTTCGAGCAAAAACTCGGAAGTTTGAAATCCTTCAGGGAGGTCGGCTCGTGTAGTTTCCTTGATTACCCGACGACCGGCAAAACCGATCAATGCTTTGGGCTCCGCAAGAATCACATCGCCAAGAGTGGCAAAACTGGCCATCACTCCGGCCATAGTTGGATTAGTTAAGACGGAAATGTAGGGAACACCTGCTTCTGCGAGCCTACCAAGGGCAGCACTGGTTTTGGCCATTTGCATAAGGCTAAGGATTCCCTCATACATTCGGGCACCTCCGGATGCGGAAACAACCACGACCGGAATTTTTCGCTCCAATCCTCTCTCAATCGCCCGGGTAATTTTTTCGCCAACCACCGACCCCATACTTCCTCCAAGAAATCGAAAGTCCATCACTGCAATGCTGAGGTCATGTCCACCGATCTTACCAGTTCCGCAAACTACAGCATCTTCCAGTTTAGTTTTTTGGCGATTTTGCTCCAATTTGTCTTTGTAAGAGGCAACCCCCTTGAAATCGAGGGGATCAGAAGATTTCAAATCCTGGTCATGTTCTTCAAAAGTTCCTTCGTCCAAAAGCGATGCGATTCGGTCCGGGGCAGGCAAAGGGAAGTGATAACCACTGCTGGGAACAACCATTAAATTCTTTTTCAGTTCCTTGGCGAACACCATATCTCCGGTCTCCGGGCATTTAGTCCAGACACCTTTGGGCACTCCATCCCTCGATTTTACGCTAACGGTTGAATATTTAGGTTTATTAAAAAAGGCCATTTTTAGTTTAAATTATCCATGCCCAAGGGTGGCTACACTTACTTGTTGAAAACCGTTTTCCTTGAGCACTTCTGCACAAGCGTTGAGGGTTGCCCCCGTTGTAAATACATCGTCGACCAGCATGATTCTGTCCTTCTTTCTTAAATGATTTTTCCGTACGAGTGCAAAGGCATTTTTTACATTCGCTTTTCGCTGGTTTCTATCGAGTTCGGTCTGAGATGGTGTATTCTTTCTTCTTATCAAGGCATGAATCACTTCCACGCTTGGACCCAACGCCTTACGAAATGCCTGTGCAATCCACTCACTTTGATTAAACCCCCTTTTCCCTAAACGGCGACGATGCAGGGGCACAGGAACCAAAACGGTTCCCTCCAAATATTCCCTGAATCCTTCACTCCTTTCCACCCAACTGGGCATGTCGCGAAGGATCATCCTGGCACCATGATACTTTATATCGTGAATCAACCCTCTGGCTCTCTCCTCCATCACAAACATACACCGGCCCCGATCAAAGAGTAAATTCTCATCCCGGCAACCAGCACAGGTAAGTCCCTGAAAATCCATTCCTGCCATGGGAATTCCACAAAGTTTGCATCGGGTGCCCCGTACCCATGCCAAAGTATCAAGACAATCCTGACAGACATAGGAATATCCATCCTTAAAAACCTGCCCCCCACAAATCGGACAAAAACTGGTTAAAACAAAATCGAGTGTTCGGTTAACGAAGGGAATCCACCATTTTCTTTTTTCCTTCACAACTGTTTTCGCCGATAAAAGACCTTCTCCAAGGAAAGTCCATGAGCGGGGGCACTCACCACAACCTCTGTGCGCTCTCGACTCTTCAAAATTTCGTAAATTTTTTGAGGCGAAAGCTTCCCTGTCCCTACATCAAGCAAAGCCCCAACCATACTACGAACCATTTTATAAAGGAAACCGCTTCCTTCGATAATAAATTCAAGGCTGTCCCCTTGAGCCTTGAGATCCACCTTCCACACATGCTTAAGAGGGTTTTCACAGGAATCTTTTCCTCGCGACGCGGAAAAAGCGGAGAAATCATGTTCACCCAAGAAGAATTGAGCCGCCTGCTCCATTTCTAATGTGGAAATTTTTTGTTTTTTAAGGGACAGTACAAATCTTTCTTCCTGCGGCATTGCCCATCCTTTGACCACCCGATAACAGTACTGTTTCCCACGAGCCGACAAATGGGCATGAAACCTGGGCCCTACTTTACGGATTTTTCGGGGGCTAATTCCCTTGGGCAGATGGGACCTTATGGCTTGCTCCATTGATTCCTCTCCATGTTCCCAATTCTTATCGAAGTGAAACACCTGTCCTTTGGCATGCACTCCTGCATCCGTCCTGCCTGCACCCACCGTTTTTACTGGATGATGAAATACTTCCTCAAGAGCGGCATTTATATGATCCTGCACTGCTTTGCCATCCGGTTGCTTCTGCCATCCTGAAAATTCGGTACCATCATAAGCACAGTCACAGCGCCATCGTTGAATCATGTCAGGCAATTCAAGCTCCCTTCCCATCGATAAAGTCACGGAGAATCAGACTGGCAGCGGTCGCATCTATTCGCCCATCTGCCGGTTTCCTCTTTTTTTTCCCCTTGGGTTTTCCCTGGATAGATTCCGCTGCCGCCACACTGGTCAAACGCTCATCCACGCGATGCAACGGTAAATTGAACTCCTTTGCCAGTTCAGAAATAAATGCATCGACTTCCTTTGCCCGTTTGCCAACCACTCCATCCATATGGATGGGGTACCCAATCACCAGTTCATCAACTTTTCGCTCGTTCAACACTCTTTTCATTTCCTCCAACCAGTCAGAAAAATCCATTCCGGGAATGGTGCCCAATGGTAGAGCAATCCCCAATTCATCCGCTACCGCCAGCCCGATCCGCTTGGTTCCATAATCTACTCCTAGGTAAGTAGGCACTGTTAGCTTGAGAATTTTAAGTTAGGGAGGGATTTTGAGAACCCACGGCCTGGGCAAGTGCTTTCACTTCCTGAGCTTTATCCTTATGGCAAACCATGGTTGCATCTCCCGATTGTACCACAATCAGATCTTTCACTCCCAACAAGGTAACACAATGACCGCTCTCCGAGAAAGTCAGGTTGCCAGAAGAGTTCAGGGCCACACCTTCGCCTTTAAAAACATTTCCATTTTCATCTTTTGGATAATGCCTCTCAATAGCCGGCCATTCTCCTACATCATCCCAATCAAAAGAAGACTCAACCATCGCCACCCTCTCCGCTTTTTCCATCACTGCAAAATCAATGGATATTTTTTCAAGTTCCGGGTAGACCTTATCCATAGCCGTCTCGAGATCATTCTCTCTGTCCCATTCACTCCCCAAGGTTTTTAAACCAGAAGAAAGCCTGGGTACCAAACGGTCGATCTCAGCAAGAATCACACTTGGACGCCAGACAAACATTCCCGCATTCCAAAAATAATTTCCGGCATCCACATATTCCTGGGCTTTAGCCAGGTTTGGTTTTTCCACAAACCGGCTCACCTCGGTAACCGAGCGACCTGCATATTCGGCAAGAACGGACCCCTGTTCCAAGTACCCATAACCGGTGGCAGGGAAAGTCGGTTTGATTCCGACGGTCACAAGCTGATCTTCCACCTCAGCGGCTTCAAATGCTGTTACCAAAGTAGTCTGAAAACCCCGGGCATCTTCAATCACATGATCGGCCGGCAGAAGTGCAAATGATGCATCTTCCCCCTCCTTAGCTACAAGTAAAGCAGCTAAGCCTACCGCAGCCGCGGTATCCCTCCCCACAGGCTCACCAATCACCCGCTCAGGTAGTAAATCCGGACAGGTTTCAAGAACAGATTCTCGCTGTTCCGCATTAGTGATCACAAAAATTCTTTCCACAGGCACAAGTCCTTCTAATCGTCGAATCGTTTGCGTCAACATAGGGGCATCCCCCACAATCGGAAGCAAGTGCTTGGGGCGTTTGAGTCGGCTCTGGGGCCAGAAACGCTCTCCTCGTCCTCCGGCCATAATCACGATAAATCTATTTTTCATTCTACATACATCCCATGTTTCCAAGAGAGGGAATTGCGAGGAAAAAATCGTTTTTTTCCACTCCCAAATAAATTCTACGCATTATTAAGGGTCCATCTCATCCCGCTTGCCAACTTCCCTCCCATAAGGTAATGCATAGAGGTTTTATTATTTAGGCATGAAACGTAGCCATCACTGTAATCAACTTCGCAAAGAAAACGCCGGATCATCCGCCACCCTTATCGGATGGATTGATTCCCTCCGCGATCATGGGGGCGTATTCTTCCTCGACCTACGCGACCGGGAGGGCAAGACACAGGTAGTGCTTGATCCTGAGAACCAGACTCTTTCCGAACTTTTCCCCAAGCTCAAACCCGAGAGTGTGATCGAGGTAAGCGGAGAAATCCGCAATCGTGATCAAGGGACGGAAAACCCTAACCTCGATACCGGGGCGATCGAACTCTTTGCCAACAACATCACAGTCCACAACCAGTCCAAGACCCCTCCCTTCCCCCTCGACGAAACAGCTGACAAAGTCGGAGAAGATCTCCGACTCACTTACCGCTACCTTGACCTTCGTCGGGAAAGTAACCTCAATTCCCTCAAGCTCCGCCATCGGGCATCCATGGTCATTCGCGAATATTTTGACCACCAGGACTTTCTCGAAATTGAGACTCCGATACTTTTTAAAAGCACACCTGAAGGAGCCCGCGAATTTCTTGTACCCAGTCGATTAAACGAAGGAAAATTCTATGCCCTCCCCCAGTCTCCGCAGCAATATAAACAAATGCTGATGGTAGCAGGAATTGAACGCTACTACCAGCTTGCCCGCTGCTTCCGCGACGAGGATCTCCGGGCCGACCGTCAACCCGAATTTACCCAGATCGATCTGGAAATGTCCTTCATCGACCGTGAGGACATGTATGCCCTGATCGAAGGACTTCTCAAAACCATTTGGCAAAAAACACTTGGTGAGGAAATCACCACCCCTTTTCTCCGCATGCCCTTCAATGAAGCAATGAACCGATTTGGTTCAGACAAACCTGATATGCGCTTCGGGTTGGAAATCCAGGACTTCTCCAATGACTTCCGTGAATCTGATTTCAAAGTATTTGCCGGAACAGTTAAATCAGGTGGTGCAGTAAAAGCATTCAATGCCAAGGGACTTGCCGATATTACCCAGGGCGAATTAAAACATCTTGAAGAAACCGCCAAATCTCTCGGTGCCAAAGGACTTGCGTTCATCAAATCCGAAGGAGGCGAATGGAAATCACCCATTCTTAAATTCCTCTCTGATTCCGAAAAAGAAATCCTCAGGACCAAGCTGGAGGTCGGCGATGGAGACATCGTATTCTTCGCAGCAGGAGCTTGGGAAAGTTCATGTAATATCCTGGGGCGTATCCGCTTGGAAGCGGCCACCCTTCTCGAAAAACGCGGACAGCAACTTCGTGATCCCATGGACTGGAAATTCCTCTGGGTTATCGATTTCCCACTCATGCATTTCGAAGAAGAGGAGGGTCGCTATGTCGCCTCCCACCATCCATTCACTGCCCCGGTGGAAGAGGATTTGCCCCTTATTGATTCCGAGC
>CACFTI010000038.1 GCA_902569115.1 uncultured Verrucomicrobiota bacterium | reverse complement strand
AATGGATTCGAGATTAGAAAAATCCTGTAAATTATTTCTCGATTTTATAATCGCTGTCGCAGTTGCAATCATAGTTCCTCTCTTTTTCTCTCCTAGCAGCGAAACACTGGTTTTGGTTACAAAGGAACAAACAGTCATTTACTCACTGTTTTTTGGCTTATCTTTTCTTTTATTTGGTGAAGTTTTGGGGCTTAGGGAGCAGAATTTTCAAATTGGCTTGGCCAAATCTTTTTTTCTGCCGCTAACCAGTTCATTTTTAGCTAGCTTGACGCTTCTGCTTTTGGTTTGGGCGATAGAATATTCATTTATAGGGAGATTTACTTTTGGTAAGATTTTTTTAGCCACGGCTTTTGGATCTTTCGTATCAAACATTTTTATCAAAAGGTTTTTTTCGAATCACCCTACTAGTTGCTTACTTTTTCTTTCCTCAATAAGAAGTAAGCAAATTATCGGCGCAACAAACGAAGGTCCGCACCTTTTCAGATGGGTTGATTTAGATATTATAGGTAAAAAAGAAACCATACAAAGTGTTTGTAAGAAAGAAAAAATAGATCTTCTAGTAATTGACGAAGAAAACACAGAATTTGATTTTGATATTGTGCAAATGCTGTCTCAGGGGACTCAGGTTCTAGGACTATTAGATTTTTGGCAGAAATATATCGGGTGCATTCCCCCATCTGAGGTACATCAATCATGGCTTACTAAATTAGATTTGAGAATGAGGAATCCGTTAGCTTTAAAACTTAAAAGGACTGCAGATGTTGTTTTGTCGCTCCTTGCGTTAACGCTGACAGCTCCATTACTGCTAATCGTTTTCTTTTTAGTGGTAGTTGAGTCTGGGTTTCCTCTCATTTTCTCTCAAACGCGCACAGGTTTCCTTAATCAAAATTTTACAATCTATAAAATTCGAACAATGAGAAATGATGCCGAAAAAAAAGGTGCTATTTGGGCGAGTGAAAATGACAGCCGAGTTACAAACATTGGTAAAATTTTACGAAAATTAAGAATTGATGAAATTCCCCAATTTTGGAATGTGATCAAGGGGGATATGTCGATTGTTGGACCAAGACCTGAACGACCAGAGTTTCAGGAAGAGCTCAATCAGTCGGTTCCTTATTGGAATGCCCGTCATTTGGTAAAGCCTGGCATAACAGGTTGGGCACAGATTAAATTTAAATATGCTTCGTCCATGCAGACATCCGAGCAAAAGCTAGCTTATGATTTGTATTATCTTCGAAATCTTTCCTTTGCTTTGGATTTTGAAATCATTCTTGGAACTCTTCGTTCTATAGGAAAGGGTAGTCGATGAATAAAGTGTTAGTCACGGGTGGAGCAGGTTATATTGGGAGTCATACCGTTTTGGCTCTCCTTGAATCCGGAAGAAATGTCGTAGCGGTTGATAATTTTTCAAATTCCTCTCCTGAGTCTTTGAAAAGGGTTGCCCAAATAGCGGGAAGAACTCCTGATGTCGTTGAGGCAGATATTTCTGACAATGGAAAGCTCGGAGAAATCTTTTCTGGAAACCCAGATATTTCATCGGTGATTCATTTTGCTGCATTGAAAGCTGTTGGCGAGTCGACACAACATCCTTTAAAGTATTATCATAATAATGTTACAGGCTCAGTCATCTTGCTGGATGCAATGCAGAGGGCAGGGGTTAAAAATCTTGTATTTAGTTCATCTTGTACTGTTTACGGAGAACCAGAGAAAGTTCCAATTTCGGAAAATTTCCCGGTGGGTTCTGTTTCGAGTCCCTATGGTCGGACAAAGTACATGATGGAGGAAATTATTGAGGACTATGCAAAGTCTGATCCCGCTTTCTGTTGTGCGGTGCTTCGTTACTTCAACCCTGTTGGTGCCCACTCCAGCGGAGAAATTGGAGAGGATCCGAATGGAATTCCGGATAACTTGGTTCCTTTTGTTTGTCAGGTTGCTACTGGGAAATTAGATAAATTAAAAGTTTTCGGTAACGATTACCCTACGCCGGATGGTACTGCTGTTCGTGATTACCTGCATGTTGTGGATCTGGCTGATGCCCATATCAAAGCTTTGCATGAACTTGAAAAGAATCGAAAAGGGTTCATTTGTAATCTCGGGACAGGAACTGGTTCGTCGGTTTTGGAAGTGATTGATGCTTTTGAAAAAGCCAATGCGATCCGTATCCCCCATGAATTTGCACCTCGTCGACCGGGAGATGTAACTGAAGCATGGGCAGATCCTACTTGCGCCAAAAAAAAGTTAGGGTGGCAGGCAAAGCACGATCTCGTGGAAATGCTTCGAGATGCATGGAATTGGCAAAGTAAAAACCCCAATGGTTATAAATAGAGTTTTTTACAGGTTATAGTCGCTAGGGTTTAAACCACGATATTCAATTATTTCAGAAACTCTTTTTAGTAAAACTTTAGATCCTATCGAAATACCTAATTTTTTATACGCACCTGCATTTAATTCTAAAACAAATTTAATGTCATTGGATCGTGATGGAACACCGGAAGTGTCATGTGGTTTAGCTTTGTGTATTTCAAGTAAAACTCCAGACGATGATAAATAACCAATATCTAAAGGTATTCTTGTGTTTTTCATCCAAAACCGTTGAGAAGTACCTTTCTCAAATACAAATAACATGCCTTCATTGAGGGCCATTGATTCACGAAACATTAATCCTCTCGATCTCTCTTCAGGGAGAACGGCAGCTTCAACTTTTATGGGCACATCACCAATCTTAAAATCAAAGAAAAGGTTTTTGTTTTCTTTTGTGGAGTCGAGTTTTGTGAAATCCTCCTTCTCTTTGCAACTTGGATAAAAAAAGGCCAAACAGAAAAAAATTACATTGGCTTTAATGAATTTCCTGCTTTTCACTACATACAGATGAAAGAATTCCTCGATAGAATCAAGAGCCTAAATATCCTGGTAATTGGAGATGTGATGTTGGATCGTTATGTGATTGGAGAAGTTAAAAGGATTTCTCCCGAAGCACCTGTGCCTGTTCTTGCTGTCAGCGAAGAAAAGTCCGTAGCCGGAGGTGCTGCCAATGTAGCTTTAAATTTAAACGCACTTGGAGCCAATGTTGAAACAATTGGATGGTTTGGAGATGATGAAAGAGGGGATGAGTTGTTTGATATTTTAGGTCAAAGAAATATCGAGGTTGATCAAAGATTCCGTTTTTCGACAGCCCCAACCATAAGCAAATCTAGGGTAACTTCATCCAATCAACAAATTTGTAGAGTAGACAGGGAAGCACCAACAAAATCTTATTCTCCTGATTTAAAAGTGCTGGGAAGTGATATATCAAAAAAAGTTAAACTAGCTGATGCCGTAATCGTATCGGATTATGGAAAGGGCTTTGTTACGAATCAGCTCTTGGGAATTGTAAGTAAAAATGCGAGATTTCTTTCCATTGATCCCAAGCCAAGTCGCTTGCTCCAATATGCAAACCCTGACTTATTGACTCCAAATCGATTTGAAGCTCTCGAACTAGCAGGACTCTCCAGGGAAAGTTGCGAACCTTTTCCTCAAGAAGATGTAGTCGGTAAAATCTTCGAAAAGTTTGCCCCGAAAATGCTAGCAGTAACCTTGGGTGCAGATGGAATGCTTTTAGCAACGGATGGAAAGATTGATAAAATCATACCAACCTTTGCGAAAGAGGTTTTCGATGTTTCTGGGGCAGGAGATACTGTTATTGCTGCTTTGACTTTAGGTTTGATTGGAGAACAAAATTTCGCAGAAGCAGCAGAGTTTGCAAACTTAGCTGCCGGGGTTGTAGTTGGAAAAGTGGGAACAGCCACGGTATCACCAGAAGAAATTCTTGGTTTGGTCAACTAGATGGCTGAAGGTAAGGCACTCTTTCTCGATCGTGATGGAACATTAATTCGAGATGCTCACTACCTAAAAGACCCTGAGGAAGTTGAGATTATTCAAGGGATTTCTAATGCACTTTATAGTGTTAGGCAGTCAGGATATTTACTCTTTATGCACACGAATCAATCTGGAATTGCCCGTGGATATTATGAATGGTCGGATGTTTATGCGTGTAATAAAAAAATGTTTCAAGACTTTGGTTGGCCAAAAGACTTTTTTACTGAAATTTGTATTGCCCCCGAGGAACCAACTGCCACCGACGGATACCGAAAGCCATCTCCAAAATTTGAATTTGAAATGATTGATAAATTTGATTTAAACCCCCAGCAATGCTGGGTCGTTGGGGATAAATGGATCGACCCTCAAACTGGATTGAATGCATCAATGAGGGGAGCACTTGTTAAAACAGGAAAGCCGATCACTGCAGAATGGCAAAAGCAGGCGGAGTCCGAAGAAGTGCCTATTTATAAGGATGTCGCAGAATTTGCTGAAAAAGAGATTTTGTTGAATGTCTGATAACTCTCTAAGTCCATGGGATTTAAAAGAAAACCACTTACATTCCGATTGCCGGATTTTTGAAGTTTATAAACAGCGTCTTCGACGAAGATCTGATGGGGTAGAAGGAGAATTTTTTGTGTTGGATACAAATTCTTGGGTCAATGTATTGGCAATTACTCCAAAGCAGGAATTGGTTTTGGTCCGGCAGTTTCGCTATGGGACCAAAGAGTTTTCTTTGGAACCTCCTGGAGGCGTAATTGAAAAGGATGAAGATCCCATCGAAGCAGGTTTGCGAGAATTGAAGGAAGAAACAGGCTATGTTGGTGAGAATGCAACCTTGATCGGGACTGCTCGGCCAAATGCTGCCATACTTTCCAATCAATGTTATTTTGTTGTGGTTGAAAATGTTATGAAGACTGCGGAACTAGAATTCGATCAGCACGAAGAACTTGTGACGGAACTGTACTCTGTAAAGAATCTCAAGAGAATGGTTAAGGAGGAGCAAATAACTCATTCTATTGGATTGAATGCAATATTCCGATTACTCCTACATCTAGAAACCTAGGCTTTGCTTCTTTACCTTTCAGGCGTCTTAACTAGTATAGAACCTTTTCATTATGAGTGACTTACTCAAAATTCTTCAAGAAACTGCAGATCCTGATTCTTCCAAGCTCGCCAAAATACTCGGGCTTGCTGTAGAGGATGTTGAAAAACAACTGCATGAATTAAAAGAGAATGGATCATTATTGGGTTGGGTTCCACTCCTTCATCCATCCAAATCTCCATCCGATTCTGTACGAGCAGTAATTGAGGTCAAAATAAGTCCAGAAAGAGAAGGAGGTTTTGATCGTTTAGCTCATAGGATTTCTAAATTCGATGAGGTAGAGGCATGTCACCTAATGTCAGGTGCCTACGATCTGATGGTGATAGTTCAAGGTAAGAATTTACATGCGGTGGCTTCTTTTGTTTCCGAGCGACTTTCAACGATCGAAGGTGTGCTTTCAACCGCCACTCATTTTTTACTCAGATCCTACAAGGAACACGGACATCTCTTGGCCAAAGATGGGGAGGCCTACGAGAAGCCTCCGGTAAGTGCTTAAAGGTAAATGAACCCAAAGGATTTCATTGCTGAACATGTTCAAAACCTGCCCCGCTCGGGAATCAGGGATTTTTTTGCAATTGTTTCGGAGATGCCTCAGGCAATTTCTTTGGGAATTGGCGAACCTGATTTCATCACACCTTGGAAAATTCGGGAAGCTTCCATTTTTGCACTTGAGAAGGGAAAGACTTCTTACACCGACAACCGTGGACTGCTCAGTTTACGCAAAGAAATTTCCACCTATGTCTCTTCCTTTTTTGGACCTGATTATGATCCTCAATCGGAGATTCTTGTTACAGTTGGAGTATCGGAAGCCATCGATATTGCTTTGCGAGCAATTCTTAACCCCGGAGACAAGGTACTCTACCATGAGCCTTGTTATGTTTCCTACGCTCCAAGTGTAAGCCTTGCTTTTGGTGAAGCCATTCCCGTTGGAACTATCCCCGAACAATCCTTTTCCTTAGATCCGGAAGCTTTCGAAAAAGCATGGCAGCCTGGTTGCAAAGTCCTTTTGCTAAATTTCCCCACCAATCCAACTGGAGGAACTGCCGATAAGCAGAAGCTGGAAAGGCTCGCAAAATTTGCAGTGGAAAAAGACCTCATCGTGATTAGCGACGAAATTTATGCGGAACTAACTTATGAGGGAGAGCATTTCAGTATCGTCGATCTTCCAGGAATGAAGGATAGAACGATCTTACTACATGGCTTTTCCAAGGGCTTTGCCATGACTGGTTTCAGGGTTGGATTCGCATGTGGTCCCGATTGGTTAATCGAGGCCATGATGAAAATTCATCAGTATTGCATGATGTGTGCACCGATTTTGAGCCAGGAGGCTGCCATTGAAGCACTTCGCCATGGGGTTGACGATGTTAAGCGGATGCGTGAGCAATACCAAAAACGCCGAGATTTCATTGTCCGCCGTTTCAATCAAATGGGATTAAGTTGTCATTTGCCGAGGGGTTCCTTTTACGCATTTCCAAGTGTTCATTCGTTGGGCCTAAATGAAGTAGATTTCTGTCATCGTCTTCTACGTGAGTACGAAGTTGCAGTCGTTCCCGGTACTGCTTTTGGTCCTCATGGGAAAAACCATGTGAGGGCAAGTTTTTCCACATCCTATGACAAACTGGTCGACGCAACCGATCGCATCGAGAAATTTGTTGAATCTGTGCAGGCGGAAAAGGAAGATGCCTCTGCAGCGGTTTAAGATTTCCAGTTAATTTATAATGAGTGGACAAGTGAGTGTAGCTATTGTGGGAAGGCCCAATGTCGGAAAAAGTCGTTTGTTCAATCGATTGGCGGGTAAACGGATTTCTATTGTTCATGATCGACCAGGTGTAACGCGTGATGTCGTAGTTGCTGATTCCCCTGATGGCTTTGCCCTGATGGATACCGGAGGGATTGGAATGTTACCCGAAATGACCCCCAAAGAAATTCAGGATGCTACCGAGGATCAGGCAGAATTTGCCATTCAGGCAGCTAACCTTCTTTTGTTTGTAGTGGATGGTCGAGAAGGATTGCTTCCATTGGATGAAACTTTAGCGTCTAAATTTCGCAAAATGGGGAAATCACCTGTCCTCGTCGTCAATAAAATAGATGAACCTGAGAAAAATTACTCTTCTGCTGAATTTGGAAAACTAGGCTTTGAGCATGTGGTTTTAGTTTCAGCTGAGCACGATCATGGGATTGATTTACTTTCTCGATTATTACTGAAATTACTACCGGAGCTTACACCATTGAACGAAGGTGACCGCGATTTACGTACCAGAATTGCCTTTATCGGGCGACCCAATGTGGGAAAATCATCTTTATGCAATCGATTGCTTAATATGGAGAGATTGATTGTAAGCGATGTTCCCGGTACCACGAGAGAAACCGTTGAATTGGATCTTGATTATGACATTGGAGAGGATCAAGAGCCATGGAGATTTAGGCTTTTTGATACAGCTGGTCTTAAGAGAAGGAAACGTGTAGACAGTTCTTTAGATTATTTTTCTGCGGTTCGTACCAAACATGCAATTGAGGAAGTGGATATTGTTTTTCTTGTCCTCGATGCCAGAGAAGGGGTTACAAAGCAGGACAAAATTCTCGCAGGTCATGTCTTAGAAGAGGGAAGGGCACTCGCGATTCTTGTTAATAAATGGGATCTCGCATTGGAAGGCTTTAGGAAAGATCCGCTTCCTGGATATGAGGATGAAAAAGATTTCCGTAAAAGCTATCTAAAGTCTATTCGCAAAGAGCTTTTCTTTTTACCTGATTCCCCAGTTTGTTTTGTTTCTGCTCAGACTGGACATGCGATCAAAGATTTTCTGCAAATGGGACGTGATTTAAATACTAGATTGGACAAGTCGATTTCAACCTCAGCCCTTAATAAATTAATTGGTGAAATGTGGGAACATCGTCCACCGGCTAAAATCAAAGGGAAGAGATTTAAAGTATTTTATGCCGTACAGGTAGAAAATCGACCCTTTCGCATTAAGCTCTTTTGCAATCGTGAACATAAGCTGGGAGATCCTTATCGTCGGTATTTAGAAAAGGGTATTCATAAAAAGTTTGGTCTGGGTGGATGTCCACTTAAGTTTTCTCTTGCTGGTAAAGAAGCCCGGTATAAGGAAGAGAAAAAAAGCTAAAAATTCCTTCAAATTTATTATTAGCCGCTTGTAAGCGGCTTTTTTTGTGCCTGAATTAAATTGAGTGAAAACTCTCAGCTATTCATGATAGATGTAATTGAACTATTCTAACTTGAAAAAAATTATCTTTTGTGGATCGGATGCAATCGCTTTGCCGATGCTTGATTATCTTAGCCGATTAAACGGAGTCTCTGTCTTAGGAGTTCTTTCGCAACCCGACCGTAGGAGTGGTCGAGGCAGGAAGTTGCAACCAAATCCGATTAAAGTATGGGCATTGGAATCAGGCTTGGAAGTGGAAACTCCGGTTAAGCCGAGTGCAGAAGAAAATAAGTGGATAAAAGAAAAAGATGTAGATTTGGTTTTGGTTATGGCTTACGGACATATTCTCAGCCAAGAATTTTTGGATTCTGCAAAACATGGTTGTTACAACCTGCATGCTTCCTTGTTACCTTCATATCGGGGTGCCTCGCCAATTGAAACATCTTTGGCCTGTGGGGAAAAGGAGACAGGAGTGACGCTAATGAGGATGGTAAGAAAAATGGATGCCGGACCGATCATTGATCAGGAATCAGTCCCCATTACTGAGAATGATACAGGTGCTTCTTTAAGGAATAAATTAGCAAAAGCCTGTGTTCCTGTGATTGATCGAAATCTAACTGAGCTACTTAACGGAGAGGCTAAAGAAAGGGAACAGGACCCAAGTAGAGTCAATTACTGCCGTAAATTGGGGAAAGAGGATTCATACTTTGATTTTTCTCTAACCGCAGAGGAATTGGAGTGGAGGAGTCGCGCATTTAGGGCATGGCCAGGTAGCGTTTTCTTTTACGAAGATATGCCTCTTCGTGTGGGAGAATGTAAAATCTCTGGTGCAAAACAATTGAGACCTGGTGAACTTATAGTTGAAAATTCGAAACTTATGCTTGGAACGGGGGAAGGCATTTTACAGATTCTTCAGTTACAAAAGCCAGGCGGTAAAATGCTAGTTGTCTCAGATTTTTTAAGAGGTTTTTCCTTCAAGCAACCCTGTCAAATAACTTTTTCCTCGAATTCGCCATTGGTATCAGAAAAGTTTCATTAATCTGCGAAAGATTTCTTGAATCCAATACAAACTACATTTACTTTCGTTAATGTGGTGGATTATGAAGAATATATTTTATAAATTAATTTTTGGGATTTTCCTTCTTTCTCCTTTTACTTCATGGGGCAATGTACAAGTAGCAAATCTTAAACAAGATTTGGAACTGATTTCTCGTGAACTAGCTGGATTGCGAAGTGAGGTTGAGCTCTTACGAAGAGAGAATGCTCAGTTGAGAGTGGTGGTCGATAGCTTTTCCAAGAAAGCTAATTCAGACCAAGGCATTTCTGCGGCCCAAGTGATTCAAATCAATAGCAGACTATCATCTCTCGAAAAAAGAGTACAGGCGAACACAGGATCACAAGCAACGATGCAAACCAGTGTTAACCAACAGATGCAGGAACTTATCAAGCAGATGAATGATGGGTTCGAAACTGTTTCAAAGAGCACTGCCACGCCGACACCTGCGAAGACTTTCTCAACGGATTATCCTCAGAAAGGCTTTGTTCATAAAGTGGAAAAAGGAGAGACGGTCAGCAGTATTGCCAAAAAATATGAATCAAAGGTAAAGTGGATAATTGATGCCAACCAGATTGCCGATCCTACCAAAGTGTTTGTTGGAAAAGAACTTTTTGTTCCGCAGAAATAACCATGGCAAAACCACCATCCAGATTGGGCAGGGGATTAGGTAGTCTAATTTCAGGAGGAACTGCCCCGGTTAATAAGCCTTCAACTCCGGTCGATTCGGTACCATTACCAACTGAGACTGCCAATACGGAAATCGTTAATCACAGCACGGTTCCTTCGGGCCGTATTTCTGGTCAGGATGCTGAATTATTGGAGATTGGAACAGATCAGATTGTCCCCAATCCATATCAACCGAGGAAAACCATCGATCCGGAATCAATTAAAGAATTGGCTGCCAGTATAGAATCGGAAGGGTTACTTCAACCAGTGGTTGTTCGAAGAATTCACGATGATTATCAGTTGATTGCTGGAGAAAGGAGATGGCGTGCTCATCAATTTCTCAAACGTGGTAAAATTCTCGCAAGAGTAATGACCACTACTGAGATTTCTTCAGCGAGCCTTTCATTAATCGAAAACCTACAAAGAGAAGGGCTCAATCCTCTCGAGGAATCAATGGGTTATCATTCTTTGGTTGAAGAGTTTGGTTTGACGCAGGCTAAAGTCGCCGAAAGAGTGGGGAAGAGCCGATCATATATAACCAACACGATGCGTTTTCTTCAACTTGAGGAAGAACTTCGGACCTTATTGGCGGATGGGAAGATAAGCCCCGGGCATGCTAAAGTTCTCTTAGGCCTAAATAGCCCGCAACTTCGTGTTTCCTTGGCAGGTGAAATTGTCAAAAATGGGTGGTCTGTTCGCAGGTGCGAAGAAGAAATTCAAAGATTATCGGTTGAGTCAAATAAGGAGCTCTCCAATAGTAGTGCTCGAAATGCAGAATTTGCTCCTTTGGCTAAAAAAGCAACTTCAGTCCTTAACAGGAAAGTAAAAATTCAGGCAAACCCTGGCGGAAATGGAAAAATCACTTTTTCTTTCCAAGACGAAATTGATTTGAAAACTCTTCTAGATAGGCTAGGCGTTCGTTAAATCGAATTGCGTTGCTTAGATCTTTCATACATAAAAGGAGGAGTTATGACCATTATTTTGACTACCCTGCTTATTTTACTTTGCCTCGTCATCGTGCTTCTTATTCTTATTCAAAGAACATCCGGAGGCATGGGTTCTGCTCTCGGGGGCGGTGCTGCTGATCAAGTTTTGGGAGCTGGGTCTGCTGCCCAACTTACTAAGCTTACCGTTTGGGGAATACTGGGATTTTTTATTTTAGCAGTTCTCCTTTATATAACTTACCAAGGCCAGGCTGGAGAGGTTGAAACCCTGCAACGCACTGGAGTGGTAATGACACCAGACCTAAATGTGGCCCCACCGAGCCCAACTGATATCGAAGTTCCGCCTACTGCTTCAGATTCCGTTCCCGTGGCCCCGGCTCCTGTTCCAGTGATTCCTGGAGAGAAAGCACCGGCTGAAGGTAACAAGTCAGAATAATTATTTCGGCCCTGTAAGGTGGGCAATTATTTCTTAGCCTTTCTCGTCTTAGCTACGACAGCATTTACACTCGAATCTTCTGTTCGTTTCCCAGTCCGTGGCTTTTCCAAGATTTTAAGCGTAGAATCAGCCCAGGAGCGCCTTTCGGATTATCGAAGTTTCCTTCTGAGTGAATCGAATGGTAGTCGATTTCACGAAGGCTACAGTTTGCAAATTCAACTTCGCCACATGCCCAGTCGGGGGAGTGAAACTGTCAAGACCGGTATTCTTTATGGTCCATTCCTCGGAAGTGGAGTGTCGCGTTTGTCCGTGGGGCATAACACGCAAAAGAATAATTTTACTAACTTTCTTTTTAAAAATGGCGAAGATCCTAAGTTTTGGAATTTTACCTCAAATGAACTTGAACCAAATTTAATTTCTCCCGAAGAATCCTTAGAACCGCTGGTTCAGGGTATGAACCAAACTCCTTTTGATTTGCTTATGCCCTTTGTCTTCTGGGACGGAAAATATAAAAATTCAGGTAAAGTGGCTGGTAGACCTGCCCATATCTTTGATTTTACCTGTCCTCCTTGGGTGACTAAGGTTAAACCTCACTGGCAAAAAATAACTTTGGCATTGGATGATGAATATAGCGCTCCTCTGAGAGTTGAAGCTTTAGGAAAGGGACAGATTGCTGAAAGAACTTTAATTCTGCGTAGTTTTAAAAAAATGGGACACCGATGGATCGTTAAGGAAATTGACTGTCGTGATCGAAAATCCCGCTCAGTCACTCGAATGAAAGTTATATCCGCTGCTCTGAGTTTAGATTTAGATGAATCCCTTTTTCGTCCTGAAAATCTTGTCCAACCCATACAGGTCGACCCAAAACTTTATCGCTCCACCGATTAATCTAATCTTTCGACTTGCTTGGAATTTGGTTTCTTCTAGCTTCGTTTTGTTTCAATGAAAAATAATTATCTATCTCCTTGGGCTAAAAATGTATCCCCCTCTCCAACTCTTGCAGTTGATGCGAAAGCAAAAGCGTTAAAAGCAGCCGGTGAAGATGTCTGCGGCTTTGGTGCCGGTGAACCAGACTTTGATACACCTGCTTTCATTAAAGAAGCATGTGCAAAAGCGTTAGCGGAAGGGAAGACAAAATATGCCCCAGCCGCAGGAATACCTGATCTTCGTCAAGCACTAGCGGATCAGTATCACGAGAATGGAGTACTGACTGAGGCAAACTCTGCTCAAGTGGTTGTAAGCCCGGGCGGCAAATATTCATGTTACTTGGCTATCCTGGCCACATGCGGACCAGGAGACGAAGTAATCATCCCTGCTCCTTATTGGGTAAGTTATCCGGAGATGGTCAAACTCGCAGGAGCTCAGCCTAAAATTATTTTAGCTGGAGACGAACAAGGCTTTAAAGTCACTGCTGCTCAAATCGAAGAGGCCATTACCCCTGCTACGAAATTAATTATATTGAATAGCCCTTCCAACCCAACGGGTTGTCTTTACGAAAAATCGGAAATGGAAGAGATTGTTGAGTTGGCCTGTAAAAAAGATTTGTTGGTCATGTCTGACGAAATTTATGAATATCTTCTATACGATGGATCTACTCACTATCGACCTGCCAGTTTCTCTTCCGAGGCCGCTGAAAGGGTGATAACAGTCTCCGGTTTCAGCAAAACCTTTTCCATGACCGGATGGAGATTGGGAACCTTGGTTGCAAATCCTGAAATCGCTAAGGCCGTTGCTTCCCTGCAGAGTCAAACGACTTCGAATGCAACCACTTTTTCACAATATGGTGCTCTTGCAGCAGTTCAAAACTGGTCATCAGCGATGCAGGCGGTGAATGAGATGCTCGTTCATTTCGACCGGCGAAGACTCATGCTTCTGGATGGTTTGAATGCAATCAATGGGATCAGCTGTCTACGGTCACAAGGTGCCTTCTATTTATTTCCCAATATATCCGAACTAGGAATGAGTTCAGAAGACTTTTCCAATCAATTGCTTGAGAAAGAAAAAGTGGCTGTGGTTTCAGGACATGCCTTTGGTTCGGATGGATATATCAGATTGAGCTATGCCACCTCAGACGAGATCATTGAAAAAGGCTTGTCGAGAATTACTAGCTTTTGTAAAGAAAGCACAAATTAGAATCCAAGTTTAGCCGCTTCCTGAGGATTTTTTGACATCGCGTCTTCGAATTCCTGGATATCAAAATCGGCAACCACGAAATCCCCGTTTTGTAAAGTAGGGGTCATGCTCTGCCCACTCACTTTCATAAGTTCATTCATTTGAGTAGGGTCTTTTCTTACATCTATAATATCAAGACTGATTGATTTTAATTTAAAATAATTGAGGGCGTCTACGCACCACGGACAACCCTCTTTTACAAATAGTTTTGGTTTAGACATTCTCTAAT
Source organism: uncultured Verrucomicrobiota bacterium (assembly GCA_902569115.1). Lineage (GTDB taxonomy): Bacteria > Verrucomicrobiota > Verrucomicrobiia > Opitutales > Seribacteraceae > Seribacter. The sequence goes on along the minus strand of CACFTI010000038.1, from coordinate 8,266 downwards.
TCAATATCCAACCCTAAATCTACGCAAATTGATTTCCATTGGTATTGGCACTCGATAGGTTTTAATACATAAGATTTTCTATTCATGGTTGCGAAAAAAAAGGGAAATTCAGGTTTTGATGAGGGATGTATTTTTATCAAGCGAGCCCGTGAAAATAATTTAAAAAACCTAACTGTTGAGATTCCAAGAGGTAAACTAGTTGGAGTTACTGGAGTCAGTGGGTCCGGTAAGTCTTCATTGGTTTTCGATGTTATGGCTGCTGAAGGGCATAGGAAATACGTAGAAAGTCTTTCCACGCAGGCAAGGCAGGCTTTGGAAAAAGTGAGGCGCCCGGATGTAGATTTTGTGGAGGGTCTTTCTCCTGTACTTGCCATAGGCCAAGCTTTTGCCGGTTCATCCGGGCCAAGAAGCACTGTTGCCAGTGCCACGGAGATTGCAGATTATGCCAGGCTACTTTGGGCAACTATCGGTATACCCCATTGCCCAATCGATGGATCGAAGGTTTCTCAGCGTTCACTGGATGATTGTGTGAATGAAGTTATGCAGGTTGGAGAAGGTAACCGACTGATGCTCTTAGCTCCATTTATGACCGCGAAAGTGTCGGTTTTACGTGAAGAATTTGAATCATTGGAACGGAGAGGATATCAACGCGTCCGTATCGATGGTGAAATTAAAAGATTGGATGATTACGACCTGCTCCCTGAAAAAAGTGCGGGCCGTGAATTAATAGTGGAGATTGTGATTGATCGATTTGTAATAAAAGAATCCAATCGCTCTCGTTTGGCAGATTCCCTGGAGTTGGCTTTTAAGGAAGGCGAAGAACGAGCGATTGCGTGGATAGATTCTGGAGAGCAAAAAAAAGAGATTAATTTATCCCAAACTCTTGCTTGTGAAAGTTGTGGAACGGTTTATCCAAAACTAACTCCCCGTCATTTCTCTTGGAATCATCCAAGTGGTGCCTGTGCAACTTGTGATGGGATAGGCGATGTTTTGTCCTTTAAAGAGGACTTGGTCATTCCCGACCCATCTCTTACACTTGGCAAAGGAGCAATAAAACCTTGGAGATTAGGCTCAAGAAAGATGATCAATTTAAGAAAGAATATTCTTAAAGCTTTAGCCGAACAGGTTCCTTTTGATAATCGTAAATCTTGGGAGAATTTTCCGGAGGAAGTAAAAGAGCTTTTGCTTTTTGGAGATCCCCAAAAAGAATTTGTTCTAAAGTTACAGGCAGGTCGGGGTAAAGCGAAGAAACAAGTTTTTCCAGGAATCTTAAAGGACCTCGAGAATACAATGAGAACTACATCTAGTGAAACCTTACGGACAAAACTTCTTGCGTATCAACAAGGAAAAACTTGTCCGGAATGCAAAGGGAAAAGACTTTCCTCTTTCGCTCGGTCGGTTTTGGTTAATAATTTATCCTTAGGTGATTTTCTTAACTTTTCTGCTAAGGAAGCCTGGGATTTTCTTAAGCCAAATGCCAAAAACCAAAGACTTTTTTCGAAGGTTTCAGATGCGTATAATGGTCTTGAACAAAGACTTGGGTTCATCAACGAAGTAGGGCTTGGCTACCTGACTCTAGATCGTGCTTATAAGAGTCTTAGTGGTGGAGAAGCACAAAGATCAAGGCTTGCGACTCAGTTGGGCATGGGCTTGGTAGGTGTTACCTATGCATTGGATGAACCGAGCGTGGGTCTTCATCCGGCTGATCATGATCGTCTGCTTGGGGTTGTTCATGGGCTGCGAGATCGTGGAAACACCGTAGTGGTCGTCGAACACGATGCAGATACCCTGCTTGCCTGCGACCACTTGATTGAAGTGGGGCCAGGACCGGGAGTGAAAGGAGGGGAGTTGCTTTTTTCAGGTGATGTTAAGGCATGTATCGCAAGTGACAAAAGTGTCAGTGGAAATTTTCTCTCCGGCAAAGAATCGGTGCACAAAGATTTTCGTTCAAAGAAACCATCGAAGAATTTTCTTAAAGTCAAAAAAGCGAGAGCAAATAATTTAAAGCAAATCGATGTTGCATTTCCCATTGGTTTACTAACTGTGGTCTGCGGGGTATCAGGGTCGGGAAAGAGTACATTGGTCAATGAAGTGTTAGCGAAAACAGCTGCCCTTGAATTGCATCGTTCTAAACAATTACCCGGTGAAAGTTCAGGAATTGACGGGTTGCAGCACTTTGATCAAGTGGTTCGGGTGGATCAATCTCCAATCGGTAAAAGTCCGAGATCGAACCCTGCTACTTTCGTAAAACTCTTTGATCAATTAAGAAAGCTTTATGCTCAATGTTCACTTAGCCGTGTTCGCGGATATACAGCCGGTCGTTTCAGTTTCAATCTGCCTGGAGGCAGATGTGAAAGGTGTAAGGGAGACGGTATGGTCAAGTTAGATATGCAATTCCTGGCCGATGTCTACATTCCTTGTGAAAGCTGTCATGGCATGCGCTATAATCGGGAAACTTTGGAGGTTCGGTTTCGAGGTCGAAATATTGCCGAGGTTTTGGATATGAGCGTCGAGGAGGCGAAGGAAGTGTTTGCAAAGCAACCTCCTATTCTCGGGAAATTGGAGACATTGGACGCGGTTGGTTTAGGCTATTTAAAGCTTGGGCAACCCTCTAACACTCTTTCTGGGGGAGAAGCCCAACGTCTCAAACTATCTCTCGAGCTTAGCAGAAAGCAAGCCGGGAGGGCTTTATATTTGCTTGATGAGCCGACCACGGGTCTTCATTGGTTGGATGTGCAAAAACTAATGGATTTATTGTTTCGCTTGCGGGATGCAGGGAATACTTTGGTGGTGATCGAACATAATTTAGATGTCATTCGATTGGCGGATCATGTAGTGGAAATTGGACCCGAAGGTGGTCATAAAGGTGGGGAACTAGTCTTTAAGGGATCTCCAGATCAATTATCTGAGCAAAGAACAAATACCGGAATTTTTCTTCGTCGTCATCAAGATCAACTTGCTGTTTCCAAGTCATGAGCGTTGATTCAAAAGATCATAGCGATTCAGAAAATGGTATGGATTTGCTTTCGTTGAAAAGAAATGCTTTTTGGCACCTATGGAAGAGGCGAGGGCTTCTGCTTGTTGCCCTAATCTTTGTTCTAATTCCCCTGTGGGGTACATTTAAGCCTTTGTTTGAATTTATTCTTTTTGCGATTTCCTTGGCTGCTCTAACCTATCCGGTCTTTTACCGACCCATTTACCGATTAGTCCAAAAAGTCGGATCGAAACTTCCGAGTAATCGTCTTTCAGAATTTTCCGCTATTCTGTCCACCTTAACTTTAGTTTTGTTCATGCTCTCACCTATTCTTCTTTTATTGGTGGAGGCATCAAAGACTCCGCAAAGTTTTGGAAATATGGTTGTATCCTTAGCTCTAGGAGAGGATGAAGGAAGACAGATTCTTCTAGAAAGTGTGGGTCAGAGGATTTCAGAGATGAGATCGATATATCCAAGGTTGCCTATCGATGAAGGTAAAGCGGTTCAGTTTGTGGAAAACCTTTTGGGAGATACAAGACAATTTTCTGGTTCTTTTTTGGAGTTCTTATTCAAGGGAACCAGAGGATTTGTAGCTGAACTTGCACTTGCTTTGATTGCACTTTCATTTCTCTATGCACATGGAGGAAGTTTTGTTCAACAAGCCATGAAATTTGGAGGTTTTGAAAAAAAAGAGGTCGAGACATGGTTTAAACTCCATCAGAAAATCACCTTACGCCTCTTAAGCGACACTCTCCTGACCTCAATTTTTAGAGGACTCTCTCTTGGATTAGTTGCCTATTTTGTTGGGGGTTTCTTTTTTCTCCCCGTTTTCTTTCTTGGATCTTTTGCTGGGCTGGTCCCGGTGGTGGGAAGTGCCATGATTTGGTTGCCCTTGGCATCCCTCGTATGGTCTAGGGGTGAACCCATTACGGCACTAATCCTCGCATCCCTAAGTTTGCTTTTGAACTATGGAATTAGCCGTTTCCGTGCAGGCATGGGAAAGAGATTACATGAACAAGGTGCATGGCTCAGTTTCATGCTTTTTCTTGGCATCATTGGGGGTCTTTTGTCTTACGGACCTCAAGGCTTTGTGATTGGTCCAATGGCCGTTGTTCTGGCGTATGGATTGATCCGTTTTCTTTCAGGTCAATCCATTTCAAAAAGTTAAACGCTTAGTCTGCGTCGTATATAACGACCCGTTCCCAAAAATCCTTACATTTATCAATAAAATCAAGGTGAATTGGGTCCACCTGATAGTGGTCATGAGCTTCCATATCTTTCAAAACAACAGTGATTGCATAATCGTAACTATCTTCGATAACTGGCCTTTTGGGGGTGGGGGCGGGAGTGCCAAGGTGAAAACTTTCAACCGAAGATATGTCACCCAAAGTCTTAACTTCATTAGTGAATATTACTTTTTGATCTTCGGTCAGATCTTTTTTAAGCCAAAAAATAACTGTATGTACTAGCATAGAATTCTCCTATTAAAACGGTTGGGTTGAAGCAATAGCCAAGATTATTTTAAGGTTGTCCAATAATGGTCTGACCGTTGTCTGGGAGTCCAATTTTCTCAAGTCGGCTCACTGCATGTTTCGCCCAAGCTACTGGATTCTCATGCGAAGAAGCACCATCTCCAAAACAGGAACGAAGCATATCCGTATTGATAATTCCCGGGTTGAAGGCTACCGCCGCTAGTCCCGGGGGTAATTCCTGTGCCAGGGAGCGTGTCAGCCCTTCGACTCCCCATTTTGTTGCACAGTAAGGGCCAACTTCTGGGGCGGTCGATTGCCCCCAGTAGGAACTAAAATTAACGATTATACCATTTCCTCGTTTTTCCATTCGAGGAACAAATGAACGAATCATATTATGAATTCCTCCCATGTTTATCGAAAGGACTTTGGCAAATTCCTCGGGGGGTACTTTAGTTAGAGGTGCATTTCGATTAATTACACCTGCATTATTTATCAGTAAGTCAGGTATGCCTAGAGTATCTTCCACCAACTGAGCAAAGTTTTCGACAGTTTCTGCTTCACTAACATCGAAAGGATCAAAAAAACATGAAACTCCGATTTCTTCTTTGAGGATTTCTAAGGCTTCCTCATTTCGGGCTCCTCCGGCAACTTTCCAGCCTCGTTTATGGAATTCGATCGCCATGGCACGACCCAATCCTTTTGAGCACCCGCTGATGCATACCAGCTTTCTCATTGAGAAGAATTAGTTTCTAATTTTACGGGAATAGGAGTGGGGTCTTCATATCCCACGCTGCCAGGTCCCTTGTGATGGGGTGGTTGTCGCGAGAGGTTCCAATGAGCTAAAAGCCAAATTGCACCAAATAGAGTGGCAAGTCCGATGATGATAATCCATTCCACCTTACTTTTTTTTGTTTCGGTCATATCAATTGTAAACAATTTTAGTTAATTATTAACTTGTATCAACATTTTGAATTAATACCTTATTTTGTTATTAAGTTGTCCATTTTTCCAAAATAAAAGTCCGCCATGAATGTTTTTAAAAAAAAGTTACATCTCACGATAAAATTTATTTTATTACTCTTTCTACAGAGTAACTTTTTGAAAGCCAATTCTGAAGACTCTCTATTAAGTAAAACAATCACAGGGTCGGTTACAGGGGCAACATCTTTAAGCAGCCTTACCGCTATTCTTTCAGGTGATAATGGTCTTTTTGATGTGAGTGTACAAAACAACGGTTCTTTTGAATTTAACAATATCCCTTTTGGTGAATATTCTCTCAAGATTAATGGCGATGGATACGATACAGGAGAATCCAAAGAAATTATTGCCAGCTCCAATAGTCCATCTGAAAGCTTAAGTTTTCCAATTTCTCCTCTTCCTGATAGCGGATTTCAATTTAGTTGGACTGATGATTCAACGCCAGGTGGTTCAGAGATTAGTTCTTACATCAACAAACCAATCGAAGTTGAGATTCTTGGTCAGAAGGAATCGATAGGTAAAGGTGCATATGCACAACGCCTGTGGAGAGATTACTCTATACTGTTAAAGAATGAAGAGATCGCTTGGAATCAGGAACATGGTTACCGATTATTGAAAACCATAGATTCCATTTTCTTGGAATATTGGGATAAGCTTTCAGTTTCAAAATGGATTTTGTCTGAAGATCAAATTGCCGAGGATATCCGTATTACTAAGGATGGGGATATCACGAATATTGAAATTTCTAAACATGCATTTACAAATGCAGATCCTCTTATTGCCAAAGTTGAGGGCAAGAGAGGGGTTTATTTCTCAAATAGACTACACCATGCCTGTATCCGTTATATTACTGAGGAAGGAACTAACATAGGCAGAGTTTCCCGTCTTCTTCAGAAAAGGTATGGAGTCTCGATCAGGAATCTGGATTATGAATCAATTACTCAACTTACTACCGGAGAAACCGCAGATAGGTTCGAAGAATTTTATCCGGAGGAGTTACTGAGAATTATTAACATGTTTGAGGAAATGCCGGAAGGTTTTAGGAAAATTCCAAATCTTAAATATTTACTCAGGAGAAAGACTGGGCAATCCCATCCTCTTTACCCAGAAGCTCCTGCCGTGGCATGGACATCCTTGGATGACGGCTACATCGAATTTATGGATTCTGGTTTTGATACAAATTCACTCGATTATCTTCATCGTTTAATCCTTCATGAAAAAGCTCATTTTATTTATGCCTCCCTGTTAACTGATTCTCTTAAGAAAAAATGGAATGAGGTAGGTGGATGGTATGAGAACCCGGATGATCCCGAAGGTTGGTCAACTACCAAGACAACTGAATTTGTTTCAGCATATGCTCATGGTAAAAACCCTGATGAAGATTTTGCCGAATCCGTATCCTATTTTATCGTTAATCCAGATAAACTCCGTTCAAGGTCATTGCCAAAATATGAATTTATTCGCGATTACATTATGCAGGGATCCATATACATTTCGCGCATTCGTGAAGACTTAACATTTGAAGTACTCAACTTGTATCCAGACTATGATTATCCTGGAAAGATTAAAAGTGTTTCCACGAAAGTCGCGGGTAGTCCGGAGGAAGACAAGGAAATTACCATTCGTGTAAATATCCATACATTGGAAGGCGTGCTTGACTCAGCAAAGTGGGGAAGATTACGCCTGACCAGCTCACTGGGCACTTACGAGGATCTATATCTTTATCCAATTGATGAAAATGGGCAGTCAAAAGAGATGTCTCATATTCTTGAAGGTAAAACTGTTTTAAGTAAGCATGTAAAAGCAGGTTTTTGGACTACTGATCAGATCACTATTTCAGATCAAGTAGGTAATGAAAGACATTCAGGTGTTGATGACTTTGGTTGGAAATTATATCTCGATAACCCCCTCGAGGATGTCGTTGCTCCCAAATACATGGTAGATTCAATATCGACTTCCTTGGTTAATGATACCATTGATGATAAGCCGGTTCAGATTCTTCAAGTTTCTTGGGATGTGGAGGAAAATGTTAGAATGGCTTCCTGGGCAAATTGCTATGTTTCAATTCGTCCACCGGGTGAAGATGCATACAGGCTTGAAAATTATGGATATGGTATCGATGACGGCGACGACGGTTATAATTCTCAAACAAAAAGATGTAGGGTGGATTTTACAATTACCGACTCTTTTAGAACTGGAGTATATGAGATCAGAGAAATCATTTTGGCTGACGAAGCAATGAATCGTTCCACAACGAAATTTTCCGAACAAACAGGTGATGAACCTCCGGTCTTTGTTTCTATTGAGACTTCTAATGAAGATGTTACTCCTCCCGAGCTAGATTTGAATAATATTTTGATTTCTGCCCGACCCACCAATCCTGATAAACCTAATGGAGAAACAATCGTAAATATTGATTATAAGGTTCGGGATGATATTTCAGGACTTGGTACTGTGGCCTATTATCTGAGAGACCCACAGGGATTAGAGCATCATCACTATCATGTTCATGACAATTTCCATACTGACTTTTTTGTGGGCGATCCGACTGAGTGGTCCACTTACAATGCTTCGGTAGTTTTGCCTGTAGGCTCTGCTCCAGGTACCTGGGGCTTGGCAGAAATCTATCTACAGGATAAAGCCAGAAATTTTAAGATTTATAATTTCACAGAAATTGTACGTTTCGTTTTGAGTAATTCTGGTACAGTTGACGAGGGCGTATCTGAAGGGTTTTCTGAACTTACAATCTCAAATACGGAAATTTATGGTCGTCAGCAAAAGGGTTCAATCATTGCCAATATTGCCTCCAATTACATTGGTAAATTGAATTCCGGAATTTCAT
>CACFTI010000037.1 GCA_902569115.1 uncultured Verrucomicrobiota bacterium | reverse complement strand
CCTGCACAGGCAGGGGTTTATCGTAAGATTTCTGGCAATGAAGCGTTGGTCTACGGACTCGTAGCCGGAGCCAAGCAGGCAAATCGGGAACTTTTGTATGCGGGTTATCCGATTACTCCAGCTTCCCCTATCTTGGAGGGTTTGTCTGCTTTGAAAAAATTTGGCGTGAAAACTTTACAGGCTGAAGATGAAATCGCTGCCATGGGAATGGCGATTGGAGCAAGTTTCGCTGGGGACTTATCCGTCGTAGCGACAAGTGGTCCGGGGATGTGTTTGAAAAGTGAGTTTATTGGCTTGGCATCAATCACAGAGCTGCCCGTTGTCATTGTCGATGTTCAACGTGGGGGACCAAGTACTGGACTGCCTACGAAGACAGAACAGAGTGATTTACTGCAAAGCCTCTATGCAAGGCACGGAGACTGTCCTTTGCCTGTTCTTGCGGCTCATTCTCCTTCAGATTGTTTTGATTGTGCCATCGAAGCGAGTCGGATTGCTCTTACTTACATGACACCAGTTATTTTGCTGAGTGACCTATATGTCGCCAATGGGGCAGAGCCATGGAAAATACCAAATGTTTCTGAACTTCCGGCGATTGATACTAAATTTGCGAACCCTAACGAAGAACTAATTGTTTACAAAAGGGACCCTGAGACTCTTGCGCGCACTCAGGCAATACCTGGACAAGCAGGTCTTGAACATCGGATTGGAGGCTTGGAGAAATCAGAAGACGGTGGTGTTAGTTATGACCCTGAAAACCACGAGAAAATGTCGCAGCTACGAGCAGACAAGATAAATGGCATTGCCAAGAGTTATGATCCTATCGCAGTGCAGGGTGAAAAAGAAGGTGATTTATTGGTGATCGGTTGGGGCGGAACCTATGGTGCAATCTTTTCAGCCACTAAAGCCCTTCAAGATGAGGGATTTTCTGTCAGCAGCATTCACCTCAGGCACTTAAATCCTTTGCCCAATGATTTGGAGACATTGTTATCATCCTTTAAAAAAGTAATTGTTCCGGAGCTCAACTTGGGACAATTGAGTACGATACTAAAGGCAAAATATGTTCGCGATATAATCTCATTTAATAAATTGCAGGGCAAACCTTTCAAAGTTGTAGAACTTCGAGAAGAATTTGTTAAGCATCTATCTTCCAACTAATTATTGAATATGAGTACAACTACTGAAGAAGGTACATTAACGAAAAAAGATTTTGTTACTCCCAACGATGTTCGTTGGTGTCCCGGTTGTGGCGACTATGCGATCCTCAATGCGGTGCAACGAACTTTGCCAGATCTTGGTATACCTAAGGAAAAGTTTGTTGTGGTAAGCGGAATCGGTTGTTCAAGCCGTTTTCCCTACTACATGAACACATATGGCTTTCATACCATACATGGAAGGGCGCCTACTGTTGCCACAGGCGTAAAGGTGGCTAATCCCGATTTGTCCGTCTGGATGATTACCGGAGATGGCGATGGACTATCAATCGGGGCGAATCATCTTCTGCACCTTCTGCGTAGAAATCTGGATATTAATGTCCTCTTATTTAATAACCGAATTTATGGTTTGACCAAAGGGCAATACAGTCCGACATCTGAGGTTGGAAAGAGAACCAAAAGTACTCCAGCTGGTTCAGTTGATTATCCGGTAAACCCTTTGCTTTTTGCTTTAGGTAGCGAAGCCACTTTTATTGCTCGCACAACTGATACAGATCAAAAGCATATGGTGGAGACATTTAAGGCGGCACAAGCCCACAAGGGAACTTCCTTTGTTGAAGTCTTCCAAAACTGCGTCATTTTTAACAACAAGACTTTTGACTCCGTAACAGGAAGAGATGTTCGCAATGATCAGGTCATGTTTCTTGAAGAAGGTAAACCTCTAGTTTATGGCGAAGGAGATTCCAAAGGAATCAAACTGAATGGACTGAATATGGAGACGGTTGAATTATCAGAAGGATCTTCGACTGATGATTTATTGGTACATAATCCCAAAGATCCCAATCCAGCATACGCAACTTTACTTGCTCAAATGACATATCCCACTTTTCCAACACCATTGGGAGTACTTCGACAACTCGAGGGTAGGGAAACTTATGAAGAGTCAGTGGTCGGTCAAATAGAACATGCCCAGGCAAAAGGTGAAGGTTCACTTCAGGAACTTCTAACTGGAAATAATTCCTGGGTGGTTGAAGGGTAGGGAGCACTCTAAATATTTGACCTCAGCTAAATCAAAAATTAGTAATATAAAATGGATTTTATTGACGACCCTAAGTTTGGACACACCAAAAATCGCCTACCAGTAATGTTGGTTCCTGTTATTATGTTCGCTTCCGTAGTTTTAGGGATTATCGCCACTAAAATTTATGTGAATAGTGTCATGAATCATCATAGCGAGGAAAGCCAAAACTAGCTTTTATTATCAGAGCATTCCAACAGGGAGATACTAAGTTTCTTTTTCTTAGTTTAGATTGACTAGTTAATTGGCAATCCATTTTCCCACAATCCTTCGTGGGAAATTTTTCCATTTTTATTAAACAGTTTACCTAGTCCATTTGCTTTACCGACTTTGAAGCTTCCCATAAATGCCTCTCCTGTTGGTTTAATTCGGTAACCGTACCCATTGGGAACGCCGTTTATGGTAGTCCCTAAATATTTGTCACCATTAGGTAAATTGAGATTACTAAATTTAGAATATTCACCCAATGGTTCAAGAGGAGTGAATTCTTGATTTTTTTTCAACCATGCTTCGATACTTTCTTTTGCTTTCTTAATATTAATTAAGAAATTTTTATCTTGGCGATTGTGTTGTTTTGCAACAAAGGCGTGGTCATTTTGTCTTTCTAAAAGAAATTCTAACCAAGCATAAGCAGAATGTTGGTCATCGATTTGTATGTAATAAATAAAAAGCTCTTCCATGCATTTCACTGCACCAAGGTCCGCCCCTCTCATCCACCATCTTATGGCAATTTCTTGATTTTTAGGGACCCCAAGTCCCATTTTATAAAAATTGCCCAGCCAGTGGCATGAGTCTGGGTGCCCGTTATTGGCTGACATCTCAAACCAAAATAAAGAATTAAGGTACTTTGGTGGTGTTCGGCTAAATTCTCTGTGTCCTAGACTTATTTGAGCATGGGTATCACCCCGCAAAGCTCTAATCTCTAAACTTGTCGAGGAGCTGGAAACCAATAAGTGTTGAAAGCTAAATGATAATAATACGAGAAAGAAAAAAATTGAAAGATTTGATTTAATCATATGATAATCAATTATTTGAGAAACGGACCTTTCCTTTATCAGTATTAAATTTCCAAAGTTGTAGGTTATCTTCGCTGGTTGCATCACCAATCAAAGCATCATATTTACCTCGAATCTTCATTTGCTGTACATAAACCGACACCCCAATTTGTTTATGCCTACCTAGTTGTGTTGGAAAAGAATTTATCAGCCTACTTGATTTGAGCATGAGCATAAGGTCTATATCATACGCGTCTCCAAAATTTGATGGATCACCTATGACGAGGAGCATTCTGCCTCCTTTTACTTCTTTGGTTCCTCCATTGGTAGTCGTGAGCGAGCCACAACTCTCTAGTGGGATAAATTTAAAACCACCGTTAGTAGTGGCCTCGATAATAAATGTTCCGGGCCCATGAAAAGATGCCGTTGATTTGGTAGAACTAATTTTAATTGGTTCCTCCGTTTTAGTGCTACAAAGTAAGCTTCCTGAATGAATCCAACATTCATTTAAGCTGGGCCACTTACTAACACTTAAACTTCCCAATCTCCAGGTTGTGTGATTTTCAGTGGAAGATAATTCAGTTCTTGATCCTTTGCCTGTGGCAATAAGGAAATTGTGTTCTATTGATGCATTAACTTCAACTAGAGAAACAGAATCTGGACCTTTTAATTCTAAGTCAGCTGCTTCTACTTTTCCGTGTGTGTATTTTACTTTTAGGCTACTTGCACTCATACACAAAAACGCCGTTGAAAAGACAACGGCGTTTTTAAAAAAGATGGAAGAATTAGGCGTCAAAAGTTAGCAATCAGGTTAATTCCTACTCCTGCATCTACATTATCATAGTCGAAGGTGTTATTGTCAGAATTTCTGATTGAGTAAGATGAAAATAGGTAGAGATTTGGCTGGTCAGCATCAAACAGTGTGAATCCGTAACCGCCAGAAAAAGAATGAGATAGATCATTTCGGTCGGAGTAATCACCATTTTCGTAGGATTGATAGCTTATGCGGTAAGTTAATCCTAGATTGTCCAAGAAATCATTTCCAAAAGAGAAAACACTCAACGCATAGATTTCTAAATTGTCCATTAGGTCTTCAGGTCTCGTTCCGCTTACATCATCAATTGTTGAAGAATGTTGTCCTATACCAACTATTGTGTTGATATTTAACTTATTGAGTACTTGGAATGAGCTTATCAATCCAATCTGAGAGAAAAACTCAGAGAAGTCTTCTGTATCATTTTCCGTAGATCTATCCATATTGTATGCAATTTTTACGAAATAAGTATTTTGTCCTCCGTAGTAGGAAAATAATCCGGTGGTGATATTTGTTGCATTGTAATTGAAAGCACCTAGGTCGTCCTCCAGGTAATCATTTACTGTGTAAGAGGCAGTCAAGAAAGGAGTATATGCTGAATCATCTTTCTCGATCACTGATGAAATACCAGTGAAAAATGTATTTGTCCACATATCAGACTCTACTTCTTCGCTAATGTCACCGTTAACAAAAAGAGGATTGGATCGGTAGTAGTAGCGACTGTCGTAACCAAAGAATGCGGAAATTTCATCATCGTTTAGTGAAATCGGTCTCTGTGCTCCTGTGTCGCTTGAGGACGCATCGTTATTGTTTTCAGAATTATTGCCATTAATTTGTGCATTAATACTATTTCCTTGTGTCCTATCAGTTCCTTCAATGCGAGATTGGACTTTATCTTGGTTTTGAGAGAACGATGCGGTTACAAGCAGCAAATTGATACTTAAAATTTTGTATATTTGTTTCATTTGAGATGTATGTAAAGGCTAGTATTGCTTGCGTATCTTTATCGCTGCTTTGCCGTTTGGAAGACGAATGGAAGAATCATGATGTCCAGCCACTCCATCGAAATGACTATCTGTAAGAACGGTTCCCCCATGAGATACATTTGTTAAGTTTACACCACCAACTATAGGGGCAGAAAAGGTGTCGAAATGTTTAGTTCCATCTCGACTTTTAAGGATGACATCAGCAGTAGATGGAAATGCAACATTCTTGAGATTTACAGTGATAGCTTCCATGTAAACATCGTCCAATCGACTGCCTGAGAAATTGAGTCCGTTTGCACTGATTATATCGTTAGCATATAAATAAACATTATCAGGATCAGAATTACTACCTCCGTTACCTACATTTATTTCTGTTGATGAAATTGTTAGTGACCCAAGAGTTCCCGCAGCAAGGTTACCCCCAGTCGTAATTTTTGTATTTGAAAGTATCATTGTATCTGAACCGGCTAAACCAAGATTGGATCCTGTGTAGGTTAGATTGCTTCCTGATGACATGAAATCATCCGCTGCTGCTAATACCAGAGCATGATCTTCTGCTTTGTTAGAATTAGTAAATGTAACATCGCCTGAAATAGTCATGTCTTTGGCGGCTCCGATGGTGAAAATTTTTCTATTTTCATCCACTCCATTTGAGCTAGATAATTGTTGGGAGACATCAATTGTTGATTCTGAACCAGCAGTTCCGATAGTAATGTTCTTACCTGGAGTAACAGATGTGTTTTTAATTTGCACGGTTAACACATTCGATTCTTTATCAATTTTACCAAAAGTCGCAGTGCCCGTGAAGGTAGCCAAATTAGAAAGGTAATCTGCTGTGCTTGATAAGTTGCTTATGGAGTCGCTCAAAACGCCGTCAGTAATTTCTGAAATTAGATTGTCACCATTAGGCCCGAGAGCACCATATTTAGAAAGAATGTGTAAAAAAGCTAGATTATAACCTTTCTCGGTGAAAGATGCCGTGCTGACAGCAGAAGGAACGCTCGATGTGGAGGTTATGGTTCGGTCTTGAAGTAAAGAATTAGCCAGAATTGCAGCTTCAGTGAGGGCGACTTGGTATTCTGAACCTTCAGTCACATTAAAAGACTTAGCGACGCTTATTAATGCATCCTGCAAATCAAGGTCAGTGATAGGAAGTTGAAAAATCCATGCGTATTCGATGGATTTCATATCTCCGCCCTGACGGATGAAGGTGATTATCGGATTACTTTCAATTGAACCGCTCGGAGTTAAACTTGGGGCTGAGACAGAACCGGAAATGGCAGATTCTGCAGCAGATTCTTCTTCACCTTCCTGAGATTCAGAATCAGAGTCGTCTTCCTGTGCGAAGCATGGAGAAAATAAAAGGAGGGGACAAAGTAAAAGGTATTTAATACGATTCATTTCTTAGTCTTATGCGTATAGATCCCTTTATGCAAGTTTGTAGTAAAGGATAAAAGTAAAATTTTTGTAACTTTGGTGCCGAGGGCGAGATTTGAACTCGCACATCCTTGCGGACACTAGAACCTGAATCTAGCGCGTCTACCAATTCCGCCACCCCGGCAACAAAATTCTATAAGAAAATGTGTTTAGAGTAATTGTCGAGTTTAGAATTATAGAGGAAAGGGTATTGGGACTACTTTTTCTCTATTGCCGTTAGCCAATTTTTTTAGATAAGGATCATTCTGAGGTGTCTCCTCCGAATCAAGTAAATCGGGCGAATCGAAAATGTGAGTGATTCTTCGTGCGGTTGGGTTGAGAATATTTAAGAGTTTCCCTTTTTTGTTTTGGGATATCAAATAAATCTCCATTGGATAACGCATATTCTCGTACCGATCTATGATCATCTTTACCGCTTTCCCGTTTTGATTGGTTCGGTTGGAAATGCATAATACATCCGAAAAATGAGCTACTGCATCCAACCATAACTGAAATTGTGGAGATATCTCAGGTAAAATATTTGCATCCAGAAAAGAAATGATTCTGCCAATTTCGATTTTGGAAGGTTTGTCAGTTTGACTTAGGAGGGATTCAAATTGATCACTTAGATTTATAAAAGGGGAGAGGAATAGAAATAAATCAGTATTTTCTTCATTTTTACTTAGATTGAATGATATATTTGTCGACTCTTTATCCGACCAAAAAGTAACACTCTCCCTTTGGTCAGGACCAAATTTATGTTCAGCAGACTCAGGAAGGAGAAAATGAAAACCCTGATGATTGAAGTCGTTTAAGCCGTTTACTAAAAATTCAAAGCCTCCTGAGCCAGGAGATTCCAGAATAATGTACAAGAAACGATCCTCACAAGCCATCATTTTGAAAAGATAAGCATTGGGCATGATGCTTCATTTTGTGATCGATCAAGACCAAAGCAGTCATCGCTTCAACAATGGGCACAGCCCGAGGTAAAACGCAGGGATCATGCCTTCCTCGTCCCAGAAGTTCGGTATTTTCGCCTTTTTCGTTAACGGTTTTTTGCATTTGTAAAACCGTTGCTGTCGGTTTGAAGGCTATTCGAAAGTAAAGCTCCTCTCCATTACTGATTCCACCCTGCACGCCTCCCGATCGGTTTGACTGGGTCCTGACTTTCCCTTCCCTTTCTTCAAATAAGTCGTTGTGTTCGGAGCCTTTGAGATAAGTTCCATTGAATCCACTGCCGATTTCGAATCCTTTGGTCGCCGGGAGAGACATCATAGCTTTTGCCAAATCAGCTTCGAGTCTGTCAAAAACGGGTGCTCCCCATCCAATGGGTAGACCGTTGACTCGACACATTATAGTTCCACCAACGGAATCGCCTGCTTTTTTGGCTTCGAGTATTCGAGATTCCATTTTGGCAGCGGTTTCCGGATGTGGACAACGGGTAGGAGAGCCTTCGATGCATTCTAATGTTGGGATTTCCTCCAACTTAGGGCATTCGATATCGTGAATTCGGTCTATATAAGTTGAGATATTAACTTGATCCATGTTGAGAAGCTTTTGAGCTACAGCTCCAGCTGCAACTCTTGCAATAGTTTCCCTGGCGGATGATCGCCCCCCTCCTTCATGGTTTCGAATTCCAAATTTATTTTGATATGTAAAATCTGCGTGAGATGGCCGAAACTTAGTCTTCATTTCATCATAAGCCTGTGGGCGAGCATCCTTATTTCTCACAAGCAGTGCGATTGGCGTTCCAAGCGTCTTTCCTTCAAAAGTGCCGGATAAAATTTCAACCTGATCCGCTTCGTCTCTGGGAGTTGTGAGTTTGCTTTGACCAGGTCTTCTTCGGTCTAGGCAAGGTTGAATATCCTCTTCAGATAAGTCCAGACGAGGTGGGCAGCCATCAATCACCACTCCTATTCCACCACCATGGCTTTCTCCCCAGGAGGAGATGCGAAACAATGTCCCAAAAGAATTTCCCATCCATTAATTATTCGTGAAATTATTCCACATGGCAAAAACAAATTGGTTAACAGCACTACGAACCCTGAAGTGAGGATGATGAAAGAGTTTGCCACTCAGTAAATATTTGAGTTTATTGAGGGTTAGGTCGGGTCCCATGCGACGCGTCTCGAACGAACCCCGTCAGGTCCGGAAGGAAGCAGCGGTAGTTAGGAGAAGTGTGTGCTGTGGGGTGCCTGGCCTTTTTTGTGCACAGTTTAAAAAGATGAGCTACTTTATCTTGCCTGTTTTTTAAATTACGAACAAAAGAGATTAATGGCAGATTCTTCTTATCAAGTCATTGCCCGTAGATGGCGCCCGCAACAGTTCTCCGAACTTGTTGGACAGGATCATGTGGTGAAAACTCTGGGTAATGCTATAGAGTTGGGGAGAATAGCCCATGCATATCTTTTTGTGGGGCCGAGAGGAACGGGAAAAACCACCTCTGCCAGGCTGTTCGCGAAGTCGCTTAACTGGGAGGACGGTCCTTCTCTTGATGTCCCTGATGATTCTGAAATTGGAAAAGCGATTATGGAAGGTCGTTGTTTGGATGTTATCGAAATTGACGGGGCTTCCAATAATTCGGTCGATCAAGTAAGGGATTTAAGGGATGAGTGTCAGTACGCCCCAGCGCAGTGTAGATTTAAGATTTATGTGATAGACGAGGTTCATATGCTTAGTCAGGCAGCGTTTAATGCTTTGCTCAAGACCTTGGAAGAACCTCCTCCCCATGTTAAGTTTGTTTTTGCTACAACCGAATCGCACAAAGTTCTACCCACTATCGTTTCAAGATGTCAGCGATTCGAGTTTCGTTCAATTCCGGTTGATCTTATTTCGCTTAAATTAAAAGAGATCTGTGCGAAGGAGAATATAGAAGTGGAACCAACTGCACTCGAGGCGATTGCTCGAATGGCAATGGGCGGTATGCGTGATGCACAAAGTATATTGGATCAAATGATTTCTTTCTGCGGAAACTCAATCACCCAGCAAAATGTCTTGGAAGTTTATGGCTTGGTCTCTGCGGATAGAATTGAATTATTGGCTCGTGCTATTCTTTCTGCAGATTACGGATCAATCCTTAGTGAAACCGATGCCTTTTCTCAAGAGGGTTTGGATTTCTATCGTGCATTGCAGGACCTTAGTGATCATTTTAGGCAGAAACTTGTTTTTGAACTTAGTGATGTGGGTAATGACTCTTATCCTGAGCAAATTGTTCGTATATTGGATGCGTTGAGAGAGGGGGACGAACTGGTGCGATTAGGCCTTTCAGAAAAAACCAATTTTGAAGTTACACTCTTTCGGGCCGTGGAGTCGGGGAAGTCTCGGTCTATAGATCAAGTTATTCGCAAAATTTCAAAAGTTTTGCCTGAAAAGGAACTCAAAAAAAAAACTGAACTTGCTGGGATAACGGATCATGATTCAAAGGTCCGTGCTGTTGATACTAAAGAAATAGGTACTCCTTTAGAGTCAAATCTTTCAGACGCTATTGAGCAACAAACCGTGGGCAAAATAAGCTCTGTTGATCCAGTTGCCGAAGAAATTGTTGAAACTGGAGAGATTGAGAAAAAAGAAACAAAAGAAAAAAGCTCTGAGCCCAAAGATGATAGACAAATACAGGACGAGTCAGAAATAAGCAAAAGAGTCGAACAACTACCGGAGAAATTACGAAAATCTTTAGTTGAAGATTATAAAGTAAATTTTGTTTCGATAGAGAAGATTGATTCTTCGCAATTGATTTAGTTTTTTAAAATCCACCCGACCTCATCCTGTCGCACCCAGCCTTTTTTGAGGTTATCGGCAGTTTTTACTAACAGCCAATTCTGGGAATTTGGACCTTGGTGAGATTGATATCCCTCGAGTTGAGACTGGTCGACTAATAGAGATTCTCCGGCACGAACTGATGCATTTGCAGTGCTGGAAGATGCAGCAAATCTTCTCAGCGGTATAGTTGCAGATGCATTGCCATCACCCTGTTTTTTATCGAGTAGTGCGATCACCTGACTTTCAGTTAGGTTTTTATGCCTAGTTGAATCAAAAACAATTAAGGCAAGAAGAGTTAATCCTCCCGCCCATGCCAAGCACGCGAAAATAATCGATCTGTTGGTTATTCGTAGAAAAAATAAAAAACTAATTAGGAGTAACCCAAACCAAAGAAAAAGTACCAGGAACCCCTTCCAAAAATTATTGGAAAAGCCATCGATGAAATTATTTTTTAGAGGATCGGTATTTTCCAGATTGGCTGTCCTGCACACAAAAGAAAGGTTTGATAGTAATTCCCGATTATTCCCGTCCAATAGAAGTGCTTTGCGGTAGTGTAGGATTGATCTACCGTAGTCACTTTTTTTGTAGTATAAATTAGCTAAATTTCCATGAAGGTTTGCAGAACTGGCTTGGTCTATGATCTTTTCATAGTTTTCAATGGCTTGATTAATATTACCTGTGGCCTCGAATCGTACTGCGTCATAGAAAAGCTGTTCTTTTGAGCTCGCCCATATAAATGGAACTGAAATGATGCTTAATAAGCAGGTAAGGGCAAATTGAAGAATTCTCATGATAATTTTTTGAGAATTTCAGAAACTTTACGCCTGAGATCTTTAAAATCTAGTTCCTGAGAACTGGATTCAGCAAATTCCAAGCCATCGCCTAGTCTAAGTATTTCTTCGATTTCAATAATCAAACTTTTGTCGAACTTTTGTTCTTTAATGAATGTGATCAGTTCATCACTTGAAAATGCGAATGTATTTCGGCTTTTGTCTTTTTTGCTTATCTGCATTCTCGTGAGATCTTTAAACGCTCTGAAGAAGCCTGTTGGATCACGATGGTCGGCACTTTCATTCAATTTTCGGCTTAAATTGGCTTTTTTGATACGAAAGTCTTCATTGAATTTATTCCTTCTCTTCCAACCCAGGAAGCCAAATGCCAGCGTTCCTGATAGGGGCAATATTTGAAATGTCCAAAACCAGTAATTGCTTTCGATAGACTTGGGCTGAAGGCTTGAGTGCCATATTCCGGGATCGCTCGCTGTTTGAAATAAATCATTAGTCGACATAGCAATAGTCGAGGGCATAGAATCCTGCGATTCGTTTTGGTTTGGAGGTTCAATCCACTTTTCTCCTGGTTTTACAAATAGATCAATTTCGTTTCCAATAATGGTTGAATACTTCTCCTGTATGGGATCGAAATAGGAAAAGTTGAGTGGAGTTATTTTTAAATTTCCAGCTTTTTGTGGAGTTAGGATAAATTCGAAGTTCTGTCTGCCTTCGGATTTAATTTCTTCATTTCCTTCAAATAAAAAGGCAGGAGGCCCGATTTTAAATTCTTCGTTAGATTCGAGGATAGGAGCAGGGATGGCAGCAAAATTCCCTTTCCCTTCGATGCTAAAATTTAGACGTACTGGATCTCCCACTTCGACTTGATTGGCATCAACCGAATATTGGGCACGAAAACTTCCGATCGCACCGGAATAATCGCTGGGTCTGTTGGTCGATGGCAGGGGTTTTATTTCTATTGAATTTGTCGGAAGTTCCACGGTCAAGGATTCTTCTCGTCCAAATCCAAAGAAAGGGTCATTGAAGAAAGGACTAGAAAAGGGTGAATTTTTTCTCGAGTTTACCCTTACCCTCAGATTAACGGTAAAACTGATTTCCTTGGTGCCCGCCATAGCTGCAGTTAGGGCCACGGGCCAGGTAAAGGTGGAGTAAATCTTGCCATTTCTTGATACATTTCTTTTTTCTTCTGTCCACTTGCCCAGATTATTACTTGAAAAAGATTCTCCAATTTTTGTCGGTGCATTTTCAATTCGATTGACGGGCAATCGGTCCCAGATGAAAAGAGTGAGGGAAGTCATAATAGTCTCACCTTCAAAAAAATAGGATCTGGGAAATGGCAGCTCCAAGAATGCAGCTTGTCTTAGATCTAGTTGAGCCTGCTTCTCTTGTTGACTTGGGTCGAGTACCTGAAGAGTTGCTGGGGGCACTTGATAAGATTTACCCTCGATCATGACTTTCCAAGCAGGAACCGTAAAATTTCCGGTTCTTTGAGGTTGAACTTGAAAATTTAACTCCACTCGCACTGATGGAACTCCGTTTATGAAATTAGCTGAGCGTAGCGATTGAGGATTGTTTGAAATTCTAAGCCCTTGGACTTGCGGGAGGTTTCCTTGGGGATTTTGCTGTGTACCGTGAATAACTACCTTATAAACTGTACGGGATGTACTTGATATGGAAGACGGTGTAAAACTCGCCTCAACACGGATATTTTGAGCGTCAGTTTTTTGGGCGGTTACACCCAATGAAAAGATTAATAGCAAATGTAGGATGGTCTTGATACTCATAATACTGGAAATTCTTCAGTAATCCCTTCCCTTTGGTATTGTACCAACTGCCCTCTGTTTTTCGTCATCTAAATTTTTGCTCTTTGATTCCATTTCCTGCAATAATCTTTCGTAAAGAGCATTTACTTCTTCAGGGGGAGCATTCTCACTTGATTCTGATTCTTGGGTGTTTTGATCATTATCTTGGTCTCCAGGTTGTGGTTGTTGAGTCTGATTATTTTCGGATGACTGAGATTCTTGTTGTTGATTATCTTGTACTCCAAAAAGGAGGCTGTCGGAAGGAGATTCATAATCCACCCATGTCAGATATGCCTTTTTTTCCTCAATCGGAAATGTGATATTCGCATCTGCGTTGTCTGGTGCGATGCAGAGTGAATACTGGCCAGGTGGAAGTGGGAGTAGGAAGGAACCATTCGAGTCCGGTGCGAATGATGTTTCATTCTCATCTAAATTAAAATTACCATTCTGATCGAGGAATAGTTTAGCCTGAGAATATGGTCCTTCGTCTTCATTCTGCTGGGCATCACCATTCTTATCCATCCAAACTTTTCCTCGAATAATCGGTGCAGTTCTGTAAGGCAAAAGTACAGAACTTGTTCCTGCTTTTTGAATGGTCTTTGAATGGTTTTTGACTGAGTCAGCATTCAGGGGAGGTGGAGGTGCCGGAAAAACGGGAACAAGAAGATCGATCTTTTGGTTTTCATTCTCAACAAGTTCTGAAGCCAAAGACAAAGAAACTGGATAAACCGAAGAAATCCATTCAAACGCAAACTGACCGGATGCGTTTGTATTTAAAAAAGGTTCATTGGAGGAGTTATGTTCACCGTCGTTATTTTTATCCCAAAAAACTTTTCCCTGAAGCCTATTTTCGTTTTTCTGGGCAATTCCATCTCCGTTTTTATCCCTCCAAATTAAGCCATTAACGAGACAGACCATGGAATTAATTCTTTCTTCGATTTGTTTGTTCAGAGATGCTAAGTTATCCTCTGCATTGAGATTTCCATTTAATTCGATGGCAGACTCGTAGTATTTACGGGATTGTTCCCAGCTTGTTCTGGCTTGCATTACATTTTGCTGGTCCAGCCACTGATTTGTCTTCTGGTAAAAAAGGTTTCCTAGTTCATTGAGAGCTTGCGACTGGAGCTTGGGTGAATCTAAGCTTTGATCGATAGCTTGTTGTAATCTTTCTTTTGCTAGGTCAAAACGGCCTGCTTGGGCGTATGCCAAGCCTGTGTTGAGTAAAATTTTTGCTTTTGTAGCTGACGACATTCCAGCGGATGCATTGAGCTCAATTTCGTAGTTTTTAGCTGCTTCATCCCATTTATTATCTTTTGCAGCATCTTCTGCTCTCCTAATATTATCTTGTTTCAGGCACCCGCCGAAATAAAAGAACGGTATAAAAAGAATGAGCGAACTTAGATTGGATACCCCTCGAACTGTAGAAGGCGTGAGCTGATTAAAGAGTAGGGCGAATAGTCCCAGCAGGACAAATGGTTGAAATCTTTCTACCGGGATTTCAGATGAAATTTGTTCCCGTTTTTTTTGTTCTCCTATTGATTTGAGGGTTTTGAAAACGGACACTAGACCTTGGCCTGTAG
Source organism: uncultured Verrucomicrobiota bacterium (assembly GCA_902569115.1). Taxonomy (GTDB): domain Bacteria; phylum Verrucomicrobiota; class Verrucomicrobiia; order Opitutales; family Seribacteraceae; genus Seribacter. Next base: position 7,896 of record CACFTI010000037.1, on the reverse strand, counting down.
AGCCGAGGGGATAGTATTTCCCGCTAGTTTCAGCAGAAATTGCTTTTAGCGATGTATCATCAAGTTGAGTAATAACCGTTTTTCCTTCGGGATTAAGTAAGAAATTCCTTGCAGGTGAATTTATTGGGTCCGTTGGTATTCTGGCTCCAGACTTGGATCCGATACCAATTGTATAGATTTTAATTCCCTGCTCAGCGGCTTCTTTTGCCCTTTTCAAACCTTCCCCTTCCAGATCTTCTCCATCTGAAATTAAAACCAAAAAACGGTCACGATCATCTGCCGAAAATGATCGGGATGCTTCATCTATAGGGGCTGCGAGGTTGGTGCCTCCCATTTTTATGGTACCAACCTGTATATTATTCAAGGTGTTGATGAAAGCTTGATGATCCAGGGTAAGTGGGCATTGAAGAAATGCATTTCCTGCAAATGCGATAAGTCCAATCCGATCTCCTCTTACATTTCCAATTAAATTTGAAATGCTTAGTTTGACTCGCTCAAGACGGTTGGGTTTAACATCCCTAGCCCACATGCTTTTGGAGACATCGAGAGCTATAATGAGATCAATTCCAGTAGGTTGATTAGTTCTTCTCTCTGTACCCCATTGTGGGCGGGCTAAAGCGAAGGAAAGCAGGATTAATCCCAAAGTGAAAACTCCAAATTTGATAAGATTTCTTTTGGTTGAGTAATGGGGTGCAATTCTGGGTAGCAGCTTAAGGGAAGTAAGTTGCAGAATTTTCCTTTTCTTTGTTTTTTCGCTCCAAAAATAAAGAAAACAAATGCAAAGTAATACAACTAGGGAGATGTAGAGAAAACTTTGATCTGAAAAAATATTCATGGTATCCGTAGGAAAATTGATCGTTCCAGTAAAAATCCTACTACAAGCAATATAAACCCACTTGCCAGTGGCCATTGATAAAGATCCTCATACAACGCGTTTACTTCCAGTTGAATATCAGTTTTTTCAAGCTGGTCGATTTCATCATAAATAGATCGAAGAGTTGACTTGTCACCAGCCTCGAAGAACTTTGCATCTGTTCTTTGGGCGATTTCCTGGAGAATTTCCTTATCAACGGGATATTCAGCGACCTCTACCACTGGAGTTCCATTTGCGTAACGCATAATATCTCTTGCATTAGGATCGTATAGATAGGTACGAGTGCGGGTGCTTGCACCGATGGCAATAGTATAGATTTTAATCATATCCTTTTTGGCCCCTTCGGCAAAAATAATTGGACTATGCTTGGGAGCAGGTTCGTCTTTTCCATCTGTCAAAAGAATAAGAATTTTACTTTTGGATTCAAGTGTCCGAAGTCTATTAATACCCTCTGCCAGTACGGAACCAATGTTGGTACCAGTCTGCTCCGTAAGACCAACTTTGAGCCTTGCCAGGTTGGATTGCAAATATTCCTTGTCCAAAGTAAGGGCACTAACAAGATAGGGGTCTACCGCAAACGCAACCAAGCCGATACGGTCAAATTTTCTTTTTTTGATAAATTCCTGTATGACATCTTTGACCACATCCAAACGGGTGTTTGGCTCGCTTGGTGAGGGACTCATATCAAGGGCCAACATAGACGCCGATAAATCTACGCCCAATACGATATCTACTCCACTTGACACAATTCTTTGAGTACTTTGATCCAGTCTTGGTCTCGAAATTGATAATATAGTGAGGACTAAGCCTAGGTAGAATAAAAGCTTTGGAAGCCAAAGCAGTTTTGTCTTCCACGATTTTCGCGTCGTTTTAATTTCTACAATACTTGGGAATTTGATTGCCTGAATTTTCTTTTTTCTGCGACTTAACCAAAGAACTCCGGGAAGTAATAAAAGTAAGAATAACCAGTATGGTTCTCCCAGGCTGAGATTATTCCATTCAAAGTTTTCCATCAGTTTTTAATGAGGGACGGTTTTTTATCCTCATCCTTCGTCTTTTCGTGGTCCTCTATTCGTTTGTTGGTATCTTTTACAAAAAAGAGTGCGGAATCGAGTAATAGGTTGATTTGACTGGTTTCTGTGGCTTCTTTGGAATACTTAACTCGGTCTCCCTGGTCCACAAAATCTCTTAGTAAATCCTCGTAATTTCGACTGAAGAAGGGGTTGGATGCAATTTCCACAATAAACTCTTCACCTGTAAGTTCCATGGCGGGCATTTGAAATCTTTTCTGCACATAAATCCTGAGGATTTCGGATAACCTGAAAACAAATGGCTTTGGTTCTAGTTTTAATTTCCTCCCCTGAAGCTCCTCAATGGCTAGGAGTGCTTCTTCGTATGGATCAACACTTTCCTCAATGGTTTCGGTTTGGCTACTCTTTTTTCTTTTTCGAATAAAATAAAAAACAATGACAATTACAATAAGTGCGAGCGAGAGGATGGAAATCCAAGTGTAGTTTTCTAAAAAAATCTGCCAGAAACTTTTATAAATTGTTATAGGTCCTTCACTTTCTACAGTTGGGTCTAACAGATAAGGCTTATCGGCATTGGCTGAGAAATCTTGCATGGGTATTATCTCCTACGAGATTTCCTTAAATGAAAAAATTCTTTTAGAGATTTATCGAAATCGACTGTTGTGGAAAACTTAAAAGTATCGATTCCTCTTCGTTTAAGTTTTCCATTGAAATCGTTATGTTTGGATTGAATTGCATTAAAATATTCTTTTTGGAAGTTTTTGTCCGATAAATCTACCGTTATGACTTCTCCAGATTCAGCATCTTCAAAGGTTGTTAGCCCAGACTTGGGAAGAGAAACTTCATGAGGATCTTCTATTTGTGCACAAATCAAATCGTGTCTTCTCTTTGTTGATGAAATCTCTTTGTAAAAAAGATCTTCCATGTTTTCATCCTCTATTTTTTCAGCCCCCGGCATCGTAAAGTCAGAGATAAAGAACACAACCGCCCGTCTACGCATTACTTGATTAATAAAACGTAGACCCTCATTTAGGTTAGTACCTTTAGTTTTATTTGGATAAAATAAAATTTCACGGAGTATACGCAGCACATGCTTTTGGCCTTTAGCGGGAGGAAGGTACTGTTCTACCTCTTCGGAAAAGAGAAGAAGCCCTACTTTATCACCATTACGAGCAGCAGAAAATGCTAATAGTGCACTTAACTCGGCCATACGCTCTCTTTTCGATCTGTTTTCAGAACCAAAAGTGGTGCTCTCGCTGATATCGACGGCGAGCAAAATAGTCAGCTCTCTTTCCTCTCGGTACTGTTTAACAAAAGGAATTCCCATTTTTGCAGTTACATTCCAGTCGATTGATCTTACCTCATCGCCAGGCTGGTATTCCCGAACTTCTTCAAAATCAATGCCTTGCCCTTTGAATGCACTTTGGTAGGAGCCAGACAAGACTTCAGAAACTAAGCGGTTGGACTTAATTTCAATCTGCCTGACTTTCCGGAGAATTTCTCTGGTAAACTCCTGATCCGGTTCTTTCATACCTGATGTCTTAGATTATAGAAAATCTTAAGGGACAGGGATTGTTTCAAAAATCTTTTTAATGATGTCGTCACTGGTGACATTTTCAGCTTCTGCTTCATAGGTAACAATCACTCGGTGCCGAAGTACATCCAACCCTACATCTTTAATGTCCTGTGGGGTAACAAAGCTTCTTCCATTCATGAAAGCAACGGCTTTGGACGCAAGGGCTAGGCTTATTGTAGCCCGTGGTGAAGCCCCAAAACGGATAAAAGCACCAAGCTCAGAGGCACCATATGATTCCGGGTTTCGAGTAGCTAAGACGACATCAACAAGGTATCCCTTCAACTTTTCATCAAGGTAAATTCCGTCAATGAGCTTCCTCGATCTAAAAATTGTCTCAGCATCCACTACCGGGTTTACCGTGTGTGAAACTGAAACATTTGCATTGGCATTAAGTATTCGCAATTCATCTTCGCGATCGGGGTAATTAACAACCAGTTTTAGCATGAAGCGATCCATTTGTGCTTCAGGGAGAGGGTAAGTCCCTTCTTGATCAATCGGATTCTCTGTAGCTAGCACTAAAAAGGGTTGTGGGAGGGGATAAGTTTCATCTCCAATGGTAACCTGTCTCTCCTGCATTCCTTCAAGTAGAGCACTTTGAACTTTAGCAGGAGCCCGGTTTATCTCATCAGCAAGCAATAAATTTGTAAAGATAGGTCCTTTCTTAGTGGTGAATTCTCCCTTACTTGGGCTGTAAATTAAGGTTCCGAGAACATCTGCTGGAAGTAGGTCTGGTGTAAATTGTATACGTTTAAAATCGGCACGCAGGCATTGCGAGAGGGTTTTTACTGCAAGCGTTTTTGCTAATCCTGGAACGCCTTCCAATAGAACATGTCCATTCGCGAGTAATCCTACGATTAAACGATCAACGAGGTATTTTTGACCGACAATGACCCGACCAATTTCACTTTTTAGGAGTTCCACCCAAGAAGCTTCATTCTTTATTTGTTGTTGTTCTTCCGGAGCAGGAGGCTGATTATTCGATATATTGTTCATTAAACCTGACAAAGCGTAATTAAAGACTGAAATTGTCCAAGAACAAATGATTGAAGGTAATGTTCTTTTGGTCTTGCGGAGCGTCTAAAGTACTAATTCTCTATTAGGTGATAGAATATGATAAAACTAAGCAAAGAAACTAGATGGGTCTTTCTGTCCCTTCTGTTGGTGCCCACCATTTGGGTCGGATTAAATTATTCTGGTGTCGTTGAATATTTGGAAAATAAATCGCTAGATTTACGATTTAAAATAAGAGGCAACCTCGATCACCAATCTGTTTCCAATGAGGAAGTTTTAGTTGATGCAGAAAGTAATAAGACGGTTCCTAAAATCCCCAAAGTTATTTATGTTAATTTTGATGCTGCGACATTGAGTATGGATGAGGTCGGCGAGAGGCCATGGAATAGATCTTTTTTTAGGGAAGTTGCTTCTATTTTACTTAGAGAAGGGGAAGCAAGGGTAGTGGGATTCGATTTCATTTTCTCCCCAAAAAGTTCATCAAGTATGGTTCCCGAAGAAAATGTTTACATAAGTGATTCAGCTATCGCTAAGCTTGTTGCAGAATTCCCCAATCAAGTGGTTTTAGCTTCTGCTTATACAGGCGTTCAGACTCAGTTTTTGAAAAATGATACAGTTAACTTTCTTTCATCAGTACCCTATCTTTCTCAAGGATTTGACCCCAAAACTGTGAAGGCTAGGTATCCAGAAAGCCCAACTTATCCTATATTCAATTATACTAATGGGAAATATGTTGGATTGAATGGGTTGATTTTCTCTCAGCCAAGTGAAGTGGATGGATTAAATCGGGATATCGGAATTTGGTTTCCTGGAGGAGGTCGAGCACATGCCTACAATATAATGGGAGCAAAACTATCAAAACTAAAGCTCGAAGGAATTGATTATAACGAAACCAGATACCCTAAATTAGTTGAAGATGATGGTAGCCTTAATTTGGTTTGGAACGACCAAAATGGAACATTAGTTGAAACATTACCAAATTCGATACCTCTTTACAGGAAGAGAGATTTTTACACTATTGGCCTCGAGTGTCTACTTGCTTATTATGGGTTGGATGAAGAAGCCGTTTTAATTTCGGAAGACAAAAAATCACTATCCGTTAAAGCCCAAACCGGTAATTTGTTACTGGAAGTTCCTTTGCAGGATCAGCAATTAATTGAAATCAACTGGTTCTCTAACTGGAAAGAAACTCAACTTCGAGAGAAACTTTTTGCAGATATTAAAAATTTCTATGACCAAAAAGACAATGCCTCATACATCCAAAGCAGTCAGGATTTATTCAAACTAATGTTTAATGACTTCTTTGATGGCAATCAGACTCAAGAAGACCTTAATTCCGCAGTCGAATTACTGCGTAGTTTTGAAATGGAAGAAGGGGATATCCAAACGATAGTATCTTTTCTAGAGTATAAGAAGGAGGATAATAAAGAAAACTTTCCTGAATATTCAGTTGTCGAAAAACTCTTAGCTAAATTAGACGCTAATATGAATCTTTCTCCTGCTGATTTAAACGGAAATTTTAATCCAATGTGTTCAATGAGTGAAATTCTCAGATTCAGTGAAAATAAATCTTTTCGATTGAATGAAATAAATGATATTGAGGATAAACTTATTCCTCAGTTGATTAACAACAAAAATAAGATTCGAGGATTACTTTATGACTTAATTGCAGATGATAATACTTCTTTGGTATGGAGCAATTTGCAACTTACTGAAGAAAACCTTGTGAGGAATTACGAAAATTTTCAAAAGTTTAAACTGCCTGCTATTCAGAAGTTGATAGAAGCAGATGAAGAAAAAAAACGGGAATTACTTCGTAGATTAGAAGTGTATGAAAAAAGTTTGTTAGAAAATAATTCTGAACAACTTAGTCTAAATTTAAAAGATCCTAAGGAGATGGGAGAAGCTCTTGATCAAAATTCACAAGAACTAAAATCATTGATCTCAGAGAAAGATAAACTAGATGAGGTGATCGCAAACTTCAAAAGATCGCTGGAACAGTTGCCTGGAAATGAAGCGATAATACAGCAAATCAACATTCAGAGTGACAATAAAATTAGAGTTCTTGCGAATATTGAAAGCTATGCAGTCAAAAGTATTAAAGTTATAGATTCATTAATAAATCTATACGAAAAACTAAAGAAAAAGTATCAAATAGAAATAGGGAAATTCGAGAAATTTTTCGCTAATTTCCACGATTCTATTGTCCTTATCGGTCCTGAGGAAGCTACTTTTCAGGATTTATCTCCAACTCCAATGGATAAAGAGCCTGTTCCTAAGGTTTCTGTTCATGGTAATGTTATCAAAACGCTGTCTTCAGAGATTTTTATTAAAAGAATGTTTGATACGAAGGAAGCTTCATCCTTGCTAATCTTCATGCTTTGCTTGGTCTCTGCTGCACTTAGTTCCCATAGCTCGAGCTGGACGAGTTGGGTTGGTATTCTCGTGTTGGGCGGTTTTGTTTTGCTCGGAGTTTTTCTTTTTTCTTCTCATCATATTGTCATTCCTCTGGCCACTCCTGCACTTGCTGGATTAAATACTTATGTTTTCGGTTTAGCAGCTATGGTCGTAATCGAGCAAAGGGCTAAGGGTAAATTAAAAGGAATGTTTGGAAGTTATGTCTCTTCCGATCTTGTGGAACAAATGGTGGAGTCGGGAGAAGAGCCCAAGTTAGGAGGTGAAGAAACAGCTATTACTGCCTTTTTCAGCGATGTACAGGCTTTCTCAAGCTTTTCCGAGTTACTCACTCCAACGGGTCTTGTTGACTTGATGAATGAATATTTGACTGAAATGACCAATATTCTTCAGGAGGAAAGAGGTACCTTGGATAAATATATTGGGGATGCCATTGTGGCAATGTATGGTGCACCTATTCCGATGGATGATCATGCCTATCAGGCAGTCCGTACCGCTATTTTGATGCAGCAGAAACAAATTCAACTTAGGGAAAAATGGGTTCCTGAAGTTGAAAAATGGGGTAAATGCCATGGGTTGGTTACTCAGATGCAGACTCGTATTGGTTGTAATACGGGTACGGCAACAGTCGGTAATATGGGTGCCTTGGATCGTTTTAATTATACGATGATGGGTGATATGGTAAATTTAGCCGCTCGATGTGAAAGTGGAGCCAAGGCCTACGGTGCGTATATTATGGTAACTGAGGAAACTAAAATAGCTTCTTCGGCCAAGAAAGATGATATTGCTTTCCGCTACTTGGACAAAATCGTGGTAAAAGGGCGCTCTCAACCCGTTGCAATGTTTGAGCCTACCGGATTCATGAATGAATTAACTCAGGAGACTCAGGATTGTTTGGATTGTTTTCAGCAGGGAATTGATAAGTATTTATTACAGGATTGGAATGGTGCTCTAGACTATTTTGAAAAAGCAAAAGAGATGGAGCCAAA
>CACFTI010000036.1 GCA_902569115.1 uncultured Verrucomicrobiota bacterium | reverse complement strand
GATAGGAGCTTTTTCTTTTTTTAAGAGTGCATCTACTGCTCCGAGAAGATCCTTACCCGATACACCTTCGGTTGAGCCGGGACGGGAGGCATCGTACCTTCCACGATAAAAAAGTTCCAAGTTTTCATCGAAGAGGAAAAAATCGGGAGTGCAGGCAGCGGTGAAAGATTTCGCAACTTGCTGACTTTCATCATAAAGGTAAGGGAATTCAAAGTTATAATCCAACCCTAAATGCCTCATTTTATCGGGAGAGTCTTGCGGGTATTTTTCTATATCATTGGAGGATATAGCAAAGACATCGATTTCTGCTTCTTTGATTTTGTTGAAGTGAGCAGGGAAATGTTCCAATAGGTGGATGACAAATGGGCAGTGATTACAAATGAATGCTATCAGATAGCCATTTGCATGCTTATTACTAGCAAGTTGTGTTTCTTTGTTGGACAGCACATCTGGAAGTGAGAAAGTGGGTGACTTTGTCCCGATCGGAAGCATGCATGAGTTTGTGGCAACCATAGTGAAGATTTAATATTTTTAGTTTTTACCAAGTGCTAACTTGTTGTTTTTTTTATCAAAGTAGGCTTGGAGTAAATCTCTGGCAATTGGTGTTGCAGTTAATCCCCCCTGTACTTGATCCTGAGGGATAACCCCCTCCACAAGTGTTGCAATAGCTACTTCAGGCTTTTCAACTGGGGCAAAACCAACAAACCATGCAAGATTTAAATTCATGTTATGATTACGCCACTGTCCAGTACCGGTTTTTCCGGCAACGGAAATGCCATTTATCTTACATCTCCTTGCAGTACCTCTTTCAGTTGCTTTTTGCATGCCAGCAATAATTTTTTGTAAATGGTTCTCTTTTAAACCCAAAGTCGGACTGGGTTCCAATATTGAGTCTTGAGAATAAAGCAAAGTGGGTGAGAAATTTTGTCTATTGGTAGCTATGCGGGCAACCATACTTGCCATCTGTAATGGGCTTTGCCTTAATCCACCCTGTCCAATGGCGATATTGAATGTGTCTTCCAATGTCCATCTTACACCAAGTCGCTTTTTTTTCCATTCAGGGTCAGGTACGATGGGGCGATCCCGTAGCGTTGGAACTTCTATGGAAGGATTTTGGTCTAGACCCATGAATTTTGCAGCATCAATTAGTTTTTGGAATCCGATTTTTTCTCCAAGTCGGTAAAAATATACATTACAACTTTGCGAAATTGCATCTTCTAAATTCATTTCGCCATGTTTTCCTGGGAAGACATGGCATTCCATTCCGCGATGAATACCTTCACAATTTCCCGTTGCATTTGCTTCCAGCACGCCTTCTTTCAAAGCGGCAAACGCTGTTACGAGTTTTACAGGCGAAGCGGGAGCATAGCCAGGATGCCAAGCTCTGGGTAGCCAAGCCTCTCTTCTTTGAATTTGGTTATAAACTTTTTGGGAAATGAATGGGGTGAGTTGGGAAAGATTATAATTAGGCTTGCTTGCGATTGCTAAAATTTGCCCGGACTTTAGCTCAATCAGCACTGCGGCCCCAGGGGGGAGCGGTGGCGGTGCGAGCACATATCTATTGATAGTTAGATCAGGTTTTGACAATACTCCTCTCGCATAAAGTTCTTCGAGTAGTTGGTCTGCATCTTTCACCGTGCCCTGAAACCCAGCAACTGTTGATGCTTGAGATCCATCCAACGGGTAAGGGGCATCTATAAATGCGGACAAAAGAAGATTGGCGGTAACTTTTTTTTCATTTGATCCGCTCAAAGCTTGATTGGTTCTACGTAAGATGGTTTTTCTCCAATCAAGATCCGGGAGCCTTCTCAAAGAAGCAACCTTTCCTATCATTGCGGAAATAGAACTCTCTGCAATTTCTTGAAGTTCGGCATCAAGGCTAAGAATAATCGACTCTCCCTTACGGGATATTTTCTTTTCAATTTGTTCATAACGAGTCCCATCAGGGTTGACTCGCCATATTTCTCCTCCGTCCACTCCTCTTAGTTTTTGATCAAAAATTTTTTCAATACCGGCTTTGCCTTTTCTACCCATGATTTCATAAGTGGTCAGATCATTTCCGAATAGATCCTTTGTGTCAGGTTCATATCCACTACCCACATATCCAAGGACATGAGATGCCAGAGAATTATACGGATAATGCCTTATGGCTTCGGCTTGTACCTCTATCGGAGAATTGGGAGTTATCTTTTCAACTAAGCAGGCGTACTCTTTAGGTTGTAAGTTGCTTGCTATTTCAACGGGGAATAGGATTTTTTCCCTCCAATGCCTGATTAAATCTTTCATCTCCACATTATCGTTTCTTCCAATAATCTCGTTAGTTTGATTGGAGTATGATTGTACGACCTGAAATCTTGCTTCCCAAAGTAAGGATGAGGCACTTGTATTAAAGATTTTTTCCCAAGTAGGGGGCGGCGGCTCGATAAATGGGATTAAGCTTTGTTGGGGATTTTGATTCCAAGGAGTTACAGGAATGAGTAAACCTGAGGAATCGGTGGCAAATTTAACTGAAAATAAATTAGCGAGGTTTACATTAATCTCTTTTTCGCCATTTTCCACGATCAAGGAGATTTTTCGATTGGGGTTATGATTGGGCAAATGACAAAACCAACTTTCTTTTTGCTCTACAGGAATTCGTTGGCCTTGGAAAAAAACTTTTACCCTTAGAATTTGTCCGTCATGTTTTTTTGACCTTCCAGACAATCGTATAAACCGGCTTTTGATTAGTGAGTCGTTAAAACCAAAACTCAGTAATTTCTCTATCGAAAGTTGATTTTCTTCTTTTAAGACCGCTTGCAGTGAAATCGATTTATCCCTTAGAGCTTTTCTTTTTTTCCATATTTCATTTTCGATTGATTCTAGATGCAGCTTAGCAGAGAAGTGAGCTTTGTTACCTATCAAAAGATTTCCATTCCGATCGAAAACATCTCCTCTTGGACCCGGTTTGACTATTCTTCTCTGTCCTTGTTTTCGTTCTTGTTCCTTGTACTTTTCCGATTGAATTATCTGCCTGTACCCTAAAAAAGTTGCTAAAAGAATGAAAAGTGATCCGAATATGACTCTGAAGACAATAAGTCTTCTTCCTTCAGGGAAAAACTGTTCCATTTTTAGTTCGTATCTTTAGTTTTGCTATCACTTTTCAGCACGCGTGAGAGTATTTGGTCTAATAGTAGGCGATAGGGTTGGGCAATAACTAATATCAGTAATGTGGATGCAACCACGTCTACTATTAATTTAGAGATGTTCCACGATTGCATGCTGATCAATTCGGTTTGTGCTACAAGAAATATGATTAAGAAAATCGAAATATTTACACCTACTGCAAGTAAGGTTTTTCTAAGATTATTTTGCCTATTCTCATGACTAATGTTGTGGCGAAAAATATAGTAGAAAAGCAGCATGAAGCATAAGCATAATTCAACAGCTAGTGAATTGTGATACGATACCAAAAGGCTTATGAAAATAATAGAAATGACTGCATGCTTGTTCCTGAGGGATTGCGGAATCATCAAGAATATAGCGGGTATAAAGAGGTAAACTCCAATCTGTGCGAAGAAAGAATTAAGTAATCTTATGATAATCATCCAAAAGCCTGAGTAAATTACTACTAGTAATGGAACTGTTATTACTGGGTATCTACTTTGCATTTGAATATTTCAGGATCGTTACTTCTGATAAAAGGCTCAATTGAGGGCTTAGAAGTACTTTGCCAACCTTGAATACCCCATCGACACTGGGGGTTAGTTCACTGATAATTCCAATATGTAACCCTTTGGGATATGTGCCACTAAGATTTGAACTTACAACCTGAATATCATTTCCTTTTGGGATAATTACATCAGCAGGAATATCATAAAGGATTCCTTGCCCTTGCCCGCCAGGTAAAACTCCATTACCTTGAAATGTGACAGGTCGATTGTCTCCTTTTAAATGTGCCACCATTCTGAAGCTCTTATTTGATATCAATTGAATTTGTGATGAGGTTTCATAAACCTGCTCCAATCGCCCCACAATTCCACAGAAAGAGATTACTCCATTCCCAACCTGCAAAAAGTCTCTTTGACCTTTACTGATTCTAAAAGATTGATTCCACCCAGAAAGATTCCTCAATGAAATTCGGCTTATTGTAGGGGTTAATTTAGTTTTTGCTTCCAGTTCTAATGTTGTTTCCAGCTTTTGAATTTGGGATTTTAATTCCTTTAGCCTTTGAAGTTCAACTTCTAGGTGGTCTATTGAGCTTATTTGATGTTTTGCATCTGAGAGAATTCTCTGATGGTCTCGGCCTTTTTCAATTAATGTCTTCTTCGAATCACTTACATGACCCCAGAAGTGAGTAAGGTCTTGTATTCTTGTGCTTGCTTCCCAAACTGGAGCGTGAAATTCTTCGAAAGAGGATTTCGTTGCGACTTTCCAAGTTAATGGAAGTAAAAACCAAAATATTAGTAAGAATCCCCACAGTAAAAGAGATTTTCTTTTTGGCCTTTGAATGTTGTGGGCCAACCCTTTTATGCTACTGAGTTACGAGGCGATCGACCTGTTCGCGACTTAATGTCCCAAGTAGATTTAGAAACTTTCCAGTCCCATTGGCAACACAACTCAATGGATCTTCAGCTTGTATGACAGAAAGACCTGTTGCATCGCTTATCACTTGATCGAGTCCCCGAATTAATGCCCCGCCCCCTGCCAAAACAATGCCCCGATCAATCAAATCTGCTGAATGCTCTGGTTGACAACGGTCAAGTGCATTCTTTACCAGATCGACAATCTGGGACACCACTTCTTTGAGTGCCTCTTCTCTGATTTCCTGAGAGGTGATATGTATAGTTTTAGGAAGACCAGCAGTTGCATCTCGACCACGAACGTCCATGCTCAATTCCCCTGTATCGATTGCAGATGCAGATCCAACATTAAATTTTATTTCCTCGGCCGTTCTTTCTCCGATAAGCAAACCGTATGCTCTTTTCATGTAAGCAATAATTGCTTCGTCCAATTCATCGCCACCGACACGAATGCTTCTTTGGTATGAAACACCTGAAATAGAAATAATTGCAACTTCAGTGGTACCACCCCCGATATCTACAATCATATTGGCATATTCTTCATCAATTGGTAATCCCGCACCGATTGATGCTGCCATAGGTTCGCCCAATAATAGAACCTCTCTTGCACCTGCTTTAATTGCAGAATCTTTAACTGCTCTTTTTTCTACAGCAGTTATCCCAGATGGAACAGCAATGACAACACGCGGAGGAACTAGCTTTCTCTTATCCACCTTCTCAATGAAGTAACGAAGCATAGCCTCAGATATCTCAAAATCCGCAATTACTCCGTCTTTCATCGGCCGAAGAGCTTCAATTGTTCCTGGAGTTCTTCCGAGCATCCTTTTGGCATCGGCCCCAACTGCACAAACCTTTTTACTGGTTTTGTAGCGGGCAACTACACTCGGTTCTCTGAGAACAATCCCTCGGTCTCTAACAAAGACCAAAGTATTGGCCGTGCCTAGGTCAATTCCTATATCATTTGATAAAATTCCTGTGAGATTTCCGAACATTGTATAATGCGTTATTACTTTTCTCTCTTAAGTATTATGTGTGTCAAAGACAAATAATTGACAAAACGAAAATAATTAAGATTTAAAGTGAACAACTTGTAGTAAAAATCTATTTTAATTCTTTTTTTCTCGACCATAGCATTACAAAGATTCCTCCGATCATTAGAAAAACAGAATAAAATTGACCTCGACTGAAGCCGAAAAGAAGTGTTGCATCGGGTTCTCTAAAAACTTCGTTAAATATTCTTGAAACGGAATATAAGAGTAAAAATTCTCCTGCTAGATGTCCTGGATACTTCTTTGTAATAGAAGTTTTCCAATACCTCCATTGTACATAAATTAAGGGAATCAACCCCTCTGCAATAGCGGCATAAAGTTGAGAAGGATGCCTTGCTATTCCCAAAGCAAAATCGGGGGCTTTGGGGAAGAGGACACCCCATTCGACTTGAGTTGTTTTTCCCCACAACTCTCCATTTATAAAATTTGCTATTCTACCAAACAAAAGTCCTGGAGGTACAACTGATACGATCATATCTCCGATTGGTTTGATGCTTTGACTAGATTTTTTTGCGTACCAAAAAGTTGCTATGAAAACGCCAATGAAGCCTCCATGACTTGCCATGCCACCTTCCCAAACTCTCATAATGCTGAGTGGGTCGCTTATGAATTTATCACCTTGATATAAGAGTAAATATCCTATTCTACCACCGATTAAGACCCCTATAACCTGAAATGTAATCAGATTCATAATCTGTTCTTTATCATAGGGGCTTTTTTGATGTTTATGATAAAGCACGAGCAGAAAATAAGCAGATATAAACCCAAGCAAATAAGAAATACCATACCATCTGATTCCACCCGGCCCCCAGTTTCTCCAATCGCCAGAAAATTCTAATAGAAATGGACTGAGGTCATGAATCCAATAATTTGTTGATGCCAAGAAAAAATTCATAGTTAAGTCTTTTTGATTTTATTGGATTTGTTTGCATTATGGCGTCGTTTTGCAAGTTCTCTCATGTCTACCGCTATATCATCATGCTCAAATATCTCCTGCCCTAATATACTTTCCATAACATCCTCCAAGGCCAAGACACCTGCAACCGAACCGTATTCATCAACAACCACGCTTAGCTGACTATGTTCATTTAAGAGAAGACGCAAAGCCTTGTCAGCAGTAGCATTTTCTGGAACAAAAATTACCTCCTGTGCCATTTCACTTAGCGGAGTATTGGATCTACCTTCGACAAGTGCACTATGTAAATCTCTGCGCCTAACCAATCCAGATACATGATCGATATTCTCATGAGTTATGGGAACTCGGGCGAATGGAATATTTGGGTGTTTTTTAAAAACTTCCTCAACCGTTAAAGATTCACTCAGAGTAAACATAACTGTTCTGGGAGTCATTATTTCCTCAACTTTTAGATTGTCCAATCGCAGGGCATTGGTGACAAGGTCACTTTCTTCACTAGTCAATGTGCCTTCTTTAGCACCTTTTTGAGCTAGAAGTATGATTTCTTGCTCGTCGCTCTCTGATTGTTTGTCTTTCGGCGGAACAATTGCTCGAACTGTCACTTTACATATTTTGGAAATCGGTGACATGCTCCATCTTACCGCAGCGAGAGGGAAAATTAGTTTAGTTGCCATTTCAAAACGATAAGAAACCGCAAGGTTTTTGGGTAATATTTCGGAAAAAAATAAGATTCCTAATGTCATTCCAATAGCAAAAATTAATAGGCTATTTTCTTGCCCGCCAAATGTTTTTTCCGCTAAACCTCCAACCAAGGTTGCTCCTAAAGTGTTTGCTATAGTGTTAAGGCTTAAAATAGCCGAACTAGTTTCTTCTAATTCTAGTTTGAATTTTTCAAGCAGTTTGCCCTTTTTGGGATTTTTTTCTTTCAGTGATTCAATTTCTGCTACTGTGATGCTTAGAATCATAGCCTCAAGTGTTGAGCAAAGAGCTGAAATTCCAATTGTTAGACTTATCGCTGAAATAAGTTCGATTGTCATCTATAAATTTCTAATGATCTTTTGACAGAGCGTTTTATCATGTTTAGCAACAAAAGTAACTGCATAAAAGAAATGCAAGCATTGATCTTATGAATAATTTAAAACAATTACCACTCCATGCTTTCCACTTAGGCAATTCCGCCAAAATTACTAGTTTTGCCGGATGGGAAATGCCGTTATCTTATGGTAGTTCTGTTAAAGAACATATGATGGTGCGCGAAAATCTTGGTTTTTTTGATGTCAGCCATATGGGCGAAATAATTGTTAAAGGTCCGCAGTCGCTCCAGTTTTTAAATTATGTTCTAACTAATAACTTAAGTGATATGTCAAACGGGCAAGCGATGTACACTCTCATGTGCAACGATGATGGAGGAGTGCTTGACGACCTTATTGTCTATCGTTTTTCAAGTGAAAAGTTCTTTCTATGTGTGAATGCTGCAAATGTAGATAAAGATTATTTACATTTGAATAGCATTATAAAATCGTTTGATTGCGAGGTATTAGATGTATCAGATAAGTATGGTTTAATTGCCATACAAGGGCCAAAATCTACACGATTTCTGGAAGAAACTTTACAGGAAAAATTTTCGGAAATTCCTCGTATGCATTTTGTTCAAAAGTCATTTTTCAATCATCTCTGTCTTGTCGCAAGGACTGGTTATACGGGAGAAGATGGGTTTGAAATCTTTTTGCCGATTGAAATTATTAATGAATTTACGAATCTTATTAGTTCAAGCTTTTCAGAAAAATCTAATGCTTGGGTAGGATTGGCTGCACGAGACTCTTTAAGGTTAGAGGCAGGTTTTTGCCTCCATGGGAATGAGATTTCGGAAAATATTAGTCCAGTTGAAGCTCGATTACTTTGGGCTGTATCTTTTGATAAATTAGATTTTATAGGTAAGTCCAAATTGGAAATTCAGAAAGATAATTCAGATTATGGTAAAGTGTTGCATTATGAGGCATTGCATCGAAGAATTCCCCGAAAAGGCGACAATATTTATTTTGAAGAATCGATCGCGGGAAAAGTCTTATCCGGTGGTTATTCCCCGTTAATCAAAAAACCAATAGGAACGGCATATGTGCAGAAAGATTATGTATCTTATAAGCAGAAAGGGTCTTGGAATGCTGATTTGGCAGGTAATATGATTCCTATCAATTTTACTGCACCGGTGTTGAAGAAAATGATTTAACTAAGAAAATTATTTCGAATCCTTAAAACCCTTTATTATTAAATCAATACCACCAAAATTCGAAAAACAAAGATTATCTACCATTATGCTTTCTAGTCTGTCTTTTAGCTTTTTCCTCGCATCTTGAATATTGCATCCAGTATTTACCTGAATTCGCACAAGCAACCTTACATGTTCTCCTTGTCGATGAATAGTTGTGGAGGGCGAGTGTATACCTTCAACATCTAAACAAGATTTACTTACAAGTTCTTGAAGTGCATGAGGAGTAATTCTGACATTACCTTCTTCGTCTGAAAGTATCGGTACTAGTTCTCTTTTGATTTTCTTCCCAATCCATAAAAGAAGAATTAGAAGTAGAAGAATTAACCAACCATACCACCAAATTGCTTTTCCAGCAGCAATTTCAAGAGTCCAATTCCAAAAATTATCAAAATCCCAAGGCATTGAAAAGATCAGTTTGAATCACTTGACCAGTTGTCATCGTCCAGATCCTTGCCGCCTCCGTCCATTTTAATGTCATCGATGACCACATCAATGCTTTGGGCATGGTTTCCTGTCATTGCAAGGATTTGATCCCGAATGGATTCTTGAATGGTTGTACCAATTTTTGCCAAATCTACTCCGAACTCTAAAACCACTCTAACCTCGATTTCGTAACCACTGTCAGCGGATTCCGTTACTTTAACTCCCCGTTCCGATTCTTTTTTTGAGAAAAAATCTGTTAATCCTTCCACAACTCCGCCACCTCCGACATTTACCACACCCGCAACAGATTGTGTTGCAAGTCGAACGATTCCCGCAACAACGCTGTGATTAATTCTGATTGTTCCAAGTTCACTTGATTCTTCTGAAATCGTGGGGATAATTTCTTCCTCAGGCTCTTCTTTCTTTTTTTTCATTGTATGATTATGATTAGACTATTCAGATTTATCAGATTTAAAAAGATCCTTAGGCGCTCTTGCTAAAAATTCTTCGACATAGGAAGTCGTTGCCTCACCTTGTCTAAAGGCAGGGTCTAGCACCACGGCTTTTACAAACTCGATATTTGTATCTATGCCGCGAATCAAATACTCACTTAAAGCTCGATACATACGGTCCATTGCGATCTTTCGCGTACGCCCATAAGTTATTAGTTTACAGATCATGCTATCGTAATGAGGGGAAACTGTGTAACCACCGTATGCGTGAGAATCAACTCTCACACCATGTCCCCCTGGTGCGTAATATAAATCTATAGTGCCTGGGGAGGGAATGAAATTTCTTGCAGGATTTTCAGCACAAATCCTGCATTCTATAGCGTGCTTACTGAGGACAACATCTTTTTGTGAAAAGCTGAGCCTATTACCTGAAGCAACTTGAATTTGTTCCTTGATTAAGTCTACACCTGTGACTTCTTCAGTAACTCCATGCTCGACCTGAATCCTAGTGTTCATTTCTATGAAGTAAAAGTTTCCCTTTGCATCTACAAGGAACTCAATAGTACCAGCGTTTACATAGTCACAGGCTTCAGCAGCCTTGATGGCAGCCTTACCCATACGATTGCGGAGTGCTTTATCGAGAAAAGGGGAGGGAGCCTCCTCGATTACTTTTTGATGTCTTCTTTGAACGGAGCAATCTCTTTCACCAAGATGGACAATATTGCCATGCCTATCGGCCATAATTTGAAACTCAATGTGCCTTGGATTTTCCAAATATTTTTCTACATAAAGAGATCCATCCCCAAAAGCCTTTTGTGCTTCTAATCTAGCTGATTGAAATTCTCTTGTAAAAGAGACTGCATTGTTTGCTATTCTCATGCCCCTGCCACCGCCGCCTGATACAGCTTTAATGATAACGGGGAAGCCAATTTTTTGAGCAACTTTGAGTGCATCTTTTTCATCACTTATAGCTCCTTCACTTCCTGGTATAATGGGCACTTTTGCTTTTTCCATTGTATCTCTAGCCCTAGCTTTGTCTCCCATTTTACGAATGGTCTCTGACCGGGGCCCAATGAAAGTTATATTGCAGGATTCGCATTGTTCGGCAAATTCAGCGTTTTCGGAAAGAAAACCATAACCGGGATGGATTGCATCAACATCTGCAATCTCTGCGGCACTTAGTATACGATCTGCTCTTAAGTAGCTTTCATTACTCGGTGCTGGTCCAATACAAATAGCTTCATCAGCAAGCTGTACATGGAGAGATTGTTCATCTGCCTCAGAATAGACCGCCAGAGTCTGTATTCCTAGCTCCCTGCAGGCTCTGACAATTCGTAGTGCAATTTCACCTCTATTTGCTATGAGGATTTTACGAATCATTCAACTAATCCTTACGAATTTTAAAGAGGGGTTGTGAGTATTCAACGCTTGCCCCATCCTCGACTAAAATTTCCACAATTTCACCTTTAATTTCAGATTGTATCTCATTCATCACTTTCATTGCTTCAACAATACATAGTACATCTCCCTGATTTACTTTTTTCCCGACTTCCACGAAAGATGGGTCATCGGGAGATGGTTTCCTGTAGAATGTTCCAACCATCGGCGAGTTAAAAGTTTCAAGTCCAATTTCAGGAGTTGGAGTCTTAGAATCTGCTTTTTCGATTAAAACCGGAGAAGGCTGTTGGATTTGTTGCTTACTAAGAGTCTCGTGTCCAGTTTGAGAATTCACAGATCTTGCTAATCTCAGTTTAAGATCCTGAAGTTCGATCTCTAACTCAGATAGATCTGATTTCTGCATTAAATTAATTATTCCCTTTAATTCGCTTAAGTCCAAAGTGATATCCTCCTGTTGAATTTGATTTGATAAATACAGCAAATCTTAATTTCAAGATCATGCAATAATTGATTACTCACAAAATAGATTACTTCAGTTCGATAATTCAGCTTTTTAATTATTTGAAAGCATTATTTGCCATTTTGGATTATTGAAGGTGCCTGATATCTTTATTTCTATTATTTTAGATACAGGATCAATGATTTGAACAAGGTTTTGTATTAAAGGAATTGGGATGTTTCCAATTAGGCTTAAATTGGCAATTATGTCTATTGTTCCAGAAGAAAAATTAAGACTACCTTCCGCACTAATTTTAGATATTGGACCTTTTAGATTTAGTTTATCAAAACTCACTGTCTCATTGTTAAGAGAGAATGGTATTTCCAGATCATTAAATGAAAGCGCACCTGTTGGAACAGGAAGATTGAGCTTCTTTAGTCCTTCGCTGACTTTACCCAAAAGATTTATACTTCCGACTGTAGTTTCTTTTAGATGAATTTTACCAGTTCCTTCAAACTGAAGCGGGTTATTAGTTGGACCCTCTGCTTCTAGTGATACAGATACAGTACCCCCTACATTAGTTGGTGATTGAAAGTCCTGATTGTTTGTACTGAAGTCTCCAAGGAACCCTTTTTTTCGGGACTCAGAAATATCTCTCATTAGTAAATCCTTCTTGGCGTCTTTTAAAGAAAATTTGAATTTAACAGTTTCCTGACTTCCATTTGTATCCAAATTGAAATTTAGTTGTCCTTTGCCGTCAGCCATTTCGAAATTGGGGAAATCACCTCTTGTCCTAGACAATTTCTGATCTATTTTGCCATAGAAGCGGTTGATTTTAAAGCCCTTTACAGTAATTGGGTTATCGCTTTGTAGGCTTACCATAAAGTTGCTACTATTATTTGCGAGTTTTGCTTCACTATAAATATCTCCGTAAGCGTTACACAGAACTTTTGTTGCATTTATATCTTTGACAACATTATAAAAAGACTTTCCGAAGATTAATTTAGCATCGTTTAGAGGGTAGTCGCCATCGAGATTGTAAGATAATGATTTCTTGGAGTTGATGTGCTTTCTCGGGAATATAAGCACGCCAGATAACTTGCCATTTTCATGGGCGATGTTACTGCTGGAAATTTTGGTGGTATTGTAGTCGACTTCTACCAGAATCGTAGAGCTTAATGTATTAAATCCTCTGTATTGTAGCTTTTTTGCATTAACTACACCATAGGTTTTTGAATTTCCAGGTTCTCCACTCCACACTCCAGATATCCTAAAATCTCCATGGGGTGGATTACCTGAAAACGAAAAATTTTCCCATAGATCAGCCCACCAAGGGCCTATCCAGTTATTAATATCTGGAGGGTTGCAATTACCTTTAACATTAAACTCGTAGGCGGGAGGGTTCCATTTTTGGCTGTAACTGCCGTTGACAATACTATTTCCCATTTTTCCTAATGCATTTCTTATCTCAATAGAAAAGTCTTCCTTGATTTCTCCCAAACATGCATAATTTCCGAAAGGAACCTCAAGAGCAGAAAATTTATTAGCTCGTAATGAGAATAATGTTTTGAAACTTCCATTTGTTGCTGAAATGTTATCTGAGAAATCAAGTTTTAATGAATCACCTGAAATTAACTTCTGGTGGAATCCATTTCTTAAAAAGCTGAGAGAAATATTTTTAGGCTTAAGATAAGAAAAGCCCTTGAGATGCTGAAGACCATTTCCCCATTGTAAATTAATTAAGCTTTTTAAGCCTTGGTTGGATGAGAAAAACAGTAAATTCGAGTCATTACCTGTGTGATAGTAATCAATACTTACAGGTTGAATGGATCCATTGAATTTACCAGCAAATCTTGACTCACCCGCATTGAGTGAAATTCTTTTACTTTCATTTTCAGAATCATAGAAACAATGCATTTGCATATTTCCATTAGTGATTGATTGATTTTTTGTGGAGTATTCAAATTTACCTGGTAACGCTGAAATTTTAAATTCTTTTAAATTTTTGTTACTAACTATTTGAATAATTGAGTTTCTAAATGAATAATTGAAATCTTGATTATTTTTTCCCTTTGAATTGATTTGGATAAAAAAATGTGCCATCGATTCTACAGAAAATCTCAATTTTAAATTTTCTACTTCAATTTTATTAACGGTTGTTTCTATCACTTCATAATTTTTGAGGAAAGAATGTATTGATTCTGAAAAGTTAATTTTGCTTTGGTTCTCTCTCTTTTCATTTCTTATCAACCCCTTAGCCTTGATTATATTGTTTAAGATGCTTGATTGTTTTTGAAAAAATATTTTTTCATCATCCAATATCGTTATTTTAAGATTATCGATTTTGAAATCTTTTGTCCTACCTTTTGGAAAGAAGCATACCTCTTCTAAGATAACCGATCTTATAATGTTCTTTCTTTCCAAAATCATTGAGCTCAAATCCAGTTTTATTCTTCCCTTCCTGACATTTACCATAGTTGACTCGGGAAGAAGTAATCGAAGGTTGTTTATCAATATCTCCCCATCAGCAGAAAATTGAAGGTTTTCGAATTCTAAATTAGTGCTTTCATTTCCAAAAATTAAATTTGAAATGTAATTCGACGCGAATCGTGGAATCGATATTTTTGATGTCAGAAGTAATATGAATGCCAATTGTAAGCATAGCATAAAGAAAAATAACTTTGTTTTCGAATCACTCTTTTTTAGTGATTGAAATGTATTTTGCGGATTCAATTTTTAAATCTATTGATTTTGTAAACAGTTATTTTACATTTTCAGTAAGGAAAGAAAGGCTATCAATTACATTTATTGGAAACTGGAAGATTAGCTTATTTTTGGGGTCCCCCCCATACCATGTTCCTGCCCCCTTTCTATCACTAAGAAGAAACTTTATTCCTGAAGTGTCTTCATGGTCATATTCCGAGAATGACAGTGAGTATTTCCAGGGGATCCAATCTCCGTTTACCCATGTTCCATCTACTGAAAAAGCGTTATTTAAAAAAGTTTCAGCACTTAAATTATTTAGAGATTTAATAGCGTTTGTTCCGTTACAGTCTATTGAATAACTTTTGTTATTATCATAGTTATAAAGCAAGATACTGCTTGGATTAAACTTTTCATCTAGTAGATTTTTAGTTCTAAAGTTTATTGAAGTTATTTTGAGTAACTTATTGAAGTCCTTTTGTATGAAGCATACCAATTCATTATTTTGATCTATGACTGTCCACATTTTGTCTTCATCAGTAGTACGATTGAAATAGTAGGAATTTGTAGATGAATCACTATTTTTAACATTAAGTTCATAAACGGGATCTCCAATATTTAAGTTCGTGAGCACTGTTTCATCAATTTTCGTGGAAAGGAATTGATCTATAGTTGCAGAGTTCATTTCTCTGAAAAATGCTTTTATGTCCTCTGCATCTGCTTTAATAATTCTTTTTGTCGTCGAATTACTTTCTGAAGTTTTCCACTTCCTTGCTTTATCTTTAAAAAATGAAACTTTTGTTTTTCCGTAAACAACTTCTAAACTTTCGATTTCGTTTTCTGAAAAATTAAACATGGAACGATTCCTTAGTTGAGTACTCCAGTCGCTTAACAAAGAGAGAAACTCTTTTTCTAATCTAAATTTTGTTTTGGATGAATTGGTTTTCCCTGTAATTATATCACTATCACTTGATTGAAATTCAAAAGTCTCTGTTTGATTGAATCCGGATATTTCTAAGTGGGCTTTAAAGGAATTTTTGATAGTATCTAAATTAGAATCGTTCACTTTGAAATCCAAAATCCTTGAAGATATTAAACTGTTTAACTGAAAAAGAACTTTTTCAGTATCAGCTTCCCCGGTAAAAGGTTCGCTGAAAAACCAATTTTGATCTTTTTTAACAAGGTTGGTTTTATTTTTTAAATTTTCAGAATCTTCAAATGTAATTGAGATGCTATCAATTGCATATAACGGCGTTTTAATAAATGTTTTATTAGTCCAATCTTTGGGTGATTTCTTACAGAATTCAGTAATTTCTTTATCAACTCTATAAATCTTTTTCTCCTTTAATTTTGAATATTGAACTAAGCAGTAAATACTTTTTTCGTCGCGTGTTAAGCTTCCGATTCTAAATTCAATATTTGAATCACTATTTCTTAATTTAATAAGAGATGTCTTCTCATTAATCCCGTAATCTTCAAGTATTTCTCCTTTTTGCTTAAGTTCCTCAAGCGTTGTGAGCTCTTTCATATTCAAGTGTGCTAATTTAGTTTGAAAACTGGATAATGCTAACTTATCTGCCTCCCATTTATATGGTTTCTCTAAAAACCATTCAGTTTGATTTTTAATTAGACTGATTTTTGTTCCATTGTTTTCTCCAACTAAGGTTACAGTGTGCAAATCCGATAGAGTAGAAATTAATATCTCATTAAATGAGTTTTTGGTTTCGTCTTTCTTTTGTAATGAGAAATAAATTGCGATTCCGACAATTATGTTTGCAGCGATAAGTAAATATTTAGTTTGTCTCATAGTTCTTTTCTTAACCATCCAACAAAAATTCCTATGAATGCAATTGTTATTGGTACAATTGAAATAGAGTATAGGAGATTATCGAAATCGCTTTCCTGCATTGAAACTGTAAAGTATTCGATATTTCTTGGAGGAATCTCTAGCATATCAGGAGACTCATTTAACCAATAAACGAAATTTTTACCCAGTAAATTATTACCAGAGTGTTTTGATAAGTACTTGTTTGCAAGGATTGAAGAGCTTCCTAAAGCTATTATTTTTCCTTTAGTAAAATGCTTATTTTTATTTTCTTTTCTTTTTTCTGAGACTGCAATAATTGGTATTCTTCCTTCTAAATCGAGAAGTGGGTTTTTTACAGGTGGAGTTTTTCTTTGGGTCCAACCTGAAAGGCCTAAAGAATTTTGAGATGTGTAAATTAGCTCGCTTTTATCAAAATCTATCTTGTCATTATCTATGGTTTCAATGGGTCGACAGCGATCAGTTTGTATTGAAAGACCAAGTTCAGTGTGTTGAGAAACAATTCTGTGATTGTTTCCTTCACGGTAAGATCTCAGAATGTAAGCCCCGGTGAAAATATCATAATTCCCAGGTGAATTATCATATACAAGCATGTCATGGCATCTTAGTCCCCATTCTTTTAATACGGGTCTTAAACCAAATGCTGGTCTGTCTAAAACCGACAGTTCCTCTACAGGGTCAATAGCTAAAAGTAATTTTCCATTATTATTGAGGAATGATTGTATACTGGAGACCTCCTTATCTTGGAATGTTCCTTTCGGTCCAGCTATAACTATCATAAAGGCATTGTCAGGAATTTTTTCTCCAAGGCTAAGATCTATAGTTGCTACTTTTATATTTCTGTCTTCTAAAATTCTGGAAAATTCAGAGTATCCGTTTAGTTCATCCAGATCAAATGGGCTTTTCTCACCATGTCCAGTAGTGAAAAAAGCTGTATTTCGAGAATTTTTTCTACCCGCCAACGCAAGCATTGCTCTTATGAAATTCTCTTCACCTCTAAACTTAGTGGGTTCAAGTACACCGTTGAAGCTTTCTTTCCAGTCTGAATAAAAATCTGTTTCCAATAGAGCCTGCCTAGCTGCTGAGTCTCTGGACCGAAAGGGGGTGGAGTCATCATATGGATTAGAAGCTACTTCGGGATCATATCGAAAGATGGTTTTTTGACCACCATTAGGTGATGCAATAATAATCAAGTTAGGCTCGTTTATTGTGTATTCACTCAAATACTGTGGAAGAGGTTTAGGGGACTCAATATCTAGAAATGTCGATCTGATAAGTTCGGAGGAAGGTGCGTTTTCAAAAGCACCGAGCAGCAGTTTAATGTCGTGCATAAACTTTTGAGCTATTTTGGGTAGATTCTTATCATCCTTAATAGTGACAATTATCTCTATCGGTGCCTCCAGTTTATTTAGTAGTGCAATACTTTCTTCAGATAGTGAATATTTTGTTTCAGTCGACAAATCTATTTGCCAGTTAATTTTAGAAACAAAAAAGTTGAGCCCTATACAGAGTGAAAAGACTAATATAACTAAAACCCAGTGTTCGAGTTTTTTATTTCTAGAAGATTGCCTAAAATCCATTTTAGTGTCTGATTTTTTCTATTTGTAATGTTCCTAAGCTCAGAAAAAATAGAACGACAATTATTTGGTGAAGTATTGTTTGGAAGTGTATGATACCAACTGCAAAAAAGTTGATCTTATCCAAACCTTTGTTTAAGGAGCCGCCGACCGTATAGAAAAGTTGTCTTAATGAATCAATATTGTTATTCACGACTGGCTCGCCGTAGGAGAATACCATTATTGATAAGTAAAGGGCTATAAGAGAAAAGCTTAGCATCCCTGCTACCATTTGATTTTTGGTGACGGAACTTGCATAAATACCAATGGCAGAAAAACTAGCCCCAAATGACATTAGAAAAACGAATCCTCCTACCCAATGTTCAATATTGTTAAATCCTAGGCTAAGTGCTTGTTCTGGAAAAATAAGTAAAATAATCAATGGATAAGCGTAGGCCCCACAACATATCACAAGGAAAAAAACATAACATGCAGACCATTTCCCGAGTATAATTGCACTAGCATTTATAGGTGCACTCATCAATGTCTCTAGCGTTCCGAGTCTTCGCTCTTCAGCAATTGTTCTCATAGTAAGAAATGGAACAAGTGCTGGAGCACCAAAAAGAAGACCAAGCACTAGTGATGATAACGGGGGCAGAATCCAGTTTGTTGCAGGGAAGCTTTCAATGAAGAAGCGAAAACCCACCCCTAATAAGGCGAGAAAGTAGAAAGTTGAAATGTAGGTGGCAGGCGAAATAAACAAACTAAATAGTTCTGTTCGTAAAATTATCCAAAATCCTTGCCTCATGATATTTTAATCCTGATCGTCCTTTCGGAAACGACGAGACTTTTTTCCTAATAGGTCATTTTTTTCCCAGTTTTTCTTGGTTGCTCGCAAAAAGATTGTTTCAAGATCTGGTCTTTCAATCTGAAATTCAAAAACCTTCATTTCCGGGATTTTGATAAGATGTTTTAAGACTTTTTCCGCATAAACTTCTCCTTGATTGGTTGAGAAAATAAATCTTTTTTTCCCGGAAACTTCTACTGGTTCATCCTGAATTAGTTCACATGATTCGTCTATGGATCTAACATGCCTTTGTATATCTATTTTACTAGCTAGAGCGACTATCTCGAAAACCGTCTTATTAATATAAGCTTTTTGTAATTCAGGCAGTGTTCCTTCAGCGACAATTTGGCCATGGCTTAATATGACCATGCGATCGCAACAAGCTTCAACCTCAGAGAGCAAATGGCTGGAGAGTAAAAATGTAATTTCTCCACGTAATCTTTCCATCATTTTACGAGTTATTGCAGATTGCCTTGGGTCCAATCCAATTGTCGGTTCATCGAGGATAACCAATCTAGGTTCAGCTAACAATGCGTCAGCAATGCCAACTCTTTGACGATAGCCTTTTGATAGATTTCCTATTTTCCGCTCTGAAACCTTTCTTTCTAAATCGCAAATATCGAGAGCAATACGTATTCTATCTCTCTTTCGACTTCCTCTTAATCCTTTAAGCATAGCCCTGAATTTTAAATATTCGATAACTCGAAGATCTTCAGGTAAAGGGTTGTTTTCAGGTAAAAAACCGATGTGGTTTCTTACTTCTCCATCTTCTTCTGCTAAGTCAACCCCACAGACCTTCGCTTCACCTGAGTCTGCTGGGATCAGTCCTGACAAAATCTTTAAGGTTGTACTTTTGCCAGCACCGTTTGGTCCAAGGAAACCTACGATTTCTCCTTTTCCGACAGAAAAGCTTATGCCTTTGAGTGCCTGAATTAGTCCATAGCGCTTTTTTAAATTAAGGACTTCAATAATAGGTAAAGGTCTAGAATTTGAACTCATTAATCTTTTTCTTTACAATGAAATTCATAGGCTAAATATAGCCCAATTAAGGTTAAATTTTCTTTAAGGATTGAATGATTGAAATCCAAATTTATTGATGAACCTCCGCATATAGCAAATGTTGGTGTATTACCGTGTTGTTTTTTTAAGTAATTTTTTAAATTTTCAATTAAAGCATTAATCATGGACTTAAAACCTAAAGAAACACCCGCTAGCATTGCGTCTTTTGTATTTTTTCCGTAAGGGATATCCAAAGATCTCTCATTTGATAATTCAACTTTTGGAAGTAAAGCTGTGTTTTCATTCAGGAAATCGAGAAATCCCTGAGGACCAGGTAGAATGATTCCTCCTTCATAACCCCCATCTTTAGTCACAATGTCAAAGGTGGTTGCAGTACCCAAATCAATAACGACTGCAGGTAGTGGTAATGTAAAGTATGCTGCAATTGCATTTGCAATTCGATCAGACCCAATTTCCTTTTTATTCTGATAGGAAATCGGGATTCCTGCACAGAAACTAGGGGTAACCGCATGAATTGAACCTTCAAATCTATTGAGTGCCTTTAAAATGGATTTTTCGGCATTAGGCACTACGGAGCAATAACATAAATCCCCATTTTCTTTAGAAATGAGATCAATCATTTTTTCAGAGTCAGAAATTAAATTTTTCGTTTTAATTTGTTTGATTTTGCAAATTTTATCACCTTCAAAAAATCCAATCTTTGTGGTTGTATTCCCAATATCCAAACACTGCACTTTTCTCATTTTGTCGTTTTCTACTTAAAGAATTTCGATTTCGCCGCCATGAATTTTTCTAACTCTACCATTTCTTAGCTTTAGAAGAAGGTTGCCATTCTTATCGATTCCTGAGGCATTGCCCGAAAAAATTTCTTTCCCGCATTGAACTTTAATTTTCTTCCCACTAAGTTCGTCTACCTCTGTCCATCCGCTAATAAGATCTTTTTCTAAGTTTTTTGACATACAATCCTTATAACCGGTAAGGATAACTTTAATGAGCTTTGCGGCTAACTCGTGAATTCGTATTTGCTCACCCTTTATACTCTGCATGGAGATTGAATACTTGGCTATACTTTTTGGGAATTGTCGAGTGTGAGTATTAACATTTAATCCAATTCCAAAAATGAGTGTTTTAATGCTTTCTGAATCAATCGATGCTTCAGTCAACATACCCGCGAGTTTTTTCCCTTCATAATAAATGTCGTTTGGCCATTTGACTCCTATATTTTCAGTTCCCATGAAAAGTCTTAGGAATCTACAAATATTAAGACCCTGCCAAAGGGTGAAATTTCTTAAGTGTATTGCTTGAATATTGGGTCTGAAACCAAGTGAGAGATATATGTTTCCTCCCTTTGGGCTATGCCATATACGACCAAGTCTTCCGCGCCCTTTTTTCTGTTCGTTCGATAACACTGCGAAAGGAGATTTAAATCCATTTGCTAATAATCGCTCTACTTCGCTGTTTGTGCTGTCTACTTCATCATGGGTAAAGATATCGCAGAATTTTTTATTATCTTTCATCCACGCATTAAGAAGAGGTAAATTTAATGCATTGGGTTCACCAGCTAGCCGGTATCCAAGGTTTTGGGAGGCTTCAATTGTGAGACCAGCTTTCCTTAATTTATCGATCCTTGACCAAACTCCAACTCTGGACATTTTGAGTTTTTGTGCCAACACGCTTCCAGAGACATAGTATGGCGAGGCATTAAGAAGCATTCTTAGTACATAACTGCTTGGGTCTTTATCAGACTTGGATTTTGAAGCTATTTTTGGAGTTCCAATTTTTTTTCTCTTACCTGTAGGATATGTAGACATTTTTTTATTTCCAATCCAATCCAATATCTACCCATCTGCTCGAGTGAATGGGGGCACCTGTTGAAATGAAATGTGGTTGTGCTTTGGCGTAAGCTAGGATGCTGGACTCTGTAATACCTCCACTTGCCTCGATGACCACTCTATTCTTATTTTTCATCATAGCTTGCTTAATCAAAGTAGGAGAAAAATTATCGAGTAACACCGCATCGACGCCTGAATTGATTGCTGCTTCAAGTTGTTCGATTTCATCAATTTCAACTTCGATTATACAATTAGAATTATTTTTCCTAACCACAGATCGGAGAAAGTTTTCCAACTCAGTCCCATGAGTTGCCTGTGCTGCAGCAAGATGATTGTCTTTGATTAAAATCCTGTCAAAGAGACCGATGCGGTGGTTGAAGCTTCCACCGCAGGCAGATGCGTATTTTTCGAGTAATCGTAAACCTGGAGTGGTTTTACGGGTATCGAGCAAACCAACACCATGTTTATCAATCTTTTTTTTAAATTTTAAAACAGAAGTTGAGATACCTGATAGTCTTTGAAGGTAATTTAGAACACTTCTCTCAATAGCCAAGATCTCATTTATTGGCCCAGTTAATATTCCTATGATATCATCTCTCTGAAGATCATCCCCATCATTGTATTTTATTGTGTAGGTAACTTGTTGAGTTCCGAAAGCCTTGATAATGAAAGGAATTATTAGGGTTCCACATAGAATCATTGGTTCCCTAGCAGTTAGATAGGCAGACCCGTTATTAGTTATTTCACAGTATCTAGTTGTGATATCTGATTGCCATTTCGTTTCATCTTTTGAATTTAGCCCTAAATCTTCTTCAACACAGATCTTTAGTTGTTTTTCAATTAGGTTTTTATCCAAGGCATCCCATGAAATTCTTTGCCTGAAAGATTCAAGAGCTGGAGGATTATCTTTCAAGAATTTAAATACTTTTAAGAAAAATCAAGGATTTCAGCCACTGGAGGTAAGTTTTGGATTACCTGACCAGGGTGTGGACCAACTCCAATATAAAGTAATTCAGGCAGTCGCTTATTTGCCCAGTTCTTACCGTAAGCGACCTCGCAGATA
>CACFTI010000035.1 GCA_902569115.1 uncultured Verrucomicrobiota bacterium | reverse complement strand
AGTAGTGCGACTTTTTCACTAAACTACAGAATTAGACTAGAGAAATCCAATCAGATTATTTATTTAATGGATATAAGAACACCTATAAAGGCTCAAGGAGGCAAAGTTCTTGGGTTTGATGGCGTTTTAATTGATGTAACAAGACAGGCAATCGCAGAACATAGATTGTCTAGTTCTGTGTGGAGAGAAGGTTTGACCACTTTGACTAACGGATTGGTTCATGATTTTAGTAATTTAATGGCTGGAATATTTTCTATTAGTGAACTTTACCATGGTATGATGGAAAAAGATGACCCCATGAAAAATGGTATTGGTCAAATTAAGAAAAGCTCCATGCAGGCACAACAATTGGTAAGAAGAATCATTGATCTTCACAGAGAGAAACCATCAAACAAGATCGTACAGGATTTAAGAATGCTACTTAAAGATCAAATGGATTTGCTTCAAATTCTCATACCAAGAGGTACAAAAATTAAGACTGATTTTGGAAAAGAAACTATTCCTGCACTGATTGAAGAAACTGGATTTCGACAAGTGGTGCTAAACCTAGCAATTAATGCAAAAGATGCTGTAGAGAAGAATGGTGAAATCAAAATATCTATCTACAGAGTAAAAAAAGGAGAACTCCTAATAAAGAAAAGGAAAGATACCAAAATATCCGAAGAGGAAGGTGCTGTCATTCTGTTTTCAGACAATGGTTGTGGTATCCCCCATGAAGTTGGTGAGAAAATTTTTGATCCATTTTTCACTACTAAAGAATTCAAAGGAGGATCTGGTTTCGGATTATACAATGCTAAAATATTTGTTGAAGACCATAACGGGAAAATTGGATTTGTCTCTGCCAAAAACAAAGGAACAACCTTTTATGTGTTTATCCCGATTGCCGATACCGAGGATTACGTTTCTTCAAAAACTCAAAACAAGACCATTCGAAAAGCAAACAAGGAATTTTTAAAAACAAGAAAATCCAATTTCAAAGGGTAAACTAGACTTAATAGATAATTAAGTTCTTAGGTATTCTTCGAATTGATAAAGTTTTTCATCTCTTGTCATTTTCTTTTGATTCACAATTTTTCGTGCAGATTCTTCATTTTCTTCGTTTGCATCAACAGAGTCGTCACTAAGATATTCTTCCATATCATGCTCAATCTCATTCGGATCTTTTCCTTCTTCCAATTTTCTTACCACTTCCTCCATCCTATCATCAATCTTTTCACCACTCATTTCACACATTTTGCGCATCAAGTTCCCCATCTGTTTAGGATCTGGATTCTCATCATCAATACCAGATATCGACTTCTCCATTTCTTGCATTAAATGTTTTGCTTGGTTTGGATCCAAATCTCCGAATGGATCCACATCCGAATTATCAGCTTGTGGACTATCTTGAATTTCTGATGGTTGTTTTCCCGTAATGGAAAATCCTGAAATCAATCTTTGCATGCTTACTTGTTTGCCGTCAGGACATGTTGGTACTTCATCAGATGAACGCACTTTATGGGAGAAAAAAGAATATATCTTTTGCAAATCAGGGGAGTAAAATTCGTAGATGGGCATTTTAAATTTACTTTCAGACTAAAGAAATATTGTTTCTCAAAATTCCATCAATGTAAAAGTTATCATGCATCTAATAAAATTCTTAATTCTACCCAAATCTCTGTTTTTAAGAAAATCTGTCCCTATATTTTATCTTATCTTACTGCAACTTTTGACAGGAATACCAAAACCCGAATATGTCCAGAATATGAATTTTTCTTCAGTGGTAGTTCGTTTTTCGGAAGAAATCTACAATTATCCTTATTGGCTACAAGACCTGAGTCATGTTCCCCTTTTTTTTACCCTTACATGGTTATTGCATTGGTTCATAATTTTACCTGACAATAAAACAAATAATTTTCGTTACAGCGTTGTTTTATTTTTTTCATTTTTTTACGCTTTCTTCAATGAAGGCATTCAAGTTTTCATCCCAGACAGGTTTCCATCTCTAGGAGACCTTTTGATGAATTTGTCAGGCGTATTACTCGGCATAATCAGTTATATACTAGCGTCAAAAAAGATCTCTAGTAACAAATAAACTATTTTTGAAAATTACTCAGGGCACGAATACGTTCAAAATATGGAGGATGAGAATAGTGAAAAAAAACGATTAATGAATGTGGAATTGGGTGAGAAAGATTTTCCCGGTATAATTTAGTCAAGGCATTAACAAGTGCCCCCCCCCCCGTCCATGCTATCTGCAGCAAAACGATCAGCCTCAAATTCATGTTTTCTTGAAAAAAAGTTGGATAAGGGCGATAGCCAGTAGGTAAAACATGGCAATAACAACACTGCTGCAACCAAGAGAACACCAAGAGAACCTAAGTATTCACCACCTAGTCCAAGTCCACTATAAATCGTCTCTTGTGAAAGAGCGTAATCAAGCCCCCAAAAAGCAAGAAGCCCGAAAATAAATGAAAAAAACAATCTTTTCGGAATATGGCCTAACTTATAATGACCAATTTCATGTGCGAGGACTGCTTCAATCTCATCCTGTTTCATCTGGTCCACCAAGGTATCATAAAGAACTATTCTCCTAAACCTGCCAAATCCTGTGAAGTAAGCATTGGAGTGTGATGATCTTTTACTACCATCTATTACTTCAATAGTACTGGCAGCAAAACCAGTTCGCTCCGCTAGAGTCATAAGTCTACTTTTCAATTCCCCTTCCTCAAGAGGACTCAACTTGTTAAATAGCGGAAGGATAAACCTTGGCCAAATAACCATAAGTGAAAGTTGCAGCAAAAAGAAAACCAAAAATGCAACCAACCACCAATAATTAGACCAATTACTTAGTATTCGATACAGCCATATTAAAAGTGCAAAAAGTAATGTACCGATTATCAGTCCAATTATGGATTCCTTGAGTTTATCAGACATCCATAATTTCAAAGTAGAATTATTAAAACCAAAACGTTCCTCAATTCTAAATTGGGAAAACCATTCAAAGAAGATACCAGAGGTCTGTATAAACATAAGTAATGCAACGCAAATAAATGAAGAGAACATTATCCCACTTTCACTAGTAGCACTCCATCTATTGAAAGAGAATGGTAATATGTAGAGAATTACGACTATAAGAATCAAAAAACTAAAAAATTCCTGAATCATAGAAAGTTGTGTTTTGGCTAGAGAATAGTCCGTTGCCGTTTTCCATTTCTCCTCCTCCATCAGTTCCTTCGTATGATCAGGTTGATCACTTTTCATTGTTACAAGACTTTTGTAGTTCAAGTAATTCATAAAAATTTCGAAAACAGTATGCACAAAAGCGAACATAAAAACAATTATCTGAAGAGAAGTCATGACATGAATATGCTTTGAAAATAACAAAAGTCGAACGAGATTCCAGTTTTTCGGTGATTGCGAAAATTATTCTTAAAGTTAAGCTGATTTTTATGTCTACAGACGAGTTACCTGACGAAAAAAAAACAAGCGAATTCAAATTTGAAAAAGCTATGAAAGAATTGGAATTAATCGTCTCCCAAATGGAAGATGGAAATGCTGATTTGGATGAGATGATGAAAAATTACCAAACGGGGATGTCATTAATCAAATCTTGTCGAGAGAGTATTGACACAGCAGAATTAAAACTCACTGAAATCTCTGAACTTATGGATAAAAGCTCCAATGGTGGCGAAAAAGTGAATGAATAAGAAACTTACTTTACCATTCATTAACTCTCCAGAAGAACTAAAAGATCTCTCTGAGGAACAGTTACCTATTCTCGCCCAGGAAATCCGTGACAGGATCATCGAAGTCACATCGAAGAATGGCGGTCATGTAGGTCCAAATCTTGGAGTTGTTGAATTGACAATTGCCCTTCATTTAGCATTCGATTCTCCAAGAGATAAGTTCTGCTGGGATGTTTCTCATCAAGGATATGTCCATAAACTACTTACTGGTCGTAACGACCAAAGGTTTGATAAAATAAGACAAGATGATGGCTTAAGCGGATTTTTAAATATTTTCGAAAGTATCCATGATTCATTTGGTGCGGGGCATGCAGGCACCGCTCTGTCTGCAGCTCTCGGGATGTGTGTAGCCCGAGATTCTAAAAAACAAGACCACCATGTAGTAGCAGTAGCAGGAGATGCTGCATTTACTTGCGGGATCACATTGGAGGCACTGAACAACATTGCCTGTACTACTAAAAAATTCATTCTTATTTTAAACGATAACGAGTGGTCAATCGCGAAAAATGTTGGTGCTCTATCAAAATATTTTAACGAATTAATAACCAACCCGGTCTACAATCGTTTTCATAAAGAAGCTCAGTCTTTATTATCAAATATTCCACTCGGAAAAACTTTTATAAAATTAGTTTCCAAAGCTAAAAGGGATACAAAAGATCTTCTTGCACCTTCTAGCATATTTGAAAAGCTTGGCTTAAGGTATGTGGGTCCCATCGATGGACATGATATCAATGGGCTGGTGAATTTCTTCAAGTTTGCAAAAAACTCCCCTGAGCCCATTGTGCTTCACCTTCTAACTAAAAAGGGAAAAGGATTTCCTGTTGCTCTTAATGAACCTGAAAAATGGCATGGTGCTGGCCCCTATGACTTGAAATCAGGCATAAGTAAACAGAACTCGACTTCCTCAAAACCAAAATACCAAGATGTATTTGGCAACTGTTTATCAAAACTTGCTCGTAATGAAAAGAGGATCATTGGAATCACTGCAGCTATGCCAAGCGGCACTGGCCTAGATTTGTTTAAAGAAGAAGTTCCTGATCGTTTTTTTGATGTAGGTATCGCTGAAGAACATGCAGTGGTTTTTGCTGCCGGTATGGCTTCACAAGGATTGAAACCTGTTTGTGCAATTTATTCAACATTTCTCCAACGAGCATACGACCCTATAATTCATGATGTTTGCCTGCAAAAGCTTCCGGTAACTTTTTGTATGGATAGGGCTGGCCTGTCCCCGAACGATGGCCCCACTCACCACGGATTATTTGATATTTCTTTCCTGCGATGTCTGCCAAACGCAATCGTCATGTCTCCCAAAGATGAGGACGAGTTGCAGGACATGCTAAAAACATCTACTCAGTCAAAACTGCCTTGCTTTATAAGATACCCAAGAGGCACTGGAACTGGAGTTAAACTAAAGGATACTCCTGAATCGATAACTATAGGTAAGGCTGAAGAATTAAATAGTGGTTCAGATATATCGATTTGGGCACTAGGTAATTTTGTCGAAACTGCAACCGAATTGGCTGAGAGAATTTCAATAAATCTTGGTCTTAGCGTCTCTGTAGTAAACGCCCGATTCGTCAAGCCTCTTGATGATGAACTTCTCCTTGTTCACGCCAAAAGACATAAAATGATTGTTACACTTGAAGACGGAGTGTTAAAAGGAGGTTTTGGCTCATCTATTCTTGAAAGTATAAATGAAGCAGGCATTTCGACCCCTATTCATCGGTTTGGTTGGCCGGATGAGTTTATTGAACATGGTGACTCTACAGATGTTTTGCGAAAAAAGCACAAACTGGACACAGATTCTATTTTCCGCTCGCTTGAAAATACTTTGAAAACTCAAGTCGAAACCGTTTTATAAAAATTGATTATAAATTCAACCATTGATTGGTTAAAAAATTATAGTAAACCTTTTCTTGTAAATAAATCCATTCGTTCAAATTTGCGGAGAAAAGATAAGCCCCATCCTCTTCCTGCCATAGTGACTCATTAGTCCATACCCAGCCTAAAGAAGAGTGCCAAAACCAAACTTCAGTTCCGCTTTTGGGAGGAGAAAAATAAATCCAGCCCAAGCTCAAATGATAACTCCAGGCATCGTCAGTCAAGAAATAGTTCCCAAACCAACTGCTAATCCAGCCATTCTCAATGCCTTGCTCTGTATGATCACTTTCAGAAACTAAGTTCGGGATTACCCTCAATCTAAATTTCTTTTTTACAATGCTTCCATATGAAGTAATTGCAGAAATTTCGAATTCATGGTGGCCCAAAGTTCCTTCTCCAGGGGAAAAGTTTAAAATAAACTCATTATTTTTTTGTTTATTGGATAGATTAACCCAGGCAGGACTATCCAATTTAACTATACCGCCCAGATTAAGATTATGAATCCTAAAGGGAACCTGTTCATTTTGATACTGAAAAACTTCTATACTTTGCGGCACAACGAATAGTGGAAATTTTTTGTCAACCGTAACACCTAACAGGAAATTCACGCTACATTCCTGACCTGTTGAAGCAACTATTTTAAAATCAAAAGGAATGCTAATATTTGCAGATGGCGAAATACCTGAAAAAGTTAAATTCGCACTTGAATCAACAGTTACCTCTAACCACTTGTAAGCACTTTCCTCTTCGAAATGAGTAATTTTAAACTCATCGGATTCTGAGTGCCAAAAGCCTGTCTTGATTGTAAAATCAAAACTTCTGGAACTTGGAATTTCATTAGGATAAGAGCCCAAAACGCGTGGACCCGAGTCACTGCTAAGTAACCGCGAGACATACAGATCTTTTTTTGCTGAACCATTATAAATACTTGAGATACCCGCAAAATAGATATCGTTAACAGATTTTGGCACAATACAATCGATCCGGTCTTCAGTGAAGGAATCAAGATGTAGAACTTCTCCAAAAGCAAAATTAAGATAATCAAACTTTGTAAAAAAAGCATCACTTGAACCGCCTGCTTGTAAACGCACATTTCCTATCATTAAATTCTCATAGAAGACTCCTCCTAGGAGTAAGGATCTGGAAGACTCAATAGCTAGATCACTT
Source organism: uncultured Verrucomicrobiota bacterium (assembly GCA_902569115.1). Classification (GTDB taxonomy): domain Bacteria; phylum Verrucomicrobiota; class Verrucomicrobiia; order Opitutales; family Seribacteraceae; genus Seribacter. Next base: position 16,315 of record CACFTI010000035.1, on the reverse strand, counting down.
AAACGATCATTTAAAGATCCTCCCAGGGAAGCTAAATTCAAAAGCTTAAAATCTTGCTTTAGAGAGGCAATAAAGATGTCAAACCCGCCGTTACTTGATACCGTCCTCCCATTCCTACTAATTTTCTTTTCGAACTCGCCGGCGAGAAGAAGCTCATTTGTGTAGGGAACCCAAATTAATCTTCCCTTTCGAAGACGCCCTTCAGCCTCGAAGGTAGTTTCAGAAATAACCTCCCCAATGTTATTTATTTTCCTTAGATGTAAGTTTGATCTAAGGTTTTGTCCTGAAAGTTGATTGACTGCGTCATCTGGGTTATTCAAGGAAGTACTGCATGTATAAATATAACCCTCTTCACTTATTGAAAGACTAGTGAAAAATTGATTACCATGTTCTTCAAAAGTCTTTGCCCATTCCATTGAATTAAAATCATCGCAATCAATCGAAAGAAGAAAAGTGTCACTTAGATCTTTTGCTTGATAACTACGGTCACCGAATTCGGTTGATAGGCTAAAATCTCCTCCAATCAATAATTGATTATTCCAAATATCAACTGATTTTGCCAATTCGTCGTTATCCCCCCCAAAACTCCTAAAATCAATGATATCTCCCTTTTCACTGAGCTTTAGAATAAAATAATCATAACCACCTTGAGAAAAATAAGTCTGATCATTTATCAAAAGATCACCTTTGAAATTACCACATATGTAGTGAAAGCCATTTGAAAACAGTGAAGTATCTGAAATGGTCACTTGCATGGAAGATTTTATCGCGATCGTTTTCTGCCAATTCCCTCCTTTTTCGATAAGAGAAAAATAAGAAACACTGAGACTTGAATCAATAAATTGCTCCTCATTAAACGCATAGTTTTTTGCGTCATTTATAACAAATGCCCATGTCCCACCCTTTTCCTTAAAACTTAAAACCTCACCATCGCCCTGAAGAGGATCGTAAAACTCATCATCACGCACAGGCAGTTCTCCAAAAGCCGTATTCTTGAGAGAAGACTTTGAAATACCCACAACAACATCATGAAAATCCCCTTCCAAATTAAAAACTCTTATTCGAAAAGGTTTCTCATTTAAAAAAGTTAAATTTGCAATCAATTGGGGCTGAACAAAGAAATGGGCTGTGTTCATTGCTTGCTCTTGGGGGAGGAATGATATCCACTCTGGAATACTCCTGATTTGATAGTAAACATCACTCGAATGGATTGTGTCTATCTTGTAGAAAAAAGGTTGTTGATCATCAATTACGATGTCTGGCGCCTCTATCACTGGATTGCCTAAATTTGAAGTAAATGACCAAAAGCAAACAGATTGCATTTGATCGTTGTTAAGAAATGTTTCCCCTCCCAGTGAAAGACCCATTTCAGACTGAAGTCCCATCAATAAATTTCCGACTGAGTTACTCTCCAATCCGTAGAACTTTTCGTCGCCAGTGCCTCCAATTTGCTTCGACCATAGAAAATTGGCATTATCTTTATTCATTTTTGCCAAGATCAAATCCGACTTACCCAAAGAGGTATGTGCTTCCAACAAATTAATTGTACCCTCGAAAGATAAACCAACAAAAAGGTCTCCCCAGTAATCAGTGCAGAGATTTTGCACACTACTCGAATGAGTTGAATTAAATAATCGAAGAAATTCAAGCTCGTGCTTTGACTCCTCAATCGCGATTCCTAAAACAAAACCCTGATGCTCATTATTATTACCAAGGGGAACTTCATCCAGTTTAAGCGACCCTTTATATCTTCCACCTAAAAATAAAATTCCTGAATCCAGACAGCTATCGTTAATCGCAAGCTCCTCTGATCCTGACAGATTCAATGTATATAAAAGTTCAAAATCTTTACTAAATTTCAGGATTTTTCCAAGAGTCACATTACTAATTGAATCAACTTCGTTTGCAGTTATGAAAGTACAGTCATTAAAGATATCAATATCTACTAATGACAAATCCTTAAAGTTTTCATTGGTTTGAGCTGCATCAATAACTCGGCCGAAAAGATCAAAAGAAAGTATAAAAATCTTTCGTTGACTTTCAATTTCTGTACTTAGCTCTACGGAAAGCTCTTCCATATAAAATGAACCCTCGAATGAACCTCCGAGATTGAATTGTCCATCGTTAATCCTGCATATCTTCAAGTCTGAAATTCGCACATCCCCTCCAAAAGTTTTGACCCATTCCATTTCGTTTCCATTTATCATTCGTAAGAGAAAGCCAGTCTGCTGGTGAGGACTTATGATCTTTTGATCGTTCACTAGTAGCTGCCCTAAAAATGTACCTGCAACCAGTAGAGATGAATCATCATTTTTAACAATATCCAAAACACGAAGACCACTTCCTGAAAAAACATTTTCCAATTGAAAATCAGCGAGATTTGAACGATTGGAATCATATCTCCCCCAGTTTATTAATGATTCATCCTCTGACTGGTTTTCAATTGCAGACGCAACACCACTCCTCCAAAAATTGACTTCGTTACCTCCAGACCAATTTAACCCAATTTTTTCTGAAGCAGATAAAGTCAAAGGGTTAGGATTAGCTGAAAGAGGCCATTGTTCATAACGCTTTACCTTTCGAATAGCGACAGACTCTGAAACATTTGAATCAACAAACTTATAACTGATGTTTTTGAATCCTAGATTATCATAATCTAAGGGTACGATCTTTTCGACTTGTAAATCATTTTGGGAATCATTTGGTTTTACAATGGAATATCCAGGATCCACGAAAGTTTCCGCAGAGGAAATCCTTATCACTGGATCCCCCTTTAATTCTACAAAGGGACTAGCTCCACTCTCAACATTTATGATAAATGATTCTTTTACAGTAGAAGACCTTTCGCCACGGACCTCATAATCAATATTATACTCACCGACGCCACCAATAGGAGCTTCTCCAAAAAGATGTGCCCTAAAACTGCTTAACTGTTTTATTTGAAGCCATTCGGGTGCATTGTTTAAGTTATGGGAAAATTTTTCGTAAGCATTCTCAGATCCTATCGTTATTTCCTCAAAAAAAGCTTCACCCTCAAGGATTCTAATTTCTTTAGAAATGTTGATCTGAGCATTGCTCTGCCCCCAGACCATCTTGGCTATAATCTTGATTAATTCAGACTTTGTACCGTCCGAAACTTTAAGTGTGAACTCATCGGATTCAATGTCTATTCCTTGAGGAAAATACTTTAGTACTGAAGGATAAGATCCTTTCCCCAAAACTTCCACCGTTCCATTTGAGGGAGCACCATGCGGAGCAATATCCCAAATCAACTCTTCTCCTTCTGGGTCTATTGCAGAAAGATCCGCTAAATCTAAATTGGTAATATTTCCAGATTGGTTAAAAAAGAGGGTTATTTCCTCACCGATTGCGATAACTGGCTTTCGATTATATCCTTCCACATAGAAATCCAAGGACAATTGGTCAAATCTGCCTGACTCATCAATTGCAAGTATTTTATAAGGATAAAGATTACCCTTAGAGCTTACCTTAGGCACCCCAACAAGCAGAACTTCCCCATTCACCCCTGTATTAGTTAATTTTATCCAAGGATCCAAGTCCCATACCGGAGATACTAATTGAAAACGGATAGACTGACCATCAGGGTCATCTGCAAATAATTTCATTTCAAAAGGCGTGCCCTCCTCGACCAAGAGATTATCTTTAACTATTGAAGTAAATTGTGGAGGGTCAGGAACTCCATTAACCTTAATCTTGAAATTAAGTAAACCATAGCGATCCCCTTCATCCATTTTCAGTACAAATTGATCAGTACCAAAAAAATCTTTAGGTGGTGAGAATTGGAATTTTTCAGGTCTCGCCCCACTTCCCGAAACTTCTAGTTTTGAACCAACCTGCGAATCTTGATGAACCGACCAACTGATTTTTTCAAAATCGTCAGATTCCCGGTCTGGGTTTATGCCAACAAAATTTTGGGGATTTAACCAATCAGTGATATTCTCATCCTCATTGATCGATATCTCAACAGTCTTCAAAACAAAATTGTTAATCTTTGACTCGAACCTTGGAGGATAATCATCAATAATCACATGCAGAAGAAAGTCCTGATTTGCGATAGAACCATTCATGTCACTTACCTGAAAATTAATCCTGTAAGTTCCTTCATCTGAAACATCAGGCAAACCTGTCAAATATCCTGACGCGTTCACTTCTTCTACGAAACTCAACCAAGATGGAAGCGTTGAATTTAAAGATAGTACGGGTGCCCCAAAAAATGACCAATCTGCATCAAAAGTCTCAATTCGATAAAAGTATTCTGACTCATCATTCCACGAAATTATACTTTCTCTATTGCTACTGGAAAAAGGGGAAGACTTAAAGATCGGTGCATCATCCACTTGCTTAACATTAACTATAATTTCAATAAAGTCCGACTTCCCTCCTTCTCCATTTGATCCAGAATCAGTTACGGAAACAACAAAGACATCCTTACCTGAAAAATTCCCGTCTGGAACATAGATTAAGTCTGTAATCGAATGCCCAATAGATGCTTCTCCACTTGAAGGAGCGGTTGAAATGGCCCATGTAAATTGATCTGTCGTTTCTTGGTCAACAACTTCGATTGAGGCAAGTATTGATGAGTTCTCTGTAGAAAACCATGTTGCAGCGTTATCCTCTTCCATAGTCATCTCAATACTTCCTTTGTTCAACACAGGGGAATAATTCAAAACGAAAACTTCAACATCCAATGAAAATTCATCTTGAGAAGTCGCATCAGCAATTGAAAGAGTGAAACTGTAATTTCCCTCGTTAATTTCTTGAGGATTAAGTTTAACCTGAATTGCCCCATCATCATAGTTTTCCATATTCAATGACACCCAGGAAGGAACTTGAGGGAATATATCAAAGCTTGTTGTTGCTATCCCGTCTCCGTCATTAAATCTTATATCAAATTCATAGTCCTCCCCTTCTTTCATTGAAATATTAATATCCTCGGTAAAAATTAGAGGTGCGTCATTAATATTTGGTATGTCGAAGAAATAAGTGAATGAATCTTCGGCAATACCATCAGAAACAGAGAGAGTAAATGCATCCTGACCTGAAAAGTTTCCATCCGGTTGATAACTCAAATAATGAATAAGACCATCTTCATCGGCATCAATAGTAACCTCTCCATGATCCGGTTCCCCCGAAAGCACCCAGGTCAATCTTTGGTTGTTTTCTTCATACACACTCAACGGATTAATTCTTTCCCATTTCACATCCTCCCCCAGTATTTCAAAGCTTTTATTATCATCACCTAAAATTTGAGGAAGGTAATTACCCTGAATTACATTAATAATAAAACTTTGCTCATATCCCGAGCCTATATCGTCTTCCACTCTGAGCTTAATTTCCCGTGGACCAAAATCACTGAAATTAGGGACTCCATGCAACCGACCACTTACATTACCCTCATTCTGCACAATCTCTAGATTTAGCCATTCAGGCAAAGTGCTTGTTTCAAAAACTGAAACGACCTGTCCATCGTCCCCATCTATTCCAAGAAACTGGTACTCCCATTGATAACCTATTACCGCATCCGTATACTTCGCTTTTGGTTGAAAAACGGGTGCATCTTCCACGCTTTGCACTATAACCTCGAAAATTATGCTCTCTTTTCGATTTGGATCCAATGTGTCAAATAATTCCAGGGTAAAAAAATCGGTTCCTGTAAAATTTCCATCCGGTTGATAATCCAGAAAATAATATGGATCACCCTGTGTTAAAAAAACTTCCCCGTTATCTGGCAAATTTTGAACTCTCCAATCCAAAAGGCTTAGATTAGTGTCAGGATCAGTTACCACTAGCTCAAATGTATTCCAAGCAAGAGGATTCTCATCTTCATCAATTACAACTTTAATATTCTGACCCAGCCCAATTACAGGTGGATAGTTAAGAGGGATTACTGTTATTCCAAATTCTTGAACTCCTGTAGCACCATCAGAATCGACGACTCCTATCGAAACAAAGTGCGGAACTGGAGAATAATCCTGCCAACCTGGGGTTCCTTGGATAACACCATCATTTTGATTAAACTCTAGCCAGTCCGGCAATTGAATCGAATAATAGGAGAAGGTATCATTTAAGTCTGGATCAAATACATCCAGTTCATATCTAAATTCATTACCCTCAATTACTGTCAAATCCGGAGAAGAACTAATTAGTGGTGGATCATTAACCGGCAAAATATTTATATTAACTTCTAAAAAGGATGATTTAGAGGGGATATTCGAATCCGTTAAACGCACTATAAATTGATCGCTACCGTGGAAATTTAATTCAGATTGATACTGAATATATTCATTTTCAGAGGAGTTTGGGTCCAATAAGACTACCCCACTCGTGGGGACGCTTTCTAGTGATAAAGAAAACCACAAATTTGAAGGATCGTCATCGGTCAGAGAAAGTCCGACTAGCTCGTTTCGCCAATCAGTCGCACTGAAATCCTCATCTAAATCGATGGATATTTCTTCAATGATTTCCCCATCCGCATTCTTAAAACGAGGAGTCGAGTTTGCTTTGTAAATTGTTAAAAAGAACAGTTTGTTCGTTGTTAAAACTCCATCGGTAACTTCGACATTCAATGTATATTCAACGGAATTTGCATCCCCGATTGCACTTTGCAAAGGAGTACCCATGATCTTATTTCCCACAAAAGATAATCCAGTGCCCACGGGAGTCAGGGAAAAGGTCAAATCATCCCCATCTACATCCGAAGCATTGATTTCAAACGAGTATTCATCATCGACCATGGCATAGGGCAAGGTATCATTAATCTCGTCAAAGGTTGGAGCGTCAGGAACAGGTTGAATCTCGAAAGATAATGTTTGTGTTATATTTCCTTCATCTACAGACACCGTTAATTCAAGGTCAAAAAAGCCATTATAGTCCTGTGCCGGCAGATATAATAACTCACCCGAAGTATTATTAAATTCAATAACTCCTGTGTCCGAATTAAAATCATGAAGTTGCCATGAAAAATTTAAATCAAAAGGATGGGATGCATTAAAATCAAAGACCAAGCCATTCGAGTTATCCTCTTCAAGAACAAACTCGAATTGAGTTGAGCGAGCAAACATGGGTGGAAATTTCTGCGCTCTTTCCCTTTGCCAGGCAGGATTAGTAAATGTTTGTATAGATCCAGCCACTTCCTGCCCCCCGTTATCTTCTGGCATACCTATAATTATTTCCCCGCTCCCCATATGTATAGAAAAAAGAGACGGTTCAGATGCATTTACTTCGGTATTCTCTAAAGTAGAGACAAGATTCCAATCTGAGGCATCCTCTCCTTTTTTGAAAACATAGGCCAATCCACTATTTCCAATACCGGTTGTGCCAACCACAAGGAAATTCTCTCTGGCCGAAATATCATGTGAAAATATTTGGCTAGAATTTTGATTTGGCGGTGTGATTATAGTTTTCTCAATCCACTGCCCATTTTCATATTCAAAAACATAAACTAGACCTACATCCGATCTGTTGTCGTCATCACCATTTTTAGATCCCACAAAAATTATGTTATCAACGATTTCTACTTTGTGACCAAATTGATCACCATCGGATAAAAATTCTGAAGACAGGACCTCTGGCGTTTCTGCCCATTCACCCTGATCGTCTTTTTGAAAGACATAGACCAAACCTGTTTCAGTTTCATCTTCTAGAGCATATGGGGCCCCAACTACCAAAAATTCATTATCTGTTGCTAAATCATAACCAAAAAGATCACCTGTTATGTTTTGATCATCGCTGGACCAGAACTGCATTTCCTGTACCCAACCAGTACCGTCAAAAGAAAACTGAGTTACTTTGCCGATTCCCTTTTCACCGGTATTTTTTTCATGTGGTGAACCTACAAATAATTCGTCTCCTTCATTCCCCAAAACCAATGCATAACCAAATTGCTCATCCAAACTTCCGTTCGAATCCGTTAACTCCTGCACCATTGAATAATTCCCGTCATTTCTTTGATAATAATAAACCTTACCGCGAAAGTCGCTGGCATCTGGTGCACCAATTATTAGTTTATTTTCATAAGTACTTAGGGCGGCACCGAATTTTGTCCTGTTTGATTCACCCGCAGCCAAATTAGGCACGATCTTATGGGATTGTAACAAGGAATTGTTCAAGTCTCGCTGAAACAAGTATACTGCCCCAAGATGTGAATTGTCTCCAGGTGCACCAACAACGCTCTCATTCCAATCATTAAGAGAAACATCATACCCGAATTCATCTCCAGTATTTAAATCATTTGAGTATGTGGGAATTGTCGAATGATAGGGTGAAATAGAAATTGTGACATTCTTGTCAGTATCATTTATGTCATAGAGAAACCACTGGCGGTCAGAAAGGTTTGTTGGCGAAAATAACAAATACTGTAATGTACCCTTCGCTTCGTTATTAAAGACATCGGTTCCATTATAATCAGAATTAAAAGCATTACTTAGATAGATAGTCTGATTTTCGTCACCACGAAGCCCATAATAATTATTTTCCAAAAGTTCTAATGTCGAAGTCTCTGAAAAATTTATATCTAAGATCTGCCCATTAAGTGAAAAAATCGGTAAAAAAAGACAAAACAGAAAGCCTGTTCCGTAATAGACTACGGAACTCAAATTAGCTTTTTTTGATCTAGCCGAGGACAAGGACATTAGAAGAGAGGAATATTCCCAAATGCTTCATCACAGAAAAATCTACGAGGAAGTGTTTAAAAGAAGATTCCTCTCTTAAACTCTTCAATTTTCTACATTATTGCAAAGTAAATGCTAAGAAATGTTTTAACAAATCCTAATTCCAATAATATTTAAAACCGACGCTTCGGAACCGCTCTTACAAAAGGGGGTCTTTTAACACTCGGAGCACGCCTTACCAACGGAACTAATCTTGCTGGTTTAGCACGCTTAACGACCTTCGGTCTCTTGACTGTAGGTACGAAAGTAACAGAAGGTGAACGAGGAGCAAACCTTGCCTTGGGTGCAAGCGGAGCTTTGGGTGATAAATCAGTCCTAGTTTTTACAAAAAGAGATTGAGGTTTTGAAACTCTAGGAACTTTCGGGACTTCGGGAACCGAGCGAAAAGCTATAAGTTCTGATTGTAAAATTAAAGGGCACAGCAATAGAAATTTTTTAAGTAGAGACCAAAAATTTCTCGGCAGGATAGACAGAAGACACATTATCAAGCAACCATGGTGAAGGAAAGTAGTCGGAGAAAATTTCCTGAGACTCACCATTCTTGTGCATAACGACACTGCTAACATTAATTTCTGGCGTTTTGTGCGGCGCGTATAGAATGTCGTCATGAGAGGCATTCATTTTGGAGTTGAATAGTTCTGGAGTCAAGTTTCCGCCTAAATGATCACTCCTGCCAGTTGCAACATGGCATGTACCGAATATCTTCTCATCCTGGATATCCTTGCCAGAAACTGGTAGAAGTTGTGTACCAAAGCCTAATTCACCAAGTATTCCAGTCGCAGGATCTTCTTTCAACTGAGTATTTCTGGCATCTACCACATCTTGATCGCCACTAATGAGGATAGATTTGATGATAGCTCCTTCCTCTACAATCATTTCTGCAATCGTACCATCCGAATACCTGAATGGAAAAGAACCATCAGCTCCGTTAGGTACAAAATAAACTTCACCCGCTGGTAAGTTAGCCACATCAGGCTTGCCTGCTGGACACAAGCCATGACTCTTCTGAGCATCTTGTTTATCACATGTCAATGTAAGCTTAAATGATTGATCGAGTGCCTTAAAGTTGATTTCAAAATGATCAGTGCAAGTAATGACCTGCCTGAACACCTCCGCTTGTTCACTGACAAATTTGTAATCAACGGAAAGGCCAGAATTAAGTATTATGTCATTTAATCCATGCAAGGTTGCACCTCTAAAGCCGTGAATCTTTGCTTGCGCGGTAAGGGGAGCAGTCAAAGAGTAATCAGTGATAGCTAAAATTATATCGTATTTAGGATAAACATGACTACTAAGACTTACGGGAGCACCCAACTCATCAACAGCTCCGTCTTCCGGATCCAAGTTGCTACCGTAAGTCGTTTTGTACGCGAAGAAATCAACACTCGATACATTGAAATCCTCAAGTTTTGTATTTCTCAAAGGGGTTAGGAATTTATCTACCGCGTGTTTCTGAACCGCAAACTTTTCGTCAGAGACAAATGATTTAGATTTGATTAACTCCAAATCCGGAAGGTCAATTAATATGCAAAGCTTCAATGGTTCATTTGAAGAACCGAAGCAAGTTACAAGTAACTTTTGAAGATCGAATGGTGAAAATTCTGATAAATCTGGATTATACATATGTTCTAATTATCACCCCCATGGACAAAATCCAAATACTAAGAGGATTGTTTGCAAGAGAATCAGCAATGCAGATCCAGTAAGCACAAGATTGAAGTCTTTTGATGTCAACGCTTTGTGCAATTTAAGCCACAAAAAAAGACCAAATGCAAAAAGGAAAGTAGTAGCCCAAGCACTAGGTTCTAGAATTGGAGTTAAAATAAAAACAAAAAAAAGACTTATCAAAAATAATATCGATCCAAAATTTCTTCCAAAAAGTACGATTGAAGTTCTTTTTCCTACAATTTTATCTTCATGATAATCCCTGTAATTATTCACAACCAAAAGATTATTTGTTAACAAGCCAACTCCAACTGATAAAATAAAATTAGATTCCCAAATGACTCCCACCGAGTAGCAAAGAACCAAATGAGTCACCTCCACTGCAACCACGCCAAAAAATAAAACAACAAAAACATCTCCCAAGGCATTATAAGCCAATGGAAATGGTCCTCCTGTATAGACTAAAGCACAAATAACGCTTACAACGCCCACCATGATTAACCATGGACTCCCTTCCACTATTTTCAAAATAGCAAGACCAACAAAGAAAGATAGCAAGAGGATAAAACAAGCGACTGCCAGAACAGATTTAGGCTTTAACCTACCGGAACTTACCATTCTATCGGGTCCTAACTCTCTGATATCATCCCCACCCTTTTGATGATCGAAATAATCATTAGCCAAGTTTGTGGCTACTTGGACGAGCAAACAATAAACCAAACACAAGGCTGCCACCAATAAAGATACTTCGTCAGATTTCTGCTGAGCCAAGAGAAAACCGGCCGTAATTGGTAATATCGATGCAATCAGCGTTTTAGGCCGTATTGCCAGAAACCAGTACTTAAGCATACAAAAAGAAAAAATTTATCTTACAATAGCCATTGGCAATCGAAAGTGATTTCTGAATTTCATTGGAATTCTTCTAAAACCTGAATCTCTCGAAGGGTCTGGGACTTTATAAGGCCATTGAATATCAACCTGCAAACTAAGGAATCCATTACTTGGGTGATGCTGATGTCTGTGATCTAGAGGAAACTGCGAACACTTGATAAGGAAATATCTTTCCTCTTCAGGTATCCAACGATTACTGTAGGGAAAAGTTTCCTGATGATTTTCATCAAAGCCAAAAAGAGAAACAGGATCGCCGGAAGTAGTCTTGTTAAACATAACAGTACCACCCATTTCCTTCATAAAGAGGTCCTGGTTGGGACCCTCTTCAGTTTCATCATCATTTAATGTTGAACTTGAAGCTTCCTCTACAACCTGCTCAAAAGAGACTTTACCACCCTCTTTTCTCGCAACAAGTAATAGATCAAATTTATTTTCTGACTCGCGAGGAAGATCAAATGCACTATACAAACCCTCTAACCGTGAAGTGCCGGCTTCTACCATCGTAAAACCCATTCTCTCCAACTCGACCTGAACTCCATCAACAAGTCCATAGGCAGTATCCTGCTCCCTTACTTTGCTAACACCCTCAACACTCCAAGGTAAAAAACCAAGCAAACCTCCAATAAGAAAGGCGAAGACGGCAAGTGCAATTACAACTTCAATCAGTGTAAAACCCCTGTTTAATTTAATCTTCGGCAAACTCATGGAAGCTCAAAATCGTTTACATCCAATACAGCAAAACCTCCAAACTGTCTCATTAAAATTCCGGCAATTGCCGAAGGATCATTAAATCGGATTAAGCTATCATCGGTCCCAGGATTTGGCTCTCCCACAGCTAAAACCAATTTTGGAGGTAATAAAATGCCGCTTGAATCTTCCTGGCACACTAGATTACCCGCGGAATCAAATTCCACATAGTTAAAACTTTCACTCCCACCCTCTTTCCTCTTTCCCTTAAATGCTGCATCTAATTCAAACGGTTCACTTTCCTTGTTACTCCAAATGGAATAAGCATCACTTCGCCACCCATCAGGTTGTGAAGATGAATCATCACTTGCAGGCACGAAATATATTCTGTCTGTCAAAAATTTCCCCTCGCCAGCAACCACCCAACTTTCTGATTCATTTTCATCTCGGTAAACAATTTCTACATACCGATGATAACGATCTTGGTTATCAGTATCACTATTGATCAAGAGTCTTGTTTCTAGACCAGAGAGTGCTGCTTGTGTACGAGCTTTTTGTACCATGCCCAATAACTGTCTTTGTGCTGCACCAAGTTCGTTTCCTCCACCACCCAGTATACTGAAACCTACCAGTCCCATCATCACCCCCATGATAGCGAGTACAATGAGGAGTTCCATTAGTGTAAACCCTCGTTTCATGATCTTCACATGAAATGATTACTATTGATTAAAGTACTTTTTTATATCCCACGAAAATACATTGCCGGAATCACTATCCCCGGAAGGATCTTCCAATACATATATTCCCACTTTATCGCGAATAACTTTAAATTTTTCGGATGCCTCTTCAATTTCATCTGATTCATAGTCAGAAGTTAAAGCCTCCTTTATTTCATCAACCGCCTGAGAAGAAAGCTCAATTAATCCATCTCCGTCATGATCGACCAAGACGCGAATATGTTTCCCTCCCCAGGCATCCGCTAAATATCCATCATCACCAAACTCATCCTCCGAAAAGGAATGAAATTCGCGAGCCTTCCGGTTCTGATCGACTAAATCCCCATCCAGGCTTGACCACGTTTGGGCATTCACGTCCCATTTTCTACCTTTGAGTGCGGCAAGGAAAAAATCGTGATTTTCCTCGTTTGACAAGAACATGGGCTCTCCTTCTTCTCCTTCCAAGAGGAATGGGGGGTAATATTTATAATGTTCTTTGTACTGGTAGATCTGAGTCACCCATGATCGGAAAATTGCTTGGGTCTTGGTTCCCTTTGATCCACTGAGCAAATCAAAGACTTTTGGCCCCAATAATCCCATTAACACACCCAGTATTGCAATCACTACCAGTAGTTCAATTAGTGTAAATCCTCTTTTATTATTCATATTTGTAATTTAATTTTCATCACCACTTCCCTGGCTCTGTTTCCGGAATGTTATCGTTATCAAAAGATTCCTTATTCGGGGTGCTTGTGAGTTCAGTGCTAAATTCCGATGATTGTCCATCCGCTCCTTTACTGAAAAGAAGATAACCGGTGTGCCCATCCTTACGAGGGTACTCATAAATGTATGCATTGCTCCAGGGATCGATCATAAAAACCTCAACCTCCTTACCAATATTTCCTAATAATTGTTCCCCGGTTAAGGAATAAGGCTCCACACTTTCACCATCTCGCTGTCCCAGCATAAAAGTATCGGCGGGAAGAAAAGACTTTCCCCTTTCGTCTCTGGGTATCTCATCTCCGTCTAAATCAAGCCATCCGGATAATGACATAAAAAGGATTTTACCTCGTAATTCCGCACTACTTCCTTCGTCGGTTATAGGATAATCCCCATGTTCGGATTTAAATTGTGCAAGTGCCAAAGAGATTGATTCAATTTCAGATTTTGCTTTCTTTTCTTCCTGTGCGCTGAAAAGGAAACCAGCTCCCGTAAAAATAATTCCCAAGAGAATGGCAATTATGATAATCACAACCATCAACTCCATAAGAGTGAAACCTTTACATCGATTTTCGGGCGGGTGCATTAGTTGTGGAGATTTCAGAAAATAAATTATTTTGTCAATGATTTCGTTTCGTTGATAATTTAATGCTTCTTGATTATCTAGAAATTCCAAATTTGGCTGACAGACTTTTAAATTCCGGAAATCGACAAAGAAAAAGAATTAGCGTGTATGAGATCAGACCCACTGGAATCATAATCAATAGATTTAGTGCGTGGTCAAATTTTGTTTGAGGATCTCCCATCATTTCTTTCACAAAAGAAATAATGAAAAACATCACCAAAGCACTTAAAAAAATATAAGGTAAAGAAATGGAATTTCTTTGAAATAAGCTGATTATTTTCAATTGATTCATCCTGAAACCGAGATAGCAAGTTTGCAACATGGCAGAAATCACATTAGCCCAAGCTAACCCTTTAGCCTGATATTCTCCAATCAACGCAATACTTAAAAGCACATTTACGGCAAGACTAACAAAGGCTGCCTGCACAGGAATTCTCATGTTTTTTTCGGAATGAAAAACCTTAACCAAAAATGTGGAAAGTGCGTAAAAGGGTAATCCCACGCAGTAAATAGCCAAAATTACATTGGAAGCGGTAACTTCCTCCACCCCAAATTCACCCCATCTAAACAGAGTTGTAAGAATAGAATCACCAAGAAGAGCCAAACCCACTGCTGAAGGTATCGTAATGGCCGCAGTTAGACGAAGTCCGCTTAAGGCTTTATTCCAAAAATTCTTTTCATCTTTTAAACTTTTCGCTTTGGACATTTCTGGGAAGTAAACAGTCGCAATGGATATGGCAAAGATTCCTAAAGGAAGCTCAATCAAACGGGATGAAATGAAAAGGTAACTCATCCCACCACTTTCATCCAAAGTGTAAGCAAACAACCTGGAAATAAGAATATTAGCCTGACCGACTGCCGCACCCAAAGCTCCTACCCAAAACAAAGATTTCAGTTGAGTAAATTCATTAGAACCCGACAAGGTAAATCTCCATTTCCAACCAAAAAGCCTCTTCAACTGAATCCATGGTAAAGTGAGTTGCAATATGCCTGCTAGAATAACGCCCATACAAAGCAAGGCGGCAAGCTCGATATCTTCTAATAACAGAACAAACTTCCCAGCGAGCATCGCAACAATCATACATAAGTTGAGCATGATAGGAGAAAATGCACCTTCAAAGAATCTCCCAAAGCTGTTTAACGAGGCAACAATCAGGGCTGAAATGCATATAAAAATAATGTAGGAAAATGAAATCCCATTAAGAAAAAGTCCTACTTTCCATTTCTCTAATAACGAAAATTCGCCACTCCCCCCGAAGTATGAAAAGCAGCAAACTACTAAACTAAGAATCCCCAAAAAAAGAATCATTCTTGTGATTACCTGATTTAGAAAGGTAAAAGCATCTGCTCGAGACTCCCCATTATTAGTTTCGGTAAAAATCGGTAAAAATGCTGAAGTTAGTGTACCTTCACCAAACATCCTTCGGAATAAATTTGGGAAAGTAAATGCGAGAATGAACGCCTCTCCTATCAACGAAGCTCCAAAGCAACTAAAGAAAAGAATATCTCTGCCAAGTCCTAAAAAACGAGAGAGAAGAGTAAGGAGACTTACAACTGAAAGATGACTAAAAAGCTTACCCATCAAAGCTATCTTTGTAGTGAAAAATTAATCGGAGGAATTACATTCCTTAAGCAACTGCTCTGCTTCTGCAGCTGGATCATCATGGTTTTGTTTTCGGGCAAGTTCCAAAGACAGTTCTAGATTCTGCTTTGCTTTTTCAATCTTACCAAGTTGAAGATAGGTTCTACCTAAGCTCAGTGTGGCAATAAGCCATTCCGGTTTAGCTTGTACGCATTTTTCCAGTTCCCTGCATGCCAAGGTATAATTATCTTCATCCAAGTAGGCTTGTGCCAGGCTAAATCGGTAAAAGATTTGATCAGGTTTTAATTTTAGCTTTTCCGTAAGCTCATCGATCCTATTCGACATCTTTAATGATTAAGATATCCGAATAGAAACGGCGGTTGAATTATCCACCCCACCTTTTTGATTTGCACTGTCAATAAGTGAGTGAACAAATTCTTTCGAGCCTAATGTGCTCCCAAGTTCATCAATCTCATCCAACTCAAGCATATTCTTAACTCCATCAGAACATATAAGTATTTGGTCTCCTGGGTTTACTTGATGCTCACCTAAATCAACTTCAAAGTCTATGTCCTGCCCCATGCATCGAGTCAATGTATGCATATAGTGCTCAGGCATATCATTTGCAGCCTCAGGGCCGTGTTTATCGATTAACTCGTCTCCGAGTGTGTGACACTTGGAAATTTTTTGAAAACCAGAACCCTGGTTCAAGAAGATTAAAGAATCACCCACATGGGAA
>CACFTI010000034.1 GCA_902569115.1 uncultured Verrucomicrobiota bacterium | reverse complement strand
TATCAGATCAATTTAGCGGATTCCCCAGAGCATTCCTCTAAATTAAGAGAGATGGAAGCCTTGTTATTGAAACAAATGAGGGAGCATGATGATCCTTATCGTTTTTGGAACCAACCCAGTGATGGGTTGGTTGAACCAGTACTGAATGAAAAAATCGCGAAACCTGCAAAAAAAAAGAAGAAGTAGAAACTTTTTCCATAATTCCTGAAACCCCAAAACTTTCCATCTAATCCATTAAAATGAAAAAATTATCAATCATTACTCTATCTTACTCGCTCTCCTGCTTTTTCCATTTAGTGACTCTGGCAAATGATAATCCATTGAAAGTCTTCATTCTCTGTGGTCAGTCCAATATGGAAGGGCATGCCAAAATAAGCACATTTGAGGCGATGAAATTAGATCCTGTGACCAAGCCCATCTACAAGGAAATGGTTGATGCATCCGGAAATCCAGTAACCTGTGATCATGTCTGGATTTCCTATTTCACAGGTGGGCGAGACAACATGGGGGAAGGATATGGTAAACTTACTGCCGGCTATGGTTCGCGAAGAGTACCCTCTGAAATTGGGGAAAAAATCGGGCCTGAATTTACCTTTGGAATCTATGCCCAGAAAGCATTGAAAGAGCCTATTTTAATTATCAAAACCGCGTGGGGAGGGAAATCGATTCATACTGATTTTCGCCCCCCTTCAGCTGGTCCCTATGTCTTCAATAAAAATGAACTGGATAACTTCAAACGCCGGGGAAAGGACATTAAAGAAGTAAAGGCTGAAAAAACTGAACAAACGGGAAGGTTTTATGGTCTGATGATGGACCATGTGAAGAAGGTGCTTGCTGATATCAAACGGGTTTATCCTCAATACAACGAAAAGAAAGGATATGAGCTTGCTGGATTTGCCTGGTTTCAGGGGTGGAATGATATGGTGGCGAGTGGAACATATCCGAACCGGGATAAGCCGGGTGGATATGATGCCTACACTGATTGCTTGGCTCATTTCATAAGGGATGTCAGAAGGGATCTTAACGCACCGAAGATGAAATTTGTAATCGGTGTAATGGGGGTGGGTGGGCCCCTGGACAAATACGCCAGTCCGCGATACGTGCCAGTTCATGGGAACTTTCGCAATGCGATGGCTGCTCCTGCAGAGATGCCTGAATTCAAGGGCAATGTTTTTGCGGTGAGAACGGCTAAATTTTGGGATATGCGTTTGAAAGAATTGGAGGATAAGCAAACGAAGGTAAATCAGATGGTAGGGTTCCTGAAAAGTAAGCATAAAGACCACGCGAATAGCGATGGTTCAATGTCAGCGGCAGATCAAAAGAATTATCTTGAGAAGTACCGGAAAAAGCTGATTTCGGAAGAGGAAGAAGCCTATGCTAAAATCGCCCGTTCCAATGGGGGCTATCATTACTACGGGAGTGCCAAGACGATGGCCCAAATTGGGAAGGCATTTGCGGAAGCTTTAGTTGGGAACTAATCAAAGGAAGTTTCACCCCGGGAGCTTGCCCTCTATTTTTGATCGCATGAAATTTATTGATTCCCATACAGGTGGAGAACCTACGAGGGTAATCATTGAGGGTGGTCCGGATCTTGGTGATGGTGACCTGCAAGAGAGGTTGGATAATCTTAGGAATCATCACGATGACTTCCGTTCTTCGGTTATCAATGAACCAAGAGGCTGGGATGCCATGGTGGGTGCATTGCTCTGTGAACCTCATGACAAAACATGTGATGCCGGGGTAATTTTCTTCAATAATGTTGGCTATTTAGGGATGTGTGGTCATGGAACAATTGGTTTGGCGGTCACCCTTTATGAAATGGGAAGAGTCGGTTTGGGTGCTCTACGATTAGAAACCCCGGTTGGGGTAGTGAAGGTGGAATTGCATTCCTCCAATCGTGTATCGATTCGCAATGTTCCGAGCTATCGATTTAAAAAGGATGTGGAGGTGCAAGTAGATGGATTTGGTACCGTTTATGGAGATATCGCATGGGGTGGAAATTGGTTTTTTCTTATCGAAGAAAGCCCTCTTACCTTGGACAAAGCAAACCTGAAGAAACTGACTGCTTTTTGTCTACAAGTAAGAAGTTCGTTGGAGGAAAACCGAATTAGTGGAGAAGGGCAGGGGGAGATTGATCATATTGAATTGTCCGGTCCTACCAATACTGCTGGGTTGAATTCAAAGAACTTTGTCCTTTGCCCGGGGGGAGCTTACGACCGTTCTCCCTGCGGGACGGGCACAAGTGCTAAACTGGCATGTCTTGCAGCGGATGGAAAACTGAAACCAAGGGAAAATTGGTCGCAGGAAAGTATCATTGGAAGCGTTTTTGATGGATCCTATGAATGGATCGATGAATCCAGAATCTTACCTACGATCACCGGTTCTGCTCACCTCTATTCGCGTGGGGAGCTTCTCTGGCAGGAAGGAGACCCCTTTGGTAAAGGCATCTAAGTTTTCAGTCTATTGAGTAAGAATCAAAAAGTGGTGATTGCCGGTGCAGGAATCATCGGTATTGCCTGTGCCCATTATTTGAATGAGGCCGGTTTTGAAGTCGTGATTTTTGATCAAGGCAAAGCAGGAGGAGCCTGTTCACGGGCGAATTGCGGATACATCTGCCCCAGTCATATCCCGCCGCTAACGGAACCCGGGGCGATTGGTATTGCCTTAAAGTCAGTTTTTAATCGCCGTTCTCCCTTTCACCTGAAATTCCGTCCCAGTCCTGCTCTTTGGCAATGGATGTGGCAGTTTGCCAAGCGTTGCACACATCAGCAGGTACTCGATGCAGGTCGACACCTACAGAGCATTCTTGATGCATCGATGGCGGAGTATCATAGCTTAATGAAACTATTTTCTTCCAATGCCGAATGGCAGGAGCGTGGCTTACTTTATGTCTACGAGTCGGAAAGAGGGCTTGATGCTTTTGCAAAGACTGATCAGATGCTGGAAGAAAATTTTGGAGTCTCGGCCAAAAGATTGAATGGAGAGCAACTGGTCGAGATGGAACCCGGACTGAAAGAAGGACTTGCAGGGGCTTTTCATTATCAATCAGATACCTCCTTGAATCCAGAGTCGCTAAATAAATCTTGGGTTTCTGATCTAAAGCGTAGGGGAGTGGAATTTATTGAAGATTGTGAACTCCAAAAGATTGGAAAACAGAATGGTCGGGTAATGCAAATAAAGACTTCAGCGGGCGACTTGGACGCTGATCATTTTGTTTTTTCACTGGGTGCATGGAGCCCAAAATGGTCGGATGCATTGGAATGCAAATTACCCATTGAGCCAGGTAAGGGATATTCGCTAACCATGGATCGCCCTGACGGTGCCCCGTTACATCCAATGCTTTTCCCTGAGAAAAAGATTGGTGTCTCTCCCTTTGAGAATGGTTTCCGGTTGGGCTCAATGATGGAATTTGTTGGTTATGATGAAACGATTCCGGACCACCGGTTGCAGTTACTCCGTGATTCTGCGAGACCGTTCCTTCAAGCTTCTGTTGATGGACCTGCTCAAGATACTTGGTACGGTTGGCGTCCGATGACCTGGGATAGTTTGCCGGTTGTAGGTCCTGCCCCCGAATTGAAAAATGTTTATTTTGCGACCGGACATAATATGCTCGGTTTGAGCTTAGCTCCCTCTACGGGAAGATTGATCAAGGAAATGATTTGCGGAGAAGAAGCTCACATTAATCCAGCGGCATTCTCTCCCAGTAGATTCTAGCTTTGGAATTGCTTGATTGTTTAAAGAGCAGTTAAATTTGGTGTTTTATGAGCAAGAATAACTCAACCATTTTTCAGGGATGTATTCCAGCGTTAATGACTCCGTGTTCATCAACCGGAGAACCTAAGTGGGAGACATTGGTGGAGACCGCATCCCAACTTATGTCATTTGGTATGAACGGCGTGGTCTATTGTGGATCCATGGGTGATTGGCCGCTTCTCAGCAATGAACAGCGGATGGATGGTGTCAAAAGATTAGTGGAAGCGGGGATACCGACAGTGGTTGGTACTGGTGCACAAAACTCTAAGGGTGCGGTGGAACTCTCCGCTCATGCTAGGGAAGTCGGGGCAGCTGGACTGATGGTGATTCCACGGGTGCTTTCGAGGGGGATTTCTCCCATAGCACAGGAGGCCCATTTTTCCGCAATACTTGAAGCCGGAGGGGAATTACCTGCAGTGATTTACAATAGTCCTTATTATGGTTTTGAAACCAAGGCGGAGCTCTTTTTTAAACTAAGAAAAAACCATTCTAACTTGGTGGGTTTTAAGGAGTTTGGTGGAGCTGATTCTTTAACCTATGCGGCCGAACATATTACCAGTGGTGATGAAAATCTCGCCTTAATGGTCGGTGTGGATACACAGGTTTTTCACGGTTTTGTTAATTGCGGAGCGGTCGGAGCGATTACCGGTGTTGGTAATGCTTTGCCGGAACAGGTGCTTCGGTTAGTTGAATTGTGTCAGCAGGCAGTCGACGGCAACCCTTCATCAAGAAGACTGGCTCAGGAGTTGGATTCGGCTTTGTCAGTGCTTTCTAAATTCGACGAGGGCCCTGACCTTGTTCTTTACTATAAGGAATTAATGGTTCTGGAGGGGAATGAAAACTATACACACCAAATTAATTCCTCTGATCAATTAACTCCTTCCCAAAAATCTTTTCTTCACCAGCAATGGAAAGTTTTCAAGAAATGGTGGAAAGATTGGCCAGGAGCAAAATAAGGCTCAGATATGAAGATTTCAAAAATAAGCGTATGGCAGGTTGACTTACCTCTTCACGAACGAGATTACAAATGGTCGGGTGGAAAGTCAGTTGAAACTTTTGATACCACAGTGGTCGGCGTTGAAACGGATGGGGGAGTAACTGGTTATGGTGAAGCGTGCCCACTGGGCCCGGTATACCTTCCTTCTTATGCGGGTGGCGTTCGTGCTGGTATTCGTGAACTTGGTCCCAGTCTCCTTGGGGAAAACCCACTGCATCTTGAAAAATTAAATCAACATATGGATAGGGCGATGAAGGGGCATCCATATGTTAAGTCACCCATTGATGTGGCTTGCTGGGATATCCTAGGGAAAGCTTCAGGATTACCCGTCACTTCTCTTTTGGGCGGTTCATATGGAGATGACTTCGTTCTTTACCGGGCAATTTCGCAGGAGAGTCCAGAGGATATGGCTAAAAAAGTCGGGGGTTATCGTGCAGAAGGCTACCGTCGTTTTCAGTTAAAGGTGGGAGGCGATCCAGATACGGATATTGAGAGAATCCGTTTGACATCAGCTGAGTTAAAACCGGGTGATAAATTAGTGGCCGATGCCAATACTGGTTGGTTGCGCCATGAAGCAATGCGGGTGGTAAATGCGGTGCGTGACATTGATGTATATATTGAACAGCCCTGCTTGCGTTACGAAGATTGCTTGTCTGTCCGTAGAAACACCAGCCTGCCTTTTGTTTTGGACGAGGTAATTGATGGAGTGCCGGAAATTCTCCGTGCATCCAATGACCTCGCCATGGATGTGGTCAATATTAAGATCAGCAAGTTCGGCGGCCTTACTAGGGCGAAACAGGCACGGGATCTATGCATTTCTCTGGGAGTGGCGATGACCCTTGAGGATACCTGGGGTGGTGATATCGTAACGGCAGCGATCTCTCACTTGGCCCATAGTACACCGACCGAGTACCTATTTACTGCAACTGATTTTAATAGCTATGTTACTCAGCCTCTGGCTAATGGTGCTCCGAGAAGAATAGATGGAAAAATGGCGTCCTCCAAGGAAGCGGGCTTGGGTATAGATCCCATGATGGATGTCTTAGGTGAGCCTGAATTTGTAATCCAATGAAGCGGCTTGTTTCTTACATAACCCTGGCCATTTCCTTTCTCCCTTTTGTGAGTGGAGAAAAGGAAAAGTCTTTTCAGGTGTTTTTACTGGCTGGTCAGTCGAATATGCAAGGGCAGGGGGTAGTCGATATGGATCATCCCAAATATTATAATGGTGGGAAAGGTACTCTGGTCAGGGTAATGAAAGAGAGTGAAAGTCCGGAAGTATACAAGCATCTTAAAGATAAAAATGATAACTGGATTGAAAGAGGCGATGCGTTCATCCGCCACCGGAATAAGCAGGGAGTGATGGCGGGAGGTGTTAGCATTGGTTTTACCGGTTATGGAAGTATGAAGAGCCGTCATCACATTGGACCAGAGCTCCAGATTGGTCATAGATTAGGGGATCATTTTGAGGAACCAGTCCTTTTAATCAAGACTGCATGGGGCGGTAAAAGTATATACAAAGATTTTCGTCCTCCTTCTGCTGGAGGGGAAACTGGAGAGTACTATCAAAGAATGTTGATGGAGGTCGATGAAGCCCTAAAGAATTATCAAGAAGAGTTTCCTGTGCTTAAGGGCATGAAACCAAAGTGGGGTGGTTTTATTTGGTTTCAGGGATGGAACGATATGTTCAATCAGGATGCTCTAGCTCAGTACGAGGAAAACCTCGTTCATCTGATTAAGGACCTTCGGACTCGCTTGAATCAACCAAACTTGCCCGTGGTGGTTGGCGAACTTGGTAACATGGGAGAAGATGCAGGGACTAATATGAAATTCATCCGTGAAGCTCAGCGCAAGGCATGCCAGCGAAAAGAATGGAAGGGGAGAGTCTCTTTCGTAAAAACGACGAACTTTGCCCGCCCCAAGGAGGAATCACCCAATGTCGGACATGGGCACCACTGGTTCGGCAATGCAGAAAGTTACTTTCTGATAGGAGATGCGTTAGGCAAGGAGATGGTCCGCCTGCTTCAAAAATAGTTTTTTGAAAGGACTTTTGTACCATGCTTTTTAACGAGCAGACATTTCTTTTTTATTTTTTTCCTGTAGTCATAGTTGGGGTTTTAGTTTTTCGGTTAAGATCGTCCTACCTTACGAGCTGGTGGATCATTTTGACCTCTTTTTTCTTTTACGGGTTTCATGGATGGCAACACCTGCCACTCCTTATTTTATCGGTTCTGGTGAATTATGGAATTGGCTTAGGGATTGAGAAAATGGCCGTGAAACGATCTGGTCATAATCTCCTGATTTTCGGCATCGTTTGTAATTTATTGATTTTGGCGATCTACAAATATGCAGATTTTATTATTTCTAGCTTTCACTTGGCGTATTCATTAAATCTTACTCTTCCACTTGCTATTTCCTTTTTTACCTTTCAACAAATTGCTTATCTGATTGATGTTAGGAAAGGAAAAGTAACTACTCCAAGCTTTACAAATTACTGTACATTCATTTCCTTTTTTCCTCAGCTAATTGCAGGACCAATAGTCAGATGTCAGGGAATGATTCCACAACTTCAAAAAGGGTTATTGGGAAAATTAAGCAGTAAAAACTTTTGGAGCGGCATTTGTTTATTCTCAATTGGGCTTTTTAAAAAGTCTTGTCTAGCTGATGGAATTCGTCCGCTAGTTGATGTAATATTCAGTGCTTCTTATGATGGAATTACTTTGTCTTTAGCTGAGGCTTGGGTCGCAGTCTTGTCTTTTGGTTTACAGATTTATTTTGATTTTTCTGCATATTCTGAAATGGCACTTGGGCTTGGTCTGATTTTAGGTCTTCGTTTGCCACTGAATTTTGATTCTCCATACAAAGCAGTCAACATTGTTGATTTTTGGAGGCGTTGGCATATCACTTTGTCAGAATTTTTGCGTGATTATCTGTATAAACCACTAGGTGGAAATCGTCTCGGAGTATATAGGGGAGTTTTTAATGTTTTGCTTGTTATGCTTCTGGGTGGACTATGGCATGGAGCTGGTTTGACTTTTATTATGTGGGGTTTCATCCACGGATGCATGATTGGGTTTTATCACTTTTTTCGTAGTTTTACTCAAAATAAGGCCCAAATAAAGAGTGCTTTGTTAAAGAAACTTTTAGCGAGTTTTGTTACATTCATGACAGTCAATGCCGCTTGGGTATTTTTTAGATCTGAGAATATGAATTCTGCGTTTGGAATGATAAAGTCAATGATTGGCTTAAATGGAATTTCTTTGCCCAGGTCATTCGATTTTTTACCACTCGGAGAATTAGTTTCTTTTGACGGCATTTTTCCAAATCAAACGGTTGATTTAGGTCTACTTGCTTTTCTTCCTGTTCTTCTCGCAATTGTTTGGTTTGCTCCCAATGCCTATCAATTACTTCGATTAAATCCAAAAAAGGATTCGTATATTGTAATGCCATCTTTCCAAATAATTTTTCTTTGCGGTTTATTATTATTCTTTGGCATTAAGGTTTCATTCGAGACTTTGTCTTACGATTTTATTTACTTTCGATTTTAATGAAGTCGTCGAATTTCAAAAATTTATTTTTTCTTTTGATAGGCATTTTCACTGCCGGTGTTTCTTGGGAAGTCTTGTTGTTTTTCGTAAAAGATAAGCCTGTACCCAATGCAGTTTTTACCCAGTCTATCATTGATGCTAAATTAGTTTCAGAAGTACTTAAATCTGAAAACCCAAAAGTTCTATTTGTAGGTGGTTCGAATGTTCTGTTTGGAGTTGATTCTAAACAATTTTCTGAATCTACAGGTATTCCTTCCCTAAATTTTGGTTTTGCTGCAGGAATGGGACCAGAGTTAATTCTAGATTTGATTAGTAACCACTTGTCTTCTGAGGATCTTGTCGTGATGAACTGGGAATATGAGCATTTCCGTTTTGAAAGAAGTGGTATTATCGACCTTACCTATCTTAATCTGCTAATGAGTTATCAGCATGAATTTAAGCGGAAATTACCCTTTATTGATCAGAGGCATTTATCTCTTAGTACCCCATTTTCTCACTTTAGGGAGGCAGTTCTATGTCACTTTAATCCACTGGTTGATAACAACATTTACAGGTGCAACTGGTTAATTGATAATGAAGGAAATGTACGATCCAATAAAGGCGTCCAAATTAGTAAAAAAGAATTAATTGCGTCACCATCTTCATTGTTAACTACTGAGATTACTTTTACTTCAGATATTAAAGATATCTTTTCGAACTTCGTTAAGGATTGTCGAAAGCGAAATGTTCAGCTTTTTGCGTCGTGGCCAAACACTTTTGCTAACCCCGTTTATTTTGAAAATGAAATAGTTGATGCAAATATCAAAACCATTCGTAGATTCTGGAATTCTATGGGAGTCGAAGTCGTTGGGAATTACAAAGATTCAATGCTCGAAAGTGAATATTTCTTCGACACCAGTTACCATCTTAATGCAGAAGGAGTAAGATTAAGGACAGAAAAGTTAACATCCCAATTAAAGCCCTATTTGAAATAGGGTAGTTAAGATTTAGTTCAGTTTATTTCGAGCAGTTCACACTCGAAAATCAGAGTGTCTCCTGGTTTGATTTTACCACCGGGTCTGGGATTGTCCCCGTATCCCAGTTCACTTGGTATGTAGATCCTGATTTTCCCTCCAACCTGCGTTTTGGTGAGTCCACCCGAAAATCCTTTGATTACTCCATTCATGGGGAAACTGGCTGGTTGTCCTCTATCGACTGAACTATCGAATACGGTTCCATCAATTAGTGTTCCATGGTAATGCAGACGTACGGTATCCGTCATTGTGGGGCTTGGACCTTCTCCAGTCTTAAGAATTTCATAATAGAATCCGGAAGGGTCTTTTTTAACGCCTTCCTGTTTACTCAAAAGGGCCAGAAACTCCTTACCCTTGGTTTTGTTTCCCGCGGCAGCTTTGGACATCTCAGCCTGTTCAGCCTGACGGGCTACCTGCATTTTTTTCATCATCACTTCCTGCACTTTTTGCTGAACCGCCGAATGTTCAGGAGGCATTTCCTCCATGGTGAACCCTTTTTTCATCCCGGCTAAGATGTGATTTACTTGGTCTTCGGTAAATTGCATCTTTCCCAAACCGGACCCTTTGGCAAACATGATGCCGATGGTTTCATAAATAAGGACATCCTCGGATAATTTTACAGGTTCGTCTGCTTTGTCTTGTCCTGCCATCGACAGGGTCGTGAAAAGAAAACCGACAAGCAAGGCGTTGGCGGTAAGGTCTGATTTAGGTGTGAACATCCACAAACGCTCACAGGTTCCACCTCAGAGTCAACGGAAATGAATCCGACACTTGATTATTTCTGGGTTACCCAGACAGGAGAGGACCATGCCATATTTCCATCTCTCTGAATTACGCGGACATAGTAGCGGTTTTCCCCATCTAGCATTTTCGGGTCTGTAAAAGTTGTTTCAAAAACTTTACCTTCGAATTCATTGAAGTGTTTCCAGTCCCTTTCGTTGCGGACAATGGTTATTCTTTTGAAATCAGAGGTGCCATCGACTTTGAGCCAAAACTTCGGAGACTTTGTCGTTTGAATAAAGGAGCCGAGTGGTTTTTCATTACAGGTGAAGTTAAGGTAAATTTTGTCGGTGGCGGCAATGGTGCGTCGGTTATCCATACCTTCAATGATTCCTTCCCTCGTGAAATCTTTACAGTACACGCCTCCATAGCTGGCATGCTGGGAAATATGGTCGGAGCTGGCAAAGACACCAAGGTTATGGCCTGTGCTCAATGCTGTCTGGTAGGTGCCATTGGCATATTTACCGAAATCTGCAATGGGAACGGAAGCTGATTTTACCACTCGTCCGGTTGCATTTAGGTGTGTGTTTGGAGCAAACCCAACAGATGGTTGTGGGGCACTCGCAGCTTCATAGGAGACTCTGGCCCCCTGATAGATCTCAACTATATTCTCTGAACTATAATCAAATTTTTCATATATTTTCCAATCTGTACCCATACCGGTTGCACCCGTATGACTGAGAGCAGCCACTGGCTTACCATACTTTTTGAGCAAGTCCCAAAGTTCATAGGGTGAAATTTCTGCCGCACCTTTGGAATTCACGGGCAAAGTCTTTTGCCAGGGGGAATTTAGATAAAAGGACCGCTTGATGTAGACGATGGGACCGTCACGCTGGGCAAAGACAATATTTCGGTGGCCCCAGGGCCATCTTTGTTCCCGTTCGTAGACATATACGGTATTGAACTCACCCGGACTGTGGAGGGCATCGTGCATACGCTGATTATGCCACCACTCGTAGGGGTGATAAATTTTTCCTATATCGGTATGATCGGAGGTTCCGAGGAAATCGATTTTGGCTAAGTCATAGGCATATCGAAAATGATCGACGATGCATCCGTCGAAACCAGTCCGACAGTTCGACACATCCGTATGGCGGTGAACATCTCCCCAGTAAAGCCCATAGGTTTCCCCATTCACAGTCCATTTGTGACGATCATAGGATGGTCGTTCCGGTGTTTTATGTGAATGAGGGAGTTCATTCGGCTTGGCTGATGAGGAAGGTTTCGGAGGCAGGGCATCGGGGAGGGATTGGGCAGAGGGTAGGGTGGTCAGTATGATTTTTGCGGTCTGGTGAGCCTTGTGAGGACGTTCATCCGATGGCCAACAGATACGAATATCTCCTTTTCCCTCTGGATGAAGAAAGGAAACGGAGCGATCCTGGCCATAACTGCTGGAGGGAAGCCTTCGGCGTGAGCTCCATGTCTTGCTTTCCTGACGATAGCAAGTTACGGCGATTCTCCAAAGTGCGGAATTGAAATACCGATAGGCTACCCAGGGATCTCCGTTTTTACCCACCCCCACCATTGGACGGTTTACGGGAAGTCCAGCCTCGCCTGCAGGACCAAGTGGAATGGGAGTGAACTCCTTGGTAGCGAGATCGAATTTACCAAAAAACACCCGTTTTCGAGCGTTGATACCCGTTTCATTTCCATGTCCGCGGTAGTCCAGGCCATGTTTCTCTTTACCCTGTTCAGCTGTAATCCAGAAGCCGTCTCCCGAGGCGGTCGCCGCAATCGATGCCCGTGCTTCATACTTTGAAGTGTGACCGACGGAATACTCAGTGACTTTTCCATTGGCTTCGACTTTGGCGAGATAGAGATTGAATTCGTTCCCACGGGAACTGTCATAGATGATCCATGCGTTTCCTTTTGGGTCAAAAGTTATGCGTGGTTCCCAGTCACCTCCTTGATGAGTCGAGACGGGTATTTCCTTCGACCACTTTCCATTATCAGGATTGAGGTATCTTGCGTAAATGTCTCCTTCTCCTGCACGGAAGGATTGCCAGGTTATCCAAACCCGGCCATTTGTATCGGTTCCTGCATCCAGAAAGGCTTCCGCTGCTTTTGAGTCGGCTAGAGTAATCACTTTACCAAAACCTTTTTCAGGTTCCCATGATCTTGCCATAATGTTTACGGTGGTATCCTTTGATGTCGTCCCCCAGAAAACCCATACCTTGCCACCCGTTTTTTCCAAAGCCAGTGCCGGAGCATGTAGAACACCGGAAGCTGCTTCATCACCTATTGTTTTGATTCCCTCCTTTGATTTTGTTGCCAAAACGAGTTTGTCCTTTTGACCATCCCAAGCCAGGTGAGCAATTAAGGTATTTCCGTCTCGGTCAATGATGGCATCAGGGAGATCAAACTGTAAGCCGTCTTTGGCTAACTTTTGAACTCCTCCAACCAGGGGTATGACCGTATTGAGAAAACGCACTTCTTTTTTTTCAAAGAATTTGGTTTTTGGTTTCGCTTTTGCTTTTTGTTGAGGCGTGTTTGCAGGTTTTTCGTTTTTGACTGTTTTTTGGGCAGTCAAAATGTCGCAAAAAAATAGTGAAAGTAAGGCTGCGAGGAAGTGGGCTTTGATCATATTTCGATTAGAAAATCTCTGAAAACTCAGGTCAATGAGGATTCGAGCTTTTATAAATTAATTTTATCCACACTTGACCGATTCCCTCTCGAGACGATTAACTTGGTGGGTGAAATCCAATGCATGCAAGTCCTTTGATGAGAGATGTTATGATCTTTTGCTTAAGATCCCGAAAGGAAAAGTTGCCACTTACAAGAAAATGGCAGAGGCCTTAGATACCAAAGCATATCGTGCCGTGGGGCAGGCAATGAATCGTAATCCAAATCTCGTGACTGTTCCCTGTCACCGCGTAGTCAATAGTAATGGCGAAGTGGGAGGTTATGCAGAAGGTTCAGCCAGGAAGATCGAATTGCTTCGGGAAGAGGGGGTTGAGGTCAGTGACAATGGACAAATTAACCTATTCGAGTTCCTCCATTCTTTTTCAGATTAATTCAGTGCTCGAGCCTGGTACCGATTTACCACATCTTTCAGAAGTCCCCTTTTCGGTAGTTTATCCCCGGGGATTTGTGCGAGAATAGAAAAGCTCCCCTGATCCATCCAGTCCAAGACATTCGCAAGCATCTTGTGTTCGGGATTTTCCAGTATTTCATCGAGCATCCATTTACTGGCAAATTTTTCAGAACCCGCTTTGAAAATTGCCCAAGCCGCCAGTGCGGGGATTTCATCCTGGTCATCGAGTACTTTCTTTAAATTGGGAATGGCTGGCTTGGCTTGTTTCTCCAACAGGAGCAGACCCACTACCGACCAGTAACGGATCACTGGGTCATTGTCGGATAGTCCGTTTGTCAAAGTGTTCAGGTTTTTCTTTTTTCGTTCCAGCGAAAAGTCTGCATAATCGAGATACTTTGCGAGTGGATAAAGTTTGGGGTCCCGAACAAAAGCATAGACCGTTGTTTTCCTTTCCCTGATTATTCGATTCCTCATTTCTTCGGGTATCAGTCCGGAATCAAAATATTTCAATTGTTGCCTTCTAAGTTCTTTCTTTAATTCCTTGATTTTTGACTGGTGCAGTGGGTCATCAATCTGGTTGTCGATATTGTGGAAGTCATTGAAGTTGTCGTAAAATTCCTCAGATGGTCTAGGTCTGAAAAAACGACCGGTTACTGCAGTTGTTTTTCCTGCCTGATGATACTTTTCCCATGCCCCGGTTGCTTTCATGTTGTGCATGTAGGCAAGGTATTGGCCATTGGGAGCAAAGGGTGCGTAGTTTTTATGATAAGCGAATTGTTCGTCCCGCATTACCCTCACATTGTCGAACCGTTCATCTGCACGCTCTCTCCATGAGAAATGATAACGGGATTCGGGTTCAGTATCGTGGCCCAAAAAGATTCGACCCTGAAAATTTTCCGTCACTTTGGCTCCAGTCAGGCTGAGCCAGGTCTTGGGCATGTCAATGAAACTGACAATTCTGTCAATGGTGGAACCAGGCGTTTTTCCTTCGGGGTAGAGATTTTTCCATTTTTCAGGGATTCGCACAATCAGGGGACAATGGATTCCGCTGGAATAGAGAAATCGTTTGCTGCGGGCAAGAACACCTCCGTGGTCCGAGTTGTAGACAATAATGGTGTCCTCATATAAATTATCATTTTTCAGATTTTCGATGGCTTGTCCGACCAATGCATCCATCTTTGATATGGCACTGGCATATTTGGCATAAGTGTTCCGCATTTCAGGAAGATCCGGATGGTAGGGAGCGAGTATCATTTTCTGGGGATCGATTGATTCGTCGTTATGATCGCCAAAAGCTCTTGATTCGTGGCTTTCCCCGATGTTGTACACGGTAAAAAAGGGCTGGTCTTTCTTCCGTTTTTTCCATGTTTCCGCATACACTTTTCCTGAGTAGTTCCAAAATGATTTTGGGTTACGACCATTGGGTCCTCTTAGGTTGTAGTCTGTTTTTACGCAGTTACTGGTGAAGTAACCTGCTTCTTGCAGGAGTTCGTTATAGAATTTAATGGATTCTGGGATTTCAAAGCCACTGCGCATGGGTTGTGTCCCATTGGAAATGGAATGCATGCCAGTAATCCAGGATGAACGGGTAGGGGCACAGACCGCACCATTGTCAAAACAATAAAGATAACGAAAGCCTTCCTTGGCCAGTTGATCAATATTTGGAGTTTTAGCGTTTTTGCTACCATAGCAACCGACCCACTCAATGCTGTTATCCTCGCTTGTTATCCAAAGAATATTTGGTCGAGTAGTCTTTGCATGGATGGAGGGTAAAAAAAACAAAAACGGTATAGAGGTAGATGAAAATAGAGATAGGTTTCATTTTGCGTGAAGTTGAGATTTTTG
Organism: uncultured Verrucomicrobiota bacterium; assembly: GCA_902569115.1. Lineage (GTDB taxonomy): Bacteria > Verrucomicrobiota > Verrucomicrobiia > Opitutales > Seribacteraceae > Seribacter. Next base: position 8,617 of record CACFTI010000034.1, on the reverse strand, counting down.
AGTATATGCGAGAAAACTTTTGAGTTCATGGTCATTGGTTTTCTCTAAAATATTTTTCATGGTATTTTGAAGTTCGATTAACTTTTCTTTGTATTGAGCTTTATTTGCCAGATTATTATTGCAACCCGGGTCGGTTGAAAGTTCGTAAAGTTCCTCATTCGTACGGTATTTAATGAAATCCCTTTTTTGAAGATAGTCTCCGTAGTCGACATCCAATGGGTTTTTCGCCAGAGCGGGAAGCAAGGAATGAAATTCTCCAAGCATGGTTGGAGGGAGAGTGGAAATTCCATCGGCCCATCCGTTCCATACATAACAAAAATCACTGTTATTCAGTGCCCTTGAAGGTCTGTATTGATCAAACTTTTGAAATAAAGTTTTACTGAAAGTATCAATGGCTTCGTCGATCTTTGGATCGTTGTTCATATAATTGAAGCAACTGAATGCCCAAGATCGTTTCCATTCGTTCTTCGCTCCCTTCAGCAAAGAGATAAAGGATCGACCATCCGTATTACCATATTCTTTCAGTCCGCAAATTTCAGCAATAGTTGGTGCAATATCGACAACTGAGATAATCGATTTAGAGTCTATTTGGCCGGGGTTGATCAGAGAAGGCCACCGGATAATAACGGGAGTGCGTACACCAGATGGATAAAGCGACCATTTGCTAAGATCCCAGGCTAAACCATGATCAGAAAGAAAGATGACCACGGTGTTCTTTTTGCTGCCGCTTTTTTCGAGTACCTTGAGAACTTCACCAATGATTTGATCCATGCGATTTACGGAGTCATAGTAGGTTGCTAATACTTCCTTTATCTTTTCCTCTTCAGGGTAGGGTGGTGGTATTGGACAATCGGCAGGATCAAACTTCGTTTCGGGATCTGGGTATGGTTTACCATTTTTAAGTGCCTGCCAGGAAGATCCGTCCATCATGTTTCTGACCCATTCCATGGTTTCACTAGGATGTCTCGCCCAGTAACGATGTGGGTCGTGGGTATTGATGGAGAGAAAGAATGGTTTGTTTTTTTGTTTTGCCTGGGAAAGGAAATTCTTAGTGAAGCGGGCGTATTTATCGGGGTTTCTTCCCATTCCTGTCTGATCATTTCGTCCGTGAGGAGCCTGACTGAATTGGCACCATTGAGATCCATGTTTCCCGATCATTCCAGTTAGATAACCACTTTTTAATAATTCGGTGGTAATCGATTGAGTATCGGAATTATTCCTAGTCGCATTCCACCACTTGGGAGGTTGGGTACCATGCCCAAGCATACCCGTGCTTTGGGGGTGTCTTCCAGTGTATAGGGCTTGGCGGGAGGGACCACAGATCGGAGTGGCCACAAATCCCTGGGTGAGTAACAAACCTTCTTTAGCCAAGCGGTCGAGGTTTGGGGTCAAGCCCTTGAGGTTGTTCCCCATACATCCGAGTGAATCCCAACCCAAATCATCAGCGGTAATCAGAAGAATGTTTGGTGGTTTCGACTCATTTCCAAGTAGAGCTGCGTAAAGAATTATGTTTACCCAAATGATCCTCATACCGCTTATATTTTCAGTTTTAAAGAATTGGATGATTTTTTGCTTTAACCGAGTCAATAAAAGACACGATCTCTTCTTTAGCTTGTTCCATATTTTTACAGTGGAATGTTCTGAATTTGAGGTTTCCGGAAATCATAGCCGAAAGTTTCCGGTCTTCCATTTTATTCTCGTAGAGACAGAGAACAGGCTTGTTTAATTTTTCAGCAACACCTAACTCATATCCAACGCCAAGGGAAGGGTTTGTCACTTCTGCAATCACGGCATCGGCCGATTCCAACCATTCGAGATCCCTTTGATATATTTCTTTGTCTGTGAAATCTTGTTCTCCAGTTTGTCCTAGAGATGAATCTCCTACATGTTCAGTTAGCACCTCAACCTTAGACGAAAGAAAACCAATGAGTTCATTGTATTTGTTTTGATCCTTTCTTCCTCCCCGGATCGAAGCCGCAAAATAAATCTTCAAGCAATCAGTGGAGTTACCACTTTCCCATGAACATCGGTGAGGCGGAAGTCACGGCCAGCGTAGCGGTAAGTCAGCTTCTCGTGATCAAAACCAAGGAGATGCAACATCGTGGCATGAAGATCATGCACATGGACCGGATCTTCCACCGCTTTGAAACCGAACGGATCAGTTGCCCCGTGGATAAATCCGGGTTTTACGCCTCCACCTGCCATCCACATGGTGAATCCATGATGATTATGGTCTCTTCCAGAAGCAGTGCCTGCATTGGCACCTCCGGGCAATTCAACAGTGGGTGTACGTCCAAATTCTCCACCCCATAAAACCAGAGTCTCTTCGAGCATCCCTCTCTCTTTCAAATCCTGCAGGAGTGCCCCAATAGCCTGATCGCACTGGGCAGCCAATCTACGGTGGTTCTTTTCGATTTGATCGTGACTGTCCCACGGCTGGTCTTTGCCATGCCATAGTTGTACAAACCTTACGCCTCGCTCAACCAAACGACGAGCCATCAGGCATTGTTTTGCATGAACTCCGGATCCATACATTTCCCGTATTTTGGGAGATTCTTTGGTTACATCAAAAGCATCGCTTGCTTCCATTTGCATACGGTAGGCGAGTTCAAAGGAGCGAATCCTCGAGTCGAGTTGGTCATCACCATCTCGGGTATTTTGATGGGCCTGATTTAATTTTTGTAGAAGCTGGAGTTGTTTCGATTGGCGGGTGCTTGATCGTGCAGGGTTAAGGTTAGGGATGATCGCTTCCTCAGCTTTTTGTGCCGGATTAACATAGGTGCCCTGATAAATGCCCGGCAGGAAAGCGGAGCGCCAGTTTTGAGTTTCGGTGACGGGGTACCCATTCGGACAGAGGACCACGAACCCTGGAAGATTTTGGTTTTCCGTTCCCAGACCATAGGTGATCCAGGATCCCATGCTTGGGCGAACAAGCCTTCCTTCCCCGCAGTTCATTAACATAAGGGAAGGTTCGTGGTTGGGCACATCCGCACGCATGGACCGGATTACACAAAGATCGTCGGCATGCCTGGCCACATGTGGAAATAGGTCGCTTACGGGTACTCCCGATTGCCCGTGTTTCTTAAAGGTAAAAGGAGATTGATAGGCAGCCCCGGTTTTCCGTTCGGTGCTTAAACGATTTTCATCAGGTAAAACTTTTCCGTGCCATTTAGTAAGTTCAGGCTTTGGGTCGAAAGTATCAACATGAGAGGGTCCACCATTCATAAATAAATGGATCACTCTCTTGGCCTTGGGTGCAAAGTGAGGGCCCTTGGGGAGCATCGGATTCCCTTTTTGTCCATTGAGTAATGGAGCAAGAGCGGATAAGCCCATGCCCATTCCACAACTCGCAAGAAAGTTCCTTCTTGGTATATTTAAATTATCTAAAAAAGGATGCATCAGTCGGTGAAGAAGAATTCATTGGATACGAGTAAAGTCTGTGCAAGATCTTCAAAATTGGCAAGTTTTGCATCGGGACCCAAGAAATCAACTGCGAGCATACTTTCATTTTTTCTTGGATTCCTGGACAAAATTTGACGGTAAAGAAATTCAACCTGGGAGGAAGGATTGGTGGCTGTAGAATCAAATGTCTTCTTTGCCAGAGTGGCAGACCGTTCAATGACAAATGGATGATTGAATGCAAAAAGAGCCTGTTGGGGAACCGTGGTCTCCACCCGTTGGGGAGCATGGATGTTCGGGTTAGCGAAATCAAAGGAGCTAAGTGTCGGGGAAATATTCTGCCGATCAATATAACCATAGACGGCTCGTCGTTTAGAGTAGGGTTTAATTTCTAGTTTTTGGGAGGGGCCATGCATGGTCAGGTCGAGTTCTCCGGATACCTGGAGCATACCATCTCTCATCGCTTCAAAGTTTAACCGTTTTCTGTTCATGGAAGAGAGATAAAGATTATCGGGATCTTTTACGGGAAGTTTCCGAGTTTCCTGCCGGTAGGTCTTACTCAAAACCATGGTGCGAATCATCTTTTTAATACTCCACCCGTTTTTCATGAAAGATTTGGCCAAGTGGTCGAGTAGTTCAGGATGGGTTGGGCTTTTTCCCATCAATCCAAAATCACTGGGTGTTCGGACAATCCCTTTCCCAAAAAGATGCTTCCAGATTCGATTTACCATCACCCGGGAGGTTAAGGGATTCGAAGTATCGAGTATCGATTCAGCAAGTTCCAATCGTCCGCTTCCCCGGGTGTAATTTTTTCTTTCCACTCCATTGGGAGAGAGGGCTACAGGAAAGCGACGGGGGACAAGATCTCCACGGGCACCAAAAGTACCGCGTAAAAAAACATGTGGTTCCTGAATATTGTCTTTATCCAATAGAGACATTGCCCTCGGGGGAGCACCCGGATGAGTGGCCTCATGACTTGCCACTTTTTTGCGGAGGTTATTTTTATGATTTCGGTCTTTTTGGGTAAAATACTTTTCAATTCCTTCGAGTTTTATGTTCGCTGGGAAACCATTCGCAGAAACGGCAAATAAAAGCCCCTTTTTTTCTTTAGCAGTCCTGGCTTCTCCTAGGGAACGGTGTAGTGCATCGGCATACCAGGAAATGAGATCAGGGAGTTCAGCGGACTCATTTTCCTTCACTTTTGCACGCATAAAAGAGGGGAAGGAAGCCAAGTCAGATGACTTCCATTTTCGGAAAGTTTCTGCCTGACCTGTGGATTTTGCAAAGTTCAATAGTGGCTTTAGAAAGCTTTGCTCAGCTTTTTCTTTTCCTTTAAGATAATCTCTCCAACGATTAGCCAACTTGGGATAAAGCTTCCGCTTCCCCGCTAATGCTTCAAAGTCATTCTTTGGGGTCTCATAAGCATCCAATGATAATTTTATATATTGCTCGATGCCTTCCTTGGATTGCACGAAATCAAGTTTTGATTGCAGATACTGATCCACTTTTTCCTGGAGTTCATTAAGTTTCTTTTTGAATTCAATGTAGGATGCGGAGTTCTCATCTGGTTTCCCGATAAGCGGGAACTTTTCCGGCTTGGTAGAAGCATCAAAAATCCCGTAGAGTGAGTAATAATCGGCCGTTGGAATAGGATCATGAAAATGATCGTGGCATCGGGCACAGGCGACCGTGAAGCCCATGAGTCCACGGGTTACCAAATCGATCTGGTCATCGATAATTAACTGCTTGCGGTTTAAAAAAACCGGACCTGCGGTGAGAAAGCCAAGTGCGGCGAGGTCACTATCATTGGGCTGATCAGACAAGAAATCGGCGGCAAGTTGTTGGCGGATAAATTGGTCATAAGGAAGATCGTTGTTTAATGCTTTGATTACCCAGTCCCGGTAGGTGTAAGCGTAGGGATACGCCCGGCTCTCTCCACCTGCAAGATATCCCTTGGTATCCGCATAGCGCACGACATCAAGCCAATGCCTACCCCATCTTTCTCCATAGCGTGGAGATGCAAGTAGCTGATCAACCAAATTGGCATAGGCTCTTGGATTCGTGTCTTCGATGAATTTTTTGATCTCTTCGTAAGTTGGCTTGAGCCCCAGCAGATCATGATAGAGACGACGAATCATGGTTTCACGATTTGCTGGCTTGGCAAAGGTAAGGGATTGCTCCCGAAGGCTTTGTTCCACAAAAGCGTCGATCGGGTTATGGTGTCCGGATTTCGGAATTTTGGGATCTTGAATCGGTTGAAATGCCCAATGATTTTCAGCTTTTTGAAAGATTGCTTTCATGCCCTCCGGTTGCCCGCTGATTGAGACCAGGGACGCGAGCAGGTAGAATCCTAAGCTGAAAAAATAATTGAATGTAAATAAAGCCTTCAAAAAAGATCTAAAATATCCGCTCAGTTCCCTAAGTCAACGGCACCCGGCACTTTGGAACAAAAATATTTTATGCAGATCTATTTGAATTATTCGAAATCAATAACGATTTTCAGTGCTTTTCTTTCCCCTTTGGCCAAAGCCGTCATGACCTCCGGAGTTTCTTCGAGGGTGCAATGACCCTCGATAAAGGTTTGCAACTGATCTTTAAATTCTGGAAGAGTTTCTACCCCTTGCCGGAAGGCTTTCAGGTCAAACCCATAAGTACCAACCAGGGATATCTCTTTGGAAACTAAGTCCTGAAGGGGTAACTCCACTGATTTTGCCAAATTACCAATAAGCAGGAGGTTGCCTTTTTCACTGACCATTTGAAATGCTTGATCAAATGAAGTTTTAACTCCGACTGCATCGACAACCAAGTCCGGATAGACACCTAGTTTTTCTTTGATTTGTCCTGCCACATCATCCGGGGTTGAGTTCATTTCAATCAGCAAAGTATTCCCACCAAAATTCTTCGCCCTTTGGAGTTTGTCTGAAATCAGGTCAACAACTGTCACATCCTGGAAGCCAAGGGACTTGGCCACGAGCAAACAGCATAGCCCGATGGTTCCAGAACCAATGATAACAATTTTATGAGGCTTGATCGATTTTTCCGCGAGTCTGTGGAATCCATGCAGAGCGACCGCGACTGGTTCCGCCAAGACGCTGACTTCAGCAGCGATTTCCTCCGATGCGGGGATTGCGTTGGCTGAAGGAATCGCAAGGTATTCGGCCATGGCACCCCGGGTTCCGAGGTTTACGCCCACAACCCGTTTGTTTAAAAAACTGGGGTCTCCTTCCTCTTCAGTAGGGGCGTGTTCGGAAAGTACATTAAAAACAGTTACCCGTTGGCCTATCTTTGGGGTCGTGACATCCGGGGCAGTTTCCACAATTCTGCCCACCACTTCATGCCCCATTACCATTCCCGGGGCACGGCGTCCACTCTCACCGGTAAAACCATGTACATCACTTCCGCAGATACCTACGGATTCCATTTTGATCAGTACTTCACCGGGTTGAAGGACAGGCCTTGGCAGATCCTGCATGCTCATATTCCAGGGCTCTTGATATACGAGGGCTTTCATATTTTTTATATATCATTGTCTAGGTATACTTTTCGATTACAATCTCATGCGTGAGTGAAAATCATCCAAGGGTTATTTTATTCGATGGCATATGTGGCCTCTGCAATGCCTGGGTTGATTTTATATTGAAAAGAGATCCCAAAGGTTCTTTCAAGTTTGCACCTTTGCAGGGAGAGTATGCCAGTCAGGTGGCCCCTGAGCAAATCTCCGAATTGAAAAGCATTGTCTATATTTCTTCTGGCAGGAAATACACCAAGTCCGGTGCCGTCCTCCGAATATTGAGAGATCTGGGTGGAATCTGGCAGGTATGCTGGGTCTTTTGGTTGATTCCTTTTTTTATCAGGGATTTTTTTTATTCCCTTGTGGCAAGCAATCGATATCGAATTTTTGGTCAAAAGGACACCTGTCGAATTCCTTCGGCGGGAGAAAAGGAACGATTCTTAAGCTAAAAAATTTTTAGGTTTTCATTTTCAAACCTTGGAAGGAAACTAAATTTATTTAAGCTTGAGGGCATGATTCCTCGCTCTGTTTCATTTCTAGTCTCCGTTCTTATTCTGTCTGGCATCTGCTTTTATTTAAAAGCTATTCCTGATCGCGAATCTTTCGCCCGCGTTGAACGGCCTGTGGAAGGCGTTCCGGTAGAGGCATTTCAATTGGATGATTCTAATCTCTCGATTGAACTGTGGGCCCGTTCGCCCATGATTTATTCTCCGGTGGCCATGGACTTTGATGCCGAAGGTAGGTTGTGGCTAACCGAAGGAATTGATTATCAACGTGGTCGTCGTGTGGATGAGGGTAGGTCGATTATTGTTCTGGAGGATTCAGACTGGGATGGCCAGGCAGATTCCTCCAAAGTGTTCGTTACCGAAAAGGAGATTCGTCATGCACCTTTGGGGATAGCCGTTTTTGATAATCGGATCGTGCTCTCTTCGACTCCCTCAATCATTGTCTACACCGATGTGAACCGCAATCAGGTGTTTGAGCCCGAAATTGATCAGCGGGAAGTATTTCTCACCGGTTTTCGGGATGCCAATCATGATCATACCCTGCATGCGGTGGTCGGGGCACCCAGCGGCCAATGGCATTTTTCCTACGGTAATCGTGGTGCCGATATCAAAACCAAGGATGGCAGGCATTTTATTTCCGGCTGTTATTATGGCTACACCGATGGCATCGGTAAAAAGAGTTCAGATGGTGAAGTCTATGTGGGAGGAATGAGTATGCGGATTAATCCCGATGGTACTGGTTTGTCCCCGACAGGTGAAAATATGCGGAACCCTCATGATTTATTTATCAGTTCCTTCGGAGATCACTACCAAAGTGATAATGATGATCCCGCTCATGCCCGGATCAGTTGGGTGATGGAATATGCCAATATGGGTTACGCGGATCTTACCGATGGAAGCCGTTCCTGGGAAGAAGTGGCCAAGACCTGGGAAGAACCAACCGGTTGGAGCAAAAGTCGGCGGTTTTCCAAGTCTCACTGGCGCGAGAATTATCCCGGTGCATTTCCTCCGGGTACGATTTACGGGGCGGGTTCTCCCACCGGAAATCTTCTGATCGAAGATGATACCTTGGGTTTGGCCGGGACCTACTTGGTTTCCTGCATGGTGCGCAAGGAAGTGATGGCGGTGAGGCCTGAATGGAAGGATGCCCACATTGAAATGGGAAAGAATCGATCCTTTATTCGGTTGAAGGATAATCGCA
>CACFTI010000033.1 GCA_902569115.1 uncultured Verrucomicrobiota bacterium | reverse complement strand
AGAAAGCGACTGCCCCGACCACCTGAGCCACAGGAGGCAAAAAAATATCCGCCTGCGAAGTAGGGGGAGGAGACACTTCGTTTATCAAGACTGCCCGGGCCTGTTTCCCATGAAATTTGGCCACTTTCAATCTCAACGGCGTAGCATCCATGCGATTGTGAATTGGAAACGACCAAGGCTTTACCTTGCTTTGTTTTGTAAATGGTTGGTGTTGATGCGGAGGGCTTGGACCCGGTTCGGTCGACTTTCCAAATTGTTTTTCCAGTTTTCCGGTTCAGTGCGTAAAGGGCAGAGTCGGACTCGTGGTCATGGGTGACGAAAACATGTGCTCCATAAACGATTGGCGAAAAACCATTGCCATGTTCTGTTTGGTAGGCTCCAAAGTCACGTTTCCAAATCATTTCGCCATGGTGATCCAGGCAAAGAAGAATATTTGATTTCTTGGTTGTCCAGGAAACTAAAAGAAAATCCTGATCAACGGCAGGAGTGGATGAGGCATAACTGTTAAATTTGTGATGGCTGTAGGGTGTGGAACCGAACTCTTTCTGCCAAAGAATTTTACCAGTCTCTGCATCTATGCATAGGACATATTGGACCGAATCGCTTGGTGATGCGCATGTGGTGAAAATTTTCTCTCCCCAGATGACCGGAGAGGAGTGTCCACTTCCAGGCAATTTAATTTTCCAGGCACTGTCTGTGTTTTTCCATGCGAGTGGAAGGGTGAGTTCAGGGAATTGGCCGTTTCCGTCGGGACCGCGAAAGCGATTCCAATTCTGTGCTTCCAACGAGTAGCAGAAGGTGACACAGATGAAGAGGAGAAGACTCTTCACTTTGGCTTTCGGAAAATCATAAAGTGTTGCTGGGGTAGCATGGTCAGTGTTTTCTCCCAGTTGAATCCGGCGGCTTTCATTTCTTTTTTAGCCTGTTTTTCTGACATTTTGTGAAGAAGTTTTATCGGTACGCTAGGATCTTCCATTCGGTATTCTATAAGGATAAGTTTTCCGCCCGGCTTGAGAGAATTGAGGATCGATGTGGCCATTTCCAGAGGGTGAGAAAATTCATGGTAGGCATCAACAATCAGGGCGGCATCAACACTGTTCGGGGGTAATTTGGTTTGGGTAATGGTGCTCTGCACTGGCTCGACATTGGTCACTTTCTGTTGTGCCATTTTTGCTCTCATCATCCCGACCATTTGCGGGGAAATATCAATCGCAAACACTTTTCCTTGAGGAACGAGTTTGGCCATACGAAAACTGAAATAGCCAGAACCTGCACCAATATCGGCAATTTTATCCGTTGGCCTAAGGTCTAAGCCCTTAATCAAAAGGTCAGTTCTTTCCTCCTGTTCACGCTTGGGTCGCTCCAACCACGATGCGCCCAAATGTCCCATCACTTTTGAGATTTCACGCCCCATGTAAAACTTGCCGATGCCATCACGGGTGGCTTGTCCGAGTTTGTAAGGGCTATTTTTTTCCTCTGCATGAAGCAAAAATGCAGGAGGTGGGAGTATGCATGATAACGCACATAGAAGAGGCGATATAGAAAGAGCAATTTTCATAAATCATTTCTTTTACGAAAAAGAGGGTGTGGCAAATCAATATTGAACCATAAGACAGGAAGAGATAGTAAGGTAAATACGAATATGAAAGTAATAAGAGCCAAAAGTGCCGGGTTTTGCTGGGGAGTAGAAAGAGCAATTCAAGTTGCACGTGAGGAGTCTCAGGGTGGACGCCGAACTGTATACACTGATGGTCCACTTATTCATAACCGCCAGATGATGGATGCTCTTGGGAAAGATGACATTCAGGAGGTTGGCGATTATCAAAGTAAGAAAAAAATTGATTTCAATGAGGAGAATACCAAAGAATCAGTGGTCGTGGTTCGTGCCCATGGAATTTCTCCTCAAAGAAGAGATTATTTAAAAAGCTTAGGATTGCCTTTTCGGGATGGAACATGTCCCGATGTTGGAATCATTGCGGGTAAAGTTAAATTACATGCTGAAAAAGGGTTCTCGATTGTTATTTTTGGTGATCCCGAGCACCCTGAAGTTATTGGATTGATGGGATACGCCAAAGAGAAATCTTATGTGGTGACCAATGAAAATGATATTACAAATCTACCGGATTTAGGAGAAAAGGTAGCCATGGTTTCACAATCCACTATGTTTACTCATGAATTTAAGTATTTGAGCAATTTACTATCGGATCAATATCCTGATATGCTCGTATTTGATACTATCTGTGGAGCAACCAAGGAAAGACAATCTGATCTTGTCGATTTGGTCAAAGAGGGGGCCGATGCAATCGTGGTCATTGGTGGAAAACATTCAGCGAATACTCGTAAACTTGCCAAACTGGCTGCTTCTTATGAGCGCCCTACTTTTCACATCGAAACCGCAGAAGACATCGAAAGATTGGATTTTGATAATTATGATACTGTCGGAGTAACCGCCGGTGCCTCTACCCCTGAATTTATTATTCGTAAAGTCTGCGAACGACTAGAATCTTTGTAATTAATATGGAAAAATTTGAAACACCCAATGTTTTAGCGGACCGATACGCCTCATCATCGATGGTATCCCTTTGGTCGCCAACTGGAAAAGTAATCATGGAGCGAGAGTTCTGGATAGCGGTCATGAAGGCCCAGAAAGAACTCGGAATCAAAATCGACAAGAAGGCAATCGATCAGTCCGAGAAGATCAAAAGTTTGGTGAATCTTGAATCAATCCGCGAACGGGAACTTGTTACCAAGCATGATGTGAAAGCCCGCTTGGAAGAATTTGCTGACTTATCAGGGCATCAACATGCACATAAAGGTATGACAAGTCGCGACCTGACCGAGAATGTTGAGCAATTGCAAACTCATCGTGCCTTGAGCTTAGTTCTGGAGAAATCGGTTGCCTGCCTCTTTGCCCTTGGGGAAAAAGCCAAAAGTTTTAAGGAGCTGGCAGTTACAGCTCGTTCACATAATGTGCCGGCTCAGCTGACTACCTTAGGAAAACGAATGGCCAATTGGGGAGAGGAACTCGAGTATGCTATCGAAAGTCTCTCACGTCTCTGTGCAACCTATCCATACAGGGGCCTTAAAGGTGCGGTCGGCACTAGGCTTGACCAGATAACATTGCTCGGAAATGCGAAAAAAGCTGAGCAGTTAGACCAAAAGGTTATGCACCATCTCGGAGCAACCGCCAATTGGGAAAATGTGGGTCAGGTTTATCCGCGCAGTTTGGACTTTGAAGTGGTTTCCTTACTTGTACGACTTGGCTCAGCTCCTTCAAGTTTTGCCAAAACTGTTCGGATCATGGCTGGGCATGAACTACTCGGAGAGGGTTTTGCAAAAGGGCAGACAGGCTCCTCTGCGATGCCACACAAGATGAACAGTCGAAGTTGTGAAAGAATTAATGGTTTTCACGCGATTTTAAATGGTCATTTAACCATGGCCTCCCAACTTTCGGGCGATCAGTGGAATGAGGGAGATGTATCGTGTTCTGTGGTGAGAAGGGTAATGTTACCCGATGCCTTTTTTGCAATAGATGGTATGCTTGATACCTTTCTGACCATACTAAATCAAATGGAAGTTTTCCCTTCCGTCATCGGTGCGGAAAGAAAGAAATATCTTCCTTTTTTGCTTACCACAACAGTTATGATGGAAGCAGTAAAGGCTGGGGCGGGGCGTGAAGATGCACACGCAGCTATCAAGGAACATGCCCTGGCAACAGTAAGAGATCTGCGCAAAGGTAAAATCTCCGATAATGATCTTGTGCAAAGACTTTCCAAAGACAAAAGGATTGGTTTAAAGATTACCGCACTCCGCAATATTATTAAAGAGGGGGAGGCTTCGGTTGGAGCGGCACACCATCAAGTCGAACACTTTATAAAAAGAGTAAAAACCTGGACATCCCGCTACCCAGAGGCTCGAAAATACAATCCTAGCGGCATCCTCTAGGCTCGATCGGAAACTGTTTATGGTTTTCATAAGCAGATATTTTTGCGATTGCCAATTTTGCATTTAAGTTATGCACTCTTCGTTCGTTCATTTTTACATCATTACATCATCATGGCAGAGGAATTAATAGGAAATTGTTTGGTCGCCCAATCGGGTGGACCAACCGCCGTTATTAACGCAAGTGTAGCTGGAGTTGTTTCGGAAGCACTCAATCACCCCTGTATCGAAGAGGTATACGGAGGCATGAATGGAGTTCTTGGGATTCTCAAAGAGGAAATCATGGACTTAGCAGAGGAGTCTCAGCAGAACATTCGTGGACTTCGCTACACCCCCGCATCTGCCTTAGGTACATGCCGGTTTAAATTGAAACAGGATCGCGAATACGAGCGTATTCTTGAAGTTTTTGAAGCCCATAATATTCGCTACTTTTTCTATTGTGGAGGAAATGATTCTCAGGATACCGCTGACAAGATTTCCAAGCTTGCTCAATCGAAGAATTACCCCTTGCGCGTCATTGGGGTGCCAAAGACTATTGATAACGACTTGGTTACCACCGATCACTGCCCGGGTTACGGCAGTGTGGTGAAGTATGTTTCTACTATCGTTCGTGAGACTGCCTTGGATCACGAGGCAATGGGCCAGCATGATCTCGTATCAATTGTTGAGGTAATGGGACGAAATGCCGGATGGATAGCCGCCGGAACCACGCTCGCCAAAAGTAAGGAAAATCCTGACGACGCACCTCATTTGATTTACCTTCCCGAATTACCTTTTTCCAAGGAGAAATTCTTGGATGATGTGCAACGCGTTCTTAAAAAGAACCGCTACTGCCTGGTTGTAGTTGGAGAGGGACTCATTGATAAGGATGGAAATTATGTAGCCAACAGTACTGATAGTCAGGATGCTTTTGGTCACCAACAGTTAGGGGGTATTGGAGATTTTCTTGCCAATTACATTGAGAGTAATTTAGCAGTAAAGGCTCGCTCCTCAAAGCTTGGCACAGGTCAACGAGCAGCAACCCATTGTTCGTCGAAAGCGGATAATGATGAAGCTTTTATGGCTGGACAAGCAGCGGTTCGTGCTGCTGTTGATGGTGAAACAGATAAAATGGTTATTTTAGTCCGGGCTGAGGGCGATACCTATGAGTGTGAGACAGGACTTGCTCCTCTTTCCGAAATTGCGAACGGAGTTAAAGAAATACCTTCTGATTGGATTGCTGAGGATGGTGTCAGCATGACCGCGAAATTCATCAAGTATTGTCAGCCTTTAATTCAGGGTGAAGTTGAAGTACCGTATGATAATGGGCTACCGGCTTATGTGCGCCTTTCCAAAAGGAGGATTCGCAAGGTACTAGATTCTTTTTCTTTCGAGTAAGAATTTTAAGCTTAAAACTTTATGGCCCTAGCATTCCTTGAGTGCTAGGGCTATTTTTTCTTTAATTTCATCGGGACTTTCAAGTCCAACAGAAAGACGGAGCAGTTCAGGAGACAATCCTGCATGTCTCAATTTCTCTTTTCCGGTTTTGTCATTTATTAAGTTATAATGGGCAAGATAGACATAAGGGCAACAAAGTGAAAATTCAGTTCCAAAACTAGGGCTTTTTAAAAGTTCAAGATTGTCGTAAAAATCTTTGAAACAACCATTAATTTCAAAGCTGACAATGCATCCCGGTTTATTTTCGCCTGCAATGCTCGAGTAATTTGAACCAGTGCTATCCTGGTATGCCCAGAAAACATTCTTTATTTTTGGGTGAGACTTAAGAAAAGTCACAATTTCTGCCTGCGACTGATTCGTTTGGTCAATGAAATTGTTATAAAAAGGGATCTGCTCCGCCATTCTTTCGAGATCTCGGTAGAAAGGTTTGGTGGAGTTTTCAAAGGCTGTTTCTTTAATTTCCAAGCCAAGTGGTGATTCTTTAGGGAATACCGCACTCCCCATCATCACATCCCCCTCCCAGTTGGCATACTTGGTTAAACTATTAATAACAACATCGCCAAAACCAGAAACCTTTGCGTTCTTAGGTGAAGCCATAGTCGGGTCCACTATCAATAGTGCACCATGGCGATTTGTTAATTCACATACTTTTTCAAGATTACAGGAATGCAGGAGGGGATTGCTGGGAAATTCCGTTACGACTCCTGCAATTTGACTTCCATATTGTTCAAAAACAGTTTCTACCGTCTCAAATTCTTTCGGTGTAAGCAGGTCAATAATTCTTTCTTGCGGCTCGCACAGCAAATTCATTACTTCAATGGTATCAAGGTATAGCCAACCTATTCTAATCCATATTTGCTTACCCTTATTTCTGGATAATTCGAGGGCGGAACGAAAAACAGCAGTAAAAGCGTTGGCCCCAGAAGCAGTTATCATGACATCTTCGTCTTCAATATTAGGACCATGTGCTTCTGAGATAATCTTTTTGATTTCTTTTTCCGCATCCACATTCGGAGTGATTGACTCGGTTAGGACCGTTTGCCCAAGGGCTTCTAGGATTTTTTCAGCATGGCGCGAAGACAACCCACAACCTGTATGCTGCAAGAATTTACTCAAACGAGCGCTTTCCCTAGAATCGGGTGGCAATCCTACAATTAGATAATCTTCCACCTCTTCAATACGAGGATCAGATAGACCGGCGGTTTTATGAGCAAAGTCCCAATCCTTTGCATTGGGGAAAAAGAATAAATCTTTATCGTTTAGTAAGTGGGTTTGATTCCAAAATTCAGCAAGCTCCTGTACCTTGCGATGTCTTACAAATCTGGGATATCCTGAATGAAGCTTCTTTAGAATTTCAGGTTTTTTTTCTTCATACCCAACAATATCATCAAAGGTTGGCAGACTAACGCATACGGCGTGTTCTTTTTGCGGGACTGGTGTGCCTAAGGGAAAATGACCGAGCCCACTTACCTTCACGGCACAACTTCGTTCTCAATTAATTGCTCGAAGGTTTGCCTCTTCCGAATAAGTGCCAAGTCGCCATCCTCCTTTTTCAGAACTTCGGCTGCTTCAGGAAAAGAATTGTAGTTCTTTGCTGTCATTGAGGAACAGTAGGCACCAACACTGTCAATAAGGCAAAAATCACCTATTTCTGCACGGGGTAATGACCTGGGAGAAAGAGTTTCGGGATCATTAACTGCAGGAGTTAACAAATCACCCGACTCGCAACAATGGCCGACAACAACCTGTTCTGTATTTTCCCGGAATTTGACTTGTCCGGGTTCTGGGCAAATGTGAATCGGATGCTGTGCACCATATAAGCTTGGTCTAAGAATCTCCGTCATCCCGGAATCTAATTTTATGAAACGATAACCGTCAGAACCGGTTTGTGTAACATCCTGTACGCTCGTTACCAAGGTGCATGAATGGGCGACAAGAAAGGTTCCGGGCTCAACTTCTAACTTCAATTCTCGATTAGTTGTTACCGCGAATTCTTTGAAAAGTGCTTTCACAGGTTGTCCAATTTCTTGGAGATCCGTAGCGGATTCGTCAGCCATTCTTGCAACTTTGAAACCTCCTCCTAAATTCAATGTGTGCACCGAGGGAAAGGCTCGAACTATTTCAAGACTCATCTCTGCGACTTTTTTCCAAATTTCTGGATCGGAGCCTGAACCGATATGGGTATGAATACGATCTACCACCAGACCATTTTCTTTGCAGAGATTTTTGGCCGTTTCCAAATCATCTTTCCATATACCAAAACTGCTTGATGGCCCTCCCACATTTGTACGATTATTACCACCGGAACCAGTTCCAGGGTTAAAGCGTAAACCAACAGTTTCACCAAGCTTCCATTTTCCGTATCGATCAATCTGACTCAGGGAACAGAGATTGATCTTAACTCCATCCTGGGCCCAAAAGCGAAAATCTTCGGATAATTCCTGCGTGCTCAATGAAATCGATTCAGTACCAAAACCCGCCCTTATTGCACGTTCAACTTCATGAATTGAACTGGCATCAATTCCCAAGCCTTCATTGTTGAAAATCCGGAGAAGGGCAGCAGTTGGAGCTGCTTTCATGGCATAACGAGGGAAAAAATCAAAGGCATGCGGGAAAGCTCGTAATTGCTGCGCATTCGATCGTAAAATGCTCTCATCATAGACATAGGTGGGGGTACCAAACTCAGTACGAATTTGTTCTAGATCATCAAAGGTGAGAAACTTGTGTTCTTTCATGCAAAAGATAATGATAATAAGAATGAACTTGTATCTGGCAAGCCTTGCCCATCAGCCGGTTGTTTAGGTGTTTTTTTCAAAAACCATAAATTCTAGGTTGTATTTGCCTGTATCTAATTTCGTACAAGAAACCATTCTCGGGAATGTTTTTTCCCAATCAGGAAAATAAACATCACCCTCAAATGAATGATTTATTTTCGTAAGGTAGAGTCTGTCTGCTATTGGCATTGATTCTTCATACAATTTTTCTCCACCACAAATCCAAATGGGGGAATGAGTTGCTAGGGAAAGTGCATGACCAAGTGAGTTAGCCGCTTGGGCTTTTGCAAATTTAGATGAAACATTGTGCGTTAAAACTATTAGTTCCCGACCATCGGCATATGGTTCAAATTCATAATAGCAGGTTTTGCCCATCACCATGGATCCGCCAGATGTTTTTTCCATGAAATAATCCCAGTCCTCTTTAATTGACCAGGGGAGTTTACCATTTTTTCCAATCACACGATTTAGGTCACAGGCTACAATTAAATTAATCATTGGAATAAGAGAAGAGCCGTAAAATCATAATAAGTTTTCATCGTATTATCCGAAAACTTAAGTATGAAATGGAAATGGCGGATAAATGCAAATGAACTCCAATCAGTTTGGTCAAACTTTGGCTCTTCCAGATTCCTGGCAACGAAAGGCTTTGAATTTTCTTCGTGATGGGAAAGATGTGGTATTACATGCACCAACTGGCGCGGGAAAAACATTTGTTTTCGAACAACTCATCGAATCGGGATGGAAGGGGAAAGCGGTCTACACCGTACCCACGAGAGCATTGGCAAACGATAAATTTCGCGACTGGAAAGAAAGGGGTTGGAATGTCGGACTCATTACAGGTGATATACGATATCAACCGCAGGCAAGTATCGTTGTTGCGACTCTTGAAACTCAGCGTGGTAGTATTGCCAAAGGGATTAGCCCTGATTTGTTTGTAGTGGATGAGTATCAATTACTCGGAGATCAAAGGAGGGGCCCAGGTTACGAAGTGACTATTGCACTGACACCCCTGAAGACAAAACTCTTGTTAATGAGTGGAAGCGTTGCAAATCCTGTCGAAGTGGCCGACTGGTTACGAAGTATTGGACGACAGGTGGAACTGGTTTCTGAGGGAAGGCGACCCGTGCCCCTGGATGAGGTTTTTGCCGAAACTCTGCTTCGTCGTCCGTTTCGAGGTAGGAAAATACGGGGGCATTGGCCGAAGTTAGTTGCCCGGGCTTTAAATGCTAATCTTGGGCCTTTGCTTATTTTTGCACCCAGACGTGCCGTCGCTGAAGATCTTGCAAGGCAGTTGGCCACCGAACTTCCTCCAGTTGATACGCTTGAACTAAGTCATGAGCAAAAAAAAGTAGCAGGTAAAGAACTGGTGGGGTTACTTAAACGCCGTGTTGCCTATCATCACAGTGGGCTAGATTATGCGAAACGGGCAGGACTCATCGAACCACTGGCCAAAGCGGGCCAACTTCAGGTAGTGGTGGCAACCACAGGTTTGGGGGCGGGAGTGAATTTTTCAATGCGATCGGTTTTAGTGACAGATCGTGAATACAGGGTTGATGATGAATTGGGTCTTCTTCGTCCTGATGAACTTTTGCAGATGTTTGGACGGGCAGGAAGAAGAGGGATGGATGATCGTGGTTTTGTGGTTGTTGTACCTCGGCAGGCGCGGATGAGCGAGGCACGGCCCTTAAAGCTTCATCGTTCAAAAACCTTGGATTGGGCTGCTTTGATAGGCACAATGACTATTGCACGGAAACAAGGTAAGAACCCTATTGATGCCGCGAGGTGGTTGGCTCTTCGCCTTTTTTCTGAGGAAAGGGTGAGATTGGGTTTGGATATATCCTTATCAAAATTGCCTAAAAACCAAGGAGAGTCTGATCAAGAACCTGCTGGGGAACGGGATGAAGTGGTGGAGATGCGAAACTCAGTCGGATTATGGGAGCGAAGGAGCGGGCAAAGTAAATGTAAGCTTACCGATGCACTAGTCTTATCAAAGGGGGAGTGGGTAAATCCCTTGACCCTTGCTGACACACTCGGGAAAGTGAAAATGGGAAATCCTTGTCGGTTCGGCTCTAAAAAAGAAAGAGTCTATGGACGTGAGATTTCTCTCGGTATGTACCAGGAAAATGAAGAGGGTAAAACTCCCAAAATTATTCTAATCAAGTCATTTAGAAAACGCCTTCGAGAAGTAATTGCGGAAGAAAGCCCTGGTCTTAAAAAGAAATTTTCAAGAAAGGTATGGAGACGCCATGGGCTTGAGGATGTATTTCGAAGTATCCTACCTCTTGCTTCTCAGGGAGGCGAGCTGGTGGAACTGGTGGATCGGGGTAAAGTGCTTCGGGCTCGTCTAAGCTATGAGAATGCAGTAGTTCTGGGATGGAAAGATGCTCGTGGTAAGGTTCTTCTTAACCCGCCGATGCGTCGAGTTAAACGAGTTTATGATTCTCCCTTTCGTAGTCATGAAGAACCATCTTCTCGCGAATTGAATAACCTTAGCCCATCGGAAGCATGGTATGAGCTCGGATTGATCGATCAGGACGCTCATCCGACCGTGCGGGGGGAAATTTTCAGTTTTTTTTCGAGGGGAGAAGGACTGGCTATCGCAGCCGCTGTAGAAGATGAAAAATACCCCGTCGAAGAATTGATAAACGATCTTGCGAACCTCCGTGCTGGTCATCGTTTTCGTGGATATGTATCGAGCGAGTCCAGGCTGGCTATGGTCTGCCGTGAGACCTATGGATTAAGGGATTGTCGGGGTTACCTGAAAGGTGGACTTCCCGAAGAATACGGAGAGGGGGCCACGGAAGTTCTTTTAAATCGTAGGCATTTTTTGAATGAGCTAGGAACAAATTCAGACCTACACAGCGGGG
This sequence comes from uncultured Verrucomicrobiota bacterium, assembly GCA_902569115.1. Lineage (GTDB taxonomy): Bacteria > Verrucomicrobiota > Verrucomicrobiia > Opitutales > Seribacteraceae > Seribacter. The sequence continues at coordinate 15,288 of CACFTI010000033.1, read as the reverse complement.
ATATTGAACGGGTTGAGATCGAATGGAAAAGCCTGCTTTCCCTTATTACTTATGCACCCGAATTAAACTTGGCTAGATGGCAGCACTTACAGGAGTTGGCCAGGGAAGTAGTCGGGGGAAATAATGTCTCCGACGATCTGCCTGAGCTACCCGATTTGTTGGCAAAACAAAGGGAGAGATTCGAGAATACTGGAGTAGAGACAATTACTTAGTTGGGAACATTTTTACCCAATTCATAACAGGAAATTCCATTTTGATTACGAACAAGTAGCTTAGTTCCGACTAGAGCGGGTGAAGTGCATTTTAATGCGTTCAATTTAAATTTTTGTTCCTCATTAAGTTTCTCGGGGGTAGCCTCTACGAAGGATAAGAAGGAGCCATTGATTTCGTAGGCAAGGATTTTACCACCGGCAAGAACAGGAGAAGAAATATCGTGCTTGGCGGATAGCTTGCGTAAAACTTTTCCGCTTGGTAAATCTATGCATAGACGCATACCTGCCCCGAAAAGAATTGCTTTTTGGTCAAAGATTATGGGGCTCGAGTCAGTCCGTCTAGTCAACTTGGGAAACCTCCATTTTTCATAGATTCCTTGAGGTTCTGCTTTAAAGCAAATTAAGCCGACATCTTCTTTCTTTCCGTGAACTACTAGAAGATTGCCAGAACTTGCTGGAGTGGAAGCACCTCCTCCAGGACCCTCCCACAGTGTTTTCCCTGTTTTGGGGTCTACGCAAAATGTGGTTTTGGAAGAATTGCAAACGATCGACTTTTGCCAATCATTTACCCAAAGAATCGGAGATGCGGCTTTGCCTCTCACCGAATTATTTTCCCAAACCTCCCGGCCTGTAAGGGAATCAAATGCTCGAAGAGTGTTTGCCAACACGATTACTTTCCCTTCATGGAAAAGAGGAGAACTCGCAACGGCTTCAGTACCAAGCAGTGATTCCCAAATTAATTTCCCACTATCTGCCATGACGGCAAATAAGCGATTTCCTCCAACAGAAAATATTTTTCCTTCAGCAAGGCATGGGGTTGACGAAGATGAACGACCAGCCGGTACTCCGGACAGGCTGGTTTTCCAAATTTGTTTTCCCGTTTGGAGATCCAATGCGAGGATGACATCATCGGCCATTCTTTGGGTGGGTGGAACATCTTGGCTGATTTTATTCCTAATATTTTCCGGGAATTCTTGCTCGTTAAGCCATTTGTCCAGCTCTGCCTGTGACGGGAAAATACGATCCCTTATTTTAAACATTCGATCAATAACCCAGAGCGGGGTGGCAAGTTTTCCCTGCTTAAATCTGGAGGCAAGCAGAGCACCTTGGGTCATCTTTTGTTTTTGATCCAAATGTTGTTCTATCCAATTATCAATCCATTCATCAAGTTTGGCTCCCCTCAATCTTGGACTTAAAGACAGACGATCCTTTTCGACCTTGTCTCTTAGTTCGTTTGGTAGGTTGACATTACGAAGGCCTAGTTGCCGTAATACCAAAGAATTTATAATTCTTTTTTCTGTGGGTTCATTACGGTGCCAAACAACGGATATATATGCCCGTTTCCCATCCGAGATAACACTGCCAAAACCACCGTCTTCCTGGCTAGGTATATCGAAACTGTCCCAAACTTTTTTGGGAATGGTTTCTTCTACATTTTCCAGTAGATTTATACTTTGGATTCCTTGCCCATCACGGTTGGGGCCTCGCCATTGAGGCCATGAGTTTAGTTCTGCCAACAGCGATGTGCCAATCAGAAAAGAGGATAATACGAGAATCAATTGCATAAATAATCTTTCACGAAATGAATGACGAAATCGCAAGTTCAACCAAAGAAAGTCATGAATTTTTATTGAGAGCTTTTTGTCCTGCATAAAGGGTTTTTATAATTTTTTCTGTATCAAAAACGCACCCGCCCCAGGTTCCACCGCTGATATTTTGCAAGGCTGCCCAAAGTTTTGTATCCGCATGCAATCTCGGGTCTGCTTGCAGTTTATCATTGGGATTCCTTTCTTTAAGGATCTGTTCAGCTTTTTGAAAATCTAGTTTTTCTTCTAATGAACCCACAAAATTAATCGATCCACTTAAGTTTTTAGTATCGATTTCAATCTGAATGAGATCATTGTCCACTATTTTACTTATAGGTCCGTCTGCCAGTGCTTCTGGTGAAATATGACCGATGCAAGCTCCCGAGCTGACTCCTGAAAATCTGGCATCGGTTAGGAGTGCCACCTGCTTGCCCCACGATAAATGTTTCAAGGCAAGGGCCACTTGCGCCACCTCTTCCATTCCTGCCCCAAGTGGTCCTCTTCCACATAATATTATAATATCGCCAGGTTGGATTTTAGAGTCTCCAAGACCTTTGACTGCCCGAACGGCCTCTCTTTCAGTTGTGAATACCTTGGCCGGTCCGGTTTGTTTGTACATTCCATTTTGATCAAGCATGGATGAATCGATAGCAGTACTCTTAATGACCGCTCCATCAGGAGCCAGATTGCCTGTGGGAAAACAGAGGGTGCTGGTCATCCCTTTACTACCAGCCTTTTCTTTTGAGTGAATAACATCGTCCGGGTTGATCTGGTCTAACTTCGATAGAAGGTCGCGAAATCGTTTTCTTCTCAGGCTTTTTTCCCAGGCTTCCAGGTTTGCACCTAATGAGTCTCCTGTGCAGGTAAGTGCCCCAAGTTCCAATAAATCCAAGTCTTTGAGTCTGCACATTAATTCCGGTACTCCACCTGCGAGAAAGAATTGTGCGGTGGAATACCCGTTTGGACCATTTGGTAGAACATCTACCAACCTTGGAACGAGCCGGTTTACCTCATCCCATTCTTTAATCGTGGGTCTTTTGATCCCTGCATGATAAGCTATGGCTGCCAGATGAATAATGAGATTACTCGATCCTCCACAAGCAGCATGGATGATCATGGCATTACGAATGGCGGAAGGAGTAAGAATTTGTGATGTGCTAATCTTCTTTTTATGAAGATTGGCCAGGGCTTTGGTGGAACGAGTGGCCAGTTCAAACCATACAGGAAATCCGCTGGGAGACAGAGCAGAGTGGGGGAGAGATAGACCAAGCGCTTCTCCGATCACTTGTGAAGTGGCGGCAGTTCCTAAGAATTGACAGCCACCTCCAGGAGTCGCACAGGTTCTGCATAAAATTTCCTCTGCTTTGTCCTTGGCCAGTTCACCCTGTGCATACCTGATTCCAACGGATTGCGCTTTACCTGCATCTTCTCCTTCGCTTGGTGATAAGGTGACTCCACCAGGAACAAGGATGGTGGGCATGTCACGCATTTCCGCAAGTGCCATCATCATTGCGGGCATGCTTTTATCACAGGTAGCAATAGCCATCACTCCTTCAGCAGTCGGGAGGGAGCGCGCCAGTCGACGCATCACCAGGGATGCATCGTTTCGATAGGCCAGGCTATCAAACATGGCAGTGGTTCCTTGGGATCTACCATCGCATGGGTCGCTTATATGAGCCGCAAAAGGAATACATCCAACCTTTTTCATCTCCTCTGCAGCTCGCTTTACTAAGAGCCCGATTTCCCAATGCCCGGTATGATACCCCAGGGCAATCGGGGAGCCATCTTCAGAACGGACTCCTCCATGGCTGTTGAGTATTAGAAATTGGGGACCCAGAAAGTTTTTCGGACTCCAGCCCATCCCGACATTCTGACTTAGTCCAAAAAGATTGCCGGAGGGGGCATGCTTCAGGACTTCATCGGATAGCTCAATCTTACCTGAGGGACCTTGGCTATGTGTTTGAATTATAAAAATGGATTCATCTTCAGTCTCTAATTGCCCGGGATCTAAGAAATTTTTGGTTACTTTCTCTTTGGACATCACCTATCTCTTAATTTTTATTACATTCAAGCAAACCAAAACCATTTCGTCTGGATGCTTGGCGGTAATCCAACCTAAGGTTAAACTGAAATTTAATTTTTTACTTAAGTGCTGAAAGAGCCTCTTTTGTTTCCTGCAATTTATGGAGGTTGTCTTGAAGTTGTTTTTTCGCCCCCTCTACCACTTGTACTGGTGCCTTATCAACGAAAGAGGAATTATTGAGCTTTTTCTCTATCCCGGTGATAATTCCTTCAAGGGAACTTACTTCTTTATTCAGTCTTTTTCTTTCGGTTTCCAGATCAACACCAGCGCTCAGATCGAGGTAGAAAGTACCTAGCGTAGAGACGGACGCGGGCAATCCATGTGGTGCGTCTTCCGTAACTTTTAAAGCACCAGCACCAGCCATTGCCAGTATCGAAGATTCATTTTCTTGAATCGTTTTCGTATCCTCTGGGCCTGCGACAAAGTAGAATTCTGCTTCCCGGTTGTTGGATAGGTTTCTCTCGGCTTTAAGTGAACGAAGATCGGTGACCAGTGCTCTTACTTTACTCACTTCTTCTAAAATTGATTTGCTAATGGAAATTTCACTAAGAGTAAGCAATTGCAAGAATTGACTGCCGGAACCGGGAGAATATCCCTGAATGCTTTTACCATCTGCATAGCCGAGTAGAGCCCATAGTTCTTCTGTGATAAAAGGAGTAAAGGGGTGCAGTAAAAGCAGGATTTGCCTGAGGCATAAATCCTGTACAGCGAGACAGGTTGCTTTTGACTCGTCCCTATTCATTCTCGGCTTTGATACTTCGATGTACCAATCACAGAAATCTGTCCAAAAAAAGTGATATATGGTGTGGAGGACCGAATTGAATTCATAGTCCTCGTAAAGTTTTTCAACTGTATCTAGGGTTTCGGACAGACGAAGAAGAATGGCCTGATCATCTTTGGTTAAGAAGTCTTTTTGAATTCTCTCGACTATATTTTCCGGAACCGAGTTGTCGGGAGAATCTCCGGACATTTGGCGAAAGCGTGACACATTCCACAACTTATTGCAGAAATTTCTTCCTTGTTCGATTCTCTCTTCAGAGAAACGAATATCCTGACCTTTTGGTGCAATGCTCATGATGCCATGACGCAGGCCATCGGCTCCATATTTGGCAATTAATTCGAGTGGATCCGGTGAATTGCCCAAAGATTTCGACATTTTCCTGCCATCGCCATCACGAATGATTCCGGTAAAGTAAACTTCTTTGAAAGGGATACGATTTGAGATTTCTGTTTCTGAAAGAGTAGATTCCTTTTTTACTGGTTCACCTTTAAATTCAAGCCCGGCCATGATCATCCGGGCAACCCAGAAGAAAATGATGTCTGGGCCAGTTACCAATGCGGATGTCGGGTAAAAATAATCCAATCCTTTTTCCTTCATAGCTTTCTCCTCGGGCCATCCCAAGGTGGCCAGGGGCCAAAGCCACGATGATGCCCAAGTATCAAGAACATCTTCATCCTGCTCCCAGTTATCAATGTCATCGGGAGGAGTGACTCCGACATACCAATTGGCTTTATCCGACCTTTGCTCACCCTTTCGATACCAAACAGGTATACGATGGCCCCACCAAAGTTGGCGACTTATGCACCAGTCTCTAATATTATCCAACCAATGAAGGTATGTTTTTTCCCAACGCTTGGGGAAAAAGCTTATATGCCCGTCGCGTACAGCTTTCTTGGCCTCCTCCACTCGTGGGTATTTAAGAAACCATTGTTCAGATAATCTTGGTTCAATTGGAACATCCGCTCTTTCAGAAAACCCTACATTATTTTCATGGGTTTCCTCTTCGATCAAGTCACCCTGTTCTTTTAATTTTTCAACCGTAACTTTTCTGGCTTTGAAGCGATCCATTCCTTCGAAATCTTTACCGGCAAGTTCATTGAGAGTGGCATCCGGGTTGAAGAGATCGACAAACTGGAGGTCATGTCTTTGCCCAATTTCAAAGTCAAGTTGATCATGGGCAGGCGTGATCTTAAGCATGCCTGTACCGAAATCTTTTTCCACTGCAGAGTCTGGGATAATAGGTATTTCTTTAGGTTGAAGTGGCCTTCTTACCGATTTGCCATCTAGGCCCGGCCAACGTTCATCTTCTGGATGAATGGCAATGGCCACATCGCCCATAATCGTTTCAGGGCGAGTGGTTGAGATGTAAACATATTCTCCGGGAGATTCCACAATCTCATACCTTATTTTATAAAGCTTACTCGTCTGAGGCTTCATGATCACCTCTTCATCTGAAAGTGCGGTCAGGCTCACGGGACACCAATTAACCATCCTTTTGCCACGGTATACATAACCCCGTTCATATAGTTTTACGAACGCATCAATAACTGCATTCGAGTAATCTTCGTCGAGGGTGTGTACATTTCGTTCCCAATCACAGGAACAACCCAATTTTTGTAATTGCTTGAAAATGATGCCGCCATGTTTATCCCTCCAGTCTGAAGCGTGTTCCAGGAATCTTTCCCGGCCTAGGTCACGACGATTTTTACCTTCTTTGCGAAGGGCTTGCTCGACTTTGGTTTGTGTGGCGATACCCGCATGGTCAGTGCCCGGCAACCAGAGGACGGATTGTCCCTCTTGTCTGGCTCGGCGGGCTAGAATGTCCTGAATCGTATTGTTTAATACATGGCCCATGGTTAGGACTCCGGTGACATTGGGCGGAGGGATCACGATTGAATAGGAATCCTTGCTCTGGGAAACTTGCCCGGAGAAGCAATTGTCATTAAGCCATTTTTGGTAAAGTCGATTTTCGACTTCTTGAGGAGAATACGCTTTTTCCATGGGTTATAAGAATGAACAATTATCGGATTCTCATACTTTTGCGAGAAAAAGGTCTGGAGTAACCACCCTGAAAAAGCTTGATTTCTTTCTTTTTTAATAGGGGGGTTAGAGAGAATCCACCGGCAAAGCCACCCAAATGAGCTGCGATTGCCACCCCGCCTGCATTTTTCATCGAGTCTGGAAATAACAATGCCTGCTCTAAAAACCAAAGCCCTAGAACCAGATAAGCAGGCACCATCATGGTTCCTATGAGAATAAATACCCAGTAAAAAACTCGTATATTTGCCCGTGGGTAGAGAAGTAGGTAACCTCCGATTACTCCGGAAATGGCACCGGATGCCCCTACCATTGGTATTTGGGAAGCTGGATTCAGAAACGCCTGGGCAAGGGCTGCCAATAATCCACAACCCACATAAAAAAATAAATACCTAACTTTACCCAGGGCATCCTCCATGTTGTCTCCATACAGGTAGAGGAAAAGCATATTACCAAACAAATGAGCGAGTCCGCCATGACTAAACATGGAAGTTATAACGGAGTACCATTCCCAGGCTATACCCTTGATGGATGGATAAAAAAATTGGCCAAAAAATGTGGCCGGAATAAAGCCAAAGTTTGAAAAGTATGCCATTTGCTGTTTTCCATCCAAAGGGAATTGCAAAGCAAAAAATACCCAGAAATTGGCGATTATAATCACCCAGTTAACCAACGGAAATGTGCGGGTGGGGTTGTCGTCTTTATAAGGTAAAAAAAACATAAAATTTCTTAGTAAAGCCTAACCAATTTTCGGGCAAGCGGACAAATGAATTGCCAGAAACATAAGCTCGAAATACTTTAATTGATATGGGCAGGGAGTCATCATCTTTAGGTATTTTTCGTACGGATTCGGGTATCACTCTCTCCTTCGGAGCCAATACCTATTTCATCGATTCTGAGGATCCCTTTCATAACATTGCAAACAAAGCCTTGTTGCAGGAGGATTATGTGCCTTTGTACATTGAAATAGCCAAAAGGGAGGGCGTGGGGCCTGAGTTTCGTAATATGCTTCTCGATATGATTTCTCAGGCAAAGGGCGATGCCGGCACTTTCGTTGATTTAGATTAAACTGGCTTCAAACATCGATGACATCATCGTCATGACGGGATTTCGACGCAGCCTGGGAACCAGTACTTGTGGAAGTAAAGCCTTTCGGGATACGCACATTAAATTGCTTGGCCAAGGATTTTCGGATGCTGGGTACCATCATCGCAAATCCGAAAATATCGGTGAGGATGCCAGGTGTTAGCAGCACCAGTCCGCCCACTACTATCATTGCACCCTCTACAAGTTCCTGGGTCGGAGCACGACCTTGTTTGAGTTCATTTTGGATTTTGGCGAGGGTGGAAAGCCCTTGCTGGCGGGCAAGGGTGGCTCCAAGTATTCCGGTTAAAACGATTAAACCGATGGTAGGCATCGGTCCGATTCGTGAACCCAATATGATCAACAAATAAAGTTCGATCATGGGCAGGAATACAAAAAGTAACAGTAATCTCCCGAACATGCCTATTTTAATATGGTGAAGGGTTCATCCTGTCAATGGATTGACTTCATGGATTGGTCTTTTTTCTTTTAGGATTTAAGGGGTGACCTAATTATAAAAAAAGACTATTATAAGCGTTCAATTTTTTATTATGCATAAATTAGTTTTACTCCGACACGGCGAAAGCCAATGGAATCTCGAAAACCGCTTTACTGGATGGCATGATGTCAACTTGACGGAGCAGGGCGAAAAGGAAGGCCGGGAAGCTGGTCGTCTACTGAAGGCGGAAGGGTTTGAATTCGATGTGGCCTACACATCTGTACTTACGCGTGCAATCCGCACCCTTTGGTTGGCCCTTACCGAAATGGATCAGGTGTGGATACCGGTTCATCGCGAGTGGCGCTTAAATGAGAGGCACTATGGTGCCTTGCAAGGGCTTAATAAAGCAGAAACCGCTGAAAAGCATGGCGATGAGCAAGTCCTGGTCTGGCGTCGAAGTTATGACATTCCACCACCACCCATGTCCAAAGAGGATGAAGGGTATGCAGGCAAAGATCGCCGTTATAACAATTTGGATGAAAGCAATATTCCCCTGACAGAATGTCTTGAGGACACAGTTGCTCGTTTCCTTCCGCTCTGGCAAGAGACGATTGCCCCCCAGATTAAGGCAGGGAAAAATGTCCTAATCGCAGCTCACGGAAATTCCCTCCGGGCCTTGATTAAATATTTGGACGGAGTTTCTCAGGAAGAGATCATTGGTATGAATGTCCCTACAGGGATGCCATTGGTGTATGACCTGGACGAGAATTTAAAACCAACCAGCCGCCAATACCTTGGGGATCCGGAAAAGGTGGCCAAAGCGATGGAGGCCGTTGCCAATCAGGGAAAGGCAAAATAGCCCGGGATTAAATCCCGAATTTGCCATCATGTGTTTTTATAAGTAATCTTGCATCATGGACACCCCCTCAGATAAAAAAAAGAAATTAAAAAGAGAGTATGACCCGTCCTTCGTCGTGACTCCCGAATATCGAAAATCACTGCCCGATATCCAAAATTCTGGATCGGAAGGAATGGAAGGAGCCCATGTGGCGATTCTTCAAGTCGGAATCTCAGGTTTTCGCTTGCCCCTTCAGTTTGTAGGACCGGACGGAGAATCTTTAAATATTGAGACCAAGATCACTGGCACTGTTAGCTTGGATGCGGATAAAAAGGGAATAAATATGTCCCGGATCATCCGGATATTTTACGAGTACAAGAATGAAGTGTTCTCCCCTGAAATTCTCGGTAAGATTCTTCGGCACTACAAGAAGCGTTTGGATTCACAGGAAGCCCGGCTCAAGGCCGATTTTTCCTACCCAATGATTCAGCAAAGCTTACGCAGTGGTCTCGAGGGGTATCAATACTACGGGTGCAGCTTTGAGGGCACAATCGACCGGGCTGACCGGGTTCGTAAAATTATTCATTTTGATTTTGTTTACTCTTCTGCCTGCCCCTGTGCGTCGGAATTGTCCGAGCATGCCCGGGAGGCACGGGATCTTCTGGCCATTCCTCACTCTCAGCGAAGCAAAGCCCGAGTCAGTGTGGAGGTGCATCCCGATCGTGAGCTTTCTCTACTTGAATTGCGCGACATGTGTATACACGCACTCAACACCGAAACTCAGGTTATGGTTCGTCGGGAGGATGAGCAGGCCTTTGCGGAAATGAATGGTGCAAAAGTTAAATTTGTCGAGGATGCGGCTCGTCTTGTTTATGAGCAATTGGAGGATGATGCTCGGATTATTGATTTTCGCGTGATTTGTTCTCATTTTGAATCCCTTCACTCGCACGATGCCGTCGCAGTTCTTTGCCGTGGAGTGGATGGAGGTTTTCGTGCCGAGTACGAAGACTTTGGAAACCTAGTGGTCTAAATTTTTCGATTTCCCACTGCTGGGAAAATTGAGAGGACATATTCATTAAATTTTGTGGATCTCGAACTCTCCATTCAAAATTCTATCGACTGGCTTGATTCGAATACGGATCGGATAGATACACTCGCTGGAAATTGTTATTGGCCAAATCCCTATTTTTCTTCCGCGTGGCTACAGGCATGGTGGAAGAGGGCCGATGTCTCACATTCCCCAGTGTTAATCATAGTTGAAAATAGTCAGGGGGAATTGGTCGGTTTCTGGCCATTGGTTGAGCGCCCCGGACTTCTCCGCTCCCGTGGGATATGGCCTTTTATTTACGATGAGGCCAATTATTTTCATCCTCTCGCTCAACTTACTGCTGTCCCGGCTTTGATCGATGGTCTGCAATCACTACTCAGTCGATATACCTTTGTGTGGATTCCGCTCATGCGAAATGAGTTCTGGGACAAATTCTTGGCTCCAAAGGTTGAAGAATCATCATCGCTTACCATTACGCGTAGTCCAAGAAAGACTTTCCTGATCGAGCAAGTCAGGGAGAGTTTTGAGGACTTTTTGAACCAAAAAATGGGTGGCAAGTCCCGCAAATCTTTCCGGTATGATCAACGGTCACTGTCTGAACAGGGGAATGTCGAATTTGAGGTATGGGAGGAATTTTCGGATGTGCGGGCGATGATGCCCGCGACATGTGTGGTCGAAGTGGAGTCCAGAAAATCCAAAAATGGGGCAGGTCTTTTTTCGATCCGTGGAAAACGGGCTTTCTTTTTCGAACTGCTCCCTGAACTTGCAAAGAAGGGAATGGTCAGGCTTTCCATTCTTCGGTTGGATAATCAACCAATCGCCTGGCAGTTGGATCTTCTCGGGCACAACTACCTGGCTGTGCATCACTTGTCATTTGATGAGAAATGGAAAAAATACTCCCCCGGTCGTCAATTGCTGATACACAATTTGGAGCAGGCTTGGTCCGAGGAACGAACCATTGATTTCCTTCCCCTTGGTTTTGATTACAAAGAAAAATTCTCGACCCTGGAGGAAGAGGTGCGGGAACTGCATTGGTTTAAAAGAAGTATTCGAGGTTGGATTGCCTGTCGGTTAATTCGCTGGAATATGAAAGTGAGAAAAAAAATGAAGGAGCGGAAAAATCTTATTCCAAATCCGAATAATCCGCTGAGCAAGGCATTACGGGGAGAAACCATTTGATTCTGGCTTTGCGGTTTCGAGGCACACTATTATTATAAATTTGATATGACTTCGATAACGGATGATCTCCATGCCATGCGTGAGCATTACGACCAACCACCTCTCAGGAGAGCGGATTTAAGTGCATCTCCTTTTATTCAGTTTTCCAAATGGTTGGAGGACGCGGTGAAGGCGCAGGTTTATGATCCAAACGCCTGCAGTTTGGCGACGGTAGATGGTGAAGGCCGTCCCGTATCCCGGGCAGTTCTATTGAAAGCTTTGGAGGATGAACAGTTTGTTTTTTATACCAACTATCAAAGCCGGAAGTCTTCTCATTTGGAAAATAATCCGAACACCTGCATGCACTTTCCATGGTTTGCCCTCCAGCGCCAAGTGATAGTGACAGGTATGGTCGAGAAGATAGAAACCGGGCAGGCCGAGGAATATTTTATGTCCCGACCTCTCGAAAGCCGACTGGGAGCCTGGGCATCCGCTCAAAGTGAGGAGGTCGATTCACGGGAGTCGCTCGAAAGGTCTTATCTTGAAATGCAGGAAAAGTTTGGAGATAACCCACCGAAGCCCACGCACTGGGGAGGCTATGCCTTGCTTCCGGAAAGTATTGAATTTTGGCAGGGGGGACCAAGCCGTTTGCATGACCGGTTTATGTACCGCTTGGAAAAGGGTGAATGGACCATTCAACGACTCAATCCATGAGTGAAGAAAATTCCAAACCCATCGACGATGAAGACTTGGATGAATTACTCTCGATGAGAGGCAAGCCTTTTGTGGACTGGAAAGAGGAACGAAAATATTTGCGTGAAAAATGGGGGATGCAGGGTAGGCAGATTCAAGTCGAGCCCGCAGGAATCGATCAAAACGAAAACGAGGAAAATAAATCATGAATTGGGTAGCATTCGGAAACTTCGAAGATATTCTCTACCACAAGGGAGACGGGGTGGCCAAAGTCACCATTAATCGCCCTCACAAAAGAAACGCCTTTCGTCCCAAGACAGTGAGTGAGATGTACGAAGCTTTTTTGGATGCCCGGGAGGATCCCCAAATTGGAGTTGTATTACTGACGGGTGCCGGGCCTCACACAGATGGCAAATATGCCTTCTGCTCAGGAGGAGATCAGAGTGTCCGGGGCGATGCCGGTTATGTCGATGATGGGGGAGTACCCCGTCTCAATGTTCTCGATTTACAGAAACTGATTCGCAGTATGCCAAAAGTGGTCATCGCATTGGTTGCCGGATATGCCATAGGGGGAGGCCATGTTTTACACGTGGTATGTGATCTTACCATTGCCGCTGATAATGCCATTTTTGGGCAGACTGGTCCCAAGGTTGGCAGTTTTGACGGCGGTCTTGGCTCCAGTTATCTCGCCCGGATTGTGGGGCAGAAAAAGGCTCGTGAAATTTGGTATCTTTGCCGCCAGTACAATGCTGAAGAAGCCTTGGATATGGGATTGGTCAATAAAGTGGTTCCCGTGGACCAACTGGAAGCGGAGGGCTTGCAATGGGCCAGTGAAGTAATGGAAAAAAGCCCGTTGGCGATCCGTTGCCTCAAGTCTGCTTTCAATGCGGAACTCGATGGACAGTCTGGCATCCAGGAACTCGCAGGCAATGCGACTCTGTTGTATTATTTATCCGAGGAAGGCTCGGAAGGAAAAAAGGCTTTTCTTGAAAAAAGGAAGCCCGAGTTCAATAAGTACCCCTGGCTTCCCTAAGCGGGGTTATTTCTGTTTATTTCGGAAGTCAGAGGACGGATCATATTCTTGATTCAGTAACGCCATTCGGGCGTTGGATGTCTTTCTCCACATCTTCAAATCACTGGCCAATTTCCGAACCAAATTGGGCATCTTCGGGGCTAAGTCATTATCTTCACCAATATCCTTACGGACATTATAAAGTTCATAGTTTCCGGTCTCGAACACTTCAATCAGTTTGAAATCCCCTTTGCGTATTGCCCCGCTTGGTCCCATGGAATTGATGTGATGATAGTGCGGGAAGTGAAAATAGATTGCTTTCCGGTTAAATGAATTTTTTCCGGTTAACAACGGATTCAAACTTTTACCATCCAGATGCTGTTCGGGAGTGAGAGGCAATCCGAGTAAGTCGAGAATAGTAGGGTACAGATCAGTGCCCACAACTGGTTCCGATATTTTTGTGCCCGCTTTTATTTTCCCGGGGAATTTAATAATTAGCGGAACGCGGATGCCCCCTTCGTAGAGCCACGCTTTCCCGGCACGCAAGGGTAGGCCGGATGTGGGCATGTTTGACCCGGATCCGGTGCAAAGCCCACCATTATCAGAAAAGAAAATGACCAAGGTATCTTTTTCCAAGTCCTCAGATTTGAGGGTTTGTAAAACTCTTCCAATATTCTCATCCATGCTTTCGACCATGCACGCATATCCCGGGGAATCCTGTCGTTTGCGGGTGATGCTGTTCCACACCGGAATTCCATCCTGGTGCTTTTGTGTATAGCCGAGGGCCTCAGCCTTTTTCTGGTATTTTTCCAGTTTATTCTTCTTGGGCTGTATCGGTGTGTGCACGGTGTAATACCAGAAATTAATAAAGAAGGGTTGGTCTTTATTTTGCTTAATAAAAGAGATGGCCTTGTCCGTGAGTGTATCCGTCAAGTAATCTCCCTGCTTCCCATCCTCCAGTCCCGGCACATTGGTACTTGGATGTCTTTCACTTTTAAATGGAAAGTAATAAGATCCAGGCTGTCCCATTCTGAATCCGGCAATATTGAGATCAAATCCATGGTTTTCCGGGAAATGGGAAGTCCCTCTGTCCGTATGGTTTTGTAAATGCCACTTTCCGATGTGAACGGTTTTATAGTCATGCTTACGGAGTGCTTCGGCGATCGATATCTCGTCGAAAGCAATAAAACCGTCGGGTTGGGGAGCCGTGAGTTTATATCCTTTTCCCTTCGGACCGGTGGTTCCGCTGATATAGCTTACATTGATTCGGCTCGGATATTTTCCTGTAAGAATACTGGCCCGGGAGGGAGAGCAAACCGGGCTTGCGGCATACGCATCCATGAAAAGAGCTCCGTCTTTGGCCATTTGGTCGATCACGGGGGTCTCATAAAAGGTACTTCCGTTGACTCCAATGTCGGACCACCCCAAATCATCAATTAGGAAAAGAATAACATTGGGCTTTGATTTCTGATTTTTGGCAAAAGTACCAAAAGCCAAAGTAAGGGAGAACAGTAAGAGTAATTTAATTCTCATTCTCGGATTACCTTCGGTCTCTCGCGAACTCAGCCCTTTGGCCTCGGCAATCCATCTGGAGTTTTCCGTGTTCGTACGCGACCTTCCCAGAAACAATGGTGGTGGAAATGGCGTTGGTGAAAGTCAAATGCGGAAAGGGTGACCATCCGCACTTACTGAATAACTCTGTATCCTTCACCGGAGTCTTCCCGTCAGGGTCCACGACCACGAGGTCAGCCCAGTAGCCTTCGCGTAAATAACCTCGTTCTTCCACCTGAAATAAACGGGCAGGGGCGTGACAGGCACGCTCCACAATCAATTCCGGAGTGAAGCAGTTCTGCTTGCACATTTCCAACATCAGAAGGAGAGTGTGTTGAATTAAAGGCAGGCCGGATGGGGCATTGAAATAACTTCCCTGCTTTTCTTCCCAGGTGTGCGGAGCATGATCGGTTGCGAGAATTGAAATTCTACCATCCATCACTGCCCGGCGGACCGCATCCCGGTCACTCACTTTTTTGATCGCCGGGTTGCATTTGATCTGGGAGCCGAGGGTCGCATAACTGCTTTCCTCAAACCATAGGTGATGGACGCAAGCCTCCGCGGTTATTCGATCATGACCAGATTCAAAAAGATCAAGTTCCTCCTCGGTGGTGATGTGCAGGACATGGAGTTTGGCATTCTCTCTTTTGGCAAGCTCCACCGCCATGGATGAAGATTTGAGACAGGCTTCACGAGAGCGGATGTTTCCATGTTCAGCAAAAGGAACATGATCCCCATACTTATTTCGGGCATCCTCTTCGTTCGCC
>CACFTI010000032.1 GCA_902569115.1 uncultured Verrucomicrobiota bacterium | reverse complement strand
GCATCCTTTGATATGTCTTCGGACAAGTAACCATACTTGTCGAGGAATGCCTTCCCTATATCTTTATAGATCACTGTGTGACTATCATCCAAATCCTGTATGATCTTGTTCACTTCAATCGTCTTTAAGCGCCATCCGTTTTTTGCATCCCGTCCCCTCGGAAACAAACCAAGTAGCAAAATTTTTGCCCTTGGAACTTTCCTCCTCAGTGCTTTGGTGACTTCTTTAATCCCGAGTGCAATATTCTCGGATTTGCCTGTTCTTAAATTATTGGTGCCAATCATTACCATGACCACTTTAGTCGAAATATCATTCAACACGCCATCATGCAGTCTCCACAAAACGCCTTGTGTGGTGTCGCCTGAAATTCCTAAATTCAAAATAGAAAAGTTAGGAAAAGCTTCCTTAAGCAGATCTTGCTTATCGGAATTATCCCAACCATTGGTGATTGAGTCACCAATCATAACTAGGTCGAAGTTTTTATTCTGCTGAACAACTTTAAGGTCCTTAGCATGCATTTTGTCAAAATGAGAGAGCGGTTTTGTGGGTAATGCCTCTTTTACCTCTGCAGTTTGGTTTTTTCCAGCAGTGTAATTTCCAAAACTTCCAAAAAGATAAATACTTAAAATGTTGATTAAGAAGCGTGATATTGGATGTTTCCTTATCATGGAAAAATTATGATTTGGAGACACCCACAAATACTCAAATTAAATCTAAGGTATTTGTAATTTTATTTTTTCAAGCATTACTTCTCCCTTTGATAAAGCTGAATTCATGACATTCTTAATTTCTTCCTTTTCATAAAGCCAGAGTGTCTACCAATAGCTACTTAATAGACATACATTTATTCTACCAACCCAACCTTTCGCAAATAAGTTTCCTTCTGGCACGGTTGTTGAATCTTTTAGTTTTATTCTACCTGCAACCAACTTGACCCAAATAATCTTAAATAATTTTGTAAGAACTATACGGCTGCTGACATAAAGGCTTTGCCTATGAAAATAATCAATGTTATGAAAACTGGTTCGTGGTATCTTCCTTTATTGGGGCTCATGATTTATGGTCATTCTCTGAACGCAGCACCTTCCCCGGAACAGATCCGATTACCGGATGGTTTTAAGATTGAACTCCTGTATTCCGTACCCCGTGACGATCAGGGTTCCTGGGTTGCGATGTGTCAGGATGATAAAGGACGCTTAATCGTAAGCGATCAGCATGGGGGTATCTACCGTTTCCCTATTCCCAAACTTGGCGAAAAGGTTGACCCTGCAAGTATTCAGCAAATCACCTATTCAGTGGTCGGGGCCAAAGCTAGAAGAAGAATCATCGGTACGGCACCGAAACCAATGACGCCGGAACTGGCCAAGCTTCCAAAGATAGGTCATGCCCAAGGTCTTTGCTATGCCTTCGATAGCCTTTATGTGGTGGTCAGTTCCAGGAGCAGTACGCTGGGTTGCGGAGTTTATAGACTTCTGGACACCGATGGTGATGATAATTTTGATAAGCTGGTGAAGCTGAAGTATCTTGGTGATACTGCGGGCGAGCATGGTCCTCATGCCATCATTCCTGCACCGGATGGTAAACATCTGTATGTGATTATTGGCAATCAGACAAAAGTCCCAACTGATTAC
This sequence comes from uncultured Verrucomicrobiota bacterium, assembly GCA_902569115.1. Taxonomy (GTDB): domain Bacteria; phylum Verrucomicrobiota; class Verrucomicrobiia; order Opitutales; family Seribacteraceae; genus Seribacter. Next base: position 26,035 of record CACFTI010000032.1, on the reverse strand, counting down.
ACCCATTCCCGGGTTCCTGAAGTCTGGGGAGAAGATCAGTTGTTGCCATCCCTTCAACATTTCATGAAGGGTGCGGAAGCTCCCCTTGGTCATATCGCTCAAATTGATCCCGAAGGAAAAACCTGGGAGATCGTCGCCACCGGTTTCCGTAATCAGTATGACGCTGCCTTCAATCGAGAGGGTGAGCTTTTTACCTATGATGCAGACATGGAGTGGGATCTCGGTACTCCCTGGTACCGCCCAACCCGGATTAACCATGTGATTGACGGGGCGGATTATGGCTGGCGCACGGGTTCCGGGAAATTCATGGATTTTTGTTCGGATACTTTTGGTGCGGTTGTCGATATTGGCCCGGGCTCCCCAACCGGTGTTTGTTTTGGATATGGTGCGAAATTTCCAGCCAAATACCAAAATGCATTTTTTGCCTGCGATTGGTCCTATGGAAAACTTTATGCCGTCCACCTCAAACCCCATGGATCGACTTACAAAGCATCCTTTGAGGAATTTGCTTCCTCCAGACCCTTTCCAATTACGGATCTACTGGTTAATCCGGCGGATGGTGCGATGTACATTGCCTATGGGGGAAGGCGAGTACAGTCAGGTCTATATCGGATAACTTATGTTGGGGATGAATCCACCGCCCCGGCAAAACCGGTTCGTAAGGGAGAAAATGAACGGAAGATCCGCCGGTCTTTGGAAGCATATCTCCAGGAAGGGGCAAAAGTAGCAAGTTCCTCTGAGATCGATTTCATTTGGAAATCTCTGGGGTCTAATGATCGCGGCATTCGCCATGCTGCCCGGGTGGCCCTTGAGAAACAGCCGGCCAAAGCCTGGAAGGACCGTCTGGCCGCTGAAGCGAATCCTGTTACTTCCACCGCTGCCATGATTGCACTTGCCCGGGTGGATGCTGAAGACTCTGCCTCTGAAATCATCGCAAAGGCAATAAGTCTGAATTACACGAAGACCAAATCCCGCCAAATACGCCTCGATATTTTGCGCAGTGTCACCCTGTCGCTGACCCGTGGCGGTCAGCCAAATGCATCGGATAAGGCCAAACTTATAAAATGGGTCGACGGGATCTATCCCGCTGGTACTCCGGATGAAAATCGCGATCTTTCCGCGATGGCCGCTTTCGTAAACGCACCGTTCGCAGTGGAGCGGGGAATGAAATTGCTCACCAATGCATCCGGGCAGGAGGAGCAGATTGGATACGCCCTAAACCTTCGCCATCTCAAGGATGGTTGGACACCAAACCTGCGCGAGACTTACTTCAAATGGTTTGTACTATCCGGGAATTACCGGGGTGGGGCACGACTGGCTAATTACCTGGCTGACATTAAAAAGCACGCCATCGAAGCCGTTCCAGAAGCAGAATTGACCACCACTCTTAAGGAACTGATGAACGCCCAGCCCGAGAGCAGTGTTCCCCAATTTACCTTTGAGCCGAGGTCCTTTGTGAAGAATTGGAAAATGGACGATTTCTCCTCTGAATTGAAAGAAGGAATTAATTCTTCGCGTGATTTTGCCAATGGGCGCAAAATGGCAGGTGCCGGCTCCTGTTATGTTTGCCATCGATTCAACGGGGAAGGGGGAGCCGTCGGTCCGGACCTTACCTCAGCAGGTGGTAAGTTTAGCGCCTACGATTTGCTGGAAGCAATCATCCATCCCAACAAGGAAATCAGCGACCAGTACGGGGCTACAAATTTTAAGTTGAAGGACGGATCCGTGGTCAGTGGTCGAATAATGAACCTGGGGCAGGACCACTACCAGGTGAACACAAATATGATGGATCCCAGTTCCAATACCCTGGTTGATGTGGCTACTTTGGATTCCATCGAACCATCACCTATTTCGATGATGCCTCAGGGATTGGTCAACACCATGAGCAAGGATGATATTCTTGATCTTTTGGCATACTATATTTCAGGGGGTGACCCTGAAAGTTCATCCTTTAAAAACTAAGCTTTTCTCATGTGAGAAAGATTTACATGTCCAAACCTACAGAGCATCATGAGATTCTTTTGTACGCACTCAGAGTTGGAAGTTTGTTATCAAACAAACCACTTATTAGCAGTTAACCATAAAAATTTTGTAAGGATTTAAAGAACAAAGACATTTGATATATAAAATTATTTTTTTATTATTATTTATAAGATGAAAACTGAATTCAATCGCAGATCTTTCCTTCGTGGGGCAGGGGCACTGATTGCATTGCCTGCCCTTGAGTCCATTGGTTTCCGCCGGTTTGCCTCAGCAGCAACCAAAACCACAGGTGCGATACCTAAAAGGGCCGTCTTCATGGGCATTGGTTTTGGGGTCACTAAACAAACCTGGTACCCAAGCACGGATAAAAAAGGAGCCGATTATACCCTGTCTGAAGGTTTGAGCCCACTGGCCAGGCATAAGAAAGATTTTACGGTGGTTCAGGGTTGTGCAAATAAGTTCAGTAATGAAGCTCACTGGGGAAGTACCTTTTGGCTGACCGGAGCCAACCGTTATTCGGTACCCGGACAAAACATGGCCAACAGTATTTCAGTGGATCAAGTGGTAGCTGGTCAATTTGGTAATCAAACCCGATTTACCTCTATTCAACTCGACAGCACGGATGGTAGTGCATCCGGGCACGGACCGGGTGGATCTCTGGCCTGGGATAAGCGGGGTAAGCCACTTCCAGGATTTAATGATCCAGTTAAGACTTTTCATAAACTTTTCTCTGCGGAAGACTTGCCTCTCGAGCAAAGGCAGGCGGCCATTGCTGAAAAACGCAGTGTACTGGATGCGGTTTTGACCGAGGCCAACAGGGTGCAGAAAGGACTCAGCAGGAATGATAACAATAAACTGGATGAGTATTTCCAGGGTATTCGTGATATTGAGACCCGGTTAGGTAAGGATGAGGATTGGCTGGATAAGCCAAAGCCCAAGGCACCGTTGGAAGAACCTCCCGTCGGGCTTAAGGGAAGAGAAGAAATTGAGATGATGTACAACCTCATCATTGCTGCTTTGCAAACCGACAGCACGCGTGCTTTGACCTACCGTATGCCGGGACAGACCCTCCTTAAGAGTATGGATTTCACCCACAGCGCCCATAATGTCAGTCACTACTCTCCAGGTGAGCGTATGGAAGCATCCAAGGCCCGTGATAAAATGCATAGCACCTTGCTTGCAGGCTTTATGGACAAGTTGAAGTCCACTAAGGAGGCAGATGGTAGCAGTCTTTTTGATCACACCTCCCTGGCATTCGGTTCAAATATCAGTAGCATCCACTACCTGGATAACTGCCCGACTTTGCTTGCGGGTGGCGGGGCCAATTTGAAATTGGGTGAACATCTGGTTCTGTCCAAGGATACTCCACTCTGTAATGTCTGGCTTACCATGCTTCACGGATTGGGAATTCAGGCGGATCGTCACGGGGACAGTACCGGCGTGGTCAAAGAACTTCAGGCGTGAATTGTAAAGTAGCCTTACTTTTGGCCGGTTTTGGATTGGCCGGCACCTCTGTCTATGCGGATGACCCCCAAGCCATCGTGCCCGAAAAGCACCTTGATCTGATGTACGATCATTGCATGGATTGCCACAACGCGGATACTCAGAAAGGTAAGGTAAACCTCGAGGATCTTCCTCTTGAGGTAAACACCCTTCAACATGCTGAGCTTTGGCAAAAAGTATTGGATGTGATGAATTCCGGGGAGATGCCACCGGAAAATAAACGACAGCCTGAAAAGGTGGCCAAGGCGGATTTTCTGGAAGATCTTGCCAAGACCATGGTATTGGCCCGTAAAAAACTTTCCGATTCCGGTGGGCAGATTACGATGCGTCGTCTTAATCGGCGTGAATATCACAATACCATCGAGTCACTTACGGGTGTGAGTCTAAATGTTGAGTCCCTTCCTGCAGATGGCGGAGCCGGTAGTTTTGATACGGTCGGTGCTTCGCAGTTTATCTCCAGTGATCAGTTTGAACAGTATCTGGAACTTGGACGTACTGCGATTGATGAGGCTTTTGCCCGGCATGCCAGCATGGATCAGAAGGTCCTAACTTTTCGGGTGGAGCCGGAAAACACGGTTAATGTGGAGAGTGCGAAGTGGATGAAGCGACTTGAGGATGTCCATCTGCGTTACCTTGGCTGGAAGGCGGGTGTCGACAAGGCTGCCTTGGCCCCTGAGAATCAGCAAGTGCTCGAGCAGATTCGCAAGAAGTACAACCTCACTGATTTGAGCAACAGTATTAGGCTCTATCAAAATGCCGATCTTTTGAAAGGTATACCCGATGCAAAGAATTTTGGATTTAAGGATTCAAATGATGCAGAGTTTTCTTTCCGGGGTGGTTATGACCGCATGTATGCCTACCAGAAACACTATGCTGAACTTCCTCTCAGCGACCGTGGCACCTACCTAAAGCTTGGTTGGGGAATTCAACGAATCGTTATCTCTCCGCCTGCTGACAAGCTAGCCCCTGGAGAGTACAAGCTCAGGATACGGGCCGGGGCAGTGATAGGTTCTGATCCTAACCGTCATTACATTCAGATCGGATACCCACAGAGAAACAATCAGGTTCCGGCTGGCTTTGCCGGTAAGCCAATCAGCGGACACCAGGTAAACGGAACCACCGAGAATCCGGAAATTATCGAAACGATTGTCAAAATTGGATCGGGCAATCCCAATGAGTTTGCCATTCAGGAACGCCAGCCCGAAGACCGCGATACATACAGGAAGCAATTCTACCGCATCAAAAAGGAAAATGGTTATGGGTATCCGCCTGCCGTCTGGATAGACTGGGCTGAGCTGGAAGGCCCGATCAGAGATAAGCAGATTATTGAGTCATCGATCACCCGGGTTGAGCCAGAAAAAACCATTAATCCGGCCAATGAGAAAATCATCAAAAAAGCGGAAGCAGCACAGAACCGTTTTAAGCAATGGAAAAAAGGTGTGGATGAGGCGGCTAAATCACTGGAGAATCAGGCAATCATTGCTGAGATACGAAAGAAGAACCGCCTGATTGATCACCCCAACCGTTTTTACATTTTTGCCGAGCATTTCAAGAATGTGCCCAACCCTAAAGATTTCGGGTTCTTAGATTTTCAAAAAGCGGCTGCGGCCGACCCATCAAGATCCAAGAATTTGGCCTTGCTCAAGCATTACGCCAGTCTGCCGCATCGGAACACCGGTACTTATCTTAAACTGACCCACGGAACCGGACGGGTTATTGTTGCCCCGAAGAAGATGCCTGTGGGTGATTATATCTTTCGTGTCCGCTTGGGCACGGTGAAGGGAACGCCTGCCGCCCGCAAATTTATTGAGATCGGTCACCCTCAGAGGGATATTGAATCAAGGGACTGGGGATTGAAAGGTAAACCAATCAGTGTCCATCAGGTTACCGGTACGATCGAAGCTCCACAGATCATGGAAATTCCCATTGAGGTGCGTTCGGATACGACCCGTGAATTTGCGGTGCAGGAAAAGCAGCCAAACAATGCAAATCTAAAGACCCTTTGGGATGAGCACAATCAACTCAAGGCGGAGAATGGGTACGGGCATCCGCCTGCAATCTGGATAGATTGGGCAGAGATTGAAGGGCCTATTCCAAAAAAACCAAAAATATGGAAGCAGCGCCGTGAAGTGGAAGTCCAGGCAAACTACAGAATCAAAAATGTCTACGAAGGCTATTTCAAAGGGGGTTACGAGACTGGCCAAAAATTTTTAAAGGACGGAATTCCTCAACCGAAAAAGGGTGTTACCAATGAACGGGAAGCGAAGTTCCGTATCAGGCGATTTGAGAGAGAAGGCCCCACTTGGCGTCGTTACATGAATGATCCTCTCACCCAAAAAGGTTCTTTGCTCACTATATTCAATCCGAACAAGGAAGAGTTCATTGCGCTGCCGCCCGAACAACATCGTGGATGGCGAAATATCGAGCATGAAGTGGACACTTTGCCACCTGGAACCTATCGTTTTCGGATTAGAGTTGGTTCAGTCAAAGGGAGCGTCAAAAGTCGTCACTTTCTTGAACTAGGAGCGGTTCCCAATGAAGGGCAATTCAACCTCCTTCGGACTCTTCAGGTAACCGGATCAACGGACAACCCTCAAGTTTTGGAGGCAGACATTCAGCTTTCCTTGAACGGTCCACGCAAGTTTGCTCTTCGTGAAAAGCGCAACTTTAAAGACGACGTGCTGCATTACAACAAAGGCATTGATGAAACGGGTTTCGCTCCGCCTTCCGCTCTTTGGATTGATTGGGTGGAATGGGAAGGCCCGCTTGCCCCCTCTGAAAACAAGACTTTTAAGAAGCGACGTGAGGTGGAGCATTACGCCACTGCCAAAGTGAAGCGAAAATTTGAAAATTACTTCAAGGCTGGGTACGAGGCTGCTCTTGCTTTTCAAAAGGACGGCATTCCCCGTCCTGCAGTTGGTGTGAAAGATTTGGATGAGGCCAAGTTCAGAATCCGCAGATACGAGATGGAAGCACCTTCCCAACTTCGCTACCTCAATGATCCGCTGACTAAGACAGGATCATTGCTCGGCGTGTTTGACCGGAATGGAAACCTGAACAGTGAAGAATTTATTGAAATAAGTATGGATCCCCTGGGTGCCCCCAAAAAATCCAAACCCTTACCGCTCGGCAAATACCGTATTCGTGTCCGTATCGGTTCCATCGAAGGCACATCACCCGATCGTCATTTTGCCGTTCTTGGATCGGTAAGCCAGGCTGGGTCCAGGAATGTTGGTGGTGATGGGTTTAACTTATTGGAAACTTTTCAAGTCACTGGGACCACAACGGATCCACAGGTTTTCGAAACCACAGTTGAGTTGACCCTGGATGGACCAAGAAAATTTTCCCTTCGTGAGAAAAGTAATCTTAAGGCAGACACATTGCGGGGTAAGCGGGAGATATACAAAAACGGCATGGCCGCCCCTCCGGCTCTTTGGATCGACTGGGTGGAATGGGAAGGCCCCTTGCCAGCAGATACCGCTGCTGCAGGTCTTGTCTCCATTCTTACGGAAAACCGCTACGGCTCGGAAGATACCGAGGAAGCACGGGCCCGTAAAATGTTTCATGATTTCTGTGTCGATGCGTACCGGCAAGTAGAGCCGGCCCCTGAATTTATTGATAAATTGATGGGTCTTTTAAAAATCAGGAAAGCGGCGGGTGAAACCTTCGATGTGGCAATCCGCACGCCCATGAGCGTCATTCTTGCATCCCCTGGTTTTATATATCTGGATGAGCCCAACAAGGAAGAATCCAAGCGTACGCTTACCGACCGTGAACTCGCCGTACGCTTGTCGTATTTCCTCTGGAGCCGTCCGCCTGACTCGGAACTGATCTCATTGGCGCAAAAGAATGAATTGAGTAAGCCCGAAATTCTCAGGCAGCAGGTAAACCGTATGATTACCGATCCACGTTCTGACGATTTTGTGTCCGGATTTGTTCACCAATGGCTGCATATGGAGCGGTTGGATTTCTTTCAGTTCGATACCAAATTGCACCGCGAATTCGATGAAAGTGTGCGGGCATCTGCCCGGAAGGAAGTATATGAATCCTTTGCCCTTTTGTTGCGTGATCAGGAGGGTGGACATATCGGGAAATTGTTGAAGAGCGATTATGTCATGATCAATGGCCTGCTCGGTACCTATTATGGAATTGATGGAGTAAATGGTGATCATTTCCGCAAGGTTTCCTTACCCCCTGATTCTCCTAGAGGAGGGTTGCTTGGAACCGCTGCCGTACTTGCCATGGGCAGTGATGGAATCAAGAGCAGTCCGGTCGAACGGGGTGCGTGGGTCTTACGTTATCTTTTGAATGATCCACCACCTCCGGCACCTCCCAATGTTCCCCAGCTCTCCCGCTTGGCCGAGAAGCCTCTCACCGCCCGCGAACGGGTTCTCGCACACCAGGAAGAACCGCAGTGTGCCAGTTGTCACCGTAAGATTGATCCGATCGGGTTTGGGTTGGAAAACTTTACCGCCGCCGGTAAATGGCGGACCGAAGATAAGCATGGGAAGAAAACCTATGATATCGACCCATCTGGAAAGTTCCACAAGGGTCCGGAGTTTGCGGATTATTTTGAAATGCGGGATTTGATTGCCCAGCGGGAGGATGATTTTGCCCGCGGGTTTACCGAGCACTTAATCGGTTACGGCTTGGGTCGTCCCTTCGGATTTACCGACGAGGACTTGGCCAATGAAATTACCTCTGCTGCGAAGAAAGAAAATCATTCCGTTTCTGCATTCGTGCACGCACTGGTTCAGAGCAAGGCGTTCATCACCAAGTAGCTCAAAGTTAAGCAAACCCGAGGCGGGGATGCTTTTGCACCGATTCCCGTGCGTCAAATTAGTACGGTTCTGAGGGGCGAATGGGTGGTATACTGTTTTGAAGTGAACCTTGTTCTCAGTAAATGTTTTTGGTTAACTAAAGCTAAATGAATTGTAAGAATTCGATTATCTAAGACATTTATCATTAAAATGATAAAAGCATTTTTCTTACTGTCATGAAGCCAAACTTTGATACGAAATAAAATTAATCTAATCCTCCTATGAAAGTATTTTCAAAAATTATGATCGCAGCATGGTTGTTTGCCACAATCACAACCCTTCACGCCTTCAAGCCCGAAAAAGGCTTCACCTCGATCTTCAATGGAAAAGATCTCACCGGATGGGAAGGCATGCCCGGCATGTGGATGGTAAAGGATGGTGCCATCACTCCCAAGCAATCCACGATCAATAATTGGGTTTTCTGGAGGGGAGGGCAGCCGGCCGATTTTGAACTTCGCCTGTCCTTTCGTTACCACAGTGGCAATTCGGGCGTGCAGGTAAGAACCATCGAGTTCGAACCCTTTCAGTCACGCGGGTACCAGGTGGAAGTGGCCCCCCAGGCCAAGATGGGCTTGTGGCATCATTCCAAGGCCCCTGAAAAATACCGGAGCAAATTGGCCCTTGCCGGGGAGGAAACGATCTATGCCAAGGATGGAACCAAGAGCATTAAGAAAGTGGCAGATCCCGACAAGGTGAAGTCCGCCTACCAGGAAGATGGCTGGAATGATTTGGTGGTCATCGCCAAGGGACCAACGGTTATTCAGAAGATTAACGGAGTGGTCTTTTCCCAGCTTACGGATCATGATGAAAAGTATTCCACTTCCAAGGGATGGATCGCCTTTCAGGACCATGGCAAGGGCACCAATGTCGAATTCAAAAACATCCGTATCCGGATCGATAAATGAAAATATCACTTCTTGCTTTTGCAGTTCTTGCATTCCTTTCTGGATGCTCTTCAGAGCCGACTTCTACTATAGAAATTCCCAGTGATGGGACTACCAGCATCTCAATCAATGGTAATCAATTTAAAGTCCGCGATGGCAATGTGACCTACAATGGGCAAAAGATTACATTACCTGAAAATTCAACATTCAAGATTACTCACAAGAACAAATCTGTATTCATTTATGCAGATGATAAGCTTGTGCATGAAGAATAGTGAAGTCGTCTAACAGGGCCTCATAAACTGCACTACAGTTTGCTTAATAGAACAGCTTAGAAATTCGTTACTTGAAAAAAATCACAATTATCCCAGTTGTTTTTATGATTGCAGTGTGGAGTGTCTCCACCGGATCGAACTATCCCCATTTGCCAATAACACACAAACACCTTACCTCTCTGTCCGATGAGACGCGTGGTATTAGCGAGTTCGCTCGAGGTATCAAGCCCGAGAACAAAAGGTTTTGTGTTGAGGATACGGCTCGTGCGCTAGTCGCGGTACTCAAAATGCATAAGTTATTTCCGAGCGAGGGGACAGTTCGGCTTTCACGCCAATACCTGGACTCGATTGTCGGGCTTCAACGAAAAGACGGATCCATACATTTTGGATATGATAAAGAAGGAAAACCACTTCCTGATCTTGCGAAGGGCGATCAAGTCGGGCGTGTTCTATGGGGACTCGGCCATGCCAGTATTTACGGATTAGATCAAGGAATGCGTGAACAGGCACAGGATATTTTTATCGAGTTGCTTCCACATCTAAAACGGAAACCGAACGGACCTTTGCCTCAAAGCTATGCCATTCAAGGATTGCATCTCTTTCTGAAAGCCAAACCGAAATCTTCCATGGCAAATCAGGCGCTAATTGATTGTGCAAATCATCTGTTATCAAGGATACCAAACGAGCATAATGGATCGTGGAAATGGCCAAATCGTATAGTTACCTATGACAGCGCTCGATTCCCACTTGCTTTATTGCTGGCCTTCGAAACTACTGGAAATACAGACTATCGAGATTCAGGAATTAGTGTAATGAATTTCCTGGCTAAGACCAATTTCCCCAACGATGGTAGGAGGCTCCATATCATCGGTAACCAGGGTTGGTTTAAGCAAGGAAAGCCACCAGCCCAATTTGACCAACAACCGGTTGACGCCTCTTCATTGGTGGAAGCCTCACTTGCAGCCTGGCGAATCACGAACGACGAATTTTGGAAAGATCGCGCCCGTACTGCTTTCTCATGGTTTACCGGAAATAATGTTCTTAATCTGGCTATTTATGATGTCAAGAGTGGTGGCTGCCGGGATGGGCTTAGTCGTAATGGTGTGAACCAAAACCAGGGTGCAGAATCAACCATCTCTTTCTGGATCGCACGGTGCGAGATTGAGACCATAGGTATTTGATAAACTTCCGGTGATGATCCGTGAAAGTCAGGAAAAGCTTGGTAGAGATGTTTAGTAAATAAATGAAGATATTAGAAAGAAAATGAGAAACTTGATATTTGTTTTTGTCGGAATGGCCTCCTCTTACCTAAGTGCGACAGGTGACCTGAGTGAGGGTGCACCAGAAGGGGAAGTCTTCTCTTACAAGAAGGAAGGTGGCGTTGCTCATGAAATAGAGATTCATTTCCCAAAGGATCATGACCGCAGCAAGCCGGTCCCCGGAATTATCATGTTCCACGGAGGTGGTTGGAGCAAAGGAGATCGGATCTCATTCCGCTATCTCTGCCACTACTTCGCGAGTCGTGGGCTCGTGGCCGCCACAGCAAACTACAGGTTGGGCAAGGGGAAACGCCTCTGTATCACTGATGCCAAGAGTGCAATTCGGTGGTACAAACAGAACGCAGCCAAACTGGGCGTAGACCCAAAACGCATTATCGCCGGCGGAGGCTCGGCAGGCGGGCATATCGCTTTGTTGGCAACCACAAACCCCGGTCTGAATGATCCCAATGATTCCAAAGAGTACGATACATCTGTTGTTGCTTACCTGTTGTTCAATCCGGCGCTCAAACCCAAAAAGGATATGGAGGTCACCTTTGAAAAGCACATCAAAGCGTCCATGCCCCCCATGATTGCTTTCTGGGGCACGAAGGACAACTGGCTGACAGGCTGGAAGAGTGCCTGCGAGAAGATGCAATCACTCGAAAATGAGTCTATTGAGTGGTGGACCGCTCAGGGGCAGAGTCACGCATTCTTCAATAAGCAGCCATGGAAAGATCTGACAATTATTGCCGCTGACCAATTTTTGAAGAAACATGGACTCATCGAGGGTGAAGTCACTTTGCTTGCACCGGAAAATGGAGTGAAACTGATCAAGACTCTCTAACTACGGTTGGAAGGATGGTGATTATCCGACGGCAAAGGCATTTCTACTTAATGAATGATCATAAGACTATGAACAAATCGACCTCCTTACTCAAAAAAGCAAGAAATCAACTTCTCCTTGTTGCATGGGCTATTCTCTTCCTTGGCGAATTATCCTACGCTAATCCCAAAACCGAAAAAACATCGGACATTATTTATTCAAAGTCTGTGATCTTTAAGAAATTTCACGATCCGGGTCGCTTGATTTCGGCAAATGGAAACGAATACTGGTTTCATTACGAGGGTTTCACTTTTGACAACATCAAGACTTGGGAAGAAGGAAGAAAGCTTAATCTCACATACAGCAACACGAAAGGCTCGCAACTGCATGACCCTATTTCGGGCACATCGGCCAGAGTTGAAATCCCTGGATCTCATCTTATTGAAGAGATCACCCGAAAATGCATATCGGAGAATGGTTCAACCATGGGCATCTCTGGTTGTTATCTGCAAGAATACAAGCTTTGGGATGCGATGATCACTCGGCTTCTCAAAGAGTTGAAAGCATCCCGCACAGCAGATACCTACAAGGATATTGAGGACATGCATAACTTATGGCTAAAATACAAAGAGATGCGATTTAAAGTTGGACGGTCTGTATTCGGTAACCAAACAGGGACGATTACCATCATTGAAAGCAATGCTCGTGCTGTGAAAGCGATAAAACATCAAGCATTATTCTTGAGGTCATTAGTCGGAAAGCACGAATAAACCAAGTTTCAAAGGACACTGAAACATTATTTGAAAATCAACTTTTGAATACCTCAAAAAGAATCCGACCACTTTTCTTTATCCTAAGCTGCATCACTTTTGGGAGCACTGCAGTCATTGCGAATACCAACGAGGAGAGGGCAAGTAATATCATTATGCTCTGGCCCAAAGATGCATCGAGTGAAGGTACCGAAGGTATGGGGACGCCCAGGCTCGATCGGGGGGATGGACACATACGCCTCACCGATGTTACCAAGCCTTCCATGCACTACTTCCCGGTTCCCGCTACGAAGGATCCTGGGCCCGCAGTCATTTTATGTCCCGGGGGAGGATATAACTATCTCGTCACAACCAAGATGGAGCCGATTGCCAAGTGGCTCAATCAACATGGAATATCTGCCTATATCTTGATTTACCGAACTCCCAAGAAGCGTAAAGATGCCTTTGAGGATATTCAGCGAGCGGTTCGGATTGTCCGCTCGCGAGCCGCTGAGTGGAACATCGATCCCAACCGGATTGGAGTAATGGGGTCTTCCGCGGGAGGACACCTTGCAGCCCGGGTCAGTACGGGCTTTGATATTCAAACCTATCAGGCAGTGGATGAGCATGACGACGTCAGTTGTAAACCGGACTTTACGGTCTTGCTTTACCCCGCCTACATGAACAAGGGGAAGGAGTTGAGTAAGGACTTTACGGTTTCCGATGAACTCAGCCCCACTCTGATTATTACAGCCAAAGACGACAAGGGCTTCTTTCCCGGAAGTCCAATCTATGCCAATGCACTGAAAGAAGCGGGTGCATCCGTTCGTACTCACTTTTTTGAGAAGGGCGGTCACGGGTTTTCCCTTCGGCCCAAACAGTACCCACTTTCCACCTGGCCGGACCTTTGTTTGCAATGGTTGAGAGACAAGGACATTATTCGGGCATTATGAACTCAAGTGAACCTATTCAATATTTGTAGCTAGACGCCTAACAGTCGAGGTTCATCTATTCGCAGAGACTCTTTAGAATCCAGAAAATAAACATGAATATAAAAATCACTCAATCAACGGAATCAGCGTGTGAAAGTAAAATTCGCGGTCATCACCTTACCTGTGATCGCCCGGTAGAAAAAGGAGGCGGTAATGACGGACCCATGGGCGGTGAGTATTTTTTGATGGGGTTGGGGGGTTGCTTTACCAGTAATCTCCTTGCCGCAATAAAGTCCAGAAGTGCTGATGTAAGCAATGTTGAGCTTACTATAAATGCGACACTTGCGGAAAATCCAGCTCGCTTTTCAAAGATTGAGGTGGAAGTTTCTGCCCAATACCAGGACAGAGAGCTTATGGAAAAATTACTGATCATTGCCGAGCGGGGATGCATTATCGCGAACACATTAAAGAATGAAGTTGAATTGTCTGTGTCTCTAAGCAGCACTCCTGAATGACTGAGTCTGAAAAACACCAAAGTGAATGTATGATTATCAAACTTGAAAACCAACCTGCTCAGGTGAGCGGAGAAGGGGGCGCTTTGGAAGAGTAATTACTGCCAAGCCAAAAATTGATGAAGGCCCTAAATTTTTTTGAATCCAAAATCCATTCGTTCACGAATACTGCTGTAATGAATCCAATTTTTATTTAACAATTTTTAAAATGATAAGCAGAACAATAACCTTAGCCATTTTTCTGAGCTTCGGCTCCCTTTTGCAGGGTGTCCACGGGGAAGAAATGCCCAAGCTCAAGTCCATGACTAGTGAACAGTTCAAGAGCCCTGAGTGGGTAAATGAAATTCAATTGAGTGGAACTTTTCGACTTGGGGAAAAAGGTTTTGCCTCGCTGACTACGCCAAGGGAAAATTTTTGGGTGGAGGAAGGAAAATCTTCATCCGGTTACAAACTCGTCGAACTGGATACATCCCAATCCCAACCCTCCGCCCTCATCCAAAAGGGAGACCAGCAAGCATGGATCGGATTTCGCTTGGGAATGCCTGTTGCCGTAATCCGCGAGGTTGCAAGCGAGAAACTAACCGTGCGCGGTGGATTATTCTATGTCAAGGGGGATAAAGAACCATTTAATGGCATGAAGATTCACTACTACAAGGACGGATCGAAGTCTTCAGAAACTCCCTATGTAGACGGCAATGCTAATGGCACTGGAATTAAGTATCGTCAGGACGGAACGAAGTCCAATGAAACCCCCTATGTGGCCGGCAAAAAGCATGGCATGCAGATTATGTATCATGAGAACGGATCGAAGGAGGAAGAAACCCCCTATGTAGAAGGCAAGCGTCACGGTACGGAAGTTGAATACCGTTGGGGGTATAAGTGGAGAGAAACCCCCTATGTAAGCGGTAAGGAGCATGGTATGCAAATTAGGTACCGAGGGGACGGATCGAAGGAGAAAGTAACCCCTTATGAGAACGGCCGTCGCCACGGCATGGAAATTTGGTACTTCAAGGACGGTTCGAGCTTTAAGGAAACCCCTTTTGTGGACGGTCACCCCCATGGCATGGTGATTAAATACCATGAGAACGGATCAAAGTGGGTGGAAACTCAATATGTGGATGGCAAACGCATAGGCATGGAGATTACATACTATGAGGACGGATCGAAGTTTTCAGAAACCCCCTATGTAGACGGCAATGCTAATGGTACGGCGATTAAGTACCGCCGGAACGGAGCGAAGGAGAGTGAAACCGTTTACGCAAAACATAAACGGCAATCTCAGGTTTGGTACCGAGAGGATGGATCGAAGTGGAAGGAAATGCGCTACGATACAGACCAGCATAACGGTATACCGACTTACTACGATGAAAACGGAATCAAGAAGGAAGAACCTCCCATGGTGGACGGCAAACTCCATGGCATGGTGATGGGATATCATGAAGACGGATCGAAGTCGATGGAAGCCCCCTACATGGATGGCAAAAAGCATGGCACTTCGATTTGGTATCACGAGGACGGATCTAAGCGGGCGGAAGTCTCCTTTGTTAACGGAGAACAGGATGGTGCCCAGACTTGGTACCATAAGAACGGATCGAAAAGTTTTGAATCCCACTATGTAAAAGGCAAAAAGCATGGCATGGAGATTCACTACTATGAGAACGGAAACAAGAAGGTAGAAACCCCCTATGTGGAGGGTAATGCTAATGGCACGGCGATTGATTACCAAGAGGACGGATCGAAGTGGATGGAAACCGTCTACGAAAACCATAAAAAGCAATCCGAGATTTGGTACCGAGAAGATGGATCCAAGTGGAAGGAAATGCCCTACAAGGGCGTTTTGCACGGCACTGTCGTTTCGTATCACAAAGACGGTTCGATAAAGCAAGAAACCCCCTGGGTGAAAGGCAAGGTAAATGGCACACAGATTGGGTACCGCGAGGACGGATCGAAGGCGATGGAAACCCTCTACGAAAACGGCAAGGAGATCTCCCGAAAAGAATTTTAACCCGCCTCACTCAGCCGGGAACGAGCACCTGTATATCGTTCCCATGCACTCAGGTTTTTAATTGAGCCAAATTATTTGCGTATAAAAATTGAATATCAATAAAACCTCTCTTCCTACTGTAAAACAACAATGATAAAATATAGTTTATTTTTATGCCTGCCCCTCTTACTTGCAGGTTTCTTACACGGGGCTGAAAAAAGCGGTACATTGACTGTGCAGGAGGCTGCCGAACTGGTCGCTAAGGCGAATGCAAGCAATGGCAAGCAATATGAACTAGACCTGAAGTGGCTGACCTCGATTGATCGAGATGTTGCCAGGGAATTATCTTATTATAAGGGGCAGAGAATCTATCTTGATGGCCTGACTTCGATTTCCAAAGAAGTGGCTAATGAACTGACGACGCAACGACCTGGTTGGTACTACTGGCCGGATACAAAAATTCCAAAAAAAGGCATTAGTCTCGATGGTCTGACTTCGGTGACCAAAGAGGTGGCCCGCGAACTGGCCAAGTGTACTGGCGACCTGAACCTTAACTATATCAAGTCAATGGATAGTGGGGTGGCTGGTGAACTGGCGAAATTTCAAGGCTCCTTTTTAAATATTCAAAAACTCGAATCAATCGCCCCGGAAGATATGAATATTTTGAAGGACGGCCTTAGGAGACCCGGTTCTGAAAATTCGTACCGGTCTATGATGGCCTACAAACTTAAAGACGGCACAAGGCTTAAAAAATGGAATGGCAAAATAATCGAATACCGCAAGGACGGTTCGAAAATCAGAGAAATCGACTACAAATACGGTGGTGTAATTTTACGAATGGAATGGAATGAAGAGGGCAACCTGGTAAAAGAGGAGACCTATCCCGTTCACAAACCCCGGGGTGTAGAGGTAGATGAGCAGTACAAAAGCCCTGATTGGTTGAGCAATGTTCAGTTGAGTGGCACTTTTCGACTTGGAGGAAAAGGTTTTGCTTCGCTGGTAACGCCCGTAGGGAATTTTTGGGTGGAGGAAGGAAAATTTTCATCTGGTTATAAACTCATCGAGCTGGACACATCCAAATCCCAACCCTCCGCTCTCATCCAAAAAGGAGATCAGCAAGGATGGGTCGGACTTCGCTTGGGAATGCCTGTCGAGATGACAGACCTTGATAAGGGAAACCCTGATTATGACCTAACCTTTGACAACGAGCGTTTTGCTCCTGAACGGAAATATCCATACGATGAACTTGCCTTTCGCGAGGGGGCAAACAAAGAACGTATTGCCTACGCCAAGGACGAGGATGAGCCTTTTACAGGTGTCGGGGTTTCACCAAAACGCAAAGGATCACTGGGCTGGGAATCTCGTTTCTTGAACGGCAAATTGCATGGTAAGAAAACCCTATTTTATAATGATGGTTCAATATTATCAGAAGAACCTTACTTGAACGGCAAACTTCATGGTCGGTCGATCGGTTTGTCCTCCGCGGCTGCGGGGCGCCTAAATTGGGAAAAACAACACATCAACGGCAAGCAGATCAGTGGTAAGGGATACTTTCGGTCTGGTTCAGTGCGGACAGAAACTAGTTTTAAAGGTGGTAAGCCAGTGTTGAAATCAACATGGGATAATGATGGCAACCTCATCGAGTCAGAGACTTTCTAACCCGACTCCCTACAAAACTAACCTGTCTCACTACAATTTTTAAAAACATAAACAGATTGTTCATGGTACAAACCACAGTCCTTGGTTTGGTCACACTCGCATTGAGCAGTTATGGATCTCCGGACATGGAAGGGCAAAGCCTAGAAAACCTTCAGGAGAATACGGAGCAGTGGGTAAAAGAAATCCAATTGAGTGGAACTTTTCGACTTCGGGGTAAAGGTTTTGCCTCGCTGGTAACTCCCGAAGGAAGTTTTTGGGTGGAGGAAGGAAAGTTTTCATCCGGTTATAAACTTATCGAACTGGATATTTCCCAGTCCCAACCCTCCGCCCTCATCCAAAAAGGAGACCGGCAAGCATGGATCGGACTTCGCTTGGGAATGTCGAACCCAGTAAAGCGCGAGATTGCACGCCAGAAACTGGAATGGCGAGGTGGAGTACTTGGCTTACTATATGTTAAGGGTGAGACTGAACCATTTACCGGCACGGCGTTTTTGTCCTACGCGAACGGATCGAAGTCCGAAGTAACCCCCTATGTTGACGGCAAAATAAATGGTACGGAGATTAACTACTACGAGAACGGGTCGAAGTATGGTGTAACCCCCTTTGTGAACGGCCAAAAAGATGGTAAGCAGATTTGGTACAATGAGAACGGATCGAAGCGGAGAGAAATACTATACGAAAACGGCAACGAGATCTCCCGAAAAGAATTCTAACCCACCTCACTCAGCCGGGAACGAGCACCTGTGTATCGTTCCCATGCACTCAGGTTTTTAATTGAGCCAAATTATTGTTGGTGTAATTCTTTTTCAAACATAAGAAATCGAATACTTTAGACATAAATTTTTGATATGAAACGTCCCTTGGCATTAATCCTTGTTTTGAACGTTCTGCTTGTTTGGCCAACCTGCCTGGTTGCAGGGGTTAAAAATTACAAGGCAGACATCTGCGTGTATGGTGGTACGGCCAGTGGTGTTATGGCGGCGTTGGCGGCCGAGAAAGAAGGTTCAACCGTCATCCTGATTGAGCCAACCCGTTGCTTGGGCGGAATGACTGGCGGTGGGATCAACCACTTGGATTGGGGAAAGGGAGAAACGGTGGGTGGATCGACCTACAAAATCCTCATGGAGGGATTGAAAGACCAAAAAAGAGCTCATGGAGGGCATGCCAAATATGGCATCGGCAACAAACAGTATAGGGAGCGATTCAAAAAGTTGGTAAAGGATCGAGGAATCACCGTTATCTACGACCACCGAGTAGGCAAAGTCCAAGTCGGTGACGTGACCATCAATAAGCCAACACGAGAACAACCCATTGCCCTAGGCGAAAAGATTGTCTTAAAAAACAAAAATAATTCCATCCGATCGATCATTCTTGATTACGCCCCCGTCGATGAAACCGGTTGCCCCATTCCGGAGCCCAAGAAGCGGCACGTCATTACGGTCTCCGCAAAAGTGTTCATCGATTGCTCTTACGAGGGTGACATACTTGGGATGAGCGGTGTTCGCTACACCTGGGGTCGCGAGTCGAGAGAGCACTATGATGAATCGCTAGCCGGGGTTCGTCCGAGCCTTTGGCTTCACGACATCGATCCTTATGTCGAACCGGGTAACCCGAAAAGCGGCTTGATCCCATTTGTCCAAGATCGAAAGATTGGACCCTTGGGGAGTGCGGACTCGTTATCGATGGGGTATTGCTTCCGCTACGAGTTCGATAAGAGCGGCAAGGGCATACCCATCCCCGAACCAACGAATTATGACCCGGCCGAATTTGAAGTTTACCGCCGAGCCATTCGTAATGGGATAGACATCTTTTCCAATCGGCATATGAGAACAACACTCAACAAGTTCACGGTGCATAAAAAGGCACCTTTTGTCGGAGGTGCCCAATCCAATCGAAACCTGATGGGGTCCACCGTCTACGGTTGTAATGAGGAGTACCCGAACGGTGATTGGGCAACGCGGTCACGGATCTGGAAGTTTCATCAGGAGTTCCTGATCAATTCGATTCACTTTGCCAAAACCGATCCATTGGCTCCAAAAAGTATGAAGCAACGGGCAATGAATACTTCTTTCAGGAAAGGTGTTTTCGACGAGACTGGTGGTTGGCCCAGTCAGCTCTATGTTCGCCAAGCCCGTCGAATGGTGTCCTCATATGTCGTCACCCAGAAAGATCTCGAAGGCAAAACTGACCCCCCTCATCCGGTGAGTCTGGCAGCTTATGGAGTAGACGACTGGCCATACGCCGTGGTCGTGGAGGATAACAAGATTGCGGTTCAGGGCGGGGCGTTTTCCATCGTTTATCTTGACAAAGGGAAATATAACGGCAGCTACAAAATCCCTTACGAAGCTATTGTTCCCAGCAAGGGAGAGTGTGAAAATTTACTTGTTCCCGTTTGCGTCTCGGCTAGCCATATCGCCTTCACATCTCTTCGCATGGAGCCAGTGTGGATGATCCTTGGGGAATCCGCCGGGGTCGCAGCTTCCATGGCAGCGGATAATGAAATTGCGGTGCAGGATGTTCCCTACAAAAAACTCAGACCGAAACTGGATGATCTTGGTCAAATTCTCGATCGTGTGAAACAAGATAAGACCCAACTTCAGTCGGTGCGATGGAAGTCACAGGATGATTGGAATTCGCAGAAGAGCGGCTACGAATGGCTGTTCCCCCACATTGACAAAGATTCAGATGGTAAGATTTCAGTCGATGAGTACTCGACTTTCCAAAGATTCAAATCCAAGAACGATGATTGGGAGCAATCACTGAAAAAAACTGATTTCAAACGGTAATCCCACATCCGATAAACCCAATATTATCCTATTGATGGAAGAAAACCTTTTAACCGTGCATTCCCTAGAGGATACATGAAGGAAGATGAATAACAAAAACGGAAGAAAATACGCGCTCTGGGGAGCGTGGCTTCAAGTCGGTGCGATTATCGGGCTTATTTTATTCTGTTCAGTGCATGCCGAAACCGAAGAAAAAAGCCTTCGTGTGATGTCCTACAACATCCATCGGGGTGGGGTGGTGCACCTTAAGCAACCGCTATCTCAAACAGCCATGGTCATTCAGGCAGCCAAGACCGACATTGTAGGGATTCAAGAGACCCGTTCTCCCAGAGGTGACACCTTGGAGGATTTGGCCAAGTTGCTTGGCTGGAATCATGACGAGGGGAGCTGCATTGTGACCCGTTATGAAATCGTCGAACATTTCAAAGGTGGAAAGGATTACAAAGGCGGTATCAAGGTCAAGCTTGCTTCAGATAAGTATGCTTACATCTTTAACCTGCACCTCCCATCTCATCCCTACCAACCCTATCAGCTTTTGGGTATCCGCCCTAAGTGGCACAAGCACACAAATGATATTACCTTTATCAAAACCGAGGCAGAGACAATTGAGTGGGCAAAAAAAGCACGTGGTGCAGAGATTGGAAAATTGCTTAGACAGGTAAAGTCAATACCTGACAAAGAGGTACCCATTTTTGTGGTGGGAGATTTCAACGAACCTTCACACCTAGACTGGACGGAAGCTGCTGCAAAAGCCGGTCGCCATCCAATCAAAGTCGCTTACCCCACTTCCACGGAAATGGCCAAGGCTGGCTTTAGTGATTCGTACCGGAAGATCTATCCGGACGAAATGAAAAACCCTGGCATCACCTGGTCACCTGCTTACAAAGTTGGCGATCCCCGGACTCACCATGACCGCATCGATTTTGTCTATTTTAAGGGCAAAGGCTTAGAAGTAAAAGATGTAAAGATCCTCGGAGAAAACGAAGAGAATGCCGACCTTGTTGTTACTCCTTATCCCTCCGATCACCGTGCGGTAGTGGCGTCTTTCAAAATATCCAATGAAAGATAATGAAAATTAGGCTTATCTTATCTATCCTGATTTTCGCATGGTGTGGTGCTGGAATTCGAATAGATGCATCCGAATCAGACAAAGCAATTCATGTGCGGGTAGCCGCGTACAATGTGGAATTTGGCAAAAGTGCTTCGCCTGAGGAAATTGGCAAGATGTTCAAACCTTACAATTTGGATATCATCGGATTTAATGAAGTGCCGGATGGGGACTGGACTGCCCGCGTGGGCAAGGTCATGGGAATGAAGCACACTTATGTGGGCAAAATTTCTTCTGCCAATCATAAGGACAAATACAAATCCATCCTTAGCCGGACACCCCTGCAGGACACGGTTGAGCATGAACTCACTGTTCAGCGAAAACGTTCATGGAACCCGGCATCAGTGGTCCAAGCAGTCACTCAAATAGATGGCATTCCCATTGCTTTTCATTCCCTCCATATCTGCCGCTCTACAGACAGTCATGATACGGGCCATGCCTATCGGTTGGCCAATGAGATCCTGCCCAAAGATAAAACCGACCGGATCATTGTTCTCGGTGATTTTAATAACGAGATGGGGGATAGTGCTCTTCAGAAAATTGAGCAAACAGGTATGCGGGCAACATGGGAGGATCTCAAAATTGATGTATCCAATGAATTTACTTACAATGCCCTAGACCCCAAAAAGAACCACGGAGTGATCGATCATATTTTTTACAGCACCAAGTCCAAAGCTGAGGTGACGGAAGGCGGGATCATCGAATTAAAGAAAGCCCTGTCCGACCACAAGCCCGTCTGGGCTAATATTGTGTTCCCCAAGGATCTCAAGAGTACCAAGTAAAGAAAACACTTTTATGCCCATAACTCTCGAGCCAATTTATCGCCGAAATTTCATTGCCGGATCTCTGATACTGGGTGGGAGTGCATGGATCAAATCCTATGCTTTGGCCAAACCGGTCAACCTTGACTCTAACCGTGTGGCCCTGCTTGCGGATACCCATATCAGCGACGATCCCCAACGCTCCTACCCAGGAACAAAATGGCCAGGTTCGCCCGTCAAGGAAGAGGAACACGAATGGGTTAATATGGCGGATAGCCTCGCTCAATCTGCCAGGGAAGTAATCGCGCTCAACCCGAGACCTGCCAACCTGATCATTAATGGGGACTGTGCCCTCAGTCGGGGTACGGAGGCAGAGTACAAAGAATTCCTACGGTTGATAGAACCGATCCGTAAGGCGGGCATCACCGTTCACATCACCATTGGTAATCATGACACCCGGGGAAAACTTTGGAAATTGCTTCCGTTTCTTAAGAAAGAACAAATGGGTATTCATGCGGATGTGATCGAACTGCCTTACGCAAATATTTTCTTATTGGATTCCGGAAAAAAAGGAATCTTGGGAGAAGCACAATTGAACTGGCTTGCCCAGCAACTCGATAAGCATACCGATAGGCCCGCCCTTGTGTTTGCTCATTTTAACCCCTTGCCAAATCGGGGCGTCCGACCAATCCGGGGAATGCGGGATGGAGAAGCTCTTTTAAAAGTACTCGTCCGGAGAAAGCATGCCAAGGCGTATGTCCATGGCCACACCCATGAATGGCAAAAAAGCAAGCACGGGCATCTCCATATCATTGGACAACCAGCGGTCAGTTACTATTTTGGGAAAGGACATGCCCATGGCTGGATTGATATGAAGCTCACCGAAAGATCTGCTGACTTGGAATTGCATTGTATTAATCCGAAGCATAAGCAAAACGGGGACCAGAGGCAGATCTCATTGACTGGCTAAACAATTGAATGTCATGATTCCAAGTAGCTCTATCCTCCTAGTAGTATTATTTTTATCTTGCTGGATGCCTTCTGTGATATTTGGAGAAAAGCCTTCAACAGTGATTCCTGTTCCATCCTCGTTAAAAAAGTTTATGCCGAAGTTGCATCAAGAGAAACTCAGGGAGGCAAAAAACAACAAGGTCGATTTTGTGATGATCGGAGATTCGATCACTCATTCATGGAGTAAATATCCGGGTGTGTTTGAGGGGAGTAATCTGCTTAACCTTGGATTTCCCGGGGATCGTACACAGAATGTTCTATGGCGAATTGAGAATGGTGCCCTTGATGGAATTTCTCCAAAGATTGTGACCCTGATGATTGGAACCAATAATATGCATGATACCAAAAAAGCGTATCCGGCAGATAAACCGGAGGACATATTTACAGGAATCAAAGCCATTGTGGCTGAAGTGCGAACTCGTCTACCGAAATCGAAACTCGTGATCTTCTCTGTTTTTCCACGCAAACCAGGCTCGGAAAATGACAGAGCAAAGGCTGTAAATGAGATGTTACCCCGACTTGCTGATGGTAAATTTGTATCTCACCTTGATCTCAATCGCTTTTTCACAACTGAAAAAGGTCAGCAGGATGAAACTTTATATAATAGGGACTTATTACACCTCAATGAGCAGGGATATTTTGCCTGGGCCAAGGCCTTAAAACCTTTAATGGAAAAGCATGGCTTGTCAGTGAATCCTACTATAGTCGGAATAAATGATTAATAGAACCGCTCCAGGTAGCCCTTTTGGCGTAAAAGTAAAATAAACACTTAACTTCTCGCTTTTGGTATTCTCTATTTACAGGGTAATATAAGTTGTTAAGGTATAAAATCTTTTGAAATGAACAGCACCTCAAAAACAGTAAAATGCCAGTCCCATGGTTGGCTGGACAAATTGGCCATCAGTATGTCGGTCATTTGTGCTGTTCATTGTTTGGTTACCCCATTGATTGTCACATTGCTTCCGATTATTTCGACCACTTTCTGGGTACATGAGAATTTCCACCTTTGGATGGTTTTTCTTGTGGTTCCAACAACTACTGCGGCTATGTTTATGGGATGCCGTAAGCATAAAGATAAGACCGTTGCTTCTCTGGGTGCGATGGGCTTGGCTTTTATTGTCTTTGTTGCGATTTACCAGTATTCCTTTCACGCTTCAAACCCTGACGCAGTTTGTGGAGTTTGCCCATCTTGTACGCAACTTGGGTTAGGGAGTTTCTTTAACATTACAAATGTCCTCAATTCTGTAGGGGGGGCTCTTTTTAGCCTGTGCTCATGTGCGTAATTATAAATTGTGCCGCAAAGCCAGATGCGATCACGATTGATTATTTCTCTTTTGGGTAACGATTTTACAGGACTTCTGTATAAGAAGTTTTTTTAAATCATAGTCTGACCTTTCCTGTATATTAAAAAGTGGATAGCGAATACGATTATCTGATCGAGACGGTTGATTATAATACATTTACCCGTTGGGAGGAAGTGGATCTTGTGGTCTATGCTTTTACTGACCTAGGCATGAAAGTGGCCATTAATGATCGATACACTGGATTGGTTTATAAAAATCAGATGTATGATTCTTTTGAGGAGGGACAAAAAACTAAGGGTTACATTACCGGGATACGGGAAGATGGCAGGATCGATGTATCGCTCCAACCTGACAAAGGCAGGCATGTACACTCAACCTTCGACAAGATTCTTGAACATCTGAATAAAGTAGGGGGCAAATCAAAGTTTGGCGATAAAAGTCCTCCGGAGGATATCAAGAGAGAATTTCAAGTGAGTAAGAAAGTTTTTAAGCAGGCAATTGGTGGTCTCTATAAGCAGGGAAAGATCAGAATAACCAAAGAAGGAATCGAGCTGGTTAAAAAGTAAGCTTTGTTTCTTCCGCTCGTTCTTTTTTACTTTTAACCCATTCGAATCTTGGTTTTTGAATGGATTACTCCATTCTTTTGAGGAGCTCTAAAAATTATGAAAATGAATAAATTAATTTCTTTTTGGCTATTGGCTTTTGGATTAATCCATTTTCCATCTGGCGACCATGCGGGTACCTTTTGCTCAAAGGGAGCTTTAATCTCATCATGAAAATTATTCTCTGGCTTGGACAATTGTTTGCCTCCGCTCCCATCTAAAGCACTCACCCAAACTCTCATCTCACCGCTACGGTCAGAGATAAATGCAATTCGGTCTCCTTTTGGAGAAATAACGGGCATGGCATTGCTGTACTTCAATTGCTCCTTGTCGGTAAAGAGTCTCCTAGTTTCTCCCTTTACTAGATTAATGAAGTATATCTTTGCATTACGAGCAGGATCTTGCTTCGGCTTTGGATTTACTTTCATAAAAACCAATTGATCCGAATCAGGAAACCAAGAGGGTATCAGGTTCATACCTCCATCGGTTAAGGTCCTGATATTGAGCCCGTCCAAGCCAGAAACTCGGATCGCTAAAGAGTGGTCCACCTGTTCCACATAAGCCAACTTCTTCCCATCTGGAGATACGCTTGGCATCCTACATCCATGTTTGGAAAAAGTAAGCTGAATGCTTTCTGAGCCATCTTCTTTCATACGGTACAGCTGAAGGACACCTTTTTCATCGGCGTGACTTACTACTACTTCACGCAATTCTGCAAATGCAATAGGGCTCCAGCAAGCCAGAGCTAATGGCAGGATAATTAGGAGATCAGAAAAAGACTTCATTGAATTGGTATACTATTCCTTGTAGCCGTTTCCCTGTCCGGCTTCCATTTTTCTCTTGGCCGCAGCCCATTCCATTTCTCCAAATTCATTGCCGGTGTAATTGTTCTGAACGATTTGGTATGTTTCTTCGACAATGCTGTCCTCGACAATCGAAATATCGGAATCGGATCGGGCACAGGACTGGGTTAGGATTTGTACCTTGCACGCCTCAACTAACTGATATGTCAGATAGAATGCTTCATGCACGCTATCGCCCAAGGTGATGGCACCATGATTGGGCAGCATCAACACCTTA
>CACFTI010000031.1 GCA_902569115.1 uncultured Verrucomicrobiota bacterium | reverse complement strand
CCATGTATGACTTAAACTTTTCAGGGGCTGTATTGACCCAAGGGTGTTGTATGTCGGGCACGCCGTGGAAGGTCATAACCGCCACCATTCCACCCTTTGCTTTGCTGGCCGCCTCCTTAAATTGCCCCAGGGTACTCTTTGGTTTCCCGTCAAATGCCTGTGGGATGAGGAGAGGATTATCCTTCTTTGCGTCGTAGGCTCGGGAGCCTCCCGCTCGGGCAAATTGGTAACCTCTAGACTTTAATACTCGTACGGCACGATTGGTGGTTTGGTAGGCTGGGTAGCAAAAACTGATTGGTTTTGGGATGCCATGCTTCTTACACTGCTTCTCAATGT
Organism: uncultured Verrucomicrobiota bacterium; assembly: GCA_902569115.1. Classification (GTDB taxonomy): domain Bacteria; phylum Verrucomicrobiota; class Verrucomicrobiia; order Opitutales; family Seribacteraceae; genus Seribacter. The sequence continues at coordinate 27,559 of CACFTI010000031.1, read as the reverse complement.
ATTCAATATCCTGATGAAGTTGTTCTTCGGTTTGTCTACCTACAGAGATATGGCGTCTGGTGTGATTGCCGATTTCAAATCCATCATCATGGAGCTTTCTGATTTGCTCCCAGGTCATGTAATGTTTCTTATCTTTGGCGAAATCGAATCCTTCGGTAATGAAGAAAGTGGCACCGAATCCATATTTTTTGAGCAACGGGGCAACAAAAGTTGCATGACTTGCAACTGAATCGTCAAAAGTCAGTACAATCGTACCTGGTTCATTTACCTCTGAGATGCAAGGGGTGACTGTAAAAACGAGAATGAAGGGAAGAAATAGTATGGCAAAATTTAACCTAGTATTGAAATTCATGAAATCTGTCACTCTCATGAAGAGGGAATATAGGCAAGGAGGTTTGAACCAAAAAAAACTTACCTAAGAGTAGAAAAGAGTTTTGTCTTTTCCGTAAGAAACGAAAGACTGACAACTTATAAATTTTATGAAAATGCCCTCTTATTTATTCTATCTTAAGGTACTCTTTTGTGCTTTTGTGACCTTGTCATCTTCGTTGTATGCGGATCATCATGCAAAAACTTCAGCCTCTCTGTTTCAAAAAGGGGATCGCGTCGCTCTTGTGGGAGGGGGACTCATCGAAAGGGCACGATTGAACGGATACATGGAGGCTACGCTTTCCAAAGCCGCAGGGTCAAAAGTAAGCGGACTGAAGTTTCGTAATCTTGGGTGGAGCGGAGATACGGTGTTCAATGATGCCCGTTCCTACTTCGGTAAGCCAAAGGAGGGTAGGGATCGAATGGCGAAAATCATCGCGGAATGGAAGCCCAATGTGGTCTTTTTGAATTATGGAGCAGAGGTCGTGCTGTCCAAAGGTGTTCCATGGACAGACGAACCATCCGTCAAAAAAGGATCGGCAGGTGATTGGGCAGAAAGTGTGGATATCTTTTTAGAAGGCTATCAGAAACTGATAGAATTAATTCGTGAGAATGCAGGCGATGGACTCAGAGAGATTGTAGTTATTGCACCCCCACCTTTGGAAAATTTAGGAGAACCTCTTCCGAACCATCAAGGCACAAACCAGAGAATGGCTAAAATGTGCGATTTTTTGAGGAACTTTGCCAGCACTAATAAAATCAGGTTTGTTGATCTTTTTACTGCCATGGGTGGCACTAATTCGGGTGAAAAAGTTGCAGCCCAATCTCTTACTCATGATGGTTTACACTTTAAGGATTATGGTTACCAAGTCTTGGCTAAACATTTGGCTTCGGGTTTGGGATATGCCAAGGAGAGTTTGGGTTTTTCAGATCCGTTGTCCCAGAAACTTAAAGATACCATTGTTGAGAAAAACCGCTTGTTTTTTCATCGCTGGCGACCGGCCAATGAAACATACCTTTTCCTTTTCCGTAAGCATGAGCAGGGTAACAATGCTAAGGAGATCCCACAGTTTGATCCCATTATTGAAAAGCAGGAAGTTGAAATTGAAAAAATAAGGGATCAATTACTCAAAAAAGAAGCGATCAACTAGAAATATTTATTTCCCAAATCATGAAAAAGTCTGTTTTCATCCTGTTCTCTCTATTTATCACTTTGGGTCTTTTGCATGCCCAGCGTGGATTAACCAAGATCCCTGACACATCTATTCAGGCGCAACTGGATGCGTTTATCCTTCCAGACGGGGCCAAGATCAATCTCTTTGCGAGCGAGCCGGTAGTGCGAAACCCCATTCATATGAACTGGGATTCCAAGGGCAGATTATGGGTAGTGGGCAGTCCTTTGTATCCACATATTAAACCGGGGCAGGAGGAGTCGGACCAGTTGGTCATACTCGAGGACACGACCGGAGACGGGGTGGCAGACAAGCATACGGTGTTTGCGGATGACCTCCATATCCCGACAGGGGTACTTCCCGGGGACGGTGGTGTCTATGTAGCCAATAGTAATGATGTCCTGTTTTTGAAAGACACCGATGGTGATGGGAAAGCGGATCATCGGGAGGTGATTCTTTCCGGCTTTGGTACGGAGGATACACATCACATTGTACACACTTTTAGGTGGGGCCCGGAAGGCATGATGTGGCTCAATCAATCCATTTATATTCATACGCATTTGGACACACCCTATGGTATTCGCAGGCTACTTGGAGGAGGAATGTGGCACTACCGCCCAGAAACCCGACGATCAGAAGTCTTCATGAAAGGCTTAGTTAATCCATGGGGGCATGCTTTTGATGAGTGGGGACAAAGCTTTATGACGGATGGAGCTGGCGGACAGGGAATCAATTTTGTTTATCCACGTTCCGTCTTTGTTGCTTCCCCAGGCGCACCTCGTAGGGTGCAGGGACTCAATCCGGGACAGCCCAAGTTGTGCGGGTTGGAAGTCTTGTCGGGTAGTCATATTCCTGAGCATTGGCGTGGTGCTTTGGCTTCACCTGATTTTCGTGGTCATCGAATTAAAACATACCGCCTGAGTGATAAGGGAAGTGCTTACGAATCGAGAGAATATAAGGAATTACTGGCATCCAGGCATGGGGCGTTTCGTCCCATCGATGTCAAAATGGGTCCCGACGGAGCCATTTATGTGGCTGATCTGTACAACCCAATTATTCAACATGGAGAAGTGGATTTTCGGGATCCACGGCGGGATCATAAACATGGCAGGATTTGGCGGATTAGTTTTCCCGCAAATCCCCCGGCCCCTTTTACCAAGCCTGCCGAAATGAATTCCAATGCTTTGGCTGAAGCGTTACTTTTCTCCGAAGAGAATATTGTCAGGGAGTTGGCCACGGCTGAATTACGAACCCGCAAACCTGATGAAATGCTGTCAGCTTTAAATTCTTTTCCATTGAAGGATGATATTCATGTAGTCCGGCGGGTCTGGGCAACCCAGGCTTTGAATCAATTGGATATTGGGTTGGCTAAACAATTGACCAAATCGAAATCACATAAGGCCAGGGCGGCTGGACTGCGTGCCATTTACTATGATGCATCCAATAAAAAATACAAAAATATCCTTTCTATTGCGGAAGAAGCTGTTTCGGATCCTTCTCCTCATGTCCGTCTATGGGGGGTAAGTTTATTGGCTCAACTTGATGACCCCCGGACCGTTGCGATTGCTTTGCGTGCACTCGAGGGGGTTGTGGTTGATGACTTTTTGGACTTTGCCGTCTGGTCCATATGCAGAGAGCATCGCGACCGCTGGGTGAATGAGATGAAAACGAAAGGAGAGAATCCATTCGACAGTTTGGCCAAACTTCTCTTTGCGTCTTCTGCAATCGGAGAACCTCTGGGTGCTGATCAAATCTTAGCTTCGATTGCTAATGGTAAGATCAAAGACGACCAAAAAGTCTGGGAGGTGGCCAATTGGATTGCAGATAAAGGTACTCCAGCTCATCTCCACCAATTGCTTGGACTCGCTCAGAAAACAAGCTCGGTTAGCCACCAGCATGCTTATTTGAATGCCATGCTTACTGCAAAGAAGATTCGAAAAATTAATCCATCAGGAAGTCTGGATTCGGTATTGAAGTTTTTGCAAAGCGAAAATGACACGGTGTGGAGCACGGCCGTTGAATTGGCAGGGTTATGGAAACTGGATTCCGCCCGCTCAAATTTGGAAGCCATCTTGAAGCAAACTGACTCCAAGCAGGTGAGAAAGAATGCGGCCATCAATTCCTTAATCGCAATGGGAGGAGAAAAGACGCGCGAATTTTTTGATGAGCGAATTCAAAATCCACAGGTTCCTTATCCACTTAAGTCCATGTTGATTAAAGGTCAGATGAAAATACAGCCAATATTGGCAGCCCGTCGGGCTGTCATGCTATTGCGGAATCTTCCGGAAGAGCAGGAACCTAATGATTTAATCGCTGCCTTCATTACCAACAAAGGGGCCACCCAGGCACTGACCAAAGAACTGCAGAATGGTAAGTTACCTGAGGATGTAGCATTGAAGGGCATGCAGTTGGCGGAAAGTGCGCCCACCCGGCCAGAGGCTCTTATCAAAGCCTTGCAAAATGCCGGAGGTTTGAAGCCGATGAAAATGAGCCTTTCGAAAGAGGAAATGATTGCAATGATCGAACGGGTCAATTCGAAGGGAAATGCGGCGAGAGGAGAGAGCGTCTATCGACGTGAAAATTTGCAGTGCATTGCCTGTCATGCAATTGGTGAGGTGGGCGGGGTGATCGGGCCGAACTTAGTTTCGATTGGTGCCAGTGCTCCGGTTGACTATCTGATCGAGTCACTTCTTGAACCAAGTAAGAAAATTAAGGAAGGCTATCACACCAACCTGATTACCCTTAAAAATGGAGATTCTTACGCGGGTGGTATTCTGAGTGAGACCGACACGGAAGTGGTGATTCGTGATCTTACCGGGAAGCAAAACCGCATTGCAAAGACAGACATCACAAGCCAGACGATTTCACCAGTTTCTCTGATGCCGGTCGGTTTGACTACTCAATTGCGCGAGGATGAGTTTGTTGATCTTGTACGATTCATGGTGGAGCTTGGAAAAGAAGGAAAGTTCAAAACCACTACCCAGCGTTTTGCTCGCAAATGGGATGTTTTACCTGTCAATTCTCCGAATCCAGGAACCATCCATCATTATGGTGCGAAAATGTTTACACAGGAATTTGACGGCTATGTATGGAGACCATTCTATGCCATGGTTGGCGGAGGAATCCCGTTTGAAGAAGTACCGGTGGCTCTTAATCGGAGAGGAGACAAGTACCAAGTTTTACGCACGCAAGTCGATGTAGTAAAAATAGGAAATCATAAGTTGCGGTTAAAAGGAAATTTAGGTGACTTGAATCTGTTTCTTGGTGACCAGGAGGTTGAGATTCCCGCTGGTGGTGATCAAGCCGACCTCTTGATTGACTTCAAAAAAGCAGGAAAACAGAACCTGCTCGTCGTGGTTAATGGAAGAGGTACCAACGGTCATTTTGCCCTAGAAGCACTGTCTGAAGATTTAAGGGTTATTAATACTTTATAGAAATGGTTATAGGAAGAGGCATTTTTCTATTGCTTACTTTATTTGCAGGTCATCTCGTTTTAGGTAAGCCCCTGATTGTCGCTCACCGGGGTGCTTCTTTTGATGCTCCGGAAAATACATTGCCTGCCTTTGAATTGGCATGGGAACAGGGTGCAGATGCAATTGAGGGAGACTTCCTTCTTACCATAGATAATCAGATTGTATGCATTCATGACAAAACGACCAAGAGGTTGGCCGAGCAAAATTTGGTTGTGGCAGAATCCACTCTGGAGCAATTGAAGACACTCGATGTGGGTTCATGGAAAAATAAGAAGTATGCAGGGACTCAGATACCCACCATAAGTGAAGTTTTTGCCACTGTTCCGAAGGGAAAGAATTTCTTTGTTGAGGTAAAATGCGGTCCTGAGATCATTCCTTATTTAATCAAAGAAATTAAGAAATCTGATCTGAAAATGGATCAGGTGCGGTTGATTTGCTTTAACAAAGAAGTAATAAAAGTATTTAAAGAAACAGTGCCTGACTACAAGGCCTTCTGGCTCACTGGCTTCAAGAAAAAGAATGGATTGTGGAAGCCTACATTGGAAGAGGTGATAGGCACTCTTCAAGCTTGTAAAGCGGATGGATTGGATTCCCATCACTCGATACCACCGGAGTTTTCCAAAGCTGTTTTAGCAGCTGGGTTTGAGTGGCATGCGTGGACTATCAACGATGTTATAACAGCAAAAGGGTTGGCAAAGAGAAATATCTACTCGATCACCACCGATCGGCCTAAACTGATTGGTTCAGGTCTTAGCAAGTAGACTGCATGTAGATTTTAAATTATCAATTTTTGCCTTTTGGGATTGGTATTAAAAATATTTAGATTTGAATATTTCAACTTATGCGAAAAGGAATTAATCCCTTATTTCTGAACTTCATGCCTGCAAAACTCTTATCGCCCTTGGTCGGCTGGTTTTGGAGTTTTCTCATGAGTTTTATTTTTTTGGATGGAGCCAGTTATAAATCCAATCTGAGAAATGATGTAACGCGTCCCTATATAAGTAACGAGTTGTGGCCTAATCCTCAAATGGACTGGCAATTGAAGATGGGGAAGATGGAGGTGATGATTAGTAAAGTTGGTAAAACCCACGACATCCATTTGCTCACCCATCAATTAAAACCTGAATCAGGAAGTTTTTCTCAATCGGTCCAATTAAGTTTTATAGATGTTAATCCCCAAAAAATTAAACGGGCTGGGTTTAAATTTGGAGTGGTAGGTGCGATGCCGGAGGAATACCGGTCCAATTTATTTCAAAGCTCGGGGTATCTGGTAGGAGTAACATCCGCGGGGAAACTTTTTGGTCCAGGTATTGAAAGCAAATTTTCTTTGCCCAAGTCCGTTATGGAAGATCTTCAATTAAGCCTTACAGTAGAACATAAAGGGAATGGTTTTGAGTTTATCCTAGAAGCCACTAACCGTAGCAACGAGGTTAAGAGTTCGGGTCCCCTATTTATTAAAAAATCGGTACGATCGAAAAAAGGATTACTCGGAAATCTCACCTTGTTTGCAGATTATGCACAAAATAATCATGCCCCTGCCATTCCTGCTGATCTTAAGGAATTTCAAACGGATGTAACTTTCCTCGACTGGCAAATTTCAGGAAACAAAGTGAAAGAGAATTCGAATCAAATCTTTGGTCCTATTCTATGGACTCAATATACATTGCATCGGGGGGTTATGAAAATGACGGCACAGGTGGCACCAATGGGAGAGAGTAAGGAAAAAGCCCATCTCGAACTTTTGAATGAGGGAAAATGGAAACGGGTACAAAGTTCAGCTATTCATGAATATGCGAGCACGGCCCATTTTCGGATAGAAAACTGGGACGACAAACAAGAAACTCCATACAGGGTTGTCCTAAAGGACGGAGATAAAACCGGAGAGTGGAAAGGTGCGATTCGCAAAGACCCAAAGGAAAACAACATGATCAAGCTCGCGGCTATGTCATGTATGAAGGATGGGGCCTTCCCGAATCATTATTTGCAACAAAATGTAATAGCCCAAGATCCCGACATTTTATTTTTCGCTGGTGATCAACTTTATGAGGGCAATGGAGGATACGGGATCGTACGGGCTTATAAGTTGGCAGATGTTCCACGTGCTTCCCTTAACTACTTACAGAAATACTGGATTTTTGGATGGAGTTTCCGGGATGCGATGAAGGATCGACCATCCATCGTGATTCCGGATGACCATGATGTGTATCATGGAAATATTTGGGGATTAGGAGGGGGGCCCGTTCCCGAAGGTGGCAACAAGGGAAGCGACGGTGGATATGAAATGCATCCGGAATGGGTTCGAATGGTTGAACGCACCCAAGTTTCCAATTTACCAGATTCATACGATCCGACTCCCGTCCTCCAAAATATTGGAGTTTATTACACTGATTTTAACTATGGAGGAATAAGCATGGCGGTGCTCGAAGATCGCAAATTTAAGTCTGGTCCAGCTCAGGCAGTTAATAAGAAAACACATAAGGGACGAGTGGATCATGTTCGCGATCCAAACCTTGATCCCATGTTATTGGACAAACCAGGTTTACATTTACTGGGAGAAAGACAGGAGAAATTTCTGGAAGAGTGGGCTGGCGATTATCGAGATGCATCGATGAAGGCAATACTTTCCCAGTCTCCATTTTGTGCCGTTGCCACACACCATGGAGGAGGGAGTGAAGATAATATATTGATTGCCGATCTGGACTCCAATGGTTGGCCACAGTCGGGGCGTAAACGGGCGATTGAATTAGCAAGAAAGGGACACGCGATCATGATTCATGGAGATCAACACCTCGCCACGGTGGTTCATCATGGAGTGGATGATTGGAATGATGCGGGTTTTTCTTTTGCGGGTGCCGGGATTTATAATGGATATCCGAGGTTGTGGGCACCAAAGGAAGCGGGCAAAAATCGCCGACCCAATTCGCCGGACTATACCGGTGAGTTTCTTGATGGCTTTCATAATAAAATCAATGTCTGGGCGGCGGCTAATCGGATGGACAAGCAATTCCCTGAGCGAATCAAGGATGGTCCGCAGACCATGCTTGATAAGTTAAACAATACCGCATCTGGATATGGGATTGTTAAATTCCACAAGGAGCAACAAAAGATCACACTTGAAAGCTGGCCAATCTATCAAGAGATGGGTGCAGACTTTTCCAAATACAAAACCCACCAAGGTTGGCCAATCACCGTTTCCGTGGATCAGCAATATAATCGGAAGCCCATAGGTTATTTGCCTGAAATCAGGATGAAGCATAAAAATTTCATTGTCCGTGTGAGCAAAGAAGCTTCAGGTGAATTGGTTTACGCTCGAAGAGTGAACGGGAAAAGTTTCCGTCCAAAAGTTTTTGAAAAGGGACATTATCTGGTCGAAGCCGGAAGACCCGGTGAATGGAAATCCTTCAAGAACCAAAAAATAAAATAAATAATCCACCTAGAACTAGTATGAAACACTCCCGTTTATTTTTACTTCTCTCATTCGTTTCAATTGTCGGATTGAGCTCACTTGTTAATGCTCAGTTTATTGGAAAACAATCCGACTGGAAGGGATTTAAAAAGACAGTCTTCAAAGTTGGGGATTATGAAGCTTTTGTGGTGGAACCGAAAGAGCCTGCCAAAGAAACACCCTGGGTCTGGCGTGCAAGGTTCCCCACTTTTCATACTGAAATTGATGAAATGTTGTTAGCGGATGGATATCATGTTGCTTACATCAATGCGGGTCGAAGACTGGGAAGTCCTCAAGCACTGAAAGTTTGGGAGCAGTTTTATACCCTTCTCACGGGGAAGCATGGATTGAATAAGAAAGTTGTTCTTGAAGGAGTGAGTAGGGGAGGGCTTTATGTGTACCGATGGGCAAAAGCTTATCCTGAAACGGTGGCTTGTATGTATAATGATACTCCGGTGTGTGATTTCAAAAGCTGGCCCGGAGGGAAGGGAGTTGGTAAAGGGGCCCAAGGGGAGTGGAAACGGGTGATTGATGAATATGGCTTTAAAAATGAAGAGGAAGCTATGTCTTACCGAGACAATCCGATTGATAATTTACAACCAATTGTTGATGCGAGAATTCCGATTATGCATATCATCACTGAAGATGATGCCATCGTGCCGCCCAAGGAAAATACCTATATCCTAAAGGAACGCCTCGAAAAGCAGGGGCATCCCTTCTTCTATGTGATTTCAATTGATAAGGGAAGTCGGGCCAATGGACACCATTTTGATGTCAAATATCCTCATGTTGGATACCACTTCATTCGAAAATACAGTGATTTTTCGAATGAATATCCAATCTATCTACGATCTGGTCTCAATAATTCCCGCCATGTATTTACTAAAAAGAAAAAAGGGAGAGTGGGCTTTCTTGGAGGTTCGATCACTGAGTCACCCGGTTGGCGCCTGCATGTGTCTGATTCATTGAAAAAAAGATTTCCACAGACTGAATTTGATTTTGTTTACGCCGGGATCGGATCAACTGATTCGACCTATGGTGCCTTTCGTTTAGGGCGAGATATTTTGTCGAAGGGGAAAGTGGATCTACTGTTTATAGAATCCGCCGTGAATGAACTTCACAATTCCCGTACCCGTGATGATATTGTGAAAGCTGTCGAAGGTATCATTTTGCAGTCCCGCCGACATAATCCTCACATCGATATCGTGGCTCAGTATCTTTATGATATGCCCTATGTGGAGTCTTACCGAAAAGGGATTACACCCTGGCAAATTGCAGCCCTCGATCGAATTTCTTTGCAGTATGGAATCAATGCGATTGATCAGGCAAGACAGGTAACAAAGTGGTTTGATAGCGGAGAGATTCCACCTCAACAATTTGGCGGATGCCACCCTAAGCCTATCGGTCATAAGGCGTATGGTGAAATGATCGACCGTTTGTTTGATCATGCGTGGAAGGAACTAGTCGCTCGGTCTTTGGTTCCGCATCTTGGTGCCAGAAGATATAACGATTACTCTTATGGTCGCGGTCATTTCCAATCCATTAATACCGCAAAAATCAAGAGTGGATGGAAGGTAGTTAAAAATTGGATGGGTACTGGAAAAGGTAGGGTACGGAAGCATGATGTGGGGATTGACTACCTGGAAGCCCTGAAACCCAATGCTGAATTATCTGTAGAGTTTTCTGGCACTGCGATCGGTCTTCCGATGGTAGCCGGTCCGGATGTTGGAATTATTGAGTGGAAAGTTGATGATGGTGAATGGAAGTCACTTGATCAATTTACCAAGTGGAGCAAGGGTCTCCATATTCCTTGGATTTACATGCTTGAAAAAGAACTACCTGACGGAAAGCATCTTTTGACATTGCGTACAACCAATCGAAAAAATGATCAGTCAAGCGGTTATGCCTGTCGCTTTCGTGCGTTTGCGGTTAATGGCAACTAGGTAGAATTTATATGCTAAACAAATACACCCCGTTCTTTTTTCTTCTAGCCATGTCCCTCCACGGACATCGGCTCACCTACAGCCCTGAAGAGTTCAACATTGGTCAGTCCAAGTGCTTTGTTTTGGATGGCAACTCAACAGCTAAGGAAAAACCCTGGGTATGGTATGCTCCCACTTTACCTCATCATCCTGACCCATCGCACAGTTGGTATATTGATAAACTTCTTGAAAAGAGAATTAGTTTTGCCGGTTGTGATCAGGGAGAAGTACGAGGATCACCAGCAAGCATTTCCAGGTTCTCAGATTTTTACAATGCAATGGTAAGGCGTGGGTATTCCAAGAAACCAGTGCTCCTTGGACAAAGTAGGGGCGGCCTTATGATGTTAAGCTGGGCAGTGAGAAATCCCAATATGCTCGGTGGGTATGCCGGTATTTATCCAGTGCAAAATTTAAGGAGCTGGCCGATGAAGAGAAACTTCAGCACTACTCTGCATGATTTTGGGATGGATGAAAAAGCTTTCATCGAAAAGATAGAAGAATATAACCCAATTAACCATCTGGGAAGAATGGCAAAAAGCAAAGTTCCCATGTATATCGTTCATGGAGATTCTGACCAAGTCGTTCCGCTTGCGGAAAATAGTGGTTTGGTTCAGGAGAGGTATCAAAAGCTGGGAGGAAAGGTAGAGGTGGAGATTGTGCCCGGTGCCAGGCATCAAGTAACAGATGCCTTCTTCAAATCAAAAAATTTAATCGAATTTTTAATTAAACAATCTTAGTTCAAGAGTCGTCTTTTCTTTTACACATTCAACCAATGAACCCTTACTTATTTATATGAAAAATCTATCCGTTAAGAATTTATTCATCATAGCAGCTTGCCTGACCTTTTCTTCCATTTGTATGGCGAAGAAGGATATTAATTTACTAACGCCGGAGGAGATTAATTTAAACAAGCATTGGGTTTTGGAAAAAGGGGTTCTCTCTATTTCGGAAACACCGGGTGGAATTATTTGGTCCAAAAGAAAATTTGGAGATTTCACCATCTCTCTTGAATATAAGACATCAACCAAAGCCAACAGTGGTCTTTTCTTTCGGACGGATCCCCAAAATGCAGTGCAGGGAGGATTTGAAATTCAGATCGCCTCTCCTGGTTTGTACAAAGGTAAACACATTGTTGGTTCCCTCTATGATGCGAAAGAGCCAATGGTGGCAGCGGGAAAACCGGATGGTGAATGGAATGTAATGGAATTAACCTGCAAGGGACCTATAATGAAAGCGAAGGTTAATGGTAAGCAGGTGATTGATGTTAATATTGACGACTGGAAAGAGCCAAATAAAAACCCTGACGGTTCAAAGAACAAATTTAAAACAGCCCTCAAGGATCTACCACGCAGGGGTCATTTTGGACTTCAGTATCACGGGCAACCTGTATGGTTTAGAAACATTAAGGTCACGCCTTTGAAGTAAAACTACTCTGCCCTGAAAATAAAAAATTTCATCTCACATCTGGCATTCATACTTCTGGTTGCTGGTTGTCAGGAATCAGTTTTCCAATCTCTCAAAAAGACTAATGATTTATTTGTTTATGAGGGGCTTCCTCATCCACTTCGCGAAAACCCTTCTTTCGAGAAGGAAAAGAGAAGGGATGATGTAATGCAAATTCTGGGCCATTGGTTTTACGATAAAAAAGTTAAAGCCGTTGGAGGCACAAGGGATCAATTGATGAACTTACTTTTTAACGAAAGTGGATTCAGTCTGCTTAGTCCAGATGTGCCACCAAAGGATTGCGGCCCCTTTCATCCCGACTTTGCAATTGGGTGGAATTATGGTGCAGAGGAAATTTTTCTGATGATTTGCTACACCTGCGGCGAGGCGAAGCTCCTCCAAGAGGGTAGGGTCGAGACTTACGCAATAAATGCCTACAAGATGCAGTCATTTGCAAATCTGTTGGCTGAATATAAGGCTAACCGCCCTTGGTAAAAATGTACAGGTTGCATTCACTTCCGTTTGCGTAATTTGTGCCCCATAAGGAGTTATTAACAATAATTCTATTTGATTGTATTCATAAATCTTCAGATCAAAATAATCCATATTACTTTACACTCGATCAGGACTAATTATGTCGTGGTCATAATCTTAAATTAACAAACAAAAAGGAATCAAAATGGCAGAAGCAAAAGGTCTGAGTAAACCCGTCAAATTAAAGAGCGAATTATCCGCATTTCTAGGAGCAAGCGAACTTCCAAGAACAGAAATTACGCAGAAACTTTGGGAATACATTAAGTCGAACAAATTGCAGACTAAGACTGAAAATGGAAAACCTGAGAATGCGGGAAAATTCATTGTTGCGGATGCTAAGCTTCTCACAATTTTCAAGAATACTCACACCACAAGCAAAACTGGTAAGGTTACTGATTTACGAAACCTTAAAGAAGGTGAGACGATCAACATGATGCAAATGGCATCCGTGGTTGGTGCAAATATCGAGTAATCGAATTTTCTTCACTTTTTTCCGATCTATATCGGAGTTTAAAAACGCACTTCTGATTACGGGGTGCGTTTTTTGTTAGGACTTTTGCTTACGAAGCAAATGTGTGGGAAAAGGGTTCAATCTTCATTTTAAGGTTCTTTCCTTTCTAAAATACCAAAAGCAATCAGAATATTCTTTATTGGGTTTGAGTTTAGAAATACTCTTTCGTGATGGAAACAGAAAACCGAAAGAGAATCATTCAGGGTATCGTTTTAATCAACCTTTCTATTTTTTTGCTTTCCTCTCTGGTTCTTACTTCACGAGGATCATTTGCTTGGGAGACAGGAAACCATTTGGATTACTTTTTTAGCTGGCTATCAGCAAGGAAAGGCTGGAGTTCCTGCTTGATGATACTTCTTTGCAGTAGTTTTTGCTCCTGGGGAATATACAAGATTTGCGTCAAATCGCCTGGTTCCGCGAACGAAAAAGAGTCCCCCAAAAAATAATCCAGAATCCCAATATTAGGATTAGACTTCGGAATATAAATCCCCGTATCTTTTTTAAAAGCTATTCTGGTCATTCTAAACTTATGAGCTTCTTACAAATTTTAAGATTTTACATTTCAAGTCTGTTGCTTCTACCTGGCATCAATTTTGCCGAAGCAAAAAAACCTGCGGTAGAGTTGGGCAATCTTGAAAATCTTGCCTCCATGGAACCCAAACCTTTTGTATTGGTCGAGGCTAGCGGTAAGAAAGTTAAAAGTCGCGGGCAGGGGGTTGTGGTGTCTCCTCAAGGGCATGTTCTTTCAGCTGCACATATCGCATGGATAGGGAAAGATGGAAATTACTCTGAGGATTTTCGAATCAGTTTTCGTGGGAATGGGAAAAATCTTCCGCAGGGTCAAGTCCATCTGCATTCCACAACTTTTTCTGACCGCGAGGATGCATTATTTAAAGAGAATTATTACCGTGGAAAGTTATTACGATTGGCTGGTTCACGATTTATTAATGGAAGAGATGTAGCTCTCTTTAAGATCAAATCAGAGGGTAATAAAAGTTTCCCTTTTATAGATTTTTACTCTTCTGAAAAGCCAACCATTAAAAAGGGGGAAACTTTTTACTTATGTCACTATAACTTTCCACATAAACCAGCAGATCCGTTTTTTTTGATTAATCCAGTGGAAGTTGTTGGAGTTGCTCAAACGGCTAGTGGTTTCCAATACTTAGCCAAGGGATATTATCGTATAGGATCCAGTGGGGGGGCGATTTTAAAGGATGGAAAATTGATCGGCATACAAAGTTCCGCTTACACTGTGAATGCAAAGGATGTCGGCGAGATTCCATTGGGATTAATTTCATTTCATCTTGTCTGGAAAAACCAGATTAAGAATTTGCTCAAGTAAGCAGCATAAACATAGTGTAGAATAACAAATAACCTTACTTTTTTTATTATGTCTGAAAATCAGGAAAACGACTCTAACGAACAAAAACCAGTGATTGCCGAAAAGATGCCCGCAGTTATGAAGCTTGAAGCCGGGGAGTATTGGTGGTGTTCCTGCGGGAAATCAGCAAAGCAGCCATTTTGCGATGGTTCCCATCAAGGTTCGTCCTTCCAACCTCAGAAAGTCGTTATTGAGGAAGCTAAAAATGTTGCCCTCTGTAATTGTAAACACTCAGCCAATGGTGCCTTTTGTGACGGTGCCCATTCGAGGTTGTAATTTGAATCCGACCTTTTGAATAGTTAAATGCTTTGAGCCCGAGGCATATTCTAATCTCGCTGCTTCCGCTCTTAATTGGAATTGGAGTTTGGTTAAAAGATGGGGCAAGGGTTGCCTTTTGGCTGACCAGTGTAGAGGAAAAAAAAGAGATTCCTATTGTTGATGGAATGCCTGAGCTTGGCACGCAAACTCAAATTATTTGGAAGGAGCAATTTGTGAGCGGGGTGGAAAGTCCATTGCTCGGACTTTTTATTTCATGTAGCATCCTTGCCTTTTTTTTAATTAGGAAACAAAGAATGACAGGGTAAAATCTGTTTCGCGTAGACAACAGCATTCCGGCAGATTAGTTAATTATTTTCTGCCATAGCCTCCAAAATTAACAGGAAAAGATTTACAATATCAAGGTATATATTTACCGCAAGGTCCACAGCTGTACCCCAAGACTCGTCTCCATATGCCATTGCTTTTTCGAGACGGTTGAAATCATAAATAAGGTAGAAGGTAAAAATAACTATACCAATCCCCGTCTGTATCATACTGAATGAACTATCCTTAATCACCCATGCTTTTAGTAAGCGGACTATGATTAGACCCAGAAGAGCAAAAAAAAGAAAACTCCCCAAAAATCCAAAATCCGTGTCTGAGAAATAAACGATCGCTGCAGTCATGAACACAGAAAGCGTAGTGGCGACCAAAGCAAAGAAAATATTGTTCTGCCATTTTTGCGAATAAGGATCGCTATCCTGAGCTAGTATTTCTTTTTTGAATTTATTGCGAATCCCAACCATTTCTGAAGAATCGTATTCAAAAATTTTATCAGGAGAATCCTTGTAGTAATACACAGTTTTTTTGTTTTCGTTACTGCCCCAAAAACTTTTCTTTTTTTCAACCACTTTGCTCTTAAGACCGATTTTCTGACTGTACTTGCGAAACTTAAATCTTTCTCCAAACATGGTGATCGTTGGCCCCATACTCCATCCTATGCAAAATGAAAAAGCAGTCAGAGCCAAGAGATTGGTGGGGAAATCATGCCTCAATGAATAAACAATGAAAAGGGTCAAAAAGCTGCCAACGATGGTCAAAACAGCTTCCATCGTGGTTTCGTATGCCTTATTTATGCGTGCACCAATGGATGTAATCAGAAGCATTCCTCCCACAAGAAAAAATGTTTTGAAAAATAATGTTTCGTTCATTTGCTAATATTTTACGATCTACGAAAAATATTCAATAGATTATTTAATAAAACATCTAGATAGTTGAATTATGCAATTATTGCACATTTCTATCGTCAACTTTGGTCAAAGAAATTAAAGAATATAATTTTTTAAAGGGTTTATTTAAATACCCGATAGTTCTTGAATCGATGGAGAAATCAAAAGAATTTAACCCCGTTAACTTCTAATTTCATAGAAACCCAAAATTTTGCTTCTTATTTTGTATATCCAATTTCCAAACTTTTCGATGGGATTACAAAGCAATCGTAGTATGACTTATGACTTAGAAATAGAACTATTCCCCAAAAGGGGAAAGTATAGGTCTATAAACTAGGGAAGCGAAAATATGAATACAGTCAATTACTCGATAAACGAAACAGTTCCGTTTTCGCGAATTTTCTTGGTGTAGGTTTTTCCATTAAGTTTGTATTTCAGGTCAAGAACTTTGACTGTGCCTCCGGCTGGATCTTTACCCGCAAGTTGATTGGTCATGGCAAAGTCGTATTGCCAGGAATCAAGTTGTTTTTGAATAACCTTACGAACATCCATTTGGCGTTTCGGGTTGTCTGCTTCCCCATATATTGCACTGATTATTTCAACCTGAAGCTTTTTAAGAGGGCGGAAGACCTTATGTTTACGATCACCACCTGATACAAAATAAGCAATAAGATCCTTAAGCTCATCTGCGTTCATTGCATTGATTAAGCCGCCCGGCATCATAGACAACTTAGATCCTTTCTTGGATGCAACTTGTGTTTTATCGATTTTGGTTAATTTCAGAGGATCAAGTGCAGATTGCACAACTGAGTACTGACCGTTCTCTTCTGCAACCACTCGACCCATAACCAATGATCCGTCCTTCATGGTTAATTCATGTTGTTCGAATTGTTCGGATACTACCATGTTGGGATGGATAGTGGATTCAAGAATTGATTTATAATCGCTACGTTTGGCGAGGTTTGTGAGATCCGGACCTACGCCTCCACCTTCATCACCAAAGCGGTGGCATGCTACGCAAAGACCGGCAGAAAACATTTTCTTACCGTTGATATAACTTCTGCCTAAAAGTGGTTCTTTATTGAGGGTATCTAATGCAGAATCCACTGTCCATGCGATACCAGGGCCTTGCGCTTTGGGCAATTTGGACAAATCCACACTTTTAACTTCACCCATTAAATACTGAAGTGAAATGCGGTCTTTTTCCGGAACGGCTGCAATGGCTGATTCCCGTATTTTCTGGATGTACCCAGTAAACATATTCCCTCCCTTTTTGGTCATGAGGGTTTGGAGTTCGCCAAGATATGACTTTCGGTAATCCATGGTCCATCCACTGCGTACATCCTTAAGACAAAAGAGAAAATGTATATTAAGAACATTTGGAGTCACATCTTCTTTCATGGTGCTTAGGATTTTACCACCATAACCGGCATGTCTTTTCATAATTGAAACATCGTAGTCGGGAATTTTGGCCTTGGTTGTTTTCATCAAGGCTACGGTTTTTCTGACCACGGAAGGGTGATTCAGGAAGCAAAGCACACGGCATAGTTCTTCGTTTAGATTGTCGTCATTTGCCGGGAAATACGGGTCGAGCTGTTCGCCGAGGGCTTCGACCTGGTCTGGACTGGGCATGCCGCTTCTACTCATAATTACTGAGTAGGTACGAAGGAGAGCAAGTTTGACAGTTCGGTCTAAATCTTTGAATTCGATCTGTAAAAGTCTGTCTATACTTGGTTTAGCACTTCCCTTGAAATCGCAGCGGGCAAGTCCAAGTAATCCATGAATGGCCGCTATATCGTTCTTTTCCGAGTAAGCTTTTTTTGCCCAGGATTTGGGATCCTGCCATTCCATGGCAATACGGGCAGCATAACGGATATGATAATCTTCACTACCCAAGTGATCCCATACCTTTTCCACAGCTTTTGGATTTGGCTTGCCATGAAATTTTTCGATCATGTGACGGGTTGCACGGGCTTTTGCATGTTCACTGGTCGTATCCAGTTTGGATAACTCGGTGGAAGAGTTGCCAGTGTAAGTGACGCGGTAGAGGTAGGACTGGCCACCTCGACCGCCAACACAAAAATACATGTTACCATCTGGTCCGATATCCACATCGGTTAAGGAAAGGGAACCGTTGTTGTTGGAAAGAAACTCTCTCTTTTCTCCAATGTAAGAGGATCCATTTGGCTTTAAGTGGATGGAGTACATGGTGGCAAAGGTCCAATCACAAATAAACAAGGCGTCCCGATAGTGCGTCGGGAATTTAGCCTTGGTGCCTGCGATCACACCCGTCGGGCAACCAGGGCCTATATCGACAACTGATCCAACTGTATCTGGAAAATATTTTCTCCATTTCTTGGATGTTGCCCTCCAGCCGCTCTCACCGCCTGAGATGGCATGATTGATGCGGGTGGGTCTGTACCATGGAGCTCCAATGTCCCATTCCATGTCGGCATCGTATACAAAAAGTTCACCGTCACGGTTTAGGGCAAAATCGCAAGGGTTTCTGTAGCCCATATTGAGCATTTCACGATCTTTACCATCTGGACTCATCTTCATGACCCATCCACCTGGAGCTTTTCCTTGCGACATATGACCGTAGGCATAATTTTGCAAGAGGACATCATCTTTCCAGTTCGTGCGAATTCTGGAGCTTTCGAATTTAGGAGCCTGCGTTGCATTGCCCGCAATTACATAAATGCTTTTGCCGTCGGGAGAAACGATGATGGAGTGAGGACCGTGTTCTCCACCGCCTGCCATCTCTGCGAGAAACTCAGTAGGCCCAAGTGTACCGTCGGGCAGAACCTTAGCACGGGTGAGTTGACGGTTACCCATCATGTAAAGATGGTCGAACGCGTAGAGCATACCATAAAGGGAAGAAGCAACATTCAGCTTCCTGATTTTGCTTTCATCTAGTTTTTTCCCGCGTTGTGGGATATCTAAAATGAAAGTACCTGCTTTTTGCTGATCGGAGACGGTAAGCCGTCCTTTATTATCAAAAGCCATGGCTATCCATGAACCGAATTTTGACTTATCCACTTCGTATACCAAGTCGACTTCGAAACCTGGAGGTACTTGTAATCCGGTTGATGAATCAACAACCGGTTTCGCAACCGGAGGAACAAAGTAATTACCTAATGCAAAGCAGATGGGCAGAATGAGAAGTGCAATGATAGTCTTTAGTAATTTCATATTGGATAGAAGGAATTTACAGGAGTAAGCGAGAATATACTCTAATCTATGGTTAATATTCTAAAAGCCTAATTTATCTCCTGTTAGAAGTTTAATTCAATAGGTACAAAAAGCTTTGGGCCAAAAAGTACGATAAGTAAAAGAGGTATACTTTTATCTATCGAAAAATAATCTTTGTAGAAATTGCTCACTGGTGAATGAAAGAGACTCGTGTTCTTTGACTTGTAGATGGCAGGAGATTCCAACTGCTTCGCATTTTTTCTTGAGGAGACGACCAAAGCCAGCGTGATGAATGCCGTCCCCCTTGATTACGGGGACTGGAGATGGTTTTCCATAGTTTAGAAAAACGGGAGGATCATCCTTGGAAACATGGGTTATGGGAGAGCATTCCAATGAAAGTGCTTTGTATTTACCCCAGTTTTCCATGAGATCTTCAAGACTTTTAGCACCAACAGTTTTCCAAATCATTCCATGTTGAGTGCACGCAGGACCAATCTTTTTTTCAAGAAGAAATGGATCAAGAGTTGTTTGCCCGCCCATGGCAACAGCTCCGCAAACCCGCGATGATTGCCGAAGGACTGGATCCTTGCTTTTGGGGTCAGCCAAATCATCGTGATAAGCAAGCCACAGGCTGGACGCAGCCCCTGCGGAACCTCCGGTAACCGCAATGCGGTTTGGGTCAAAATTCCAATCACTTGCTTTCGTTCTTAAAAATTGAATCGCTCTGGCTGCGTCATGTACGGCAGCGGGAAGGAGTTCTACCCCAGCAAGACGATAGTCAATAGAGGCATAGCTGTATCCATTTTTTAAGAGATTGGGAGCCACAGTTTCATTTTTCTTTCCGCCCAACCAGCCTCCTCCATGGATATGCACAAGCAGAGGAGTTGGGTTTTGGGATTCAATTTTCCAAAAGTTCAGGGTCATATCCTCATGTGCTCCATAGGATACCTGCTTATAGGTAGGATCTACTTTTTGGGCTTTTCCAGAAAATGCGAGGAAAAGAGAAAAAGAGAAATACAAAAAAGTTTTCATTAGGCGTGTTTGGTTAAGTAGATTTGATCTTTCGTTAAATCCCGTTCCAGATGGTCGATTTTTTCAATATCCAAAATCGATGGGTAGGAGCGGGGACATATTTCAATCGTGGAACTTTCAGGGATAGATAGGTTGTACTGTGCGAGCCATCTATGAGCTCTTTTATTCAGGTCTTCCATAGAGCTTTCCAACGAATCAACTCCCGTCTTATTCTTTACTGGGGAAAACTCTTCCCGCCTGTCAGCTTCGAGAATTAATGGATTTTTAGCCATTGGCAGGGCATCGAAAACAAAGGTTTCAAATTTCACCGCATTTGGTTCTTCTGGCTCGACCAGATCGCCCTTGTCATTGATGAAAGAGACCTTTTTTTCAGCCCGATGATAAGGCAGTTTCATTTCGCCACTGGCAAATTGTTCAATGAAGTCGCGCCGCAGAACATGGATGGCGGGACTTCCCGCACGATATTTTATTCGACCATCACTGTCCTTTTCGAGAGCCTTTTCTTCAGGAAGATCCGAGTATTCGATTATGGTAACGCGATCGCCAATCGAAACAAAATTCCCCAATTTTTCAAACGGCCCGGTTTTGGTAAGGGAACGGCTCGACATATCTGAGTTTTGGAGGTCATGTAGTCCGATAAATAAAGGGTTGAGAATGGTCACCAATGGATTATCGACCTGAAAATAGGAGACATGTTCAATCCCTCTTTCCGCCATATCGGCCATGGATCCGGAATCAATTAAAGCTTTGAGGGAGCCTCCATGTCCGTTTGGGGATAAGGCTAGACTATCCTTCGATGCGAGGAGCAGGTTACCTTCGAAATCGGTCGCGGGCATGACTCCTTGAGCGAAAAAGCGGAGGTTTTCTTCACCAAGCCCGTAAAAATTATTTTTCTTAAAGTGGGAGACCGTGGCATTAAGATTTAAAGGACTGCACATGATGTACCATGGAATGGTTACTTCATATTTTTCGGAGAGTCCTAGAATTTGCTCAGCAAATAGTTGAAAGAGTGTCTTTTTCTTGATGGGGGTGACCGGTAAGGTCCCTTTGGGTCCATCATAGCCAAGTCGAGTACCCTGTCCGCCTGCCACAGTGAATGCAGCGGTTTTACCCGCCCGAATCAGGCTTTCGCCATGCTGGTAAGCTTTTTTATAGAGGTCGTTCTGTTCAGCAGATTCCGGAAGTAACGGGAAATAAGTAGCAGGACGATAATCCTTCGGTAATCCAATTTCGTCTTGAGTAAAGATGCATTCCTCCAAGGCTGATTCTAGCTCGCTCCAGTCCAACTCCTGAACTTGTTTGGCAAGATGGGGGCTTTGGGTGGCTAGTTGATTGATCCGTTGTTGATTTTTTTCAATGATGTCCATGGTTTCTTTGCTTTTATCGTGGGGGGAGGAGACATGCAATTTTCAATCCATGCTCATAGGAGCTTTTGAACTATTTTGAAAGATTTTTGAGAGAAACTAACTTTTTGTTCTTTTGGTAAAGATAGTTTTGTTGTGCATTGTAAGCGTCGGAACGTTTCTTCGTAAGTTTTTTAAAATCAGGCTTTTCTTTGACTTGCTCTCTTGCCTGATTTCGTTTTTGGGTGATTTCTTGATTGGTTATAAAAAGTTGAGGATATTGCGATTCGAGTGCTTGTTGAACATCTTCAAAATGTTCGACCAGCCTGACATATTCGGGATGGCTGCTAAACATTATACGAGTCTCTTCGAGCACAGCCTTGGAGCGAGCTTCAGGAAGTCCTTCAATTTCTGGATTTTTACCTATTAGAAATTCATCCAATGCCCGTTTTGCCCGAAAGGTGGCAAATAGCATTTCTTTGTATTTTGGATCTTCTTTATGAAGTTTCTTACGAAGAGCCTGTGTTTTCTTTTGAAATGCTTTGTGAGAAGTAAAAACTTCCGGAAATTTTTCTACTTTCTCCTGATCAAGGAGGTCGACTTGTTCGACCAGTGCTCGATAGGTCGGGTCGGTCATATGCAATTTTGCATGAAGATTCTGCTTGAGAATTTGGTACTCTTCTTTGGGGGTTCTCTGAATGGAAGGATTCTCCTTTTCTGAGCCAAAAAGCGAGAGATTCTTATCTCTATGGGGATTGCGACCTACTTGAAAAACCTGAACATTATCAAATGAGGCACCCGCTCGATCCACTTGAAAGGCAAAGTAGGTCCTTTCTTTCTGAATAATTGGATGCTGGCCGAAAGCGATGTTCTGGTGATCAAGATGTGCGACTACTTGGTCCCCTAAAAACTCAATCGTCATCACATACCATTTTCCGTCTTTGAAGTTGTATGCACATTCACCATGACGCATGGGATAAAATGGGCCATCAGGATCATATGCAGTCTGAATAAAAAAATGATTTTTTTGTATATGTAATACGGTGTTGTATCCACCATTTGAACCCGTCACCAAACGAATATCCTCAGCTCCATCAAAACGAAATTCAAATCGTAGAAGTGCGTCTTTAAAATTAGGTTCTTTGTAAAAGAGTCGTTTGTTATCTCCTGCAATTTGATTACGTAAAAGCCTTCCATTTTTAACTTCCCATTCTTTTTGGAAAAACCAATTGGGACTTATTTGTCCTGCGGAAAAATGTTCCCCCCACAAAAGATTTCTACTTTCGGTAAGCAGGGGGCGTGAAGGAATTCGTGCACCGGTTTTTTCACGCCAGGAAAGAAGTTCTTGGTGAAGCTTCTTAACAAGATTCGGATTTGCACCAGATAAATCATTTTTTTCGGATGGGTCTTTTTTTAGATTAAAAAGCTCAAACTTTTGCGGCCTTGCCGGGTCAAAATATTCAATTAATTTGTAATCATTTTTACGGATTGCCCCGCTGGAAACTCCACCAAGAAAATGGGGTCGGTCCAATGGGTAATGCCAATGTAAAGAATCGCGCTTGGTTGGCTTTGCTGGATTTTGCCAGGTGGATAGAATTGAAATACCGTCTAACTTTTGCTTTGAATCTGGTTCAATTCTGGCAGCTTCAAGAAGAGTGGGGTAGAAGTCGTGATTTACAACTGGTTGCGAGCAGCTTTCGCCGGATGGAACTTTTCCTCTGGGCCATCGCACAATCAATGGCACCCTGATTCCTCCCTCGTATAGCTGACTTTTTCCTCCTCTCAGCGGTTCGTTGCTGGTGACATTGGTTTCTCCCCCATTATCACTTGAAAAAATGAATATGGTATTATCTGAAATCCCGAGGTCGTCGAGTTTTCTCGTTAAGAGACCAATCCCGTCGTCAATGCTTTCAAGCATCGCCCCTAAATGTGGATTGTGATTTTCAGACCAATGTTCACAGTGCTCGACATCAAGACCTGCATCTTTGCAGAGGTAACAGTTGGTCCTTTTACTTTTTCCGGGAGATTTTTTCCTCCGGTATTTTGCCACCAAGTCGGGACGTCCGTTCAGAATGGTGTGAGGTGCGTAATGACTAAGATAGAGAAAGAAAGGTTTATCTTTATTTCTTTCTACGAATTCAACGGCCTCGAAGTTTAAACGGTCAGTGAGGTATTCATTTTCCCCCAGTCTGTTTTTTGGCAGATCTATCCATGAGATGGGTTGAGTTCGAAAAACATAAGGCCAAAAATTTGCCCCATTTCCTACCCCTTTGATTTCACTTCCAATATTCCAGGAGAAGCCATGATCCTTGGGCCTTATTTCGAACTGGGCATTTTGATATTTATAACCGGTAAGGTGCCATTTACCCACCATTCCTGTTGAGTATCCATTGTGGCGAAGCATCTTTGGCAGGGTGACCTGACTGACAGGTAATGCGTTGGAAGAGTTGGGCCGCAGGTAATCCAGGATACCCACACGGGCCGGGTGTTGACCAGTTAGTAAAGCCGCCCGATACGGCGAGCACACGGGAGCAGCCGCATAAGCATGAGTGAAACGGACTCCTTCTTTCGCAAGTTGATCAAGGTGTGGAGTCTCATGAAAAGTATTTCCATAGCAACCGAGTTCCGCCCAGCCAAGATCATCGGCGAGAACAAAGATAATATTCGGTCGATTTTCTTTGGATAGAGCTTGATGAAATAACCCAAGTATAAAAAAAGTAAGAAGGCGAAAGGTCATTTTAAAGGTATGGAAACTGAACAGGAATTGACGGAAACATCGGTGTAAAATGTCAAAGAGTTAGGTCGTGCTGTTTTACCCTCGATAAATTTTGCCCCTCGAAAAGAGGGTTTACCTGAAGCTTCCATTTCATCGAGCCATGTTTCAATTCTTACAGGCAAAGGACTTCCCTCGACAGATATTTTCTTTTGCATGTCTCCAAAAAAACCTTTTTTTCTCTCAATTCGTATGTTGGTCCAGCCTGAATGATCCGCGATGGGAATATCCACTTCCATCCAATCCCATTCGAGCGGTAGAGAATCCCTGATCGATAAAGTATTTTCAGGTAAAGAGTATGAGAGTCCGGCAAACCCTTCCAAAAATAGGAGAATTTTTCCGGCGTTAAAATTCGAATATTGATCGCCAAAAAGTTCTAGATCCCTGCGGTAAGCTTCCGGTGCGACAGGGATTCCCCACTTTTCATGATAGTTGTAATTTTTAAGGTGATTTACACTTAGTTCAGATGCAATCTTGGGGAAGCCTTGCTTGAACATTCCGTCCAAGGTGAAATAAGCGGTGTCAGGAGTGTAGCCAAAAGCATTATCATCTGGTGATGCAAATTTTTCCATAGATTGCTTGGACATAGCTAGGGGGAAAAACTCACCATAAAAGCCACGATCTTTATTCAAAGCCCATGCATGAATCATTTTACCAGCATATTCACGAGGAAAGTTTTGCGAACGCATTGCCCAAAAAGCATTGGTATGAAGTTTGCCGTCCTTGGGACCCATAAAAAAGTTTTCGTGCCCATTAGCTTCCCATCTTTGATCAAACATTAATCGAATATGCTTCGGATCATGCCGCATTATTTTTTCCCAATGTTCCACATCCTGAGGGAAGTCAGAGATCTCTGCCATTTTCTTCAGGACCTCAAGAACTTCGAAATCATTCATCGCAAAACCCAGTAGTTTTTTCCAAAAAACTTTTTTAAAATATCCATCGTAGCACTTTCGGATGAAGGCACGGTCACCTGTGTGCTGATAGATTTGCCAAGCTCCTAAAACATGCTCTGCCAGTTCGCCACCATAGGCACCCGAGTGCCAAGTGGTACCCTTGTTGTCGGAGAGTAGGATCAGTCCGTTTGGGAGTTCTCGGAAACGGTTATTTTCTACAAGATGTTTCCAGGTGAGAACATTGCCGTATGCGAAACGAGCTTTGTCTCTTGTCCAAGCCCCCACTTTAATCTGAAAACAGGCATCGTAGCGATGAATCCCCAGGAAGTTGTTAACTGCTGACTGGGTATGATTCTCCATTTCCCAACCTTGTTGCACATCTATGTAATACATAAGGTAGATGGACCAAAGATAATAATAGATGTCTTCAAATTTTGGATCACTGCAACGGAACTGTGGGATTTGCTCACTGAGCAGTTGATTCATTTCAATCGTTTTATCGAGCAGCATCTGCGAATTCTTATTGATGATGTCTTGTGCACCCTTTAATGCGGTATTTTCATTATCGTGCATAGCCCACGACACTGTGACTCCGTTGTGATCGCAGGGAATTTCAAAAAAATATTTTTTTTCACCTTTAGCCCCAGTACTTAGGGCAAGGGTTTTGGAAAAGTCTCTCGAAGAGGAGAGGGCGGTTGTCATGCCTTGGTATACGCACGGGCCCACTCGATCTGGCCCATCTGGATCGGGCTTAGAGGTTACGGTGCCACCTTCCTTGATTAATAAAACATTCCTGTCTGTATTATACTTAATCTTGGCAGATGAAGAAACACTATGGCGTACATAAAAACTGTGCCCCGTAAATTGAAGAATTACGGGTTCAGAAGATGTGATGATGGAAGCAGCTGCGTCATTGGTTCCGATAAATTTTTCTTCTCGGATTTTCACTCCTTCAATTTGGTATTCGCAAACCATTTTGTCAGGTCTCCAAATCATTTTTGTAGGTACGGGATGCTTGTGCACTTTGTCTCCGATACGGACACTGCCATACAGAACGCGAGTATCTTTATAGAATTCCCAACCTCGATAGTCATTCCCTACACCTGTGTGCTCCGTTCCATCAATCTGACTTTCAACCATACCAACTCCGCGACTTCTTAGATCATGATAAAAAGGGTGAGTCAGCCCTAGAGTCTCATCCTCGATTGGCTTCCAGCTTGCATGGAAGCCACCTACATAATATGCGAGGTTACCGGCTAGAAACCCGTGCTTTTTACCCTGAATGGATTGCTCGAGCCTCTTGCACAAGTCATCCGTTTGTGGTCCTGAATTTGCAGTGGATCGTGATGGATTAAGCCAAAAGAGTAATAGACAAATAAGGAATCTTTCCATCATGAATTAATGGAAACTCCTATTCAAACGCGACTTTAACTTCCAATATTCCAACCGCCGCTTGTTCCTGTGCTTGCATGTTGATCCGAATAGCATCGCAGGTTAGGGGTGAAGCCGGGTGTACCACATTATATTGATTTGCCCGGTTGTCATATCGATCGGTGACATAGAGTTCGAAAGGTTGCCACTTTCCATTTTTACGGACTTCAAGAGACCATGCCTTTGGAAACTTAACATCCTGTTGGTCTTGCATCCAGTAGACTCCAATATCGCGAATTTTCTTTGGTTCAGGAAATTTAGCTTCGACCCACTGACTGGTTCCAAGTTGGGGTCTACTCGTCCAGCGGGGAACATCTTTGCCACTGGACCATCTTGGTTCTTTGCCGTCACCTATTGCAGATACGGTATCGAGATCTGAAGTATGAGAAGCTTTGATGTCAGAAAAAATGCTTTCTTTGGGAAGTTGATGGGGATCAAAAACGGCCAGTTCTGGCGTTGTGGGAAACCAAATGGTCATCGAACCGGGGGAACGATTGTTCCAAGCATAATATGGAACAAGAGAAAGTTTTCTTCTTTCGGTTTTTCCTGATTGGGTAAGTGCATTTGATTGCGTGGAAGCCTGGATGAAGGATCCTGCAGGAAGGTTAACTTTTGATAAATTTACTTTTTGAACGGATGGTTTTGCATCAAGATAGAACCGTTGGGTGGACCCGCCATTATCTGCTTCTTCGGCACATAGCACAAATGGTCCACGGGTAAAAGCCACGCGGTGTTTGTTTTCTTCCACCCTTTTGTCACAGTGATTTAGGCGTAAGGGCATAGGTAATTCGAGTATAACTTTGTCCCCTTTTTTCCACTGACGGTCTATGGTTGCAAACCCAAGATTAGTCTGGGTTGAGACTTTTTTGCCGTTGACTGAAAGCTTCCACATCTGGGTTGTCTTATTTTGGTAGTGATAGAGCTTTCCTGGTACAAACTGATCTCCTGCCCAAGTGGGAATCCTGAGGTGAAGTTTGAAGGAAGCGGTTTTTTGCGGATTAAGGGAAACTTCAATTCTTCCATCGTTGGGGTATTCAGTGGTTTGAGAAATCGCAAGCTTGGTTCCTCCAATATCCAGCTCGGTTGAGGTTTCGG